>NZ_AODF01000020.1 GCF_000525875.1 Listeria floridensis FSL S10-1187 | reverse complement strand
GGTCAATGTCCAGTTTAAGGTTTACAAAAAAAACAAAGCGCTTGAAACACTTCACTTTCAGAAAAAAATTTTTTTTGGTCGTTGCAGATACAGGAATTCCAAGTGAAACTCGTTCTGCGGTCACAGATGTTGGACGGCTTTTAAAGGAACAGCCAGCTAAATTTGTACCAATGATTGAAGAGCTTGGGCTTATTTCCCGGGAAATAAGAAATCAGCTTGAAAATGATGCGAATTTAAATCGAATCGGTCAAGCAATGAATGAAGCTCAATCTATTTTAGAAGAGTTGACGGTTAGTGATTCGAGTTTAGAAAAATTAATTCAAACTGCTCTACAGAGTGGAGCATACGGAGCAAAATTAACTGGTGGCGGTCGTGGCGGATGTATGGTTGCTCTCGTTAAAAATAAGGAACAAGCACAGTTTGTCAAAAAGGCTCTACAAAAAGCTGGGTCGCATAAAGAATGGATATTTACGATTGGAGAAGGTAATCATGAAAGCAACAGCGATGGCTCACACCAATATAGCGCTCATTAAATATTGGGGGAAACGTGATGAACAATTGATTTTGCCTTCAAACAGCAGTTTATCAATTACACTTGATCAGTTTTATACGGAAACAACGGTAGAGTGGACAAACGAGGTTAAAGAAGATTTTTTCGTTTTAAATGGTGAACTGCGAGAAGACCAAAAAGTAAGTCGATTTCTTGAAGTGCTTAGGAAAGAATTTAAGATCGGTTTGCGTGCAGTTGTTCATTCAGAAAATCATGTTCCGACTGCAGCAGGTCTTGCTTCATCTGCGTCGGCTTTTGCGGCGCTTTCTGTTGCAGCTTCTACAGCGCTCGGAAGAGAAGATTCAAAATCTGACTTATCAAGACTTGCTAGGCGTGGATCGGGTTCTGCAAGCCGTTCGATCTATGGTGATTTAGCAATTTGGCAAATGGGAGAGCGGCATGACGGTCTCGATTCCTATGCGGTTCCGTTTGAATCCACACTTACAAAGGAATTGGCTGTTGTAGTGGCTGTAGTGTCCGACAAGCCAAAAAAAAATTTCTAGTCGAAGTGGAATGCGTCAAACGGTTTTGACCTCTCCATTTTTCAAAGAGTGGACAATAGCAGCCGCAGCGGATTTAATAAGTATTAAGCGCGCTTTTCTTGCTGAAGATTTTACGAAAGTCGGCGAAATTTTGGAACATAATGCGATGACGATGCATGCAACAACGCTCAGTGCAAAGCCGCCTTTCACGTATTTTGATCAAGATTCTCTTGCAGTTATGGATGCTGTGCGAGAATTACGTGAAGCTGGAGTTGAAGCTTATTTTACAATGGATGCTGGACCAAATGTCAAAGTGGTTTGTTTACGTCGAGATGAAACAAAAGTAGCAGAAAAATTGAAAGCAATCGTTGAAAGTGTTTTTATCTGTCATGCAGGCGAAGGGGCAAAGGTGATTGAAAGATGATGAAGGTAGAAGTCAAAATTCCGGGTAAACTCTATATTGCTGGTGAATATGCGGTTGTTGAATCAGGGCATACGGCTATTTTAACCGCTGTCGATCGCTATATTACACTGAAGTTAGAAGATTCCTCGAAAAATGAACTGAAAATTCCTCATTATAAAGAAAAGGTTACTTGGCCGCTTGGTGGTGAGCTTAACCCTGAGGGTGAACATTGGGCTTTCACAGCTGAAGCTATTAACACAGCAACAGCTTATTTTAAAGCACGAAATATTCCACTCACTCCAATTAAAATGACGATAGAAACAGAATTGATCGATGATTCCGGTGCAAAATATGGATTAGGTTCAAGTGCAGCAGCGACAACTGCGGTGATTACAGCTCTCATGGCAAAGTTTGCACCAGAAACAGATCTTTTAACGAAATTTAAACTAGCAGCATTATCACATTTAGTCGTTCAAGGAAACGGTTCTTGTGGCGATATTGCTTGTTGCATGTACGGAGGTTTAATTGCCTATACAACTTTTGATCAAGAATGGATTAAATATCATCTCCCCTACAAATCACTTGCTTGGTTTATTGCAAATCCTTGGCCGCAACTTAAGATTGAACGAATTTCTGAACCAGATTTACCGTTTTTGATTGGATGGACAGGAAATCCTGTTAGCACAGGGCAACTTGTATCTGACATACAAATTTTTAAACAAAAGAATCCAGATGCATATACGCACTTTTTAAATGGTTCAACGGTTGCTGTTCAAAAACTACTGCAAGGTCTTAAAACACAAAATCATACACTCATTTTTGAAGCAGTAAAGGAAAATCGAGCATTGCTTCAAGAACTCGGTCAAAATGCAGGGGTGCAAATTGAAACTGAGCTTTTGGCGGGACTCGCTGAAACGGCAGAAGAGCTTTCCGGTGCTGGAAAGTCCTCAGGTTCTGGCGGGGGCGACTGCGGTATTGCATTTCTCCCAAATGAAACGGCGGCTGAAAGTGTAAAGAAAGCTTGGCAGGCGAAAGGTATACTTCCACTGCCCTTTGCGATTGGACAAGTAATCGTAAAAAAATAATATTATTTGAGACTCGTTTGCACACATTGATGCAAGGAGTCTTTTTTTAGTTTGTGAATTAATTAATATGTTAAGCCTTTGAATAATTGGTAAATATACGCTATAATAAAAAACGAATATGCACATAGTGTTTTTTATGACTTGAAAAGTTTGTGAAAACAATCGAATACATACTTAGAGGGAGTAGAAAACAGCTTAGGAATAATATTTTTTGCGCAAAAATGCACATTGTATACTTCAAAAGGAAAAGAGGGGATTAGGGTGTCAAAGATACTGAAATCATTACTCCTTACCGTATCAGTTGCCTTTGTAGGTATCTTGAGCGGTTGTGGTGATTTGACGGTACTAGATCCAAAGGGACCGGTTGCAAAAGACCAAAGCGACTTGATTATTTACTCGATTATTTTCATGTTGCTAATCGTTTTGACAATTTTTGTACTTCTCACGATTATTCTTTTCAAATATCGTGAACGTAAAAATCCGAAAAATTATGAACCAGACATGCACGGAAGTCGCAAGTTGGAATTTTTCTGGACGCTTATTCCTGTTATTATCGTTATTGCGCTTGCCATTCCAACGGTAAAAACGATTTATGCGGGTGAAAAAGCTCCAGAAGTAACTTCGCACAAAGATCCTGTCGTCATTTATGCGACAAGTGTGGACTGGAAATGGATATTCAGTTATCCAAATGAAAGCATTGAAACTGTTAACTATGTACATATTCCGACTGATCGACCAGTTCTATTCAAGTTGACTTCTGTCGACACAATGACCAGTTTTTGGGTGCCTCAACTAGGCGGTCAAAAATATGCGATGACTGGGATGACGATGAATCTTTATCTGCAAGCAGACGAAGAGGGAACTTATAAAGGACGCAATGCGAACTTTAACGGTGAAGGGTTCCATGAACAACGCTTTAACGTAATCGCTCAATCAGAAAGCGACTATAAAGCCTGGGCGAAGAAAACAAAAGCTGAATCACCAGAAATCACACAAGATATTTACGACCGTTTGCTTATTCCAGAAGGCTCAAAAGAAAAGAGCTTTTCAGGCACGCATTTGGCGTTTGTTGATGTTGCAGCAGACCCAGAATATGTCTTTTATGCATATGAACGTTACGGCTTTAAGCTGACAAATCCACACAATCCGAATGAGAAAGTAACGATTTCGGACAAACCGCTGAAACCTGCTCGTCCAGTCACGGTAACCAATCCGCAATTTGAGCGGCATAATATGGAACCGATGATCATTAAAAACGGTGAAAAGTATGAAGCGGATAAACACTATGATAAAGAAATGAAAAAAATGGAAGACGACATCCAGACGAACGAGTTTAATAAAAAAGCATCCGATGACGCGGGCAATTAAAGGGGGATTCTAAAAAGATGAAATGGAATGAATTTATCGTCACCGGCGACCCTCTGATATTAGGTGCACAAGTATCGATTGCACTCGTCAGTATTGGGATTGTCGTGTTGCTAACTTACACAAAAAAATGGAAGTGGCTCTTTAAAGAATGGTTTGCATCGGTTGACCATAAACGTATCGGAATCATGTATTTGATTTCTGCTGTTTTAATGTTCTTCCGCGGCGGCGTCGATGCCCTGATGATGCGGACACAGCTTGCTCTTCCAAATATGCAATTCTTATCTTCAGAGCACTACAATGAAGTCTTTACGACTCACGGAACCGTTATGATCATGTTCATGGCGATGCCGTTTGTCTTCGGGTTGATGAATATCGCCGTTCCGCTTCAAATCGGCGCGCGCGACGTAGCCTTCCCGTTTCTAAATAACCTTAGTTTTTGGACATTCTTCATGGGAGCTATGCTCTTCAACTTGTCCTTTGTAATCGGGGGTTCTCCGGCTGCTGGTTGGACAAACTATGCACCACTTGCCGAAGAATTTAGTCCAGGTTACGGAATTAATTTCTACTTGCTCGGCGTCCAGATATCCGGGATAGGTTCCTTAATGTCCGGTATCAACTTCTTTGTTACGATCATGAAAATGCGTGCAAAGGGTATGACGCTGATGAAGATGCCAATGTTTACTTGGACAGTCTTAATCACGAGCTTAATCATCATCTTCGCGTTCCCAGTACTTACTGTGGCGCTTGCGCTGATGACATTTGACCGCCTATTCGGCACAGCATTCTTTACGCTTGCCAATGGCGGACTTCCGATGATGTGGGCCAATCTGTTTTGGATATGGGGGCATCCGGAAGTATATATTGTTATCTTGCCGGCCTTCGGTATATTCTCGGAGATCATCTCAACCTTCTCCAAGAAGAAACTGTTCGGTTATCCGGCAATGGTTGCGGCAATCGTCGTTATTTCCATCTTGAGTTTCATCGTTTGGGTCCATCACTTCTTCACAATGGGCTCTGGAGCACTTGTAAACTCATTCTTCTCGATCACGACAATGATGATTGCGATACCGACCGGGATCAAGATATTCAACTGGCTCTTTACGATGTATAAAGGTCAGATCAGGTTTGATACGCCAATGCTTTGGTCGCTCGCCTTCATCCCAAACTTCGTTATCGGCGGGGTGACAGGGGTAATGCTTGCGATGGCAGCAGCTGACTATCAATACCATAATACGTATTTCCTAGTTTCTCACTTCCACTATACGCTGATCGCCGGAACCGTATTCGCTTGTTTCGCAGGCTTAATTTACTGGTATCCGAAGATGTTCGGCTATAAGTTGAATGAAAAAATCGGAAAATGGTTCTTCTGGGTATTTGTAATTGGATTTAACGTATGTTTCTTCCCGCAATATTTCTTAGGACTAGACGGTATGCCTCGTCGTATTTACACATATGTTCAAGGCGACGGCTGGACAACACTCAACTTTATTTCGACAATTGGCGGGTTCTTGATGGGTATTGCTTTCCTAATTCTTTGCTGGAACATCATTTACAGTTTCAAACATTCGAAACGGGAAGTTACCGGAGATTCTTGGGGCGGCGCTGGACGTACGCTTGAATGGGCTACAAGCTCTGCGATTTCTCCTAAATATAACTTTGCCATTTTACCAGAATGGAACGATATCGACGATTTCTGGAAACTTAAACAACAAGGCAAATCGTATCTTGATAATAAGGATTACAAACCAATTCACATGCCGAATGACACCATGCTCGGATTTGTGATGGGCGTATTCTTCTTCATCGGTTCATTTGGACTCGTCTTCTACTGGTACTGGTTAGGTATCCTTGGCGGACTTGGTGTCCTTGGATGTATGATTTACCGTTCGTTCCAAAAAGACGACGGTTACTACATTCCGGTTGAAGAAATTAAAGCAACAGAAGAACACGCTGCTCGCGAACGCGAAACGGGCGTAAAGGAGGGTAACCCATGGAATCTGTAAAAGCAAATTCGAACCTTCCGCTTGAGTATCAATCCGAACAAGGTAGAATGAACATCCTTGGTTTCTGGATTTTCCTCGGCGCCGAAATCGCACTGTTTTCAACACTATTTGCCACTTATTTTGTAATGATGAAAGCAGGTTCAAATGCCGGACATCCGCCATCGGAAATGTTCGAACTTCACCTTGTATTAATCATGACATTCCTACTTTTAACAAGTAGTTTTACTTGTGGTCTCTCAATCGGGGCAATGCGTCAAGGAAACATTAAAATGATGATGGTTTATTCCATCATTACGCTTCTACTAGGTGCAGGATTCGTCGGTTTTGAAATCTATGAGTTTGCGCACTACATTATGGAAGGCGTAACCATGCAAGTCGGCTCTTACTGGTCTTCGTTCTTTGTTCTTCTTGGAACGCACGGAGCCCACGTAACAATCGGGTTGTTCTGGATTATCTTTATTCTGATTCAAATTAAAATGCGCGGTTTGACGCCACGTGCAGCATCTAAAGTCTTCATTTCAAGCCTTTACTGGCATTTCCTAGATGTTGTTTGGATTTTCATCTTCACGGGTGTCTACCTGTTAGGGATGGTGAGCTAAATGGCGGAAAATAAACATACAAATAGCGCTCATGCAGAAGCGGGCATTCCGTGGAAGCATATCATCGGTTTTGCATTATCAATTATTTTAACCTTGTTAGCCGTTTGGGTAGCACTGTATTCTTCACTTGATTATGGTGTAAAACTCGTCGTAATCTTCATCTTTGCATTCGTACAAGCAGCCCTTCAGCTGTTGATGTTCATGCATATGACAGAAGGTCGCGACGGCAGAACACAAGTCGGCAACATTTTATTTGCGGCGTTCATTGCGATCGTCGTCGTAATCGGTTCATATTGGGTCATGGAAATCGGCCACATGAACCACTTGCTATAACCAAAATAGACGTCTCTTCAAGTTTTTTTGAAGGGCGTCTTTTTTTTTTGAAAAATAACGCTTGCTCTGTAATGCATTACATGGTTTATAGTAAACTTGCGAAACGATTTAGAGAGGAGCAAAAAAATGACAAATCAAGACTTAAAGTTCCCAGAAGGATTCTTATGGGGAGGAGCAGTTGCTGCGAATCAATGTGAAGGCGCTTACTTGGAAGATGGAAAAGGGCTTTCACTCGTAGATTTACTTCCATCTGTTGAACATGGACGCTTTGAAGCACTAATGAATCCTAAGAAAGCATTGGAAACAAACTACAATTTCTATCCAAGCCACGATTCAATTGACTTCTATCATCGCTATAAGGAAGATATCAAGCTGTTTGCCGAAATGGGCTTCAAATGTTTCCGCTTATCCATCAGCTGGCCGCGGATTTTTCCAAATGGTGACGAAACCAATCCCAATGAAAAAGGACTCGAATTTTACGATCAAGTCTTCGCAGAATGCAAAAAATACGGCATCGAGCCCGTCGTTACAATTAACCACTTTGATACCCCAGTTGGCTTGATGAGAGACTATAATGGCTGGGCAAGCCGCAAAACAATTGATTTCTACTTAAATTTCTGTGAAACGATCTTCAAACGCTACAAAGATCAAGTAAAATATTGGATGACATTCAACGAAATCAATATGATTTTGCATGTGCCAATGTTCGGCGGCGGCATGGATATCTCAGATGCTGAAAACCCAGAACAATTAAAATACCAAGCGATTCATCATCAACTTGTTGCCTCAGCCCGTGCAACCAAGCTCGCTCACGATATCAATCCAGAAAATCAAGTTGGCTGTATGTTAGCGGCAGGAGCAACCTATCCCAATACACCAAATCCGGATGATGTCTTTGCGGCGATGGAAGCGGACCGGGAAGGGTATTTCTTTGTGGACGTGCAAGCTCGCGGATACTATCCAAGTTACAGCAAGCGGCTCTTTAAGGAAAAAAACATTCAGCTGGAAATTGCTGACGGGGATCTTGAAACTTTGCGCGATTATACGGTAGATTATGTGGCGTTTAGTTACTATTCTTCAAAACTTACAAGCGCTGATCCGGAAGTGAATCAAAAAACAGATGGCAACGTTTTTGCTACACTAAAAAACCCATATCTTAAAGCAAGCGAATGGGGTTGGCAAATTGATCCGGTCGGTCTTAGAATTACAATGAATGCCATTTATGATCGCTATCAAAAACCGCTTTTCATCGTAGAAAATGGTCTTGGTGCTGTCGATAAAGTTGAGGCAGACGGGTCGATTAATGATGACTATCGGATTGATTATTTGCGGGAACACGTTCGTGCAATGCATCAAGGAATTGAAGATGGTGTGGAATTAATCGGATATACTCCATGGGGCTGTATTGATTTAATCAGTGCCGGAACAGGAGAAATGAAAAAACGTTATGGTTTTATCTACGTGGATCGCGACAATGAAGGAAACGGCACATTAGAACGCAAAAAGAAAAAGTCATTTGATTGGTATAAAAAAGTGATTGAATCAAATGGGGCAGATTTAAATTAAAATAAATTTCGACAAAGAAAATTTGGAGAGAGCTTGCTTTTGCAGGCTCTCTTTTTTAGTGAAATGTGGATGATGGTTGTAAAAAAAGTAGTTTTTTTATAGAGTAATTCCTTGCCTTCGAGTTAGCTCTAAGGTGTAAGATGGAACTATCAAAATTAAAGGAGAAATGAAAAAATGGCGATTAAAGATAAAGTAGTAATTATTACGGGTGCGTCTTCTGGAATCGGTGCTGAAACAGCAAAATTATTGGCTTCAAAAGGTGCAAAAGTTGTACTCGGTGCGCGGCGTGAAGACAAATTGAAACAACTCGCAGAAGCAATTAAAAATGAAGGCGGCGAGGCCGTTTATCAAGTAATGGATGTTGTTAATCCAAAAGATAACGAAGAATTGATTCGTACAGCCAAAGAAAGCTTTGGTAAAATTGATGTCATTTTTTTAAATGCTGGAATCATGCCGAGCTCCCCTTTATCGGCTTTGAAAGTGGATGAATGGAACAATATGGTGGACGTGAATATCAAAGGGGTTCTAAACGGACTTGCTGCGGTCTTACCAAGCTTTATCGAACAAAAATTCGGACATGTCATTGCGACTTCTTCTGTCGCAGGTCTTAAAGCCTATCCAAATGGCGCTGTTTATGGAGCTACTAAATGGGCGGTACGCGATTTGATGGAAGTGTTACGGATGGAATCAGCTCTTGAAGGAACAAATATCCGTACAGCGACGATTTATCCGGCAGCAATCAATACCGAACTGCTCGATCATATTACCGATGAAGGAGCACGTGAAGGGATGACAGCCCTTTATAAACAGCATGGAATTACACCGGAACGAATTGCAAAAATCGTTGCCTTTGCGATCGATCAGCCAGAAGATGTAAACGTAAATGAATTTACAGTTGGCCCAACAAGTCAACCTTGGTAAAAAGATGTTCAAAAAACAAGCTGATGCTCAGCTTGTTTTTTGAACAAAAGAGATAAATTATAATACTAACAAATAAATATAAAAAAAGATTGAAAGCGTTTTAATAATGTGATATAGTAAAAACATTAAAAAGGATTGTTACCATTTTTTGGGCAAAACCTAAACTGATTTGTTAGGAAAAATGTGTTTTTTTAAAAGCACAATTTATTTCCTCAAATGAGTTTAGGTTTTTCTTTTGCCCAAATTTAAGAAAGGAAGGTTTGGAAAATGGAGAAATACGAACAATTAGCAAAGGATATCCTCGAAAATGTCGGGGGTGTCGATAACATCAACAGCGTTTTTCACTGTGTTACTCGGCTTCGCTTTAAACTTAAAGATGAGAAAATTGCCAATACTGACAAAATTAAAGCTTTAGATGGTGTCGTTTCAGTTATTCAAAGTGGCGGGCAATATCAAGTTGTAATCGGAAATAATGTTCCTGACGTCTACAGTACATTTGTTGAAGTAGCGGGAATTAATCCGGAAGGTGCTGGTGAAACGAAATCGGAAGGTAACATTTTCAATCGTTTCATTGACTTTATTTCAGGCGTATTTACACCTGTTCTTGGTGTTTTAGCTGCAACCGGGATGATCAAAGGTTTTGCAGCAATGTTCCTTGCATTCGGCTGGCTGAGCGACAAATCTGGTACATATCAGCTACTTTATGCAATTGGAGATAGTTTATTTTACTTCTTCCCAATTTTTCTTGGCTATACGGCCAGCAAAAAATTCGGTTCAAATATCTTTATTGGGATGGCAATTGGAGCCGCGATGGTTTATCCGACACTTGCGGGCATCATGGCAGGAAAGCCACTTTACACATTGTTTGAAGGAACAGTGATTGCTTCGCCGATTCATGTGACCTTCCTTGGCATTCCAGTGATTTTGATGAGCTATTCGTCCTCCGTTATCCCCATTTTGATTGCAACATGGTTCAGTTCAAAAGTTGAAAAATGGATGAAACAAATTATTCCGGATGTCGTTAAGACGTTTTTAGTCCCCTTTTTTATACTTCTAATTGTTGTGCCGTTGACTTTTCTTGTAATCGGTCCCGTGGCAACATGGGCAGGACAATTACTTGGCGCGGCCACGATTTGGTTATACAATTTGAGTCCAATTGTCGCGGGTCTTTTACTAGGCGGCTTCTGGCAAGTCTTTGTCATCTTTGGCCTTCATTGGGGTCTCATCCCAATCGCCATGAACAATTTGGCACAAATGCATTTTGATCCTATTCTTGCGATGACATTCGGTGCCTCTTTTGCTCAAATTGGTGCAGTTCTAGCAGTTATGATTAAATCGAAAAACGAAAAACTCAAATCACTGAGCATTCCAGCCTTCATTTCAGGCATCTTCGGCGTCACAGAACCGGCTATTTATGGAGTTACCTTACCGCTTAAAAAACCATTTATTATGAGCTGTATCGGTGGTGCAGTAGGTGGAGCGATCATCGGTTTCGCCAATGTAAAATCATATATTATGGGTGGACTTGGAATCTTCGGAATCCCCAACTTTTTCAAACCAGGTTCTCCAATTGGTTCGACAATTCTAATCGTAATTATTGCAATCGCAGTATCCTTCGCAATCGGTGCCATTCTCACATTTATTTTTGGGTTTAAAGATCCTGCCAATGCGAAAGCAGAAACCGAAGCGAGCGGCCGCGAAACGGAAACATTAATTGAACGAGAAATCCTGACAAGTCCGCTAGAAGGTGAAGTGATCACGCTAGCAGAAGTGGCAGATGAAGCTTTTTCATCGGGGGCACTTGGCAAAGGGACAGCGATTAAACCGCATAACGGCAAAGTTTTTGCGCCGGCGAGCGGTGTGGCGGCCACAGTATTTCCAACGGGTCATGCTATTGGAATTAAAACAGATGAAGGCGCAGAAGTGTTGATACACATTGGGCTGAACACGGTACAACTTGAAGGAAAATATTTCACGACCCATGTAAAGCAAGGCGAACGCGTTGAAGCGGGCGAACTTTTAGTAGAATTTGATTTGGAAAAAATAACAGCCGAAGGATATGATGTGACGACCCCGGTCATCCTAACAAATTCAGACAAATACTTGGATATCCTCGTAGTGGACGATCAAACCGTCAAAGTGGGCGATCGGCTGATTACCTTGGTTATCTAGAAGGAGTTGCTTCATAAATTCGTTCCCATCCCTACTAGTTTGAAGAGGTAAAAGTCTGGTATTTAAAAATCTAAGAAGCCGTCACGGCAGAAGTAAAAAACTTTAAATGTTAAGTAAAACCCAACCGAACAGGAGGAACCTTCAGAATGAAAATAATTGTGGAACGAGATTACGAATTGATGAGCCGTACAGTAGCTAACTTGTTGCTTGGCGAAATGTTTCGTAATAGCCGCGTCAATTTAGCCATTACAGCTGGTAGTACACCAGTTAAAATGTATCAATATTTGGTAAATGCAGTAAAAGGAAGGCCTTATTTTGAGAATGTTCATTACTATAACTTTGATGAAATCCCAATAAAAGGAACGACTGGTTTCGGTGTCACCATGTCCGCTTTAAACGACTTGTATTTTATGCCCGCAGAAATCCGCTCAGAAAATATCCATGTTTTGGATGAAACTAACTATCGGCATCAAGATGAACGCATTGCTGCTGATGGCGGTCTGGATGCTATTCTGCTAGGAATTGGAGAAGATGGACATTATTGCGGAAATCTGCCGGGTACAACCAAATTTGAAGACGGAACAACTTGCGTTCACCGAGATGCTGTCCCAGGAATGGCAGAAACACTTGCGGCAGAAGTTGGTGGAGATCCGGATAGGGCTCCAGAATTCTATGTCACAATGGGACCAAAAAGTGTCATGCAAAGTAAAAGAATTATTCTATTCGCATCGGGGCCAAAAAAAGCAGAGACAATTAGAAAGGCATTGTTTGATCCAGTAACGAATGATCATCCCTCATCTATTCTACGTATGCATCCAAGTTTAACGGTTGTTTTGGACGAAGCCGCAGCAGAAGGTATTAAAGATGAGTTTCACGTGAAACAATCTATGTGAAAAATGCAACCGTTTTATTGTTTTCTCTCCGACAAGGTGTTAACATAGAAGAAAAGCACATAAAAAAGGAGAGTTATTTATGAAATTAGAAGGATTACTTGGCTTCTTGGGGTCAGCGCTTGGCATCGCTTTCAGTTTGATGATACTTGCTATCCCTGGTATTTCACAAGCATTAGAAGAAGAATCGTTCTTCTTTTATCTGCTAACAGCTGGCACACTAATTCTTTCTGTTCTTGGACTGGTTGGTTCGTTTGTTGTTTCTCACAAACCGCGCATGGGAGGCGTAATGATGATTGCTGCGGCAGTCGGCGGGACAATGTCAGTGTCAATGATGTTCTTAATCCCGATTATGCTATTATCACTTGGTGGACTTATTGCATTAATTAACCAAGAAGAAGCCGCTTTAGGCGAATAAAAATTGATAATGAATAGCTGCAATCAAGGTTTTAACGCTTTGATTGCAGTTTTTTGTTTTACGGGGAAAAGTGCAAAGAAGGCGCTATGATGGAAATGTGAGTTTGTTTATAGAAGGAGTGTATAGAAAAATGACGGATAATGTTTTTGAGAAGATGGCAGATCGTTACGATACCGCAGAACGAAAGCAGCTTGCAAGTGTTATTGCGGAGCGAATCAAACAAGAATTAACAGGTTCGAAAGATAAAATATTGCTTGATTACGGGAGTGGTACGGGTCTTGTCGGTTTAGAATTGGCAGGTTTGGCAAATAAGACAATTTTAGCAGATTCTTCACCAAACATGGTGGCCGTTTTAGATAAAAAAATAGCGGCTGCCGGAATATCGAATACACAATCGCTTTTGGCAGATTTTATGGAAAGCCCCGCAAATTTGCAAGCGGACATCATTATCGTGTCACTTGTCCTGCTGCATATTCCTGACACAAAAAAGATTTTAAAACGATTGTATGACGCTTTAAACGTTGGAGGAAGGCTGATTGTTGTTGATTTTGAGGAGAATCCAAAGGTAAGCCATCCAAAAGTGCATAACGGATTTGATCTTGAAAAACTCAAAGCGTTATTTTTAGAGACAGGATTTCATTCGACAACAATCCAAACCTTTTATCATGGTGAAAAAGTTTTTATGAATCAAGATGCGGATTTGTTTGTTGCGGTAGTAGATAAGTAGGCGACTTTTGATTAGCGGTTGATATTTGTTGTTATCAGAAATTAGATACTAAATTTGTTAGGAAAAGAAATTTCTCGTATATTTAGGTTACTCTTTTATATAAGGCCTTTGAGAAGAGAATTTAAAAAAACGAGGTATGAAAATGATTACTGAAAGAATAGAAATGAATCTGCAATTCAATGCTGATGGTTTCTATAATGAAGCCCATGCAATTGAAAATGTAAATATTTGGAATAACACACTCAAAAATGCGAGAATTCAATATCCTTCAAAAACTCTTGTGATTGCACTTGATGCAAAAGATTATTATTTTGCAGGACCCATTAATCTTATTTCTAACTTAATTATTCAAACTGATGATGAAACAGTCAGTAGAAAGCATCCTAAGGCAGTTTTTCATTTTGGTCGAGCGGTTGGAAGTGGTAATTATGGCGCCGGTGACGCGAATCAAGCTGCTGGTTTTGAACCTATCAAATATTCTGCAGATGAACAAGCAATCTTATCTGAAGAAGAAAAGATGTTGAATAACGTAACAATTAAATCTGTGAAGTTAACTTTTATTACTGCTGAAACAGAGTCAGAAATCCAAAGAATTGGTAATGTTTCACTTTTTATCAATCTAGATCATAAAACAGTTATGGAATCTTCATCATCACTGATTAATTTAGCAGAAAATTCTACACCTGGATATGGTGCATATGTTACTGGAAGAAATATTCATTTTTCTGATCTTGATTTAGATGGTAAAAATGTTGGTAAAAATGGTATTGAATGCGGAGGTATTAATTTTTTAAGAATTGAAAGATGTAATATTCGAAATACGGGGTATCTAAATGGTATTGGTCTTGAGTATTGTGAAAATGTAGATATTTTATCTAATACAATTGATAACGTGGGTCGTTCAGGAATTCAACTTTACCGGGGAAATGTACGAGTGTATGTAGTTGGAAATACTGTCACTAATTGGATGCAACGATATGGAGTATACCATTTGCTTCAAGTAGATAATAATCCCATGTTTGACGCAGCAATTGATAGTTATGGTCCACATAATTTTGATTTAACATGGATGGATAATAATGTTCACATTAAAGGAAAAGTAACGAGGGATGAAAATAATCAAATTTTAAATACACATGCAGATAGAAGTACAGATCCAGAGCCCAATCCATGTAATGAAATTCTAAGAAATATTTTGCAAGCAAAGTTTGATGCTGCGCAAGCTGCCGGAGGTCAATTAAGTGCAGAAATGCAAGAAAAATATAGGTTAATTATGAAAGGTCCACATGCGCTTTACCAACCTTATCGCTTAAGCGGAGCACGAAAAGTTCGCTTAGAAAATAATAAAGCTTTAATTCGAAGCTGTGAAACTTATGGTTTTCTATTTGCAGCAACTCGTACGGTTTCAAGTGAATTGGCTAATGATGGCCGATTATTTAATGACTTAACTGATGAAGAGAAGGAAACAATTGGTAGAAAACAAGTAACTGGATTCACTTCAGATGTCATTTTGAAAAATAATGAGATGATTATCGAAGGAGAAGCTCAGTTCCCTATTCGTTTGATAGCTGTGAAAAAAGATCTATATGATGACTTGGAGTTTCCGAATAAATGGGGAGAGATTCCTATGCGTAGTGTTGCGAGTCCTTATGCTACTCAAATTGGAGTTGAATTCATTAATAATAGTTTTACTTTGTTTGGAAGAATTAATTCTAAAGAAGGATATCAAGCATCTGGAGAAGCACAGCAAACTGCAACCTATTATATCAATACTCGCGCAACAACACTGCGTTTGGGTAATGACAAGGTACTCACAAACGAAGTTTCCCGTAGTGGTCATAAAGTTGAAGAAGTTATTTTTCACAATAATACTTTTTCTTTCAATCCACCTGCTTGTGATACCTTTAGTAGATGGAGTTATCCGCGGTTTGGAGTAGTTGGAAGTCCAGAAGATACTACTGATGAAGAGGGTAAAGTAGTAGATACTTTCGTGTATACACAAAATAAATATATTTCGACCGCTGATCCTTCAGAAATTGGCGACTTTCAAGAAGTTTTTGGAACCCAAATTAAAAATCCAAAAGCGACATTATTTATTGGAGATGTCACTATTGACTATGAAATTGGAAATACACTTCAAGTAAAAACGAGCTCAGCTTCACGTGTTTCAAAAGTTGGTTTATATAAAATGATTCTTGAGGAAGATAACGAAACGCTTCAATTGATTCGTCCTGATTTATTGGTATCGAAATTAGGTGTTTCTGTTGATGAAAATGATTATTTCGAACTAAAAGATTTACCGGAACAAACTGAAGAAAACATCAGACTCTGTGCACTAGATTACTATGGAAATATTATTGAAGCTCGTCCACTTAAACGTGCTGTAACAACTATTCATCCTATTTATTCAAATGATAAATTTGTGACTGGCACCTATGATCCAGAAAAGGTGACGCAATTATTTCTATGGAAAAATGGGGTGTATCAATCTCAAATTAGAGCAACTCTAGATTCAGCTACAGGAGCTTATCACTTTAAATTGAATCAAGATCATCCAGCGGCTTATGGAGAGCTTTATGAAGTTTATTCTAGAAATGCAAATGGAGTTGTTGTGTCTCGTAAAGAAATGTTAGTCAAACCAAATTATGAGCTTGATGTGGGTCCTTATGAGATTGGACAATCGGAGTTGGTCGTAAATAATAAAGGGCATGAATTGACACATATAAAATTAGAGATCAAAAATGGAAATGATATTTTGACATATAGTCCCATTCCTATAAATGAAACTAGTCTAAATATGATGCCATATATGAGTAAAATTAATAGTGAAACCGAACTAGTGATTTGGACATTAGATGATCAATATAATGAGTTAATATCGATTGAGGTTCCTGTGCTTGATTATCAAATTACAATAACAACCTTATATGATGATAAATATGCTGTTGGCATGGGAAGTTTAAAGGGTATGCCTGGAAAAGATTTGACGACTATTAAAATATACGTTAATGGGATATTAGAAAGCGAAATTCCTGCAGATTCAAATCAATTCACTTTTGATTATAATAAAATTACAGCAATTGAAGATTTGGTTGAGGTTTGTGGCTATGCAGGTGACAAGCTGAAAAATAGGCTTGTTTTACCACTAAGTGATGGCTATTCTATTGACTACAGTGGTGTATATCGAGTGGGAACAGACGATACTATTAATGGTTTAGCAGGTACAAAAGCTCGTTTCGTTTGGTTGAGAATTAATGGAAGAGAGTATGGTCCTATTACACGTATATTAGAAGGAGCAGATGTCCAAGCGTATGGAGAAGCATTACCATTTATCTTTAGTCAAGCTAACCATTCCCTTAATACATTGATTACCTCTGAATCAGATGTTGTAGAATTAGTGAGCAAGGACCATCTTGCAGTAGCAGTAAATGCTTCAGAACGCCGAAGCGTTCGCGTTCCACTAACTGTAGCACAACGAGATACTTCATTATCTTTTGATAAAGAAAGTTTCAAACTAGGTTCGGATAATTTAATTAAAGGTAGTATGGGGACATCAATCACTAGAGTTCATTTTATGGTAAATGGAAAAATAGCACAAGCTGTGGTATTAGATTTGAAAAACAACCAAATTACTAAAACAGATCATGTCAAAAAAAGTATTAATAAAAATTTGAAAATCGTAGATAATTTACCTCAAGGAGTAATAGTTCCACATCCACAAACCTTTACTTTCGAGCAGGTAGATGATGCAATAACTAGTCTTCAAGATAGGGTAGAAATTATCGGCTATGATAGTGGAATTAAGGCTTGGACAACCATTCCGCTTACGATAACAAATGGTCTAGATGAGCAGTAAGCATTTTAAATATAATAGATAGAAACAAAGTGACTAAAATCAAAACTATTTTCAGTATGGAATATCTATTTAAAGAGAGAGCTTCCATTTTGAATATAAATAAAAACACAAAAAAATGACGTCTTGTGCCTGTAAGACGTCATTTTTCTTCGAATGGATTTACAGTGAAATCTTGTTAAATCTATCATAACACGATTTAGCAGTGTTGGATGTGGCAATTTATTGACAGTTCTGTGAAATTTTTCGATGGATTATATATAAAGGGGCGTTTTTTCTAGAATTTATTAAAGTTTTGTTAAATCAAACTCGAGAATGATAATTTTTGAATAAAGCTGTGTTAAAATGAACAAAGTACTCGAAAGGAAGTGAATGCTTGGTGGAATTTATTTCTTGGTTGATTGATTTTATTTTGAATATTGACCAACATTTAGTTGAGATTATAAATACGTTTGGAATTTGGACATATATTATTTTATTTGTCATTATTTTTGTCGAAACGGGACTAGTGGTATTTCCGTTTCTTCCAGGAGACTCGTTGCTGTTTGCTGCAGGTGCACTTGCTGTTTTAGACGGCTCGATTCTAAGTATCTTTCCGCTGATTATTGTTTTATGGGCGGCGGCTGTTCTTGGAGACACTGTTAACTATCACATCGGCAAAAAAATTGGGATGAGTATTCCTGAAGACAGTTGGTTTGGTAAGATCATTAATCGTGAGAAAATGGAGAAAGCCGAGGCCTTCTTTAATAAGCATGGCGGGAAAACAATTTTCATTGCTCGATTCATGCCATTTATCCGCACCTTTGCGCCATTTGTAGCGGGGGCAAGCCGGATGAACTATCGCTACTTTTTAAACTATAACATTATTGGAGCAACAGTCTGGGTTCTGCTTTGTACACTCGGCGGCTATTTCTTCGGCAATATCCCGATTGTAAAAGATAATTTTTCAATTGTCGTAATTGGTATCATTGTTGTATCCGTCATCCCGATGTTTGTTTCATTCTTACGTGTGAAATTTGGTAAAAAAGAAGCTGAATAAATAAAGTGAAACAAGCTCGATTTCGTGAGCTTGTTTTTTTGTAATTCTGTTCACTTGATAATTATTATAATTTGATAAATATTTCAATTAACGGTTGACTTTAAATGAAAAATTGTTGATAATTATAGGTGTAAGCGGATTTACCTTGCAAAAACTATTACTTAAAGGAGGAATTTAAATGTCATTAATTGGAAAAGAAATTGAAGAATTCTCAGCAAAAGCATTTCATAAGGGTGAGTTTATTGATGTAACTTCTGAAGATTTAAAAGGAAAGTGGAGTGTCGTTTGTTTCTATCCGGCAGATTTTTCTTTCGTATGCCCAACTGAACTGGGGGATTTACAAGATCAATATGAAACACTTCAATCACTTGGTGTAGAAGTCTATTCAGTTTCAACTGATACGCACTTCACACATAAAGCTTGGCATGATTCCTCAGATGTCATCAGCAAAATTAACTACATCATGATCGGAGATCCTTCACATAAAATCTCACAAAGCTTTGATTGTCTTGATGAAGAAGCAGGCTTATCAAATCGCGGTACATTCATCATTGATCCAGATGGTATTGTTCAAACGGTTGAAATCAATGCAGATGGAATTGGACGAGATGCTAGTACGTTGATTGATAAAGTGAAAGCGGCTCAATATGTACGTAAACATCCAGGCGAAGTTTGTCCTGCTAAATGGAAAGAAGGAGAAGAAACTCTTACACCTAGCCTTGATCTAGTAGGAAAAATTTAAGGAGCTAAAAACATATGTTAGATGCAGAAATTAAAAAGCAACTCGCACAGTATTTGGAAATGCTTGAAAACGATATTGTACTACGTGTCGGATTAGATTCTAGCGATAATTCCAAGAAGCTGTCTGATTTTGTTCAAGAAATAACAGGTATGTCTCCGAAAATCAGCATGATTGAAGGCAGTTTCGAACGGCTGCCAAGTTTCAGTGTTGATCCTAAGGAAGGCGAATCAGGGATTGTCTTTTCTGGTATCCCGCTTGGACACGAATTTACATCACTTGTTTTAGCTTTGCTTCAAGTTGGCGGGCGCGCTCCAAAGGTGTCTGAGAAGGTGAAGAAGCAAATTCTTAGCATCAAGCAAGACCTCCATTTTGAAACATATGTAAGCTTATCTTGTCATAACTGTCCTGATGTGGTTCAAGCGCTTAACATCATGAGTGTCCTAAATCCGCTTGTTTCTCATACAATGGTTGAGGGCGGTATGTTTCAAAAGGAAATTGATGCTAAAAACATTATGGGTGTTCCGACAGTATTCTTAAACGGTGAAGAGTTCAGTAATGGCCGCATGACAATTGAGCAAATCCTTGAAAAAGTGGTTGGCGGTGCTGATATCTCTGAGTTTGAAAATAAAGATCCGTATGATGTTCTTGTAATTGGCGGCGGTCCAGCTGGCGCTAGTGCGGCGATTTACGCAGCTCGAAAAGGTATCCGAACGGGACTTGTTGCAGAAACATTCGGTGGACAAGTGCTTGAAACTTTGGGAATTGAAAATGTGATCGGCACGAAATACATTGAAGGACCTGAGTTGATGCGGACGGTAGAAGAACACGTTAATGAATATGATGTTGATGTGATGAAAACTGTTCGTACAACAAAGCTTGAGAAAAATGAGTTAGTCGAATTAACACTTAATAATGGTGCTGTGCTAAAAAGTAAAACAGCCATTGTTGCTACAGGAGCAAGATGGCGTAATATCAATGTTCCGGGTGAAAAAGAATTTAAAAATAAGGGTGTAGCATACTGTCCGCATTGTGATGGACCGCTCTTTGCAGGGAAAAATGTTGCTGTAATTGGTGGCGGAAACTCTGGAATTGAAGCAGCTATCGATTTAGCGGGGCTTGTAAACCATGTGACGGTACTTGAGTTCATGTCTGAACTAAAAGCCGATCAAGTTTTACAGAAACGACTATACTCCCTTCCTAATGTGACGGTTCTTACTAATGTCCAAACAAAGGAAATTACAGGTACTGAAAAAGTAAACGGCGTTACTTATGTGAATCGCGAAACGAATGAAGAAGTTCATCTTGAGCTTGAAGGAGTTTTCATCCTGATCGGTCTTGTGCCGAATACAGAATGGCTTGAAGGCACCGTTGAGCGAACTAAGATGGGTGAGATCATCGTCGATAAGCGCGGAGCAAGCAGCCTTCCAGGTGTTTTTGCTGCGGGAGATTGTACGGATAGTGCGTATAAACAAATTATTATTTCAATGGGGTCAGGTGCGACTGCCAGTCTTGGTGCATTTGATTATCTGATTCGAAATTAAACGAAAAAGCCATCGCTGCGATCAGGCGATGGCTTTTTTATAGATCAAATGGGGATATAATGCGGAGACGAGTATTTTAGATTCTGTGGCAAGTTTATAAGAAGGAAATTTGCAGAGCTAAGAAACAAGACTTGTTTCGATGTGATCGAATGAGGCAATTGCTTCATTTTGAGCGTTTGTAAAGGTAAGTCCGAGTTCGATACCATTTTGAAACAACTTTTCAAATTCTTGATGATTTTGAATAGGTTTTTTCATTTGAACAGTAAAGGAAATCTCAAGGGCATGTCCAGATCCATAAGCTATGTGTTCTGAGGGGATCAGCATGGAGCGGTTTTTAAGTGAACTTAACTGGAAAACTTCATTTGGTAAATCAACTTTCAATCCGAACTGTTCGACATCTGTCATTTGCCGATATAAAATTGGGCTAAAAGAAAGGGATAAATTGAATTCTAATTGCGTTCCAACAACATCAACTGATGCTGGATCAATACTGATATTATTTGTTGAGAACATGTTTTTAATGTCATCAATCGCGATGGTTTTATGATAATCACCGTTGTAAGAATCTTCTCTTTTTTGCAAAAGAAAAGCACCTAGACAAATAGTAACTAAAAAGAAAATCACTAATAAGTACCAATTTTTCAAAAGTCTATACCTCCGAAAAAAATGTTATGCTAAAATTTTAGCACACTTTAATAAAAACTGCAGACTGTTATTTTTAATTATTTTTGCTGATATTCATTTGTAAAACAATTATACATAGAAAAAAACCTTTATATATCAATTGATTACAAGTTGTTAAATAAAATGATATTCATAAAATGAATAAAATCACGTTGCTATATACAACAGTATGCACAAAAATGTCATAAAATGTTCACATTTTGTTAGTAGGAAATAATCATTGATAACGTAAAATAGCAAAAGTATTGAAGAGGGTTAGAAAGACTAGCGAGAGTTCTGTAAAAAAAAGTTGAAGCAGACTCTTTCCTATGTTATAATTTATCATTGTGAGTAATTATAAATTATTCTTGCTCGATCTTGCTTCGGAAAATGTTCTGCATTTGATGTTGCAAGGGTGCGATTTCGCATCAGAGCCGCTAAGACCACAAGGAGGTGTAAAGTAGATGGCTAGAAAATACGAAATTAACTACATCATTCGCCCAAATATCGAAGAAGATGAAAAGAAAGCGCTCGTAGAACGCTTTGACGGAATCTTAACTTCGAATGGCGCAGAAATCATCGAATCAAAAGAATGGGGTAAACGTCGCTTGGCTTATGAAATCCAAGACTTCCGTGATGGATTTTACCACATCGTGAAGATGTCTGCTGAGAATGCAGATTCTATCAATGAATTCGATCGTTTAGCTAAGATCTCGGATGATATCATTCGTCATATCGTTGTTAAAGAAGAAGAATAAGATTTTTTTTTCAGAGCAGAGAAGCTCTGGTTTTTAAGTAAATGAGAGGAGGTTGGTTCTGTATGATGAATCGTGTAGTTTTGGTAGGACGTCTGACGAAAGACCCTGAACTCCGTTACACTCCGGCGGGGGTAGCCGTTGCGACTTTCACACTAGCTGTGAATCGAACGTTTACAAACCAGCAAGGAGAGCGGGAAGCAGATTTCATCAATTGCGTAGTTTGGCGGAAACCAGCTGAAAACGTGGCGAACTTTCTTAAAAAAGGAAGCTTAGCAGGCGTTGACGGTCGAGTTCAAACTCGAAATTATGAAGGTCAAGACGGAAGACGTGTTTACGTGACTGAAGTGGTTGCTGAAAGTGTTCAATTCTTGGAACCTAAAAACGCTACAAATAGTGGCGGAAACGGGTATCAAGGAAACTCCGGCGGCGGTTATAATAACAACAATAACTACAACGCCAATGCTGGCGCTGGTGGATACAATCAGAACCAGCAATCTTCATCTCAAGGTTTTGAACGTGCGAATAATAACCCGTTTGCAAGCGATGGCAAACCGATCGACATTTCGGATGACGATCTGCCATTCTAAACGGGTAGACTGTATGATCAAACCACAATTATTATTTTTTAAGAGATAGGAGGAGAAAAGAATGGCTGGAGGACGCAGAGGCGGACGTCGTCGTAAAAAAGTATGTTACTTCACTGCTAATGGAATTACACACATCGATTATAAAGATGTTGAATTACTAAAAAAATTCATCTCAGAACGCGGTAAAATTTTACCTCGTCGTGTAACAGGTACAAGCGCGAAATATCAACGTAAATTAACAGTTGCTATTAAACGTGCTCGTCAAATGGCTTTACTTCCATTTGTTGCTGAGGAAAAATAAGCATTAAAACAAAACTGGTTTCGGATTTATCTGAAATCAGTTTTTTTGTGTAAATAAAATCACAAATGTGCTATAAATAATAGAGAAGTAGTGCTAAAGTGAAGAGGTTATTAAATATAGTAAGTAATATAATTGTAATATTCCAAATATAATACAAAAAAACACAGAAAAAGGCATTTTTTTGTCGTTCACGACTGAAACTAGACATTTCATTACATTTTTGGTTTTTCCTTCTTTTTTCGTTGTAAAATGTAAATGGAGGTGAAAAGATGAGTAGTATAGCTGACAAAATTTCTTTTACAGAGAAGATGGCAGACAGACTCGTTTCAAAGGAACGATTTCAAGCGGATGAAGAAAGCTATGCAAAAGCTAAGTATGGAATGGAAGTCATTCTGATCAATACGATGAAAATCAGTTTGGTGTATTTGATCGCGATTATAGCTGGAATATTTTTACAAACATTAATTGTTCATTTAGCATTCTTGGTATTACGCCGTTATTCCTTTGGATTACACGCGCTGAAAAGCTTTAATTGCACACTAACGAGCTTGCTCATGTTCACAATTGGTCCATTCATCTTTCAAGAAATTTCATCTTCCAATCTAATAGTGATGGTTGTTTTTGCATTTGTAGTACTTAATATGCTCCTATACGCACCCGCAGATACAGAGAATCTCCTTGTTAGGGTTAGAGAATCGAAAAACACTTAGAAAGAAGGCGCTTTTGAGTACACTTTTTTTTATTTGGAATTACACTTATTATACCTATTCCTGAAGTGAAGACTCTAATCATGTTGGGAGCATTCTATCAAGTGGTATGCATTCACCCACTCACGTATAAAATTCTTAAGAGGAGGTTCAAAAATTATGAAATCTATGAGTAAAAAAAATTGTTCAATTTGCAAGTAAAAAATTAGAGGATAAAGCTCTTAAAATTGCAGAAACCTCTATGAAAAAATCGTGTTTTGGTCTAACGTATGAACCTAAGAACCCTATCGTAAATAGTTTAACCAAGAAAGAAAAATAAACAATTTGCAGGATTTCGGCAATGAGAAAAATATGTTAAGATATGTATAAAGGTTTGAAGTATCAAAGTGCGGAGGCTTTCGATGAATCCTACAACTATCAATTTATTTTTAGCTATCTTAATTCAAACAATTGGATTTTTTATTGTCGTCCAAATTTTAACTGGAAGAATGCTTAAATGGAAAGAGGGGCTAGTAGTTATGGTATGTGCCATAGCATCTATCCCTCTGTTTTTGGTGATTAGTTATTGGGTTAACTTGATTCTAATCGCTATTTTTGCATTGGCTTTATTATATAAAAAACAAACAATATTTCTTTCGATAACCGTTGCATCGCTGACGTTTATTATCTCAATTCTAAGTGATTATTTATTTAATAACATTTTTCTTGTATTAATAAAAATTCCTGTAAGTGAGCTTTATAATCATGCTTTAACTACAGTTGTGTATGCTGTTAGTATGATGTTGATCGCTTGCTTGATAGCATATGTACTTAAAAAAGTTATTGATAAATGGAATCTCTACACATATATCAATCAGAAAAAATACGGCTTCATTACAGTTGCCATTGTCTTATTAACATTACTAATCTACCATCTCAATATATTTTTTAGTGCAGCGGATGGTTTCGTTCAAGAAATTGTTAGGCTGAATACGGTTATTTTCTTAGCTTATTTCGCAATTTTGATTGGTATGCTTTATCTTGTGCTTCAATCTGCTGTTCAGGAAATTCAAATGAAAAACCAGCAAGAACAGTTCGTTCAGCTTCAGGAATACACTTCGACACTCGAAACGCTACACAATGAGATGCGAGTTTTCCGTCATGATTACATTAATATCCTTTCCAGTATGGCAGGATACATTGATGAAAATGATATGGAAGGGCTAAAAATATATTTTGAGAAAAATATTGCCCCGATTAACCACCAATTCGAAACAAATGACTATAAAATTTCGTCGCTGCAGAATATCCACGTAACGGAACTGAAAGGTTTGATTGCTATTAAATTGATTCGCGCTCAAGAGCTGAATATTGACGCGATTGTGGAAGTCGTGGAAGGAATTGATAAAATTAATATGCCAAGTGTGGATCTTTGTAAGGCTGTCGGTATTTTGCTCGATAATGCGGTTGAAGCTGCACTTGAAAGTGATAATCCAACTATTCGGGTAGCGATCTTTAAGAAGGAAGAAGCAACCGAGATTGTTTTTGCGAACAGCGTGCCAGCGAATATGCCGCCGCTTTATAAAATCTTTGAAGATGGTTTTTCGACAAAAGGAACGAATCGCGGGATTGGGCTTTCAAGTTTGAAAGAAACCTTGCAAAAGTATCCAAATGTGACGCTTGATACGAAACTGAGTGAACGGGAATTTATTCAGGAATTGGAAATTGTATAGAAATAGAGGAGGTTTGTGATGCTTCCAATTTTTATTTGTGAAGATAATAAGATTCAAAGGGAACGACTTGAAAAGAACATTGAAGATTTTATTATGCTTGAGCATTATGATATGGAACTCGTGAAAGCTTCGGCTGATCCCAATGAGATTTTGGAAGCGGTGAAAGAGCAAAATAGTCTTGGTCTTTATTTTCTCGATATTGATTTACAGCAGCCTGAATTAAATGGTTTTGAGCTTGCTAAAGAAATTCGCAAGCTCGATCCGCGTGGTTTTATTATTTTTATTACCACACATGCTGAACTGACATACTTAACGTTTACGTATAAAGTCGAGGCGCTTGATTACATTATCAAGGATAATATTTCTGAAGTGAAAGAACGCGTACATGCTTGTCTCGATAGTGTTCAGCAGCGGCTTTTGGATGATCGTGAGATGGAAAACTATTTTACATTTCATGTTACAGAGAAAAAAGTTATCCATGAAAAAATTGATGATATTCTCTTTTTTGAAACCTCGTCGAAGATTCATAAAATCGTGATGCACGGTAAGAATCGGCAAATCGAATTTTATGCAAAGATGAAACAAATTGAAAAGTTGCTCGGAGAACCGTTCTATCGATGCCACCGCTCTTTTCTCGTGAATAAGAATAATATCAGCGAAGTGGACGTCACGAACGGAACCATTACCATGTCAAACGGAGAGACGTGTATTGCTTCCAATAAGCTGATTAAGGGATTAAAATTATAAGAAAAGTCGGGTCTGTTCGGTTGAACGGGGTCGGCTTTTTTAACAATATTTGAAAGTCGGCTGGATAAAAGGTAAAATAATAGGATGAATAACTCTAGTTTTTGCGTGTAAGTGGAATTATGTCATTAAAAAACAGGGAGCTGAATGGAAAATGCAAAGCTTTTTTTGAAAAAAAGAATGCTTAAATATCCATTATACGGCTTAATTGCTGCGACAATTATTTTATGTGTCATCACTTTTTTCTATGCTTGGTGGCTCTCCGTTGTTATTTTTGTAGCAGGTATAGCACTGATTACGGCGATGTTTTATTTTGAACATCGTTTGAATCAAGATGTGCAGAATTATGTTTCTAATTTGACGTATCGGATTAAGCGCAGCGAGGAAGATGCGCTTGTTGAGATGCCGATGGGAATCATGCTGTATGATGAAAATTATAATATTCAGTGGGTCAATCCGTTTATGGCTAAGTACTTTGATAACAAGAGTGTAGTCGGTGATTCGCTTGAAGATGTCAGCCCGGAATTTTTTGCTGTAATCAAAAGCGAGGATGCGAAAGGTGTTCAGTCAATCGCTTGGCGCGATCATCGTTTTGACACGATCATTAAACGGGAAGAGCGGATCTTATATTTATACGATCGCACTGATTATTATGAGCTTAATAAGAAATATCAAGAAGACAAAGCGGTTTTTGCTATTATTTTTCTAGATAATTATGACGAATGGGCCCAAGGAATGGACGATCGGCGCAGGAGCGCGCTGAATAATCTGGTCACTTCGATGCTAACGAACTGGGCAAGGGAAAGACGGATTTACCTTAAGCGAATTAATGCGGATCGTTTTATGGCTTTTTTGAGTGAGGCAAAGCTCGCTAAACTGGAAGAAGAAAAGTTTCAAATTCTTGATCGCATCCGTGAGCGGACGTCGAAGCAAAATATCCCGCTGACACTTAGTATTGGGATTGGGCATAGCGAAGATGATTTGATAGACCTTGCTGACCTCGCGCAGTCGAGTCTGGATCTTGCACTTGGACGTGGCGGGGATCAAGTGGTGATTAAAGCGCCGGAAGGGCATGTTCGCTTCTATGGCGGGAAGACGAATCCGATGGAGAAGCGGACGCGTGTGCGTGCTAGAGTTATCTCGCAAGCACTTCAAGAACTGATTACGCAAAGTGATCAAGTTTTCGTAATGGGTCACCGCTTTCCAGATATGGATGTAATTGGGTCGAGCTTAGGGGTAATGCGGATTGCAGAAATGAACGACCGCAATGCTTATGTGGTTGTCGAGCCGGGCAAAATGAGTCCTGACGTCGAACGTCTAATGGCCGAAATCGAAGAGTATCCCAATGTAATCAAAAATATTGTCACGCCGCAAGTGGCGAATGAAAATATTACGAATAAAAGTTTGCTCGTGATTGTCGATACACATAAGCCGTCGATGGTTATTAATAAAGAACTCTTAGATTCGGCTTCAAACGTTGTTGTGATCGATCATCATAGACGTTCGGAAGAATTTATTGAAAATCCGGTTCTTGTTTATATTGAACCATATGCATCTTCAACAGCAGAACTTGTTACGGAACTGTTTGAATATCAGCCGGATCTTGAGCAAGTTGGAAAAATCGAAGCGACGGCGCTTTTATCGGGGATTGTTGTCGATACGAAAAACTTTACGCTTAGAACGGGTTCGCGCACATTTGATGCGGCTAGCTATTTAAGATCGCTTGGCGCGGATACGGTGCTTGTCCAGAATTTTCTTAAGGAAGATTTGGATACGTTCAGGCAACGCAGCGGTTTAGTTGAATCGCTTCAAATTTACCACGATGGTATGGCGATTGCAAAGGGCGAAGAAGGTGAAGTATTTGGGACGGTGATTGCGGCTCAAGCGGCAGATACAATGCTTTCAATGGAAGGTGTTGAAGCTTCGTTTGTAATCACGCTGAGACCGGATAAGATGATCGGGATCAGTGCGAGGTCACTTGGAGAAATTAATGTACAGGTCATCATGGAAAAACTTGGTGGCGGCGGTCACCTATCAAATGCGGCAACCCAGCTTAAAGGTGTGTCAATTGAAGAGGCGGCAGCACAGCTGACTGAGGCGATTGATGCTTATTGGAAAGGAGAGACTTGAGGATGAAAGTTATTTTTTTTAAAGGATGTTAAAGGTAAAGGTAAAAAAGGTGAAACGAAGGATGTGGCGGATGGATACGCTCAAAACTTTTTGATTAAGAATGGTTATGCGGCGGAGGCGAATGCTCAAAACATGAGTGCACTACGCGGTCAGCAGAAGAAAGCAGAGAAGGTGGCAGAAGAAGAGCTAGAAGAGGCTAAAGCACTCAAAGCTAAGCTAGAGAATTTGACAGTTGAACTGAAAGCAAAATCTGGCGAAGGTGGTCGCTTGTTTGGTTCGATTACGTCTAAACAAATTGCCCAAGCTTTGCAAAAGACGGAAGGTATAAAAATTGATAAGCGCAAACTTGATCTTCCTGATGCAATTCGTTCTCTTGGTTACACAAATGTCCCAGTAAAATTGCATCATGAAGTAAGTGCTACGCTTAAAGTACATGTTGTTGAAGAATAATTTTGAAATAAAGGAGCGTTACGTCAGTGGATACTTTTCAAGATCGAACTCCGCCGCAAAATGTTGAGGCGGAGAAAGCTGTTCTTGGTGCGATTTTTCTTGAACCGAATGCACTGATTACGGCTTCTGAAATATTAATGCCGGATGATTTTTACCGGCAGTCACACCAACTGATTTTTGAAACAATGCTCGATTTGAACGATCATGGTAAGGCTGTGGATGTGCTCACGGTTTATGAGACGCTTTCGGCGAGCGGTCGGATTGAAGATGCCGGCGGATTGCCTTATTTAACGGAGCTTGCAGGCTCGGTTCCGACGGCAGCAAACTTGGAATATTATGCGCATATTATTGAAGATAAGGCGCTTCTTAGACGTTTAATCCGAACGGCAACACAAATTGCGACGGATGGTTATTCGCGTGAGGATGAGCTTGATTCGCTTATGGATGAAGCGGAGAAGAGTATTCTAGAAGTTTCGCAGCGGAAAAATGTCGGAGCGTTTAAGAATATTAAAGATGTACTTGTCAAAACGTACGATGATATCGAGATGCTACATAATCGCAAGGGTGATATCACAGGGATACCAACTGGGTTTAAGGAGCTCGACAAGATGACAGCGGGTTTTCAGCGGAATGACTTGATTATTGTAGCTGCTCGGCCGTCGGTTGGGAAAACGGCTTTTGCACTGAATATTGCACAAAATGTCGCAACGAAGACGGATGAAAATGTGGCGATTTTTAGTTTAGAAATGGGCGCTGAACAGCTTGTCATGCGGATGCTTTGCGCGGAAGGCAATATCAATGCGCAGAACTTGCGGACGGGCTCGCTTACGAATGATGATTGGCAGAAACTCACAATTGCAATGGGAACGCTGTCTAATTCAGGTATTTATATTGATGACACACCAGGTGTCCGCGTAAACGAAATACGTTCGAAATGCCGTCGTTTGAAGCAAGAAACAGGTCTTGGAATGATCGTTATCGATTACCTTCAGCTTATTCAAGGAAGCGGCAGAAGCGGAGAAAACCGGCAGCAGGAAGTTTCTGAGATTTCGCGGTCTTTAAAGGCGCTCGCGCGGGAGCTTGAGGTTCCGGTTATTGCGCTTTCGCAGTTATCGCGGAGCGTGGAGCAGCGTCAAGATAAACGGCCGATGATGTCGGATATTCGGGAATCGGGTTCGATTGAGCAAGATGCGGATATTGTGGCTTTCTTGTATCGTGAGGATTATTATGATCGCGAAGGTGAAAATGACGGCACAATTGAAATTATCATTGCGAAACAACGGAATGGTCCGGTTGGCGATGTGAAATTGGCGTTTGTAAAGGAATATAATAAATTTGTGAATCTTGAGGTGCGCTACGATGATTCGTTCGCACCTCAGGGAGCATGAGGTTTGGTTTACCCCGCCAGCATTCGCTGGTGGGTTTTTTGATGAGTGTGAAAAAGTGAGATGGATTTTGAAGGAAGGGCCATAAGTTTTGGCAAGGGAGAATCGGGAATGTAAAAAAGAATGGGAAGGGGCGGGTCATAATGTTTGAGGAATATAAACGGATTCTTGTGGCAGTCGATGGATCAAAAAGCGGGGAAGCGGCTTTTCTTAAGGCAATACATGCAGCGATACGGAACAAGGCGCAACTCCTAGTTTTGAATGTGATTGATACGCTCTACTTTGCAAATTTGACGGCACTTGATGGCGGGGAAATGGTCAATCAATTTCGGGAAACGGCGGAAAAGCTGCTTTTAGGTTATGAGAAGCAGGCGAAAGAGCTTGGTGTGGAACAGGTAGAAACGCTTGTGGATTACGGGCCGCCTAAGGCTACGATTGTGGAGATTGCTGAAGAGAAATTTCATGCGGATTTGATAGTGGTTGGAGCAGTCGGTGATTCAACGTTTTCACGAATCTTGCTTGGTAGTGTTGCTTCGTATGTGACGCTTCACGCGAATTGCGATGTCTTGGTTGAGAGGGAATCAATTTTGAAGGGGCATGAAGAATAGGTAGCTTCGTTTTGGCAGGAGGATTTTATAAAAAAACTCGTTTTTAAAGTCATAAAGTATCAAATTCGTTTTATGTCATAATCTCTGTTTCTTTAATAATCTACTAAACAAATATCAATTTGTCCCTTATAATGAAAGAAAACTAAGGAGGCTTCTGATGTCCAAAATACTTATCGCCGACGATGATGAAGCGATTAGAAAACTAGTCGGCCATTACATAACTGCAGAAGGTCATACGCCTGTTTATGCAGAAGACGGTGCAGCGGCAATCACTCAAATGGAAAAAGAACAAGTGGCACTCGCAATCGTAGACTTGATGATGCCGAAACAAGACGGTTTTACGGTTAGCCGCCATATTCGTAAATTTTATGACATCCCGATTATTATGTTGACCGCGAAAAATCAGCTAGCCGATAAAGAAATGGGGTTTTCGGCGGGGACAGATGATTACCTCACAAAACCGTTCGAACCAGAAGAGCTAATTTTTCGGATGCGCGCTTTGCTGCGGCGCTTTCATGAAGCAAGTGAAAAAACAGTGACAGCGGGGAAACTAGTGATTGATAAAACGAGTTACACAGTGAAGTCGGGGAAAAAAGAATGGATAATCCCTGTGAAGGAATTTGAACTACTTTACACGCTCGCAAGTTACCCTGACCGAATTTTTACGCGAGAAGAACTGATCGAGCGGATTTGGGGACAAGACTACGATGGACTTGACCGGACTGTCGATGTCCACATTAAGCGGCTACGGAGTCGATTTGATGTAACCTACGGTATTGAAATTGTGACGGTTCGTGGCGTTGGCTATAAGTTGGAGGTTGTATCATGATGCGTTCGATTTATGCAAGGTTTGTCGCGGTTACACTCGCTGTCATGGTTATCAGTAGTTTTCTCGGATTCTTCCTCTCCAATATTTACTACCAAGTCAAACTTAAGCCGGTGAATGATGAAAAAGTGACACAAGTTGCTAAACGGGTTGCGGCGTATTATCAGCAAAATTCGGCGCTCGATCTTTCCAGCTACTTAGAGCAAATCGGAGACACAGGCTATCAGCTGATGCTCGTTAACCAAACGGGAGAAAAGCGGTTTTTTGGCGGTGATTTTCGGGTGAAAACGATTGATGCGGCGGTGGTGGAACGTGTGCGCGCTGGTGAAATTTATCACGGCATTGACGAATTTAAGCGCGGTTTTTTTGTGACGGGCTTTTTTGATAATCACTTGAAAAATTCGATCGGCGTGCCGATCGAAACCAAGGATGGTCGGATGGCGCTTTTTGTTAGGCCGAATCAGGAAGCGCAGTTTGGCGAGCTTAGGATTTTCTTTGCGCTTATTTTGGTACTCACGGCGGTTATCAGCGTTATTCTTGTGTTTATCAGTACGCGGATGGTTGCAAAGCCGATTACAAAACTTACGGCGGCAACGGAAAAAATTGCTGCCGGTGATTTTAATGTAAAACTTAATACGAAGCGGCAAGATGAAATTGGACAGCTCGGTGCGTCGTTTGCCAAGATGACAAAGGAACTGGAGGCGCTTGAGGCGTCACGCCAAGAGTTTGTTGCGAACGTGTCACATGAACTTCAATCTCCGCTCACTTCGATTCATGGCTTTGCGGAGCTGCTTTTGAAGGATCAACTCACGAAAGCGGAGCGAACGGAATATTTGGAGCTGCTCGTGCGAGAAACGGGGCGGCTTTCAGGGCTTACGAAACAGCTTTTGCTGCTCGCATTTCTAGATAAGGAAGAGGAAGGGCAATTTGGGGAGAAAACGGCGGAACCGGCTGCGGGAATTCGAAATGCAGTCAGAATGCTTGCGTTTCGCATTCAAGAGAAAGACTTGAGTGTAATGATGGAATTGACGGATGATAGGGTGATCGGTGATCCGGAACTGGTGGATCAGGTGTGGCAAAACTTGGTTTCAAATGCAGTGAAGTATACTCCAGAGGGAGGTAGCATCCGGATAACGTCGGCGCCCGAGGCGGGCGCCGTCAAAGTCAGCATCTGGAACAGCGGAGCGGGGATTCCGGCAGCGCAAATCGACAAAATTTTTGACCGCTTTTACCGGCTCGATTCGGCAAGAAGTCGCGGCGAAGGATCAAGCGGGCTCGGTCTTTCAATTGTTCAAAAAATCGTCAAGCTGTTTCATGGGACTGTGACGGCGGAAAGTGATCCGGAAGCAGGGACGATGTTTACGGTTTGGCTGAAAAAAGCAGATTTGTAACGAGAAGTTCATATTCCGTTCATATCCGGCTCTTAAAGTAAGGTTATAAGAGAAGGAGTTGAGCAATATGTTTTTAGCGTTACGTGAATTGAAACACGCGAAATTGAAATTTAGTCTCGTTGTCTTCATTATGGTATTGATCGCTTGGCTTGTACTGTTTGTGACAGGGCTTGCGAATGGGCTTGCAAGTGACAATGGTTCGGCGATTGAAACGAGCAAGGCGACGGGTTTTGTTTTACAGAAGGATTCGGATAACCGTTTAACGCGGTCAAGTCTCTCGGAAGAACAGGTGGAATCGGTAGAAAGTAAGTATGGCAAGGATGCTGCGCCACTTGGCATTCAAATGGCGACGATTACGAAACCGAATGCGGATCAAAAAACCGATATTACGTTCTTTGCGGTTGATCCAGACGGGTTTTTAGCGCCACAAATTTCGACAGGTGAAAAACTTGCCGAGCAAGCAGAAAATGAAGTGGTTGCCGATAAAAAATTGCAGGAAAGCGGTTATAAACTTGGCGACAAGCTGGAAGATCAAATGAGCGGTCAAATCTACACGATTACTGGTTTCACGGAGAAGCAAACTTACAGCCACACGCCGGTTTTATTTACGACGTTTAAGGGTTTTGAAAAAATTCAGCAGCAAAAAGGCGGGCTAAATACGGTTGCGCTTGCGAATGATAAAGGAGCAAATTTTGCAGAAAAAGGCTTAGTTTACGCAGACAGCAAAGAGGTGTTGCAAAACATTCCAGGTTATTCGGAAGAGCAAGGATCGCTTCTCATGATGATTGCCTTCCTGTTCGTGATTGCAGCGTTTGTCCTTGCGGCGTTCTTCTACGTCATCACGATTCAAAAAATGAATCAACTCGGTGTTTTAAAAGCCATCGGAGCAAAAACAAGTTATTTGGCTAAAAGCATCATTTTCCAAGTGGTCTTTCTAGCGGTTGTCAGTTTGCTCATTAGCAACTTGTTGACCTTCGCTGTCGCAGCGATCCTGCCAAACAGCATGCCTTTTGATCTAAGTCCGCTGACAGCACTTCTTTGTTCGGGGCTATTTATCTTGATGGCAGTACTAGGTTCGATATTATCGCTTAGCCGCGTAGTTCGTGTTGACGCGCTAGAAGCAATCGGGAGGGCAAACTGATGGAAAATCCAAAATTGCAACTTAAAAATGTATCCAAATTCTATCATGACGGTGAGGCGACCATCGAGGTCTTAAAAGATGTGAATCTCGAAGTGAATCAAGGCGAGTTTGTGGCAATCGTCGGCCCATCTGGCGCTGGAAAGAGTACTTTTCTTTCGATTGCCGGAGCACTTCTCACGCCGAGCGCAGGCGAGGTGTTCGTGGACGGTGAAGCGGTCACAAATTTGTCCAAGAAAAAATTAACGGAAAGAAGGCTAAACCAAATCGGCTTTATCTTCCAAGGTGCTAATCTTGTTCCGTATTTAACGGTATTTGACCAACTGATGGTGCTTCCGGTTCTTGGCGGGAATCGTAGCGGCGGCAAGACTTTTGCGAACCAGCTTCTCGGCGAACTGGGACTAGCGCAGCGCAAAAATCAGTATCCCGACCGGCTTTCTGGCGGAGAGCGGCAGCGGGTTGCGATTGCGCGTGCGCTGATGAACGATCCAGCGATTATTTTGGCAGATGAACCGACGGCAAGTCTTGATTCTGAGCGCGGTCGTAAGGTGGTTGAGATGATCGCGACGGAAGTGAAAAGAAAAAATAAAGCGGCAATCATGGTGACGCATGATGAGCGGGTTCTGGATTTGTGCGATCGCGTAGTGAAAATTGAAGACGGAAGGCTGATTGAAGCGCGCTAAAAGAACTTTGGGTGGCTTAGGGCGTTCGAGTTCTCAAGAATTTTTCTGAGCCGAAAACGGTATAAATTTCCAAAAGCGAACATTATTTTTTCAATCAAAAAAAATGTTCGGGATATTCATTGACGAATGAAGATCGAGAAGGTACAATGGAACATGGAAATGAAGGGGCCAGCTCGGTCTCCCAAAGATCAATAAAAGAGGTGTTTGCATGTCTTCAGTTGTTGTTGTCGGAACACAATGGGGCGATGAAGGAAAAGGAAAAATCACGGATTTCTTGTCGGAAAATGCGGAAGCAATTGCGCGTTATCAAGGAGGAAACAATGCGGGTCACACGATCAAATTTGATGGTGAAACGTACAAACTGCATTTGATTCCATCGGGGATTTTTTATAAGGAAAAGATCAGTGTAATCGGAAACGGTATGGTTGTTGACCCGAAAGCACTTGTTGAGGAACTAAAATACTTGCATGATAAAGGAGTCGAAACGTCGAATTTACGCATTTCGAACCGGGCACATTTGATTTTGCCATACCACATTCGGATTGATGAAGCAGATGAGGAGCGCAAAGGTGCGAATAAAATCGGCACAACGAAAAAAGGCATTGGCCCGGCTTACATGGACAAAGCGGCACGTGTTGGTATTCGTGTGATTGACTTGCTCGACAAAGAGACTTTTAAGGAAAAACTTGAGCATAATTTGCAGGAAAAAAACCGTCTTTTGGAACGCTTTTATGAACTAAATGGCTTCGCGCTTGAGGATATCTTGGACGAATATTACGAATACGGTCAGCAGTTCAAGCAATATGTCTGCGATACGTCCGTTGTGCTTAATGACGCACTTGATGAAGGGAAACGCGTCTTATTTGAAGGTGCGCAAGGCGTTATGCTTGATATCGACCAAGGGACGTATCCATTTGTTACGTCGAGCAATCCCATTGCTGGCGGAGTAACAATCGGGAGCGGCGTTGGTCCATCGAAAATCAATCATGTTGTTGGCGTTGCGAAAGCCTATACGACACGTGTTGGCGACGGCCCATTCCCAACAGAACTGTTTGATGCAACTGGAGATAGAATTCGCGAAATCGGGCGTGAGTATGGTACGACTACTGGAAGACCTCGCCGTGTTGGCTGGTTTGACAGTGTAGTAGTTCGCCACGCACGCCGAGTTAGCGGTTTGACTGATCTTTCACTGACCCTTCTTGATGTACTCACCGGAATTGACACCTTGAAAATTTGTGTCGCTTATAAGCTAGACGGCAAAACAATCACAGAATTCCCAGCAAGTCTAAAAGATTTGGCGCGCTGCGAACCGGTTTATGAAGAGCTGCCAGGCTGGCATGAAGATATCACAGGTGTAAAATCACTAGATGATCTTCCGGCAAATGCTCGTCATTATATGGAACGAATTGCACAACTTACAGGCGTTCAAGTTTCGATGTTCTCGGTTGGACCTGACCGGAATCAAACGCACGTTGTAAAGAGTGTATGGCGTCCAGTTTGATAAAAAAATGAGTAAACGCCCGCGTTCCTGCGGGCGTTTTTTGTAGGATAAAGATTGAACCTGTTTGCCGGCTTCATTGATCCATCCGTAACTAGAATTGATTGACGCAATTTTATAAAGGTGCTATCATGTAAGCAGAAACATAAGTGTTCAGTAGTAACACCCAAAAATCCTAGCTGCTACAACAGCTAGGATTTTTAAACGGGGTTAGAAGAATGTCGCCTACTTATTTTTTGTGGTTACGTCGATCTTCTAACTTGTATTTAAAATAGGCTATAGTACAGCCGACTACAATCGGTGCAACCACACTTAGAAACATAAGTTTCAGCATCAGTAACACCTCCTTCCAGCGACAAATAGTCGTTAGAAAGGTAGACGACGCCCGTATTATAGCATAGTCAACTGAATGAAGGTAAAGTGCAAAATAGCAAAATAGGCCAATGATTTAGCGCTTTTTAACAAAAACAATAGCAGAAATTTTAAAAAACCCCATTGTTGCAATAGCAATAATGGGGTTTTACTAAAAGGCGTACAAAATTTTAACACTTTTTTTTAGGGGAATAAATTGGTCTAGTCGCTCTTTTTTTACCTGAGAAAACTTTAACAAATTTAATCAAATTGAAATAGAATAAGCTTATTAAAAATTTCACAATCTTTATTTCTGTTGTGGTGGTGTGAGGTAATTCACTTCATTTTTAAGTAATTTGTGAAATTCTTTCATAATAGTAAGTAAAAAGCCTCTAATTTTCAGTGTATATAGTAAAAACTTCTAGCTTTTTAAATGTTCGTGTTGCAATAGAACAGTAATATGTGGTAAAATTTCTTTAGTGATAGCGCTTACATTGTGAAAAGGAGAAATTTGTATTTTACAAGATCATTTTGCAAAACTTCTATTTTAAGGTATCATTAAAATAGGAAAGTCACTATCTTTATGAAATTGGTAAGGTAGTGGGAGCTAACGCAAGACCCAAGAATAAAGAGGGGGAAATACATAATGGAACAGAAACAAGAACAACTATCACGCGGTTTGAAGAACCGCCACGTCCAACTGATTGCCATTGGTGGCGCAATCGGTACAGGACTATTCCTTGGTTCAGGTAAATCCATTCATTTAGCTGGTCCATCTATTTTATTCGCCTATATGATTACAGGGGTTATCTGTTTCCTGATCATGCGTGCACTTGGTGAATTGTTGCTATCAAATTTAAATTACCATTCATTTGTTGATTTTGTGCAAGACTACTTTGGTAATGCAGCAGCTTTTGTAACTGGCTGGACTTACTGGTTCTGCTGGATTTCAATTGCGATGGCTGATTTAACAGCGGTAGGTCTTTACACGCAATTTTGGTTCCCGAACGTAGCACAATGGGTACCAGGCTTAATTGCACTTGTAATCTTACTTGTCATGAACCTTGCAACAGTTAAATTGTTTGGTGAAATGGAATTTTGGTTTGCACTTATTAAAATTATTGCGTATTTTAGCACTGATCGTAGTTGGTATCTTTATGATCATCCGAGGATTCTCGACTGACGCAGGTGCATCTACATTCACGAACTTATGGAGTCATGGCGGTTGGTTCCCGAACGGAGCAAATGGATTTATATTATCCTTCCAAATGGTAGTATTTGCCTTCGTTGGTATTGAACTCGTGGGTCTTACGGCGGGTGAAACAGAAGATCCAGAACGTGTTATTCCGAAAGCGATCAATAACATTCCAATCCGGATTATCATTTTCTATATCGGAGCACTTCTTGTAATCATGAGTATTTATCCTTGGAACTCGATCAATCCAGCTGCAAGTCCATTCGTACAAGTATTTACAGCAGTTGGTATTGCGGCAGCGGCAGGGATTGTCAATTTCGTCGTGCTTACCTCAGCGGCGTCAGCGTGTAACAGTGCAGTCTTTAGTACTAGCCGAATGATCTATTCACTAGCTAGAGAAAAAAATGCACCTAAATCGATGACAAAACTGACTTCGCATAAAGTACCAGCTAACGCGCTCTTCTTCTCGACGGCTGTTATCTTGATCACAGTTATTTTGAACTATATCATGCCTGAAGGTGTATTTACACTTGTAACCAGTGTTTCGACTGTATGTTTTATCTTTATCTGGGGCATTACAGTGCTAGCGCATATGAAATATCGTAAAACACGTCCAGAATTAGCTGCAAAAAGTAAGTTTAAAATGCCGCTTTACCCGGTTGCAAACTATGCAATTTTAATCTTCCTAGCATTTGTACTTGTGGTACTAGCGCTGGCTGAAGATACTCGTGTGGCACTATTTATCACGCCGCTATGGTTTGTCGGCGTTGTCATCATTTACTACATCCGTAAATCGCGGATTGAACGCAAAAATCAAACTGAAGAACTAAGTGAATAAGTTGAAAAAAGAAACGGCTAAGTTGGGCGGATAAACGTCTGACTTAGCCTTTTAAATTTAAAATACTTGCAAAAAAAACGGAAAGTGATAGAATAATAATGTTGCTGGAAATTCTTAATGGGGGTTATTAGCTCAGTTGGTAGAGCAGCTGACTCTTAATCAGCGGGTCGGGGGTTCGAACCCTCATAACCCACTTGGGTGCCAAACCCACGGAGCCTAAGAATGGTTGACGTTTGCGGACGTTTGGAAAATCATTCTTGAGGCTCTTTTTTTTGTGCTTTGGGGCAGAGATGGGGCAGAGATTTGCGAAAAGGGATTTTTGAACTCATCCGCGGTCTTTTTTGTTTTTTAAAAAGAGGCTCAAATGAGATTGCAGATTATGATAGAAATGAAAAATTGTTTTTAAGTGAAACCTTTTATTTATACAAGATTAGATCCGGCAATGTTATACTTGAATTAGAAGGAAACAACTGGGGGGGGAGATAGATGCAGATTTCAGAAATGAAAAATATTGGACTAGTGAATGAAAAAAAGCTGAATGAGGCGGGAATTATGTCCGCTGAAGAATTGCGGCAAGTTGGAACGGAGCAGGCTTTCCTTAGTGTAAGACACCTAGTCGATGATGGAGCCTGTATTCATTTTTTGTATGGGATTGAAGCTGCTATCCAAGATATTCCTAAACGTGAGTTGACGGAGCGCCGAAAAGCAGAGTTAAGACAGTTTTTCAGAAATCTAAATATTGATTGAATAAAAGCGGCATGAAGAATTAGCTTCACGCCGCTTTTGTTTTTTTTTTTGAAATACTTTAATGATCGCTTTCCAGAGGGAATCAAATTTGTAAGGAGATCTCGTTTAAGTAAAGTAAATCTTGCGGGTCGATTTTTAACGTACATAACGGATGCCCGCTTCCACCGAAAAGATAGTCGCTTTCGAGAAGTTTTTTATCTATCATCGTTGGTAGTTTATGGCCGACAAGCGGGATGTTTGGTGGGAGAAAGCCGGTTTTTTGTTCGATTTTCTTGGAGGATGCGAGTTTGAGTCGAGAAAAGGATAACCGCTGCCGTAATTCTTCAAGATTTAGTTTGCCGTAAGCAGAGCTCAGGATGACAGCGAAGAGACCTGTATCGCCTTCGAGGATGATGGTCTTTGCAGCCTTTGCCAAGTCAAACAGCCCGGCTGCATCTGCCAAAGACAGGATCGGTTTATCATGCCAAATAAGTTCGAAATCGGCTTGTTCGGAAAGTAAATAATCTTCAAGATCAGCAATGTTCATGTTGCTAGGCTCCTTCAATCAGTATTTCTTATATACATCAATTGTATTCCCAAAGTTAATATAGTAGCGGCCGTAACTATACATCAAGCCGTATTTTTCCCGATAAGTGTCGACGGTTTTTCGTAAGAATTCTTCGGTTACTTCAAGGTGCTCGGCAACCTCGTGGTACTCTCGCTGTCCTTGGTAGAAGCTCTTAATGATGGATTCTAAGGGGATGAGTTCCTCGTAGCCTCGCCGTCTTGCAAATGTTTCTTGTTTGCGATTTGTAAGTTTGCGCTGGTCAATAATATTCCCGTAAGTGTATTTCCAGTGCATGAGTTCTTCAATTAAAAGACAGCTCTTTTCGATTTGTGTTTTTCGGCTGTCAATAAAAATCGTCCCATTTAGATAGAGTGCCGGTAGCTTTTCTGGCATTTTTTCTTCTTTAATCAAAATTTGATTTTCATAGTCATGTACGAGTTTTTCATACATCGCGATTCACTCCCCGCGGTGGAGCCGTTTTTTCATGTCAATATAAGCTAAGATATCGCGCATTTCTTCGTCGGTTACATCATCGTCTAAATGGGCGGCAATGGTCATTACATGCTCATTTTTTTCTTCGCTGTGATCACGCGGCGGAAAGAAAGCGTCAATTGGCTGGTTGAAGATGCCCGCAAGTTCATAAAGAACATCTTGGCTGACTTTGCGCTCGCCGTTTTCATAACGACTGACAGTTTGTCTCGTTGTATTTAGTTCAGCAGCAAGTATTTCTTGGCTGATTCGCTTGTTTTCACGAAACTGTCTGATTTTATTTCCAACAAATTTATTGAGTTCCATGATTCATCTTCTCCTTTGTTTAATTACTGGCATTATAACATATTGTAACCTTTTTGGAAACAAAAGGATATGTTTAGCACCGATTAGTTTACCTGTAACCAAAATGGTGCTAAAATGGAAGAATAAGACAACTAATGGGGGGATTGGATGTAAATAAACTAAAACAAGTTTTGCTAGAGAGATAGAGAAGTCCGAAAAGTCACGAGAAAGAATGTTTTTGGAGAGGAGGCTAATGATGGATAGTCTGTTCCAAATACTGTTCAACTACTTATTTGGAGAAAACAGCATGATACTTCAAGCCTTGTTTTTGTTTTTTTGCTTGTAAACTATCTGCTTCAGCTCTTCCGGTTAGCGGAGCAAAAGTGCCTTACTGTTCCGCTCGTATTTCGGCTGCTTTTTAAACGGCTGGCTATTTTATTAGTAATTATTATCAGTCGCCAAGCTGATCTAGTAATGGGAGAAGTAAGTGTGATCCGTGATTCAGTCGCTTTTTTTTTATTTGGCGAATGAATTGCTTATTATCATTGAAATACTGATGCAAATGGGGGTTAAGATACCTAAAAGTTTAAGGACACTAGTTGAAGTATTTAAAACAAATGCAGGAGAGAGTAAACGAGATACAGAAAATAACGGGGAAAAGTGAAGAAACCAAAGAGAAGCGCCAACCGGCGCTCCTCTTTTTGATGTTGCTTGTTTGAACTTGTGCAGCTTGAAAATCAGTTAGTGGATATGTTTCTTGAAAATAGATCGTGTAAATAGTAGGTTGAAAAGCAAGAATGCGCTTGTCATGTAAAACACAATCGGATAGCCGAATGCGGCTGATGCGCTTGATCCGATCAGCGGACCGGCCACGTTGCCAAGGCTTTGCGAACTTTGATTGTATGAAAAGATGCTGCTTAGCGAATCGCGAGGTGAATTTTTGTTGATCAGCGTGTTGATGGAGGGCATCAATGCGCCAGTAGTGAATCCAAGCAAGAAGCGTAGCAATCCGAGCTCAAATGGACTTCTGACCCACGCCATTGGAAGCATCAAGATGGCTGCTGCGATAAGACCGCCAATTAATACTTTATGGTTTCCGATTTTATCTCCGAGGCGTCCAAGGTACGGCGATGCTATCAAGGCGGAGATTCCAGGTGCTGAGATAATGATGCCGCTGATGAGAGAAATATTAGTATCGCTACCGAGGAGTTCGCGAATGTAAAGCGGCAAAATCGGACTGATTGATGTATTGGCAATTTGGATAATAAAAGTCGTTAGAAAAAGACCGAGAATCAAATTTTTAGCGGGTAATCTGGCGAAAAGTTGTCTCGTTGTGAACGCTTTTTCCCGAATAATGGGTTTAAAATCTTCTTTTAGGAAAAATAAAGTGAGCAAGAAAGTTAGCAGAAGGACGAATCCGGTGATGAAAAAAACTGGGCGGTATCCAAAACTGTCTGCCAGTATTCCGCCGATTAATGGACCGATCAGTGTGCCGGTAATGGTTCCGGTCGAAAGGAATCCGAGTGCCCAGCCGCTTTTGTTTTGCGGAACTTGGGATGCGACGAGTGCAGTGGCGTTTGGAATGTATCCAGACAAAAGCCCGTTTAGCATTCGCAATATAACGAGCTGATAGACGTTTTGGACGAGACCGAGACAGCCCATTGTGATGGTCATGCCGAGCGAAGCCCGAAGCAACATTAAACGACGCCCTTTTTTATCAGCAAGGCGTCCCCAAAAAGGTGAGACAAGTGCGGAGGTTAAGGCTGTTGCGCTCACAGCGATACCTGACCAGATGTTCAGCTCGGTATGATCGGTTATGCCCAAATCAGCAATGTAAAGCGACATAAATGGCATTACCAGGTTGAAGCTGACGCCTGTTAGAAAACAGCCGAGCCACGATATATACAAATTTCTTTTCCAATTTAATTTTTGATCCAAAAAAATCGCTCCTCATTTTTACGTTTCTATCGTACTCCGATTTTGTGCGAAAGTAAACTAGTGGTAATTTATGCTAAACATAGCATAGTTTTTGCAAAAGTTACTTTTTTTTGTAGGCTTAGACATGAGGGCATGTTATACTGAAATCAGGAATAAAGGTTCATCATAGTCTGACTATAACTTTATTCTAAAAAATTTCACAAAAAAGGGAGAATACTATGAAAAAAACTACAAAAATCGGGTGCGGGTTATTAGCTTTATCCATCGGGTTAGCATTACCAACCTCAGTATTTGCAACAAGCGCTCCAGAAACAGACAAAGCGGATGCGATTGTAGCAAAGGCAAGCGAAAGTGAAATTACAACGCAAGCAGCACAGACAGAAACAGAAAGTGCAAAAACAACGTCAGCAGCTGAACAAACAGAGACGGTTGCGCCAAGTGCAGATCAAGTTGTAGCAAAAGATGCGCAAGTAAAAGAAAATACCGAAACAAAAGATGCGGCTGTAACACCGAAAGCAGAAGCACCTACTGTAAAAGCAGCAGTACCATTTGCAACAGCGAAAGCAAATGTGACAGTTGAAGTGAATGCTTCGGCACCTGTAGGGTTTTTTGTGACGCCGAAAGATAATACAATTGCACTTAGTTTTAAAACGAATCCAGATGTTCGTACAATCGGTAGTAAAACAGTTGTAATTGAAGCAACAGATGGTGCGACCACGGAGGAAATTACAGTAAAATATGTAGTAAAAGATACAAAAGCACCTGTGATTACGCTTCAGGATGAACAGCCGGAAATTTGGTTAGATGAAGAGTGGACTCCGGATGATTTTGTTTTTGTAGAGGATAACTCTGGAGATTATACACTTTCTTTTGCTAATGGGAAAGAAACATTAGATACCTCAAAAGCTGGAAAATTCTCTACAGTTATTGTTGCACGAGATGCGGCAGGAAATGAATCGCGAATGACAGTGAATTATGAAGTAATTGATCCCGATGAGTTAGTGTTCGAAGGTGACTTTGACGCACCTGTAATTGATAAAGCAAAGTCTACGGCAACAGATATTTACGGAACGACAGAACCATACGCTTATGTTGTTGTATTTGACGAAAATGATGAGTTTATCGGTGAAGCTGATGCTGATGCAAACGGAAACTTCCATATCAAACTAGATCGTGCTCTTGCGAAGGGAGAAACTGTCTATCTAGTGTCGCTTCTTGAAGCGGACGATTATGACTTCCTTTCCAGTGACGTGGCTGAATATACGTATAATGGTAATGGAACGGTTACGGTAAAACCGGCTGAGCCTGCAAAAACTGCTCCGATCAAAAATGCGGCAGTTTCAAGCTCAACGGAAAAAGCTTCACTTCCAAAAACTGGTGACAGTAGCACGGATGGATTTGTAGCAGTTGGCGCTTTGGCGACATTGCTTGCAACTTTATACTTAAGAAAACGCAGTTAATAAACTGAAAAAATAAGCAGAAACTCGGCGGAAACCAGATTCTTCATTGGTTTTTGTGCCGAGTTTCTGCTTTTCTTAATTTGTAGCTAGTACGTAAGGCTAAACGTTTATCGGTTTAGTACAAAGTAAGAGATTCCTGTAGCAACAAGAATAAGTATCGCCGCTAAAAGAATAATCCATAAGGTTGTCTTTATAAATTTCCCTGCCAAGAAAACTACTCCTTTTATATAATGTTCATTTATTGTATCATGATATTAAATTTTTTGAAAATAGAAGTTAAAGTAAATGAAATGAGCAGGATAAGCAGAGCTACCCTCCTACTTGATAAGCACTTTTCTTTCATATTAAACATGATATAATGAGAAAAAGAATAATTTTTTACTAACTGGAGGAGCGCTTATGCGTACTTTACTTGAGAAAAGTATTCGCAGACGAATGGAGCTGCTGGAGATTTTGATCGCTGACAATCGCTGGTATAAGCTTGAAGATCTTGCTGTTAAACTAGAATGTTCAAAACGTACGCTGAATAATGATATTGCAGCGCTGCAGGAAGAATTAATGGCAGATTGGACACTGCAAACTTCACGTAAGCTTGGTGTTCAGCTAGATACACCTGAAACAGCACACATCGATCAGCTTTATCAGCATTTTATGCAAATGAGTACATCTATTAAACTCTTGCTTGGCTCGTTTTATGAGCGCAATAAGACGGTTGAGGAATGGGCGGATGTGCTTTTTATCAGCCCGTCATCGCTTTTATCGTCTGATTCACCGGGTGCGAAGCAAAGTGAATCAATATGGTGTGACGCTAAACGTTAATCCGGTTTCGGTTGCTGGATCTGAACCGCAGATTCGCTATTTTTTTGCGCAGCTGTTTTATACGACATATGGCGCTGAAGCATGGCCGTTTCAGGCGGATGATCGGGAATCGATTGATAAACTAATCGTAGAACATGAACGACTCGCTGGGTACAAGTTTGTTTACCCGCATAGGCAGTCGCGTTTTTACTGGTTTGAAGTTAGTTTGGAGCGGATGCGTCAGGGATTTCGGGTGGAGCTTGAGGGAATTTATTTTCAGCATTTTGAAAATGAAGACAAGCTCGGCTACACGTTTGAAACGTTTGAGCAGGAGACGGGTGTGAGTTTTGAACGCGGTGATATTTATGGGATTAAACTGCTACAGCTCGAAGGTTTGCAGTATGATGATGATAATACGATATTAAAAACGCTTGCTTTTTTCGGGAAATATGCACCGGAAGTGAAGCGGCAAGCGGAAGCGCTTTTGGCGGATATTGTTTCGGGATACGGGCATGAGCCAGAAAATGCTGATGCGGTTTTGTTACAGTTGTTGGCCTATTTGATTTACTTGAAGCAGTTTACGGAATTCGATAGTTTTGTTGTTTCAAAACGTGGTTATGTAACCAATATGCTTCAAAGTGAGTTCCCACATTTTTGTCAGTCGATTGTTAAGGCAACGCAGAAAAATACGTTTGAGGCGGTAAGTGCTGAGACGGTGATTTTCTTGCTTGGTACGATGTGGGAGGATTTAATTGATGAAAGCAAGCGTGAACTTACGCCGATCCGGATTTTAGTGGCCTCACAGCTTAGTGTCAGTAATACTCGTTTTTTGAAAAAGATGGTCAATATTCGCTTTAGAGAGCAAGTTGAGCTTGTCGAAATGAAAGAGACGGCCTTGACCGAGGAGTATTTGCGACGCGAACAAATTGATTTTGTCTTAGCTGACTTCATTGTCTCTGCCGAAATTGATGTCCCGATTGTCGAAATTAATTACTATCCAAGTGACCGTGATTGGCGGAATATTCGTCATAAGATCAGAGCCATTCAAGAGAAAAAAGGATGAACAAGCCCTGCGAGAAGCAGGGCTTTTTTGTTTGTTTGAAACTAGCCCAAAGGATATGAAATATATCACATATTAGTAAAATATCTTTTTGTATTAGAAAGGAAACTTTCTTTTATAATTTGAGGGAGTGGAAATTGGTCTAGTGTTAAAATTATTATGAGAGATTAAAAAAACTTGATTATAATGATTTTTAGATGAGATTTTGTTTAATTGGTACGATAGAAAAGGAAGGATTTGGTAAAACAATTTCCAGTTTTAATAAAAAATCAATATTTGTTATATTCTTAACTAGTTTATAAAGAAATGTACGATTTTTTGTCACAATTTCGTGATTTTTATATATAACAGGCTATTTCAGTTTTCAAGTTTAAGTGTAGAATTGCTTGTGAAGATACTTGGCCAAGGTCTTTAAAAAAATAAAGGGGTTTGAAACTATGAGGGTACACGGAGAAAAGTTATCAAGCAAAGTTATGAAATCAATCGCGGTTTCCGTAACTTTGTTAGGCGTGACGACGGGCACTTTGATTTCTAGTTCCGGAATGGAAGCGGAAGCAGCTTTACCTCAAGGAGAAATGACGGCTGATATGGCGGCAATGTTCTTGCCTTCTCAGTACAGCACGACAGCTATCTATAATGATTCAACTCAAACGCTAGATTATACTGCAAAACCTGGATCGCGTTATAGTATTGCCAGATTTAACATCGGACTTCCAAGAACAACGACAGAACTTGAAGTTGGAAAAACTTATCGTGTGAAATATGTCATTGATGCGAATTCATCTGCGAATTATTTAATTCAATGGATGGGGACACAAACAAATCCAGATTCTGGTTACTTTGATAATTTCACAGGATACGTCCAATCAAAGGGTTCGCTTGTTTTGAATGAATATACACCGGCGATGTGGGGAGGTTCGCTGATCGGATTTAATGAGAGCAATAATCGAGATTATGAGATGATGTTTGATGTGAAAGTGAACAATTTAATTGAAGGAATTAATAATCATGGTTACTTGATGGCGGTCTCAAATGGAACGCATCCAGATTGGACGGTGCGCCTGAAAGCAGCTTATGTAACGGAACTGGATAGAGATGAAGGAATTGTCTCAAGCAAACACTGATTTGCTGGGCGGATGATGCGGAAAAAGGGAATATAGTTCCCTTTTTTCCAGTAAATAAATAGAAATGAATTAAAAAATAAACTTTATTTGAGGAGTTGAGACTCTTGAAAGGGAGAAATAAACGATTACTCGGTAAAATTTTAAAGGTAACTGCAGCTACTGCCATTTTTGCGAGTACGATTGGAGGGACTTTCGCGGGGAAATCTGTTATACCTGATTTAGAATCGAAAGCAGCTGAGACAGACGCTCTTCCAATGGGTAATATCACGCCTGAGATGGCGCAAAAGTTCCAAGGATCGCAGGCGAATGCGGTTGCTACGTATAATAGTGCAACAGGAACGCTTGATTATCGTGCCACTACGTCACGGATCGCTCGGATTAATATTGGTTTTCCACGAACAACAACAGATATTCAAGTTGGTAAATCTTACCGTGTGTACTATGTGATTGATGCTAACTCCTCGCCTACGTATTTAGTACAGTGGGCATCTTTAGGTCCAAGCGGTGGGGTATACTTTGATAATATGACAGGGCTAATTGGTACGCCATCTGGATTTCAACTTAATCAATATACTCCACCTAAATTCGGTGGGGACCAAATAGGCTTGGATGCAAGCAATAATCGTAACTATGTGATGAAATATGATGTTAAAGTAAATAACTTAATTGAAGGGATTAACAACCATGGTTACCTTTGGCTCATTCCAAATGGTTCAAATCACCCAACCAATTGGTCCGTTCGGCTGAAATCAGCGCATGTTTTTGAGTTGGATAGCGGAGGAAGTCCGATCTTGTCTAATCCAACGATCAACGAAGTGAAATATACGGATACGAATGTGACGGGTACAGCAGAACCAGGATCCACGGTTACGATCTACAATGGATCAAATCAAGCAATTGGAACTGGGACAGCTAACTCAAATGGAAGTTATTCGATTAGCATTCCGGCTCAACCAGCTGGAAGTAATGTCTCGGCTGGATATACTATCCAGACTCCTGATGGTCAAACGTTACGCAGTGAACGTGTGAGTACGACGGTTGTAGGACCAGACCTTCCAGCGGCTCCAACTATTAACCCTGTTACGGACATCGATACAGTAGTGACGGGTACAGCGGAACCGGGATCTACTGTTGAAATTCGTGTCAATGGCTCTGTGATTGGTATGGGGATAGCAGGAGAAAATGGGGATTACAGTATTTCGATTCCGAGACAAGATGCAGGAACGGAGTTGTCTGTGCTTGCAAGAAATGTAACGGGTGCGAGTCCAGAAGCAAAAATTACTGTTACGGCTACACCAATCACAATTCCGCAATTGGATGAAGTAACAGATCATGATACAAGTGTTACAGGTACAGCAGATCCTGGTGCACTGGTAACTTTGACAATCAATGGAACTAATTATACAGGTGTGGCTGATGGAAGTGGCAACTTTACCATTCTTATTCCTAGACAAGATGCAGGAACGGTAATTACGGCAAAGGCGACTTTAAATGGTAAAACTAGCGAAACGACTTCTACAACTGTAAGTGACCGGACAGCGCCATCTGCACCAACTATTAATGAACCAATTACAGATCAGCAAACTGAGGTTAACGGTACAGCTGAACCGAATTCGACAGTCGTTATTAGAGTTGGTGGAGTAGAAATTGGTCAAGGGGTTACAGATGCAAGTGGGAACTACCGTGTTTCAATCCCGGCTCAAGCAGCTGGAACGGTACTTGTAGCCTATGCAACTGACGCGGCAGGGAATACAAGTCCTGGAACAAGCACGACTGTAGTTTCTTCTGAAATTCCAGCGCCAACAATTGATCAAGTAACAGATCAAGATACGATTGTAAAAGGAAAAACTGAACCAAACGCAAAAGTAACGGTTCAGATTCCTCAACCAGGTGGTGGAACTTGGAGTAGAGAAGGTGTGGCGGATGCCAATGGTAACTATTCGGTAACGATTCCTCAACAAGCAGCTGGAACTGAAATTACGGTAGTGGCTGAAAAAGATGGTAAAACAGCACAATCTTCTACTACAGTTGTAGATGCCACTGCTCCGGATGCACCGGTTATTTTCCCTGTTACAGATGAAGATACCATCGTAAGAGGAACGGCTGAACCGTTTTCAACAGTGAAGCTTTACGCGGATAATATTCAAATTGGAGAAGTTCAAGCGGGTTCGGATGGTTCTTATCAATTTACGATTCCTAAACAATCATCTGGAACGATGCTTAGCGCGACAGCTACTGATGGAGCTGGAAATACAAGTCCGCGCGGCTTCCAAGAGGTAACGGGAGTACCGGTTCCAACGCCCAATATTAATCCAGTGAATAATGAAGATACAGTGATTACAGGGACATCGGTTCCAAATGCTACAATTGAGCTTCGTATTCCTCAAGCAGGCGGCGGCACATTGATCCTAAGTGGTACTGCAGACGCAAATGGAAATTGGAGCATTCAAGCTCCGGCTCAACCAGCGGGAACAGTTATTACTGCAACAGCAACGCTAAATGGAAAAACATCTGAAGCGGCGACTGAAATTGTCACAGAAGCACCGCAAAAAGACTATTCCTTAACGGTTAATGAAGATCCATATATTGTTGGAACAACAGGTGCGCTGACAGGGACGTTTGGAGCAGATATTTCCCGAGTACGTCTCTTTGTAAATGGAACAGTTGTTACTCAGGCGACAACGGATCAAAATGGGAATTACACTTTCCCAAATGCAGCGCAGTTTATTACTTCTGCTGATGATACGATTGAAGTAGTTGGAGTAGACAGTAGTTATATCGAACGCAATCGGATTCCTGTTAACGTACAAGCCAACTTTGATTATGCGCTTAACCCTGATGAATATCATTTGGGAGATGCTACGCTAACAGGCACACACGGGGATGATGTTTTTCGTGTACGTCTTTTCATTAATGGAACGGTTGTGGCTCAAGCAGAGCAAGATGGTCAAGGAAACTTTGTTTTCAGAAACATGCTTCAATATAACTTAAAACCAACTGATGTTGTGGAAGTAGTCGGTGTTGATTCTCGATATATCGAACGTAATCGTGTAACGATTCCGCTTCAAGGATCTTTCGATTACAGCTTATCTGCTGATCGATATGAACTTGGTGACAATCAGCTTACTGGTATACATGGTTCCGATATTTTCCAAGTGCGTCTTTTCATTAACGGTGAAGTAAAAGCACAAGCTCAAAAAGACGGTCAAGGAAACTTTACCTTCCCGTCTATGAATCAGTATGGGCTGCAACCAACAGATACAGTTGAACTTGTTGGAGTAGATTCGCAGTTTAGAGAGCAAAATCGTATTAGTGTTCCGCTTGAAGGTTCGTGGGATTATAGTCTTACTGCGAATCCGTATGTTCTAGGTGAAGAAAGTTTCGGCGGAACCTATGGAGATGACATTAATCGTGTACGTCTCTTAGTCAACGGTACGATTGTTAAGGAAGCTGAACTAGGTCAAGATGGTTCATATACCTTTAACAATTTGGCACAGTATAATATTCTTCCAACAGATATGGTAGAAGTTGTTGGAATAGATTCGCAATTTGTTGAACGAGCACGAGTACAAGTTGAACTCAGCGCTCCGAAAGATTATAGTTTGACGGCGGATCCGTATACTCTGGATGGAGATAATCTAACGGGTACTAGTGGAACAGATATTGCCTATGTACGTCTCTTTGTTAACGGCGAAGTGAAAAAACAAGCTACACCATCTAATGGCCAATACTCCTTTGGGGCTGCTTGGGAACTTGTCCAAGAGGGGGATACGGTAGAGGTTGTTGGTGTTGATTCAAGTTTTGCAGAGCGGGCACGTGTACAAGTGAATGTACAAGGCACGCTTGATTACTCGCTTACTGCAAATGATTTCACTATTGGAGACAACACAATTACAGGGACAAAAGGTGAAAATATTTCATTTGTACGTCTCTTTGTAAATGGTGTAGTGAAACGCCAAGCAAGTATCACGGGCGGAACCTTCTCGGTGTATGCGGCAGATATATTACCGACAGATAAAGTTGAAATTGTGGGTGTTGATAGACACTATGTTGAACGCGCACGAGTAACTGTCCAAGAATAGAAAGGGAACAATGGGGGTATTATCGGACAAAAATTGTCCAAAGGCGTTTATCTAAGGATGACAAAAAAACTCTTCTTAATTATATAAGGAGAGTTTTTTTGTATTGAGAATTATTCTCGCTAAGGCGCATGGGATAGGGGTTTTACTTAAGAATATCTTTTGCGTTTTTAGTTTCCAAACGTAAAAAAAAATAACGACAAATTATGTCAAAATCGTCAAAAATAAACAAAGTAATGAAAAGAAGAAGTATCCTATGGGATATTTCGCCAAGTGATAATGAGTATAAAATAAAAGTATGAGGTAGAGAATAATTTGAGTAAGGAGGGAAGAAGGTAGTTGAGTATCATAGATATAGATAAAGACAAACTGTTAATGCAACAAATTCTAGGATATCTTTCAAGCAATAAAAGTTTATTTGACGAGTATGTTGTAACCAAAAAAATCAAAAAAAAATGAAATTATTCCTGTGTCGCCTGAGTCTTATTATATCGTTAAAGAGGGCGTCGTTCTAGTAGAACTTTTGAACTCATCAAGCAAGGTCACACAAATTATTTATTTGCTAACCAACATGCAGGGCTTTGGGTACGAAGCGACAGATATTGCTTTTGTTAAAAAGAGAGCATTAACTGATGTTACCCTATATCAAATCGATCGAGAGTTCATGTTAGACCATTTTTATGTACAACCGAAGTTTTTTCACAAGATGACTGATTTAATCAGTAGTTTAAATGAGAATTTGATGGTCATTACCAATATGTTGAACCAGAAACCGGAGCAGAAGGTCAGAATGGCACTATGTATTATCATCCAGCTGTTATCACTAGATCAAGACGGAAACACTTTTGAGATGCCAAGTTTTATTACACAAAGCTTTATTGCATCATTTTGCAGAACTAAAGTGACAACTGTTTCCGAAACATATAAATTGCTCGAAAAAGAACAACTGATTAAGATTACCTCACGAAAAGTCACTATTCTTGATTATGAAGAGCTTCAAAATGATATGAACTCAAAAGCCTTAAAAGTATAAAACTTATTTCAAAAAACCAAATTATATATCATGGAGGATTTTATGAAGAAAATTATGACTTTTGCACTCTTACTAGTATTAAGTATCGCGATGGTAGGATGCAGCAATAACAACTCGAAAGCAGAAGAAAAAAAAAGACGAACCTAAGAAAATTGCAACAAAGAAAGCTGAGTCAATTCAAGTAACTCCACAAAAAGTAGAAGTTGAAAAGAGTAAAAGAAAAAAGGCAAAAAAGAAGTAGTTATTACGTTTAAAGTTAAAAATATCTCGAAAAAAGATCTTGGTGTTGTAGCGAACGACTTCTTTCTAAGCGATGGCGATGAAAACTATTTCTATGCTAAAGGTAGCTTGAAAAATATGAACTATGTACTAAAAGCCGGTAAAGAAGAAACTGGTAAAGGCTACTATGTCGTACCAAGTGATTTAGAAGAAGCTGAACTTTTCTATCAACCAATCAATTCAAAAGAAAACATCAAATGGACAGGCATTGAAGTTCCTGCAAAAGCAGAATCTAAGTAATGGAATGAGAGGACTTAACTAGCGTGAAAATATTATATTTACATCAATACTTTGCGACCCTTACTTCTTCAACTGCAGTTAGAAGCTATGTTTTTGCTAAACATTTTGTTGAACAAGGTCATGAAGTAGTCATGGTAACAACAGACTCTTTCATGAAGTCGGAAACAGCTTATAAAGAAGAACAAGGCATTAAATATTATAACATCGATGGTATAGACGTCAGAGCTGTAGCAAGTGAGTACAGCAACTATATGGGCAAATCAGCTCGCATCAAAGAATTTCTTAACTTTATGAGGCAAGCCGAGAAGGTTGGCAAACAAGTGGAAGATGTAGATATTATTTTTGCCACATCGACTCCACTTACAATTGGGATTCCAGCCATGAGACTCAGCAAGAAATTAAAAGTCCCTTTTGTATTTGAAGTCAGGGATTTGTGGCCAGAAGCGCCAATCGAAATGGGGTACATTCGCTCCAAACCGATGATTTATGCACTGAAAAAACTGGAAAAACGAATTTATAAAAAGGCCAGTTATATCATCAGTTTATCACCAGGAATGGAAAAAGGGGTTCTAGATACTGGTATATCAAAAGAGAAAGTCAGTGTCATTTCTAATCTAGCTGACACCGAGCTTTTTCAAGATAAAAATATTGATGAGTCATTACGAGAAGAAATCATACAAAAATATGAGTTGCAAAATAAATTCATCATGACACATATCGGGGCTATGGGAGAAGCAAATGGACTAGAGTATCTACTTCGTGGAGCAGATATTCTCCAGAAACAAGGAAACGACGATATTGCGATTTTAATTGTTGGGGATGGAAAAACTAAGCCAGGGCTCGAAGCATATGCGAAAGAGCATAATTTAAAAAAATGTTATCTTCATTGGCGGCGTTCAGAAGAAACAAGTTCCAACTTATTTAAGTTTAGCAAATATCACGATTACAAGTTTCTTGCCCAAGCCTATTTTAGCGACAAATTCTCCAAATAAGTTCTTTGACGCTTTAGCTTTAGGAAAACCGATTATTGTCAATTCGGCCGGCTGGACAAAAGATATTGTAGTAGACAACGAAATCGGGTTTTACGTAGACGCAACTAAACCTGAAGAACTTGCTAATGTCCTTGCCTCACTTACAAATAAAAAAGAAGAATTAAGCGGACTTAAATCAAAAATCAGAGCAGTTGCTGAAGAAAATTTTCAAGCAGATATTCTCGCAGAAAAGGCTATGAAAATTTTGATTCAAGTCAATGAAAGGAGTCATTAATTTGAATATCGTTGTTATTGGAACAGGCTATGTAGGTCTTGTGACAGGAGTCGGACTATCCGACATTGGTCATTCAGTGATTTGCGTAGATTTAGATGAGTCAAAAATTGAAAAGTTGAATGCTGGAGTTTCTCCAATCTATGAACCAGGCATTGAGGATTTAATTCATAAGAATGTATCAGCTGGTCGACTTTCTTTCACATCTTCTTTTAAAGAAGCGATGAAAGATTCGGATATTGTTTATCTTGCAGTAGGAACACCTGAAGGTCCAGATGGTCGTGCTGAAATGAAGTATATTGAAAGTGCAGCTGAGATGATTGCAACTGAAATGACTCGTCCGACAATTTTAGTAGTTAAAAGCACTGTTCCAGTCGGGACCAACCGCAAGCTTCAAAATCAAATGGCTGAGATTGCACCTTATCCAGTGTCTGTTGTTTCAAACCCAGAATTTTTGCGTGAAGGTTCTGCTGTTCACGATATTTTCCACGGGGATCGAATCGTCCTTGGATCTGATGATATTGGAGCACTTGAAACGCTTAAGGCGGTTAATGAAGGATTCGATATTCCAATTCTTGCAACAAACTTGGAGAGTGCAGAATTGATCAAATACGCATCTAATGCTTTTCTCGCAACGAAGATCAGCTTTATTAATGAAATTGCAAATATCTGCGAATCAACAGGCGGCGATATCCGTCAAGTAAGTAAAGGAATGGGGATGGATCACCGGATTGGAAGTCCATTCTTGAATGCAGGGATTGGCTACGGTGGCTCTTGCTTCCCTAAGGATACTTCAGCACTGAACGAAATTGCGATGGATGCAGGGGTTGATTTCAAATTACTTCGTGAAGTAATTGAAACAAATAAAAACCAACGCTTGAAACTCGTTAAGGAGCTCAAAATGCGCTATGCAAGTCTTGAAGGTAAAAAGATCGCTGTACTTGGGGTGGCTTTTAAACCAAATACTGACGACATTCGAGATGCGCCAGCTATCACAATTATTCGGGAACTGCTTGACAGTGGCGCGTATGTAACGGCCTATGACCCGATTGCTTATGAGAATGCGAAAAAAGTATTCGGCGAAGAAGTTTACTTTGCGAAAACAGTAAAACAAGCCCTTCAAGATGCGGAAGCAGTACTGATCGTCACTGAATGGGACGAAGTGAAAGAAGTTAGTCCAAAAGAAATGCTTGAACTTATGAAGACACCTATCGTAATTGATGGACGACAATGTTTCGACATGCACGAAATGAAAGAACACGGCTTGGATTATTACAGTGTCGGCGTTGGTGAAATTGATGCGAAGGAAGTCGTCGGAAACTAATAAGATTATGGATTGTGTTCGTTATTAAAGGGAGAAGGGGGTAGGAAATTGAGTTTAAGAGTGAAACACATACTTGACAAGTTTATCGCAGCGCTCGGTTTAATAGTTTTGATCATTCCTTTGACGATTTTAACGATCTTGTTGGCAATTTATTACAGAGGAAACCCATTTTACATCACAGAACGAGCGGGCTTATATGGGCACCCATTCAAGTTGTATAAATATAAATCAATGAAGATGCTTTACGATGAAAATGGCGAGCTTTTAAGTGATGAAGAGCGTATTACAACGGTCGGTAAAATTTTGAGGAAGCTAAGTATTGATGAGCTACCACAGCTGATCAATGTTCTAAACGGTACTATGAGTATTGTTGGACCGAGACCGTTGCTGCTTGAATATAATGAGCTTTATTCTGATTATGAAAGACAGCGCCTTTTGATGCGACCGGGAATAACAGGATGGGCGCAAGTAAATGGCAGAAATAATATTGATTGGAAAAAGAAATTTGCAATGGATGTGGAATACGTTACTAACTACAGTTTGTTATTTGATCTAAAGATCGTAATTCTTACCGTTGTTGTCATTTTTAAAAGGGAAGGAATAAGTCAAGATGGTTATGTCTCAGCTGAAAAATTCCGTGGATAGTGCAAAGTATCTTGTTGTAGTCGGGGCAGGAACGCAAGGTCAAATGATTCAGAACGTCATCGCCCAGTTTGACTTGGGCTACGAGTTCTGGGGTTACTTGGACGATAAATTTCAAGAAATTCATAAAGAAGAATACTATACAGCGCCTATTGATGCATATAAAGAATTTACAGACAAAGAAAACTTCTATTTTATGATTGCGATTGGAGATCCAGACAACAAAAAAGAAGTGAAAGAGCTACTTGATCTTCCCGATGAAAAATATGCAACAATTGTTCACCCATTTGCTTATGTTGACCCATCTGCAACTCTTGGTGTGGATGTGTATATTTCAGCTAATGCAACTTTGATGCATAAAGTGAAAATAGGCAACCACTCATTTGTTCTTGCCAGTGCTACGATGGAATATGAAACAGTTATTGATGAATTTGTTTTAGTAGCAGCTAATACAACGATGTCCGGAAAGGCTCATGTGAAGAGTCGTGTGTTTGTTGGGGCTGGTTCTGTAATTATGCAGGAACGTACAGTTGGAGAAAATACGATTGTTGGTGCTAATGCGACGGTTGTACACGATGTTCCAGACAACAGTATTGCAATAGGCACACCTGCGAGATTTAAACATAAGGCTGATGATAAGAGCGCCGTTCATAAAGTGATTCATAAAAAATAATGAAAAAAGGAACGAGAGCAATGACCAAAACAGTATTAGTAACAGGTGGTGCCGGATTTATCGGATCACATTTATGCGAGATGTATTTAAAAGAAGGTTACAAGACAATTTGTTATGACAACTTTGTATCTGGTAAAAAAGAAAACATTGAGCACTTGTTAAACCATGAGAATTTCCACTTAAAGGAAGCCGATATTTGTGATGAAGCAGCACTTGAAGAAGTGTTTGAAGCTTATAAGCCGAACATCATCAATCATCATGCTGCTCAAAAGTCAGTTCCTTATTCGGTTGAAAATCCGCTTTATGATTTGCATGAAAATCTAGAAGGTCTGTTGAAAATTATCGCATGTATTAAAAAATATCCGATTGAAACGTTCGTGTTTATTTCTTCTGGTGGAGCACTTTCAAGCATGCTTGAAGAAGGTGAGCAGTCAAGTGAGGATGATAAACCACAACTTATTTCTCCATATGCAATTACAAAATTTGCTGGGGAACAATATATTAAACTTTATGCGAAAGAACTAGACTTTAACTTCATGATTCTTCGCTATGCAAATGTCTACGGACCGCGTCAGGTTCCAGATGGAGAAAGTGGTGTTATCCCCATTTTCTTAAATAATATTTTTGCGAAAAAAGAATCTGTTTTGATGGCCTTCCCTGATATGCCGAAAGGTTGTACAAGAGATTATGTCAATGTTTCTGATGTCGTGGAAGCAAATCGTCTCGGAACCGAACACCCGATTAACGAGCTTGTAAACATCGGATCTGGAAAAGAAGAAGCTATTCTGGATATTTATGAAATGATTTTAGAAGTTTTTCAGGAAGATGTTCCAATTCGCATTACTGGACCAAGAAAAGGAGATATTAAGCGCTCAGTTTTAGCTATTTCAAGAGCAGGTAAGCTCTTGGACTGGAAACCAAAAATGAGTCTTCGTGCTGGTCTGGAAAACCTAAAAGAGTTTGAGCTTGACAAACAATCTTTTAGTAAACAAATCTAAGTGAGGAGAGGGACTGTGAAAAGAAAAACATTGATAATCGGCGCCGGTGCTGGCGGCGAATTCGTAATCGAACAAATGCAAAGTGTCAAGAATTCAAGTTACACGGCCGTTGCCGTTCTAGATGATGATAGCAGTAAAAAAGATGTATTGGGTGTACCCGTTGTCGGCAATATTAGCGACGCAGGTAAATACATTTTTGAATTGGGGGTCGAACATGTGATTTTAGCGATTCCAACTTTAGATGTCAAAAAGCGTCATGGGATTGTAAGCGAATTTAAAAAATTCGATATCACTTACTATGTACTACCTTCTGTTTTTTCAACAGCACAAAGTCAACAAGTGGCGATTCCAACTTTGGATTACAGCAAGCTTCTTATGGATAGACCAGAATTTGCTTTAGACTATAAAGCAGTCAAGGAACAATTTGAAAATAAAACCATTTTAATTACTGGTGCCGGTGGCTCAATCGGATCTGAAATTTCAAGACAAGTTTTTCGTTGTAATCCTAAACGGCTCGTTCTTCTAGGTCACGGGGAGGGTAGCATCTATAAAATAGATTCTGACTTGCGTGAAGCTCAAGAAGAACTTAGTCAATCAACTGAAATTGTTACAGTTTTGGCGGATATTCGTGATAAAGAAATGATGCATGTAATCTTTAATGAACAAAAACCAGATATCATTTATCATGCGGCCGCTCATAAACATGTACCGCTTATGGAAAACAACATCTATGAAGCTATCAATAATAATGTGATCGGCACAAATAATGTTCTTGAGGCTGCAAAAGCATCAGGAGCGGAACAATTTGTAATGATTTCAACAGATAAAGCAGTAAATCCATCCAACAATATGGGGGCGACAAAGCGCCTTGCTGAAAAACTGACTCTTGCTAGTGATGGCGACAATGGAATGTGCTGTAATGTTGTACGTTTTGGTAATGTACTTGGAAGCCGCGGAAGTGTTTTTCCTAAACTATGGAAGCAACTGCACACCTATGTGCCGCTTACAATCACAAATCCTGAAATGAAACGTTATTTTATGACAATCCCAGAAGCAAGCAAACTAGTTATTGAAGCAAGTCTGTTAAAAGAACCGCATGCCATTTTCGTACTAGACATGGGTGAACAGCTACGGATTTCCGATATGGTAGATGAACTGATTGAACTTGCAGGAAAAAATAAAGAAGATGTCAGTATTGATTATATTGGAGTTCGTCCCGGCGAGAAAATGGAAGAAGAATTGTTTAACAACTGTGAGAAAGCGAAAAAAGTCGGTGATAAACTTTATGAAGGCTACTATACTACAAGCACAAACGAACTAGATAAAATTCATGAATTAATGTTCACTTATAAGGCTAAGTCACCTGTTGAACTTCGCGAAGAATTGATTGAACAGGCAAACACCTATGAAACAGTGTGAAGGAGCTGGTTCCGATTACTGATGCTTACACAGCTTTAGAACAAATAGATTTTATGAAGTATCAATATGCAATGTTTACAAGCACGGCAAATGCGACTAACCGCGATCAAATACTGCCAGACAGATTAACGCCGTTTGGCAACCTGCTGAATATTCAATTGGCTAGTCAAGCATTTGCCGAGCATGTTTTTAACCGTATTGACGGATATATTCCTAATTTGCTGGTTGATGCGGAAAGAAAACAGTTAGTCCCTTTTTATTCTCTAGCAAAATCCATTTGTACGAAGAGCACAGTTCATTTGTTTAAAGCGAATGATGTGACTGTAAATGCAACATTAAATACACTTAATATTCATTATACCGGTAAAATATCTGGACTTTCTGTATTGATTTATGGGACTGGAAATCTAGCAGCTAAGCTGGCTTTGAAATTGGCCGAATTGGGCGCAAAGGTCTACTTAATTGGACGAAGTGAAGCTAAAGCAGCTCAGCTTGCAGAAGCGATGAATTTGATTCTTCCGGCACATTCGCCGCACAATATCAAGGTGCTCCAAACAGATGAAAAATTAAAGGTTGATGTTATGGTTTCTGCTATATCTGCGAAGAAAAAGGTTCATTCTGATTGGCTGTCTTTCTTGGAGCGAGATGCACTAATTCTTGATGTTGGCATTGACAACTATGCAGAAGAATTCATTGAAAAAGCTGTTCAAAACGGACATGTCATGCAACGAGTGGATATTCAAGCGCGGATAGGCACAGAAATCGCGGATATTGAGACACGTGATTTTTATGCTGCAACAATTCGCGGAATTCGTGAACTTGACGGAAAAACTGCAGTAGCCGGCGGTATTATCGGGAAAAAAGGTGATCTTGTTCTCGATAAAATTACAGAACCGTATCATATCATTGGATATTCAAACGGTACTGGCGGTCTAATGCGCTAAAAAGCAACTATTTTATAAAGGAGAAGAGCTCGCAAAGAAGAGCTTAAGCGATTATTTTGAACAGTAAACGACTTGCAAATATATTTTCATTCGTATTAATTTTAACTATCGTCACACAGCTCTTGTCAGTATTGCGCACATCCTTGCTTGCGGCCCAGTTTGGTATTTCAGGTGAGATGGATGCTTTCAACTTAGCAAATTTAATCATGGTATGTGTAATTAACATTGTCGGCAGTGCAATTCCGTCGATTATGATACCGTTTTTGGCTAAGATGAAAAATGACTTCCACGATAAACGAACACTGAATACCTATGTTTCAACGATTCTTGGTTCAGGTTTTCTGCTGATGCTTCTTACATTTGCTGTCGGTTTCGTACTTGTCCAAGTCTTTCAGCTAAAAGACAGCAACCCATTTTACTATATGACATATTTAATGCTTGTCATCATGGGATTTGGTCAATTTTTTAGAATGATTACGTGGGTTCAAACATCGTATCTGCAGATGGACAGCAAATTCATTTCTGTCAAACTGGTTGGAGCACTTTCTGTACTTGCGAGCTATCTCTATCTTCTATTTAAACCGGATATATCGATTTATGAAGTTGCTATTTCTATTTCTTTTTCATTCGTACTTGAAACGATCGGTTTAATTATGGCGAATCGAAACCGTAAATATCGATTCCATTTAACAATTAACTTTAAAGATAAAGAATACCGCCGCTTGATTCGACTTACGATTCCGGCGGTGCTTAGTTCCACCATTTACCAATTCTCGATTCTCATCCCCAATTTTGCAGGGGCTATTTCGGCGAAGGTTATATCTCCACCATGACTTACGCCAACCAGATTTCAAGTGTTTTCCAAACCTTGATTATCTTAAATTTACTATCTATGCTTTATCCCAACCTCAGCCGCGGCTTTGCAGCTTCACTGGAAGAGGGTAAGCGAAAACTCGCTATGTTTATGACAATGGCTAACTTAATTGTTATTCCGCTCGCGGTTGGCATCATTGTTCTCGGGCCGAATATTATCCGCATCTTATTCCAGCGTGGTAATTTCACCGAAGATTCGACAATGCTCGTTTGGTATTTTGTTATCTTCCTAGCGATTGCACTTCCGATCAACGTTGGACGCGAGCTAGTGTTTAAATCATTTTACAGCATTGGCGACACGAAAACCCCAGTTATTAACAGCGTGATTTGTATTGGTCTCCAGATTGCCTTTTTGATCTTCGGAATTTGGAAGCTCGGCATTATTACATTGATTGTGTCACCGCTCGTCGTTTCTGTGCCGTCTCTTATTCTCGGGCTTTATGCACTTAGCAGGAAAATCGGCCTGAAGAAGATGCTTGGCAAAATGATCGGCCAACAATTTGTTTCAACTATCAACGCCTGTGTGATGGGGGTTGCAGTTTACTTCACGCTTCAATTTCTCCACTTCGGAGTATTGATCGAAACAGGCATTGGCTTCGTTGTCGGCGTAGTCGTTTATGGACTACTGACACTAATCACCCAGAAGCAGTATCTGAAACAATTAAAAACATTAATAAGATAAACCAGTTTTGTTTCTTGCCAAACGCAAAAACAATAAACTTTTGAATAAACGGCAAATGCTAAACATCTGATGTTTAAATAACGGAAAAAGGATTGAAGGATTTGAATAAAAGAGACAAAAATAGAATCTTTATGTGCAGTTCAGTACACGTATGGTCAGATACACGTATTTACTTCAAAGAAGCAAAATCTCTTGCAGAAAAAGGATTTCAAGTTGATTTTTATGCACAAGATCATCCCGGTGAAAAAGAAGAAACACCAAATCTGACGATGCATTATTTACCGGTTTTAGGCCGTAAAGAGCGTTCCGCACATCGAAAGACCCTGTATGATGCTTTTATGAAAAGTGATGCCTACTTTTTACATTTCCATGATCCTGAGTTGCTATTTCTTGCAAAAGAAGTGAAGAAAAACCTCGGAAATGATGTTAAAATTATATATGACATGCATGAGCATTTGCCGGCAGCTATTTTAACAAAACCATGGATACCCAAACCCTTTCGAAAATTAATTTCGTCCGTCGTAACTCGCGTTGAGCGCAGTTTAATGAAAAACTATGTCGACGGCGTTGCATTCGCTGAAAAGTCTTATCGCTTAAACTATGAAATGTTGACGATGAAAAAGGTCGATGTATTAAATTACCCAGTTATGCCGCCAGCACTTCAAGTTGAAAAAGATGAAGAATTTACACTTGTCTATGTTGGGATTTTGACCGAACAACGTGGGCTTTACAACATGCTCGGGCTAGCAAGCAAGTTGCTTGAACGGGGGATGAGCGATTTTAAACTGAAGCTGATCGGACCGACTTTCACAGACGAAGAAAAACTTAGCGCCTATATTCGCGAACATGGACTCGAAAACAATCTCATTCAATATGGACGAATGCAGTATAAAGACATCTGGGAACATTACTATAAGGCGCACGCAGGGCTTTGTCTCTTGCATCCAACGCCTAATAATCTTAACTCGCATTCAACAAAATTATTTGAGTACATGGCAGCCAAACTGCCAATTATAGCATCAAACTTTCCGGATTTTACACAAATGCTGACGGAAGAAGATTGCGGCTTGACTGCTGATCCATTTGATATGGACCGGTTGGCAGACATTGCCGAATACTACAAAGAGAATCCTGAGAAGGCTCTGCAAATGGGTAAAAACGGATACAATGCATTCAGCAAAAAATACAGTTGGGATCATGAAGCCGATGAACTCGTTAAATTGTATACGGAGCTTGGTGCTAAAAAATAATGACAGGTGGAAGTTATGAACGTAAAAAATTTAAACATAGCTAATCTATGGAGTACATTCAAAAAGAACTTAATATGGATCATTTTATTTATCGTTATTGCCCAAGGCTGCTTGTTTCTCTATCAAAAGTATTTTTCCGTGACTGAATATAAAGCGGACATGGAAATCTTGCTTAACGTTGATCAGTCGAAAGGAACTGTCTCACAAGATGGCGTTAGAAATAATATTCAGCTAATCAATACGTTTTCATCCGTTCTTAAAACCGGAAAAATCATGGATGAAGTAAAAAAAGATGCTAAACTTGAAGATAAAAATTCTCAAGATTTGATTAAACATTTAACGATTACGTCTGGCGAAAACTCGCTTGTATTTAATATCGCTTATCAAACTCGCTATAAGGATGAAGTTACTAAAATTAGTAATTCTTACATTAAAATCGTCCAAAGTGAGATTCCGAAACTATTTCCTGGAAGCACTGTGACAGCTCTTGAAATACCAAAAACAGAAAAAGTAACACAAGGAATCATCAACTATATAATCACTTTCCTTGTAACAATTGTTTTATCTTTTGTCTTCATTCTTGTTCTTACGACGATGGATCGTACAGTGAAGACGAAAGAGCAGCTGATTGACCTTGGTATGACTTACATTGGAGACATACCGATATTCACGGATAAACTGATGCAATCTAAAGGAGACTGATTATGAGAAATAAAAAAAAGACAAACCAATGTTGTTCAAAAAAATGGCATTGCGCACGAGAAATTTAGTTCTATCCAAACAAGCATCCAGTTCATGCGAGTTAATGGGCAAAAAGTTAGAAGCATTTTGATCACATCTGCGAATAAAGGTGAAGGAAAAACATTTTTCTGTTCTAACTTTGCCCTTACATGTTCACAGTTTCAGCAAAAAACACTTGTTATTGATACAGACTTTTACTCGCCGAAAATGAGTCGTGAAAATCTTGCAACCGGTGCTGAAGGACTATCGAACGTACTAATTGGCGACGCAACCCTTGATGAAGCTGTGATGCCGCTAAATGAATATCTCGACTTTCTTCCGGTCGGCGTTATTCCGCCAAATCCACTTGAACTTATCAAAACACAAGGCCTTGAGGATCTTTTAAAAGAAGCGCTAGAAAAATATGAAATGGTTATTTTCGACTGTCCACCAGTCAATATCTTCACCGATGCTCGTGTTTTTGCTTCGCTATGCGACTTGGGAATTCTTGTTGTAAGCAGTGGAAAGACGACAGAAGATGACATTTTGACGGCTAAGAACTTCCTTGAAAAATCTGAAATCAAAGCTATTGGTACAGTTTTAAATAACGTGAAGTATAACGAGAAAAAATACGATTATTATGGGTATTGAGAGAGGGCTTGAGCAATGCGCGAAAAAATGCAGAATCTAAAATTTAGTAAAATAGGTATCATCTTGCTGTTTCTTGCGATGAGTATGATTCTGCCGATTTATCCGATTGCTATCATCCTCGTAGTCGGAATCGCGTTTCTTTACTTTATTCGCCAAGTTTCAATCGCAAAAATTAACTACGTCCTTTTCATTGTAGTAGTAATCAGCGGATTTTGGGGACCGTATTTAGCAGTTCCCGGCTATCCGAGCCTATTTTTATTTCGTTTTGCACTAATTTTGCATCTACTCTTGTTTTTATTTGAAAAAAAAGACTTAAAAAAATTAGATCGTGTAAAGCTTCCATTAATTTTGTTTGCTATTTGGATTATATACGCGATTGTGACCTTACTGTGGTCAGGGTCAATCTCGATGAGTTTAAACGCCATTTATTTTCAGTTTGAAAGCTTTTACCTAGTCTTTATGATGATTTATTATATTGATAGCTTTGCTAAATTAAAGCAGATTTTGATTTGGGTTTTAGGAACATACCTTCTTACAATAGGAATTGGTTTCTATGAAAATATAACTGGCAATCATTTAGCACAATCTGCAGGGAGTCAAAATGGATTTCTTGATACGCGTCCAACCGGCTTCATGGTAAATACAAATGATTATAGTTCTTATCTAACTTTTTACTTTTCACTGCTATCTGTATTTATGTTGCGTAATAAGAAACTTTTTGGAGCAGCACTTTGGGTGGCGGGGACAGTTGCACTATTTTATCTTATTGTTGAAACCAATTCCCGTTCAGGACTTGTGGCTTTTGTTATTATCGTGGTTCTTGTCCTCTATAAAGTGCTTAGTAAAAATTACTTTGCCGTTCTTGCTGTTGGCGCAACGCTTATTGGGAGTATCGTGTATGTAGTCTCAAAAAAAATGTCTGCCGGCAGTACAAGCAACGCAATCAGCTATTTCAGCGATAAACAAAATTCAACAGATGAGCGGATGTTCATGTACAATTTTGTTTGGAATCTAATTAAAGACAATCATTTTCTGGGAGTAGGCTCTGGGGTAACACCGAAATATATGTTTGTTGCACTCTTTGGAACAACGAATATTGACTTATCATCTAAGCAGACATTTGGCGCGCATAATTTCTGGCTGTCAAATCTGTCTGATGTTGGAATCTTAGGAATTATGCCTTTTGCGGCACTATTCATCTTCATGTCGTACTATTCGATTAAAATTTTCATTACCGAACGCAACATGCTAAGCCTTGTCCCTCTATGTATTTTAATTTCATTTGCCGCAAGTTCAATTGGAAGCAGCAGCATCTTTGAAATGCGCGTTGTTTGGATTGGTATGGGCTTTGCTTTGATGATTATCAATCTATTTTTGACTGGTAAAGTTCAGTCTGAAACGGCAAAGCGTGAAATAAAGTTAAAGCAGCACACAGCAAAACCGTCATCTGATTTGTAAGTAAGCAGTGGGGTGAAAAAGGAGAGATCATTTGCCTTGAAAAAAACTATTGGAGTATTAGGTACCTGTTTTAGTCGAAATTTCTTAAGTTCAAAACCATATTTCAATCCTGACTATAAATCTTTTTTTTGAAGTCAGCTTCACACAATTTCATTCATCGCTTATTGCACTTATAACAGAGTCAACCACAATTGACGTTACGCATTATGAAGATATCCCTGATGAAAAAAAACGTTTTGTTGTTGAAGACTTTGAAAAGATGATGTTTCACCAACTTGAGCAGTCTGTACCTGATTATTTAATTATTGATTTCTACTCGGATGCCTTAAAAAATGTGGGGTATCTAGATAAAGAAATAGCTATCACGATCTCACCAATCATCGAGCAAAGCCGAATTAAAGATGAGTTGACGTTTACCCGAATTCTTGATCACAGCGACAATGAAAAATACCTTTCTGAATGGAGAAAGGCCTTACAGGAGTTTAAAAAACGCATCCAGCCTTATTTCAATAACAATCAAATCATCATCAATTTCTGTGAACTGACAACAAAGTATTATGATGAAAATAAAAAAAGTCCAATCCTATCAAAACCTAGACCGAATTCATGCTTACAATGCGTTCTGGAACCAGCTAAACGAAGAGTTCCTAAAAGAATTTCCAGGTGCGCTTAAACTCGACATGTTAGAAAGCGGCTATATCGGCGATGCAGCATATCCCTTCGGCCACTCCGTATCTCACTACGAAACCGGCTATTATAAAGAGATGTTTGAGAAGGTCAAACAGCTGACCGAGTTCGCCTAACAAATTAATGCGCCTCCAGTCAAAATCCGGCTGGAGTTTTTTTATAAAAAAATTGTCGCAATTTGTGTGAAAAATTATTAATCATAATAAATCCCATGCAGTAATCTTTCTTATAATAAAGGAGAAAGGAAGTGGGAAACATGTATGTTGGGGTACATCAAACGGGTAGAAAAGTAGAGTTAAGTTGGGACGGCTACTGCTTTTCCTATCAAACTGATTTTGAAGAGGGCGGAGCCAAAAATTTAGCCTTGGCGAAACTAATGGCACAAGCGCACAGCTTTTCCAAAGAAGAATTAAAAGAAATTGATCATAAAGAAGGCTGGACGTGGCGAATTGTGCCACCGAGCGAACAAAAAATCTCTTGAGAAGCATGCTTCTCAAGAGATTTTTTTGTTCCTGAATTTACATGCCGTAACGACAAGATTTAAAAGTCTAGTCTTATTTTTTTTATATTTGCTAGTATAAAAAACGATAAAAACAATTCGATTTCATAATATATAATATATATTGTTGGCAAGGAAGAATAGTCAATAGGAGTTAAAATTTTCACATTTCGTTCAATAAACGTTCAAAATTTTATTCTTTTTGTTTTGCACAATGAGGCATTTTAGATAAAGCGGTCTGCTATACTATGAACTGTTCTTCAAAAGCGGTGCCTTTAAATATAGAAATAGGAGATGGGATAGTGACGAAGGAACTTAAAAAAAACTATGAAGCTGATCGTAGCAGAACTGCAGCGTAATAGCCTAGACAGTAAGTGGCTGCATCAAATTCCACTAGGTAGAAAAGAAGAATATGATACAAAGGATCCGACAAAAATTTACTTTATCGAACGAGGCAATTTGCTAGTTACGAAAACCTTAACCTCGGATGCGATACTCGATGTTCAAGGGATTAATAATAAAATCTATGAAATATTTACCGAAAATGATTTAGTTGCACTTGAAAATCTTAGTGATGAAAATACGAACTTAGCTTTTAAAATGGTGGCACTAGATAGATCAGAGATCATTTCTATTGATAAGGAATACTTACTCAATTATTGCACCAATAAACCTTCGTTCTTAGAAACAATTTTGAAATACACAACCGCGAAGACTTTGCAATATGAAGAAAAGAGTCTTGCGTTTTTAGGGTCAAGAGAACAGCGTTTAAGTTGGAGCATTGAAACACAAAGAAACAGTGAGTTGAATGAAGAGATTAATATGACCAATCGAATTTTAAGCAAACTTTCTAGGGTAGATGAAAGCTTTGTTAGTCGGAATATTGAAAAAATAAATTAATTTAATCCTGGAATAAAAGATCAAATCGATTGTAGGAGGGTTAACATGGAAGAAATTCAGTTAACGGAACTTGAAATCGAAGTTATCAAAAGAGTATTGAACAAAGATTTTCACACTAAAAATCTACAGCATAGAAATATGACGGAAGATTTAGAAGAGAGCGAATACACGCTCAATGATGTGCTTTACACGCTATACCGTTTAGAGGAAAGAGGGATTATTGAGCGAAGTTGTGATGCTGGAGAGAAGAAGACATATTTGGTTAGTGACAACTCAAATATTTCGAGTGTAATCTATTAAAACTTTTAGGAGGTGGTTACTATGTAGTGCAATCAGAAAGTTGGAAATTAGGTGAAAAATCAAAATGAAAAAGAGAGGTAGAATAATCAATGTCGAAGAAGAAAAATGGGGCAAAGCTCGTCAAAACTTTAGTGGCTGCATCTGTTCTTACTACAGCAGCTTTTAATCCTATTATGGTACAGGCTGTTGAAGCACAAAATAATGCAAGTATCCAAGCAGGAGCTTATAACCAAAGCGCAAGTTATAAAGAAGAAATGGCGAAATTGGAAAAATGGGCAAAAACACCAGAACAAAAAGAAATGGTGAAGCAAGTTAAGGAAGCTACAAAGTCAACAAAAGCAGTACCGCAAGAACGTGCAAGTTATGATACATCAATTACAAGTATTACTTCAACCGCAAAACCAGATAGAGACACTACTGAGTTTTCTTTGAAATTCACACCTAATGCTAATGCGAAAAATGCGTATGATGGTGTCGCATCCGGACACATTAACATTCCTCTAAGTGGACGTTTGAAAGGAAGTAACTTGATAATTCCTAATGGACCCGAGTTTATTAGTGACTATGAAAATGGGAACATCGGTCTGCGTGTCAACTTTACATTACCAGAAGGAACTAGTGCGAAAGAGCTCGTTAAAACTATTGACTGGCAAAAATCGAACGAAGGCATGGAGGGATATTACAATATTAGATGGTTGGGTATCCCACTTCCGTTTTTCCATTGTCGAATCGGAGCAACATGGGATAAAGAAACCATCCAATATGGTACTAAGTCCAATGAATTCTCTATGGCTCTTCGCTCAATTCGGAAATCAGAAGTAAGTACTGCTGAGTGGAATAAGTATGATCCATTAAGTACGTATGCAGCATTAACCGCAGCTGGTCTGCTACACTCGGGTACAGGTGAGGGTGAAGTAAATGGAAATCTATACTTCGACTATTCGAAGTACAAAGGTAATACAGATGATACTTCTAAGAATAAAGAATTGACTAGTGGAAAACTATCTCCTGCTAAAAATGGTGATTTCAAGATAAAAGCTCACTTTATTGATCGCTCAGGACTTATTGCAGGATCCGAAGGAAAGAAAAATCTAAGTAAGGCAATCATTGAGCCTGGAAAAGAACACATTAATCCATACGACAGTCAACATATTGCTAGTTGGGATAGCTATATTTCTCCTTGGGATACTGAACGAGAATATAATGTCAATTCTTACGATACTCCAGAAATTCCAGGAGTTGGAACTGTACTTCCGGGGGAATCAATCTTTGATAGAGACTTGACAATCAAGCCAGGAGATAACTTCAATGATTTTAGTGATAAGCGCTTTAATCGTGTAATTAACTACTTTGATAAAACAGATGTCACAAATGGTCACATTGGTGATATTGATGAAGTAAAAGTTAATCATTCTCCAAATCGAGTTCCAGAAAATGCTACAACACCAGTAAAATATACAGGGACTGTTGAATACTCTAATGGTGCTGTGCGAGAACTTCTTCCTGCAACTGTGAACGTAACAAACAATACGAAACCAGCAACAGAAGGAACAATTACTCCTGATACATTTACTATTGGTGATTCAAACATCACAGGTAAATACACTGGCGATGTGAAACGCTTGCGTCTATACATCAATGGCGTGTCTGTAGCATGGGGCGGCGATTTGAAAGATGGTAAATTTATTTTCTATGCAGCGAACCAAAAAATTACAACAAACGACAAAGTTACGATGAATGCTTATGACAAAGATGACAATCTTCTTCAAGAAAATGTACCAGTGAATCTAAAAGAAGCATCTGCTGCTGGAAGCATTGACCCGGCAATGTATACACCAGGAGACACAAACATTACAGGAACATACAAAGGTGATGTTGTGAAAGCAAAACTATTTGTAAATGGTAACTATATTTCTGCTGGCGGCGACTTTTCTAACGGCGTATTCACATATTATGCAGGCGGAAAAATTAAAGCAGGCGACAAAGCTTATCTTGTAGCAATGGATAAAACAGGTAAAGAATTAGATCGTAAGGATATCAAAATCAGTGTAAGCGCAACATCGGGTTCAATTAGCCCAGCAGCTTACAATGTAGGCGAAAATACAATTCGCGGTTCATACACAGGAAACGTAGCAAAAATGCGTCTACTTGTTAACGGGAAATCAATTTCATGGGGAGGAACACTTTCCAATGGAAGCTTCTCATACTACGTAAAACCAGGCACAATCAAAGCGGGCGATAACGTAACACTAGAAGCTTATGATCAAAATGATAAAAAACTAGACAGCAAACGTGTCCAAGTGAATGGCCAAGCGATATCTGGAACAATTGATTCTGCAACATACAAAATCGGAGAAACAACAATCAAAGGAACTTTCAGCGGCGACATTACAGTTGCTAAAGTTTACATCAACGGTATTGCTCAAGCTTGGGGCGGCGACTTCGGCGGTGGCGGATTCAGCTACTACGTTGGTAAAAATAAAATTAAAGCAGGCGACAATGTGACAATTGAAGGTTACAGCAAAGATACAAAACTGCTTGATACTAAGAAAGTAACAATTCTAAACTAATTTAGTTGTCTGGGTATTTGTGCCTGATGTGCAAATACCCAGATAATATCAAATGGAGGATTTCATATGAAGAAAACAGCATTAATTAGCTGCGTTATGGTTGTAGGGCTTCTCAGCGCTTGTTCACCCGCTGCATCAGAAAAAACAGAGACTATTAATCAAGGGGAAGATCAAACAAAACAAGTTGAAAAGCAAAATAAAACGACCAATGATTTGAATAAGCCAGTCGTTGTTAACGGCATTGAACTTGTAGTAAAACAAGAAGAAACAAAAGACGTAAAAAAAAGACGATCAAACAAATCGTTTATATAGCTTCAGTATTTCGGGGAAAAATATCAGCTCAACAAAGAAAGGACTAGGCTCTATTGATTTTCAAGTGAAAACAGCAAAGGGCAAAATAATCAAGGTAGATGATTCTTTAGCAACGTTTGGAAATGAGATCGATAAAGATAAAACAATTAAGGGAAAAGCATATTTTTCAGTAAATGCAAACGAAAAAGTCAGTGAAATTGAATATAAGCCGGTCGACGATGTGCTTGCGGCTTGGAAAATAAATAACAGTACAATGATCGGAGTGTCAAAATGAAAATTCTTACAGTAGGGTTAGGATACATTGGCTTGCCAACAGCGATTACTTTCGCGCTGCACGGACAAGAGGTAGTCGGTGTTGATAAAAATCAATATGTTGTTGAAACTTTAAATGACGGAAAAGTACACATTGAAGAACCGCTTTTACCAGAAGCGTTAGAAGAAGTATTGATACGGAAAAACTTTAAGGCGCAAATGAATATCGAGCCGGCTGATGTGTTCATTGTGGCAGTGCCAACGCCGAATTGTGATGACGAATATAAAGGGTGCGACCTTACGTATGTGGTAGATGCTGTGAAAAGTGTGGTGCCGCATTTGGAAACTGGCAATACGGTCATCATTGAGTCGACGATCAGTCCGCGGACTACAGAAGATGTCATTAAACCGATGATTGAAAAAGCGGGTTTTGAAGTGGGTAAAGATATTTTTTTAGTCCATTGTCCAGAACGTGTTTTGCCAGGGCAAGTGCTGCATGAACTCATCTTTAATAACCGCATCATCGGCGGAGTAACACCTGCTTGTACAGAAAAAGGAAAAGAAATCTATGATGTGTTCGTACAGGGAAAACTAATTGAAGCAACAGCCAGCGCGGCGGAGCTTTCTAAACTTATGGAAAATACTTATCGTGATGTAAACATCGCCTTAGCAAATGAACTAGTGCAAATTGGTGCAAAGCTGGATATTGATGCGCTTGAAGTAATTGATATGGCCAATCAGCATCCGCGTGTAAATATTCATCAGCCGGGTCCTGGAGTTGGCGGACATTGCCTTGCTGTTGATCCATACTTTATTGTCGCAAAAGCTCCAGAAGAAGCACAGCTGATTCAGCGTGCGCGTAAAGTGAACAGTCAAATGCCGAATTTTATTGTGGAACAAGCAGCTAAAATCTTGGAAGAACATGATGGGAAAATCATTACAGTGCTTGGTCTTGCATATAAAGGAAACATTGATGATATGCGAGAAAGCCCAGCAATTCCGATCGTTAATCAGTTGCGAAGCATGAGCGGCTATGAAGTCAGAACTTACGATCCACATGTGGCGGAAGCAGATACGGATACGCTTTTAGAAGCACTCGAAGATAGTGATATGGCACTTGTTTTATGCGATCATGATGAATTTAAAACATTGCCAGAAGAAGCTGTTGATGTCATGAAGAATCGTGTTTTGTTTGATACGAAAAATTGTGTGGTTTCAGATGCTCCATTTAAAGAGCATTATACTCTTGGCAATATTTCAGCCTTGAAAAACGTTGAACGGGTTTGATAGTTGCCGAATCTAGGAGAATGTCATGAATGAACAAATAAATTTCAAAAAAAACAATCCTTGTTTTTAAGAAAAATAGCGGGTGGATTTTGGCTATCGTTGGCATCACGGTGCTTTGCATGTTTATCTATCTGAACTTTATTGCCACGCCTATTTATCAAAAAAAACACCCAAATACTCGTCAACCAGTCAGACAGAACTCCCAAAAGCAGCAGCGTCGATTCGCAAACCGTTCAAGCAGATTTACAGCTCGTTAATACTTACAGCACAATCATCACAAGTCCGCGAATCTTAAATAAAGTGCAACAAAATATTGGGGGAAAATACAACATTCAAGAACTTGCGGAAATGATCCAAGTAAAGAATACCGCGAATTCACAAGTTATTGATATCAGCGTACAAAATCCTGATCCAAAAGTAGCCGCTGAAATTACAAATGCAACGGCCAGAATGTTTAAACAAGAAATACCGAATATTATGAAAATAAATAATGTGACGACCTTATCGGAAGCGCAATTTACGGGGACCGAAGCTCCCGTTAAACCGCAAAAAGCTTTAATGATGATTCTTGCTTTTTTCATTGGTGTTCTTTTCGCTTTTTGCTTTGTTTTCATTAAATTACTGCTTGATCGTACTTTTACTTCAAAAGAAGAAGTCGAAGAATTTTTAGGGCTACATGTACTTGGCGAAGTGAGTGTGTTTCAAGATGGCGATCCATTTCGAATAAAGATGCAAAAGGAGAATGAATAGTGATGCTGCACACGAAAAAAAGCGCTAAAGATAAAGCGCATGAGTATAATTCCTCCATTAGCGAACAGTTTAAATTAATCCGAACGGGGATTGATTTTTCAGGAATCGACGAAAACAAACAAGTGATTTTAATCACATCACCGGAAAGCGGAACAGGAAAATCGACGATTGCTTCTCATTTGGCAGTTGCTTATGCGGAGAAGGGTGCGCGCACGCTGTTGATTGATGCGGATATGCGCAAACCAACCTTGCATAAACGTTTTTCGAAAAAGATGCTTACCGGCCTATCCAGTGTCATAACAGGTGAAGATACACTAGAAGACAGTCTGCAAAAGGTAACGATGAGTACCTGCATGCTATCAATTTTGACAAGCGGACCGATTCCTCCAAACCCAAATGATTTGCTTTCTTCCAAAAAAATGGCGGAATTAATTGAGCGGTTAAGAGAGTCATTTGACAAGATTATTATTGATACGCCGCCTGTTACCATCGTTTCTGACGCTCTTGTGCTGTCGGAACGAACAGACGGAACGGTGCTTGTTTGCCGCCACCACAAGACGCTTAAGGAAAAAGCCAAAGATGCGGTCAGCCAGCTGCAGCTTGCGCGAGCAAATTTGATCGGCGTCATTTTTAACGGGACAAAAAATGCCGAAAACTATTATTACTAAGGAGTGCTAGAGATGGGACAAAGTAAAGTCAATCAAACTTTACAAACGGAAGAAATCAGCTATGTGAAGTGGAAAGTGCATGCTGATCGGATGCTGAGCTTGATTGCAATTTTGCTGCTCAGTCCGCTTCTTATCTTGATCGCGGTAGCGGTGAAGCTATCAGATATACATGCACCGGTGATTTTCAAACAGCAGCGTGTCGGGAAAAAAGGCGAAAAGTTTTACATGTATAAGTTTCGGACGATGCGGCCGAACGCAGAAGCTGAACTCGAAAAATATTTGAAACAAAACGAAATTGAAGGCGCGATGTTTAAGATGAAAAAAGATCCTCGCGTTACGAGGATTGGGAAACTGCTTCGAAAAACGAGCCTTGATGAGCTGCCGCAGCTTTACAACGTGTTGAAAGGCGACATGAGCCTTGTTGGCCCAAGACCGCCGCTGCCACGCGAAGTTGCTGTTTACACACCTTATGACGAACAGCGTTTGCTCGTAACACCGGGATGCACTGGATTATGGCAAGTAAGCGGTCGTAATGAACTGAGTTTCGATCAAATGGTTGAACTGGATTTACATTACATCGAACATCTATCTTTAAAACTTGATTTCAAGATTCTCTGCAAAACGGTGCTCGTGCTTTTGTTTCCTAAAGGAGCGTATTAAAACATGGTGGAAAATAAACGGATTCATCTGCTCGGCAGTGTGCTTGACGTCTTGTCGATGGAAGAGACACTTTCGCGAGTAGAAGAGCTGATAGAAGCAGGGCAGCCGAGTCAGCATGTTGTCATCAATGCCAGCAAAATCAATTTGATGGCAGAAAACGAAGAACTGCAAAAGATTGTGAACGCAAGTCCGCTTGTAAATGCAGATGGGCAATCGGTGGTGTGGGCCGCGCAGTTTCTTGGATATGACGTTAAAGAACGCGTAACTGGAATCGACTTGTTTGAAAATTTAGTAGCGAAAGCAGCTGAAAAAGGCTGGAAACCCTACTACTTTGGCGCAACAGAAGAAGCCGTTCGTGAAGTGGTGCGTATCCATCAAGAAAAATATCCATCCCTTAAGGTTGCTGGCTTTCGGAACGGTTATTTCGAGGACGTTGAGTCAGAACAAATTGCTCACGAAATTAAAGAAAGCCAAGCGGATATCGTATTTGTCGCTTTTTCCAGCCCCAAAAAAGAAGTTTGGGTGAATGCGCATAAAGAGCTGATGCAAGTGCCGTTTGTGATGGGTGTTGGTGGCAGTTTCGACGTGATTGCCGGAAAAACGAAACGGGCTCCGAAATGGATGCAAAAGACCGGGCTCGAGTGGTTTTACCGCTTAGTACAGGAACCGCGTCGGATGTTCAAACGCTATGCGGTGGGGAATTTCCGTTTTGTGAAACACGTCCTCACCGCGAAAAGAAATCAAAAACGGAGCGAGTAAAAATGAAGACAATCCCAGTTAATATTCGTCTATTTATCGGGCTGAGTGCGGCTTTTCCGCTGGTCGATTTTATCAATGGCTTCTTGCTCACTTCAGGCTTTCAAATTCCAGTCGGGATAGCGTATCGTTTTTTCTTCTTCCTTTTTTTAGTCAGCATGATTTTACTGGGGAAAATAGAAAAAAACAGTTTTACGTTCGTCACCTTTGGATTTATCATTGGAAATTTGTTCCTCTTTCTTTTCCAAAGCATTTTACTTCAAAATCCGCTATCTTGGATCATCGCAGATTTATCCGTGTTCGTGAAGTATTTTTTATGGGCTTTGATTCCTTATTATATTTATCAACGAAAAGAAGTGTTTCAAAAGCTCAACTATGAAAAAATCTTCATCGTCATCAGCCTGCTGTTCACCGTTTTGCTGTTGATCCCATACGGACTTGGCGTAGGACATCAAACCTATGACAATTCTGATGCAGGCTACAAAGGTTTCTTTTTTGCTAATAATGATACTAGCTTTGCGTTCATTGTCTCCATTACCTTTACTGCACAAGCGCTGACCAAACAATTTCAATCCAAGTGGAACTTCCGTTTGCTACTTTTTCTTATGCTATATGCAGGAAATTTTCTCTGCCTTTTGCTCGTTGGGACAAAAACCGGAATTCTCTATGGTGCCGCACTCAGCATCTTCGTCTTGCTTCATCTGCTGTTTCGAGCGCATTATCAATCACTGATGCAAAAAATCTTTTGTTTGGCTGATGAGTTTCTTTTTAATAGCGTGGGCGGTGCTTCGCGGAATTTCCTATGCACTCCAAATGGTATCCGGAACCTTTGATCGAATCGCTTATTTCTATCGCATTTATGACGGTAATCTTGTAAGACTGCTCTCAAGTTCAAGAAGTGATTTCTTTCAAGGCGGACTTGAGTATTTCTTAAACAGCCCCCATCCGGCCTTTACCTTGCTGTTTGGACAAGGTTTTGAGTATCGGCTCGAACACTTTGGACGGCTTGGTTTAATCGAAATGGACTTGTTCGATGCCTTCTTCGCACTTGGTTTTCTTGGTGTCCTTTTCTTACTAATTCTGCTTGGCTATTACGCCGCTATGGCACTGAAAAAAAAATAATCGCTCCCTATATAGCTATCTGTTTATCGTAATTCTCTTATACAGTTTTTTCGCTGGACATGTCTTGTTCTCCGCATTGTCATCCACATTTCTCGGACTTGTCGCTGGCGGAATACTCTTAACAAAGAAAGATTGAGGTACATTTATTTTGAAACAACTACTAATTCGTTTCGGCCAATTCTCCATTGGTTCACTTGGTGCAGCTTTACTTAATTTGATATTAATCCCCGTCACTACTTATTTTCTAACACCAGCAGAATACGGAAAAACGAGCATGTTCCTACTTGCGCAAACCTTCTTGATCTACATTATTTACCTAGGTTTTGACCAAGCATTCACAAGAGAATTTCACAGTTATGCCGACAAGCCGCGTTTATTTGTGCAAGCCATGTTTGTTCCCTTGCTTTCATCCGCCGGGCTCATCATCGCGATGTGTTTATTTGCTTCCACACTCTCCGATTGGCTGTTTGCAAGCCCAAACTACCAAAATGCGATCTATCTGTTGGCATTTTCATCAATTTTGTTAATTTTTGAACGTTTCATTTTGCTGTTTATCCGAATGGAAAACCGTGCGCTCACATTCTCAGTCGCCAACATTTGGATCAAATTTTCAATTTTATTTGGCGTCATCATTGCGCTTTTTTTATCCGAGCCGACTTTCATCACCGTCATCTACGGCATGTTGCTCGGCCAAATGGCAGGAGACGTCGTGCTAATCCTATCGAATCTCACTCTTTTTAAAAACTTCCGCCAAGCAATTGACCGGGCGTTAATTGTCCGCTTGGCGAAATTTGGTTTGCCAGTCGTCATCGGAACCTTCATTTATAGCTTATTTATCATCCTCGACAAACTATTTCTGCGTTATTTTGCTGATTTTCACGAACTTGGCATTTATACCGCCGCATTCAAAATTGCAAGTGCGCTGATGGTGCTTCAAGTCAGCTTTTCAAACTTCTGGGTTCCAACTGCTTATGAATGGTATGAACAGAAAAAACCGATAGAGGCATACAAAAAAGTAAGCGACGCCGTCATGTTCACCATCGCATTCTCGTTTCTTCTCATGCTTTTCTTTAAGGAATGGATTGTCGTGATACTTTCTCCGGCTTACAGCGAAGCACAGTATATCTTTCCGTTTCTTTGTTTTTATCCGCTGATGATGACCGTGAGTGAGACTACCACATTAGGCATCGTTTTTTTTAAAGAAAAGTGTGCTGAACATTTATGTGTCACTAATCGCATTGCTCGTTTCAATCCTATTGAACTTTTTACTTGTCCCTCTATATGGTGCTGTAGGAGCTGCGATTGCAACAGGGACAGCATATATTGCCTTTTTCTTCGCCCGCACTTTCTTCTCGATGCGAATTTGGGAAGGTTTTTCCGTCAAACGCCATATGATCGTGACCAGTCAGCTGTATGCTTTAACCCTTTATAGCGTAGTTCTTCGAGATACTTGGTTTGAAAAAGCACTGATTTTGGGGATGCTTGTTCTCTTGATTGTGCTTTACCAAGGAGAGCTGCGGCAAATTCTCAGTTTATGGAAAAAGAAAGGATCTAAAAGTCAATGAATATTTTGATGGTGGGGCCCGATTCCCACGCGAAAGGCGGTATCGCAACCGTCATCGCTAATTTTGAACAACATTTTTCAAGTGAAGAACATCAACTTTTCTTCCTCAGTTCGTGGTCAGAAGAAAACAAATATCAAACTGAGTGGCAGGCTTTTTGCTCAATCAGACGAATTATCCGAGAAAAAAACATTGACATTGTCCATTTTCACGTCGCGCAAAAAGGTAGCTTTTTTAGAAAAGCATTGCTAAGTAAGATGGTGCCTAAGCATTGCCGCATCATCTTTCATATGCATGCATCTCAGTTTGATATCTTTTATAAAAAATCTAGCCGATTTGTACAAGCTCTGATTAGACGTACTTTCAATCGGATTGACCATCTGGTCGTGCTAGGCGAAAATTGGGCGGCGTTTTATGAAACACTGACGGATACAAAAATTTCAATCGTTCAAAATGCCGTACAAGTTCCGGAAAGTCCATCTTATGATGATAAGTCCCAAACAATTGTGACGTTTGGACGGATTGGCGAGCGAAAGGGTAGCTACGATCTGCTTCAAGTTGCGGCGCGGATTGAACCGCTTTTTCCTGAGGTAAGGTTTGTGCTTTACGGAGACGGTGAAGTGGAGCAAATCGGCGATCAGATTCGCTCGATGGGGCTGCAAAATGTCGATCTTGGCGGCTGGCTCTCCAAAGAAGAACAAGCTGAGATTTTTAAAAAGACGCTGCTGCATTTTTTGCCTTCCTATCACGAAGGGCTGCCAATGGCTATCTTAGAAACGATGGCGGTCGGGATTCCTAATTTGACAACAAATGTAGGAGATATTCCAGAATTGATTGCGGATGGTGTAAACGGTATTGTGACGGCCCCAGGCGATGTGGATAGAATGGCAGATGAATTAGCTTGTTTTATTCGAAATGATAATAATCGACGGAGCAAATATTCACAAAATGCCTATCAAACCATCGCAAATGAATTTTCGATTGCTGCTTATTTAGTTCGCTGGGAAGAAATTTACCAGAGCATATAAATAAAAACTTAAGCCTGATTGAAAGGCTTAAGTTTTTTGATGTTTCGCTGATTAATCTCGCGTACAGCATTTTCGACACGCTTTATTTCGCCAAGAATAGGTGGGTCGGTATAAACAAATACATTCCGATCGCTAAATTCTGGCAGCTCAACGTCGCTTAGAATTAAATCACAATTCTTTGGCGGTTCATGACCAGTGAAGACCTTTATGTGAAAAGGCGAGTACTTTTTGACAAGGTTTTCAATTCGCTTCACTTTGTTGCTATAACTGGAGTGAGTAACCCAAATAATGATTTGTGGATCAAAAGTAGCTAAATTTTTGTGGCATTCAAGAATATAAGTTAGCTGTAAAAAAAAGAAAATCTTTCGCGGCAGTAAATGCTTGGTAAGCGGGTTCAAGTGATAACTCGGTTAAAGCGCGATCGAGAATTTGACTATATACAGGAAAACGATTTTTATAATAGATTACTTTTCCAGACATATACATTTCACGCGCGATGTTCCCCATATAATGGGTGTGGTCTCCGATCACGAATAATGAATAAAGAACTTGATCGTTTTCTGATAAATCTATTCCGAATTCCGTATAAAAGAGTTCGAGCACTCGATTTGAAAAAGCAGTTTCTTCAGGATTATCATCGCGGTAGCTCTGAATAATTTTTTTTTACTTGCACAGGTTTAAGTGACCGCCAAATGTTGATACAGATCATTTTATAGAGATACTGTGCCTCAGTTTGGATAATAGTAGAAGAAGCAAAGGTTTCAGAAATAACATCCTGAATAATTGAAGCGAGTTTCGGAAATAGTATGTCATTAGGAGTTGCTTCAGAAGATATGGAGTAACCTTGCTCGAAGCGCAGCTTTGTGATCGTTACTAAGAAAGAGTGCCGCAGCTGTTCAGTGTAGGAGAAAGAAATATTCAATTCCTCGCTCAGAAAATCGCGCTGCTTGGCAAAATAACGCCCGTCTTTGTATGTGCTAAACGGCCATTCAATCCCGCCGTAGCATTCCCATAAAAAAGAATACAAAAAATAGCGAATGTTCTTTTCTTCCCCTTTAAATTCCATTTTGGCATAGTCAAAGACAATATCATAATCACTCAAAAAAGCTTTGCATTCTTGAATTAATTTATAAAAATGCGATTTACTAATATAATTATCTTCGCAAAATGCCGCTAACGAGGAGTGTTTTTTGAAAGTAATCGAGTCAATAAATTTGAAAGGAACAGATTCTTTAAGCAACAACAGCCGAATCCGGTTAAAGCTTACAGAAGGCGCTTTGTCTAAGTAACTGCCTTTAAACGATTTTATTAAACGAACATCTTCTTTAAGGGGCTCGAGTAGCTGTGAGATGAGTTGTAAATTAGACTGGATGGTGGGGCGGGAAAGAGGGAGTTTGGCTGCAAGTTCATCCAAAGTCCAATAACGATTTTCAGAATACAAAATAGTTAACATTTCGAACAATAAACGCTGTTTTCTGCTAAACAAGAAATCCATAACATTCGCTCCTTTTATACAAAAATCTCCTTTTTCTAGTTGCGAATTTGAGTGCTTCTATTCTAACAGAAAGCCGCCATTGTTGACTATTAAAATGACGGCTTAGTAGTATTCAAATAAGTGTACGTTCAGAGGAAGTTCCTTGTAACTAGCAGATAAATTTGCTACAACTGTTTGCAATGAAGTTTAACTCAAAGAGAGTATCAAAATCAACTTCGCATACATACTTTCCTATAGGGATTTAGCTGATCCGTTAATTGCAAATTCACGATCGCGAAGTTCAACACGTCTGATCTTTCCAGAATCTGTTTTCGGAAGCGCTTTGACAAACTTAATGCGGCGCGGATACTTGTAGGGAGCGGTCATTTGCTTTGTGAACATCTGCAGTTCTCTGACCAGTTCTTCGCTTCCTTGATAGCCATCTTTTAGGACGATAAAGGCCTTTACAACCGTTCCACGAATTTCATCTGGACTGGCGACAACCGCCACTTCTTTGACCGCTTCATGATGTGTAAGCGCGTCCTCCACTTCAAACGGCCCAATGGTGTATCCAGAGCTGATAATAATATCATCATTCCGCCCTTGGAACCAGTAATAATTATCTTGATCTGCATATGCGCGATCCCCAGTAACAAAGTAATCGCCACGAATAGCCTTAAGGAGCCGTTCTGGCTCTTTGTAGTAAGTCTCAAACAGTGCTGGAAAATCTTTCCGAACCGCAATATCGCCAGTTTCGCCGACCCCAACCGGATGCCCATCCGGATCAACAATCGCCATATATTCCGGCATGATCGGTTTGCCCATCGAACCCGGACGGATTTCCGTGTCCACTAAAGTACCAATCAAAAGTGTACTTTCCGTTTGACCGTACCCGTCGCGCACTTTTACGCCGAAGTTTTCTTGAAACACATGGATAACTTCGCGGTTGAGCGGCTCGCCAGCCGAAACACTGCTGCGTAAGTGTGGCAAGGAATGCGCTTCAAGATGCGGAACTTTTGCCATTAAGCGGTATTCGGTCGGCGTGCAACACAATACATTAATTTTTTGTTCTGCGAGTAGCCGAAGTTGATTTTCGGGGGAGAATCGGCCGCTGTAAATAAATCCGGTTGCCCCTTTCCCAAGAACAGAAAGAAACGGAGACCATACCCATTTTTGCCAGCCTGGACCAGCCGTCGCCCAAACGCGGTCATTTTCATGAATGTCGAGCCACCTGTCAGCAGCAATCCGAATGTGCGCGTAACCCCAGCCGTGAACATGAACTACAGCTTTCGGGTTTCCGGTCGTGCCGCTTGTAAACGCAAGAAGACAGGGATCATAACGCTTTGTCAAAACAGGCGTATACTCAGAAGAAGCGTTAGCCATAAGCGTGCTGTAATCAGACCATCCCGTGTCAGCCTCGCCGTCAATCAAAATTTGCATTTTAAGCGAAGCAAGTGCCTCGGTTTTATTTATTTCTTTATTGAAACCCGTATACGCTACGATCCCTTTCACACCAGCATGTTGGATGCGGTATTCTAAATCGTGAGCTTTTAAAAGTTCGGAAGCGGGGATAATGACAGCACCTGCCATCCATAATCCTATGTAAATGGCATAAGTTTCAAGTAAACGTGGCGTCATCACAATCACTGGATCGCCTTTTTGAATGCCATTCTGTGAAGCAACATTCGCAAATTTGCGCGCTTGTTCAAGCAGTTCATTGTAACTCCAACTTTTTTTCGATATCTGCATTCTTCTTCCAAATTAAAGCGATTTTATCAGAGGCAAACTTCGTAATCTCATCAGTAATATTATAAATTTTTGGGGCAATTAAATTTTCGGAATACAATTTATTTTTCCTCCTTTTAAAAAATTAGTACTTGGTATTAAAACATGGTAATATAAATAAGGGCAAAAATCAACTGTTAAGCAGATTTGCTTTGTGGTACGATGGATAAGAGAATTAACGGGAATGAGGAATGCCGATGGAAAAAGAAGAGTTTATGAGGCAAGCAATTCGGGAAGCTGAAAAGGCTCGAACACTTGGGGAAGTTCCTATTGGTGCTGTAGTTGTACTGGATGGTAAAATTATTGGTCGTGGGCACAATCTTCGCGAAACATCGCAAAATGCAATTACCCATGCGGAAGTGCTTGCGATACAAGACGCTTGCAAAACGATGGAATCATGGCGCTTAAGTGGTGCCGATCTTTATGTCACACTTGAGCCCTGCCCAATGTGTAGTGGCGCTATCTTGCTTTCGCGGATTAATAAAGTTTTTTATGGTGCAAGTGATCCGAAAGCCGGAACAGCCGGTACGTTGATGAATCTGTTGCAAGACGATCGCTTCAATCATACCTGCGAAGTAGAGCAGGGAGTTTTGCAAGAAGAAACAAGCCGCCTACTGACCCATTTTTTTAGGGAACTGAGAGAACGTAAAAAAAATAAACAAAGAACAAAAAAAACGGATAGGCCTTTATGCCTGTTTTTCTGATTAATTAGGGAGTATTTCTAAATGTGAAATAAAAAACAAATGATCTAAGCTCGCTATGCGGAGGCTTTGACTATGCCCTTTTTGATTGTGTACATTCGCTTTTAAAAAAAACTACTAAAGAACTAAATGAATTTCTTAAGAAATAGGATAAAATATACTGTATATAGAACTTATTTTTGTTTAGTAATTTTTCTTATAGCGCTAGCTTTAAAACAGTCCATATGGTGATTTTCACCTGTTATTGTGAAAAACAGAGCAACTTGTTGTAGAACTTGGTAATGTTTTTCACAACCTTTTGCGAGCGCTCTATGAAAGGGAAAAGAATTTCAAAACGCAAAAAAGGAGGGAAAAAGGGTGGATATATTGTTTCTAGCCCGTTTTCAATTCGCATCAACAACGATTTTTCACTTTCTGTTCGTACCGCTATCCATTGGATTAGTCTTCATGGTCGCACTGATGCAAACGTTGTATGTTGTGAAGGGAAAAGATATTTACAAAAAAAATGTCGAAGTTTTGGGGGCATTTGTTCTTAATTAACTTCGCAGTCGGTGTCGTAACCGGGATCATTCAAGAGTTCCAGTTCGGTATGAACTGGTCAGATTATTCTCGGTTTGTAGGGGACGTTTTCGGGGCTCCGCTTGCAATTGAAGCGCTTCTCGCGTTCTTTATGGAATCGACATTTATTGGATTATGGATTTTCGGATGGGACCGCCTTGGCAAAAAGCTTCACCTTGCTTGTATTTGGCTTGTTTCGATCGGTACAATCCTTTCGAGTTTCTGGATTCTCGCTGCCAACTCATTCATGCAACATCCAGTAGGATTTGAATTTAAAAATGGCCGCGCTGAAATGAATGATTTTTGGGCTTTGATTACAAACGGACAACTGCTCGTTGAGTTTCCGCACGTTATCTTCGGGGCATTTGCAACGGGTGCGTTCTTTGTTGCTGGTGTCAGTGCTTACAAAATGCTTAAAAAAGAAGACACTCATTTCTTCAAACGCTCATTCCAAATTGCGCTTGTGCTTGCTGTAATCGGCGGTTTCGGTACTGCATTCAGTGGTCACTCGCAAGCTCAGTACTTAGTTAAAACACAGCCGATGAAAATGGCTGCTACAGAAGGAATTTGGGAAGATACAGCTGATCCCGCGCCATGGACGATGATTGCCGGCATTGATGTCGACAATAAGAAAAATACATGGTCGATCGAGATTCCATATGCCTTAAGTTTCTTATCCTATTCGACACTGAGTGGTTCCGTTGAAGGGATGAACACGATTCAAAAACAATATGAAGAACAATACGGACCTGGGGATTACATTCCACCAGTACGTACTTCATTCTGGAGCTTCCGTATCATGGTTGCTGCGGGCATGTTGATGATTCTTTTCGCGCTAATCGGTGTTGTACTTGCTTGGCGTAAAAAACTTGAAAATGCGAAATGGTACTTGCGTTTAATGGTTCCAATGATTCTCTTCCCATTCCTTGCAAACTCGATGGGTTGGATCATGACAGAAATCGGGCGTCAGCCTTGGGTTGTCTTTGGATACCAGCAAACAGCAGATGCGGTGTCGCCTAACGTTTCAGCAGGCTCACTCTTGTTCTCAATTATTGCGTTTTCGACAATTTATTCACTTCTCTTAATCGTACTTGTGTACTTATTTATTCGCGAAATTAAAAAAGGACCATATGGTGAGAAGAAACAAGAAAAAGTTTCAGTCGATCCATTTGATAAAGGGGGCGACAAAATTGTCACTGAATGAGTTATGGTTTCTGCTTGTCGCAGTTTTATTCGTCGGATTCTTCTTCCTAGAAGGCTTCGACTTTGGAGTAGGGATGTCAACACGTTTTATGGCGCGTAATGACCTTGAACGCCGCGTGCTTGTCAACACAATCGGCCCATTCTGGGATGCCAATGAAGTGTGGCTGCTTACAGCCGGCGGAGCAATTTTTGCCGCTTTCCCAAACTGGTATGCAACAATGTTCAGCGGATATTATATTCCGCTTGTAGTCTTTCTGCTTGCGCTAATCGGTCGAGGAGTTTCCTTTGAATTCCGCGGTCAAAAAGCAACAGCTGGATGGCGCAACTTCTGGGATTGGATTATTTTCTTCGGTAGTATTTTGCCGCCATTCCTGTTAGGTGTTCTATTCTCAAGTTTGATCCAAGGTATGCCAATCAATGCTGACATGAATATGTATGCCGGATTCTTTGATTACATCACGTTGTTCTCTGTATGGGGCGGTTTAACAGTAACCTTGCTGTGCCTGCTTCACGGCTTGATGTTCATCACGATTCGTACAGAAGACGATATCCAAGATCGTGCTCGCCGCATGGCTAAGCGCGTTTGGTGGATCACGATTCCTGTACTTGTAGTGTTTGTTGTATTAGCATTTTTCTACACAGATATTTTCCAAGCTCGTCCAGTTCTCGTACCGCTTATGATCGGTGTTGTTGTCGTCATGTACTTGCTTTCAGCCGTCTTCCTGTGGAAAAATCGCGACGGTATGGCATTTACGTTCGGAGGACTTGGAATTGCACTTACAATTGCAACCATTTTCGTTGGACTATTCCCGCGGGTAATGATCAGTTCAATTGATTCAGCATTTGATTTAACTATTCAGAACGCTGCGTCGGGACACTACTCGCTGACAGTTATGACGATCGTAGCTGTAACATTGCTGCCGTTCGTACTCGGCTATCAGATCTGGAGTTATTATGTTTTCCGCAAGCGCGTTTCGAGTAAGGAGAAAATGACGTATTAATGGGAAAAGATCTATTTAAATATAAAGGTGTTAAAAAAATATTGGCGATTCTTGCCGTACTAACTTTGATTCAAGGTGCGGCAATTATCGTGATGGCTCGTGCCCTCGCCGATTCGGTAACAGATTTGTTCCGCGGCGAGGCACTTTCCGCTGTGGCGTTACAAATGATCCTCTTTGCCGGGGCATATTTTGTACGCCATTTTTTAAATGTATGGAAAAAAGGTATTGTCTACCGCTACGCCGCGGATCTAGGCAGAGAAATGCGCGAAGACTTGCTTAGCAATTTGTTTGTGCTCGGCCCTCGCTTCACACGTACAGAAGGAACTGGGAAAATCGTGACCATGGTTATGGAAGGCGTCCAAGATTTCAGACGTTTTGTTGAACTCTTTTTGCCGAAATTTGTCAACATGGCAATTATTCCAGCAATGATCTGGATTTATGTCGTAACCCAAGATGGAACATCTGCAGTTATTCTGTTCATCACATTTCCTATCCTGATTCTCTTTTTGATTATCCTCGGATTGGCAGCCAAAAAACAAGCTGATTCACAGTTCGAGTCGTATCGAATTTTGTCTAATCATTTCGTTGACTCGCTGAAAGGTCTTGAAACCTTAAAATATCTTGGCCTAAGCCATAACCACGAAAAAAGTATCCGTGGAACGAGCGCGCGTTACAGACGGGCAACCATGCGCACACTGCGTGTCGCTTTCCTATCTTCTTTCGCGCTCGACTTCTTTACGATGCTGTCCATTGCAATCGTAGCTCTATTTCTTGGCCTTGGATTAATTGATGGCACAATCTCGCTTTACGTCGGACTTGCCGTCCTTATCCTTGCACCAGAATACTTCCTTCCCGTCCGTGAACTGGGTACTGATTACCATGCAACCCTTGACGGTCAGGATGCCGGACGAAATATCCAAGCAATCATCGACAAAGGCAAACAGGAAAAAGCAGCGAATCCAGGCGAAACGGCCGATAACTTCAGAGCTACAACACACTTCTCGATGAACGGTATCTCCGTCAAACATGGTGAATCAGATACTGCTTCCCTTGCAAGTGCTGACTTTGAAGTAAATGGCTTTGAAAAAATCGGCATTATCGGGGCAACCGGCGCCGGGAAATCGACGATGATTGACGTTCTAAGCGGCTTTTTGGCGCCTACAACCGGAAGCTTTGCTATGGATAATAAAACAAATGTCACCTTGACAGACCATGCTTGGCAGAAACAAGTGACATACATTCCACAGCATCCGTATTTGTTCCATGATACTATCGACGGGAACATCAAATTTTACCATCCAGATTCCACACAAGCTGATGTGGAACGTGCCGCGGAAGCTGCTGGACTTTCGGGTTTTGTGGATGGGCTTGAAGCTGGGTACAGTACCGTTGTCGGCGAGGCGGGTCGGACTTTGAGTGGTGGACAGGAACAGCGGATTGCACTTGCGCGGGCCTTTTTATCAGATCGTCCGATTGTACTTATGGATGAGCCAACTGCCCATCTTGATATCGAAACCGAATATGAACTGAAGGCACCGATGATTGAACTTTTTAAAGATAGATTGGTCTTCTTTGCGACCCATAGGCTTCACTGGATGCTTGAAATGGACCGGATTATTGTGCTTGATCAAGGTGCAATCGTTGAAGTCGGTACGCATGATGAGCTAGTCGCGAAACGCGGATTTTACTATAACTTGGTGAAAGCCCAATTGGAGGAGATATAAATGCTTAAAAACAGTTGGATCGGTCCTTATATCAAACAAAACCTCGGGCTTTTCATCCTCGTCATTTCACTTGGTGTTCTAACGTTTTCTGCAGGAGCAGCCCTCATGTTCACGTCAGGGCATTTAATTTCCAAGTCTTCCCTTATGCCTGAGTCGATCATGGCCGTTTATGTGGCAACCGTTGGTGTTCGCGCTTTCGGAATCATGCGCTCAGTCTCGCGTTACATCGAACGGCTTTCCAGTCACTCGCTCGTACTGCGGATTTTGGAAAAAATGCGCGTCAGATTGTATCGCATTTTAGAACCACAGGCGCTTTTGATTAAGTCGCGCTATCGTACCGGGGATATCTTGGGCTTGCTTGCCGATGACATTGAACACATCCAGAATTTTTATTTAACGACAATGTTTCCTGCAATCGTCAGTTTGGTCTTATATAGCGGCGTCGTAATTGCGCTTGGCGTCTTCTCGATTCCATTTGCAATTTTGATGCTCATTTTGATCGGGCTTTTGATTTTTGTTTTACCTGGTGTGTCTCTTCTTTATGCCAAAGGGAAAAATGCCTATTTAAAACAAGGACGAAATGGCCTTTACAGTCAGTTCACCGATGCGGTGTTCGGGCTTAGTGATTGGATGTTCAGTGGCCGTGCTAAAAGTTTTATTAAAGGCTATGAACAAGATGAAAAAGATTTGCTTAAAGTTGAAACGAAACAGTTCCATTTTGTTAATTGGCGCGACTTTTTTAGCCAGCTAATTATCGGAGCAGCCGTTGTTGTGATGGTGTATTGGAGTGCGGGGGAAGCGGATAAAGGGGCTTTTAGTGCCACGCTAATTGCAGCATTCACACTTGCAATCCTGTCACTTGGCGAGGCTTTTGTGCCAGTTTCGAGTGCCGTAAGCGATAAATCGCTTTATCAAGATTCACTCGAGCGCTTAGGGAAAATTGAAGATCCGAGTTTGCCTGATTTTGAGCACGAAATGGAACAAAATCAATATATCGAGACAAAGAGCGTAGCACTCAAAGCTCGGAACCTTTCTTTCCAGTACAATCCTTCAAGTCCGCTTGTTTTGAATCAGTTTAATTTTACGCTTCTCCAAGGGGAAAAAGTGGCGATTATCGGTCGAAGTGGCACGGGTAAATCGACATTTTTAAAGCTTGTTCAAGGTGCGCTGCTCCCAACTAGCGGCGAGATTACAATGAACGGCGTTTCAGTGGATGAAATTCGACCGCAAATGGCGCAAGCAGTATCGATGTTAAATCAAAAGGCACACCTCTTCAGTACATCCGTTCTCAACAACATTCGGATGGGAAATCAGAACGCGACAGATGAAGAGGTCTATGAGGCGGCTCGGAAAGTGAACATGCATGATTTCATTATGAGTATGCCGGATGGCTACAAGACGCAAATGGCGGAAATGGGCGCACGATTTTCTGGCGGAGAACGTCAGCGGATTGCGCTTGCACGAATATTGCTTCAAAATACACCAATTGTAATTTTGGATGAACCGACTGTTGGGCTTGATCCAATCACGGAACGCGATCTTCTTAAAACGATTTTTGAAACGCTTAAAGATAAGTCGCTGATTTGGGTTACGCACCATCTTGTCGGTGCTGAAAAGATGGATTCGGTGTTGTTTCTTGAAGACGGGGCGATTTTAATGCAAGGAACGCATAGCGATTTAATGCAAAATGAACCGCGCTATCGCCATCTTTATGAACTTGACCGACCGATTAAGTTAGATTAAATAGTAAGTTAGAAGTCGTTTAGAGGGGCTATGCTCGTTTAGGCGGCTTCTTTTTTGTTATAATGATCGCATAGAAATGAGGGATTTCGGATGAGTGAATTTTTCATGGGTGTCGACATTGGCACCTCGAGTACAAAAGCAGTCTTGTTTACGGATAAAGGTGAACTTGTAACGCGCTATGCGGTGCATTACGAGCTTGATACAGATGCGACCGGTAAAGCAGAGCTTGATCCAGATGAAATTGTTCAGGCAGTCGCACAAGCGGTCTGGATGGTCATGGAAGCAAGCCGAATTGAGCGAAGCGAATTAGCGGCTATTTCATTCAGCGCGGCAATGCACAGTTTGATTTTGATAGATTCGGAGAATAAACCGCTCACAAAATGTCTGACTTGGGCGGACGGCAGAAGTGCCTCGGCGCTTGAACGCGCCAAACAGCGATACGAGCTTGGCGGTCTGTATATGACAACCGGAACACCGCTTCACGTGATGAGTCCGTTTGCAAAACTTCTCTGGCTAAATGAAGTAGCACCGGACAAAATGCATCAAGCGGCTCGAGTTTGCGGCATTAAAAGCTATGTTTTACACGAACTGTTTGGCGAATGGGTGATTGACGCTGCGCTTGCTTCTGGCACAGGTTTTTTCAATACGAAAGAGAATATTTGGGAACAAACGGCGCTTGATTTGGTGAATCTAACCGAGGAGCGCTTGCCGCAAGTTGTCTCAGAAGAATACTGTCTTTCTGGACTTAAACCGGGCTGGGCAGAACGTCTGAATGTTGCACAGGAGACGAATTTTATTGTAGGCGGGAGCGACGGCGCTTTAGCCAGTCTTGGCATCCAAGCACTGGGGGCGCAAGATGTTACAGTGACCGTCGGAACGAGCGGAGCGGTGCGCAAACTCGGTCAAGCGTTTTTGCCAGATCAGCAGAAGCGCACCTTTTGTTATCGTTTGAGCGAAGACTATTTCGTGCGTGGCGGAGCTGTCAATAATGGCGGGAAAACGGTAGAATGGGCCTTACGTGAACTTGCACCGGCGGAACTAAAAGAACAGCGTGACTACCGCAAACTGATGGAACAGGCAGAAAATATTTCACTTGGCGCAGACGGCTTGCTGTTTTTCCCATACTTGCTCGGTGAACGTGCTCCCTACTGGACGAGTGACATCCGAGGTGCCTTTTTCGGTCTTGCTGAGTGGCACACGCAAGCTCACATGATTCGGGCAGTAATCGAAGGTGTAGCGCTCAACTTGTATAGTGTCTATCAAGCTATTTCTGACCCGGAGGATAAACTATATGTCACGGGAGGCATTGCCGCGCATCCGTTTTGGTGTCAGCTTCTTGCTGATGTGTTCGGACGAGAAGTCCGCGTGCCGCATACGATTGAAGGTTCGAGCCTCGGTGCAGCGATCGTTGCAATGAAAGCACTTGGGAAACTGACGGGACTTGAACTCCCCAACAAGCCAGAAATCAGCGCGTCATACAGGCCGAATGAAGTGCGTCACCAAAATTATCGTAGTTTGCATGACATATTTGCTGATGCAAGTGAAGCCGTCATAAAAACGAGTCATAAAATTGTGCGCTGGCAAAAAGAAGAGTCTGATCGGAGTTAGAGAACCAAAATTTGCGGGAATAGAAGCATATACGCGCTATGAAAAGGGGGGCTTCAAATGAATCGGAAAATTGTTTGGATTGCGCTTATTTTGATTGGAGTTTGTCTCATCGGAACGATTGCAGCAACACTTGTTAGTATGGCATTAGCCGACTAAAAAAAAATAATAGATTTTACTTGTTTTTTTTTCGCTAAAAAAGATACACTATTAGTTGAGTTCTTTTTCTGGAGCTCCTAATTAATGGTAGCAAATTTGCCGTGCTAGACGGGGAGATAGCGGCGCCCTGTAACCCGCAATCCGCTCTAGCGGGGTTGAATTCCTCAACTGAGGCTTATACCTGTCTGGTCAGCCTTTGACACGTGGTGTTGACGATTTGGTCTTGCGCAATGGAAGCCTGTGAACCATGTCAGGTCCGGAAGGAAGCAGCATTAAGCAGTGCCTTCGATGTGCCGCGAGGTTGCCGAGTCTGAGCTAACGATCAGAGTAACGCAGGTGGTTATATGTCGAACTGAGGTGCACGGCGTTAATTTTAAAATAAATCTTTGAAAGTCTTCTCGTGAAAAGCGGGAAGGCTTTTTTAGTACGAACAGAAATTTTGTAAGATTTTACAAGAAATGATAAAATGAAAGCGGATACAAAAAACTTATATCATCAAAAGGAGAGAGAAAAATGAATTTCAAACATGTTACGGTGGCCGGAAGCGGCGTACTAGGGAGCCAAATTGCCTTTCAAGTTGCGTTCAAGGGGTTTGATGTCACGATTTACGATATCAATGATGAAGCGATCAAAAAAGCGAAGGAACGGATTGAAATTTTAAAAGGGCGCTATAAAGAAGAAGTGATTAATGCGAAAGATGATGTTGCTGCAATTGCAAGCCGCATTCATTACAATTCCAACTTGCTTCCAAATATCGATGTGATCTTTCAAAAAGAAGTAGATTATGTGGAAGGTGAAGTAGAAGCAGGCTACAAGCGGATTCGTTTTAGTTCGGATTTAAAAGAGGCTGTAAAAGATGCAGATTTGGTGATTGAAGCTGTACCGGAACTCATTAGTGTAAAAGAGGATTTTTATAAAAAACTAGGGGAAGTGGCTCCGGCTAAAACAATCTTTGCGACGAACTCTTCTACGCTTGTGCCTAGCCAATTTGCTCACTTTACTGGTCGACCAGAGAAATTCCTTGCGCTCCACTTTGCCAATGAAATTTGGAAAAATAATACGGCGGAAATCATGGGGCATAAAGATACGGATCCGGCTGTTTACAAACAGCTCGTGGAGTTCGCGGGTGCAATCGGGATGGTTCCACTTGAAGTGAAGAAAGAACAGCCGGGATACATTCTTAATTCGATTCTCGTGCCGTTCCTTGAAGCTGCGCAAATGCTACTTCTTGAAGGGGTAGCGGATGCGGAAACGATTGACAAAACGTGGATGCTTGCAACAGGCTCACCGCAAGGACCATTTGCGACACTCGATGTGGTTGGTATTACAACGGCCTATAACATCATGCAAAACTACGCACAAACGGCTGACTCGGAAGACAAACGTTATGCGCGCATGGCTGAAATGCTGAAACGCGATTATATTGATAAAGGGAAATTGGGCGTGGCAACTGGCGAAGGATTTTATAAATATCCAAATCCAAGTTTCAAAGACCCAAGCTTCCTTAAAGCGTAATTTAATGGAACTGTATAACGAGGGGAAATTTCCCCCTCGTTACTTCTTGTTTGGTTTGCGTTTTGCTGATGAAAATTGCGGTTAAAACTGGTACAATAAAGAAATAGAGTTTTAATTTGAAGTTAAGGATGAATTTTTATGCAGCGTTTGAAGAAAAAAAAGAACCGTTATTATCGTCAGTATCCTTACCGCAGCAGCGGCAATTTTGGTTTCATTAGGCATTATTTTTGGGATTTTTCAGCGCGAGGAAGTGCTAGATGACTATGAGGTGGCGTATGAAATTGGTGACAAATTGTACGAAGTCTTTCCGATTTCCTCGACCGATATTGGCCTCGACAAGAAAAAACAAGGCAAACATCTTTATTTCCGAGTGAACAGCTACTATAATCTTGAGTATTTGTTCCGCATCGCTTACGGGCAATTTGAACTGAACGAGCCGTCTACTGTAAAAGGTTATGCAGGAAGGCTTGATTACAGCGTGGCAGATAATGCTTACGTGACGCAGGAAGATGTTTTTGCGACGAAAAAAGATCAATATGCCGTTTATTCGTTCCATAATAAAATGGGAAAAGAGATTTACCGATATGACCCGGAAAAAACATCAAGTGACCCTTATGTTGTCAGAATCAAGCCAACAATTCTGCAGGGCTATAAGAAAAGTGATGTTTCAAGCTACGATGATTTTGTCGATATCACAGAACTGTTTCATGATAAATTGGATGAGAAAGTCACGGTACGCGTAGATGAATCAAAACGAATGGTGATTTTTTCGATTAAGAAGTCATGATGATTGTAAGGCTATTGTTGATCATGATAAGCTAACGCGGTTGATTTACACTTATACTAATGATTTAAACCTCGCTTAATGCGAGGTTTTTTTGCAGGACGGAAAAAAAATACTAGCCTTTTTTAAGTGTATGCTATACTTAGAAATGTAAAAATAGAATACAACAAAGAGGTGAGTATGCAGCATGAAAGAGGTAGATTATCGTGAAGGTGATTTTGATCGTGCACATGACAGCATCGGAAACTTGATCGGGAAAGGTGTCTGGGGGAAGGGCGCAATTGATGAGCTGAAAAAAGCGTCGAAGAACTTGGATGAGGCGGAGGAAGACATTCGGAACTTGGATCGTGATGGTGCGATTTCATTCAGCCATACAAGTTCAGAGAAAGAACTGCAAGAGCTGTTTGAGGATTTTGAGGTGCTTCATCGGTTTTCTGGGCGGGTTGGTGAACTTGTTCATACCAAAATTGATCGACCGTTTTTTGAAGATCTAGATCGGTTTGTGGAAGGCATGCGGAACTTGGATGCGTCCAAGTTTACGACGACGAATCGGATTGGGGCGACGAAGACGGAAACGGTTTTTGTGAATAGTTATACGCAGGAACAGCGGGAAGTACCGAAAACAGAAGTGACCATGGATGATTTGTTTAGCGGGAGTAATGTGTACGCCGATCAGTTGAAAAACCAGTTTCAGGCGTG
>NZ_AODF01000019.1 GCF_000525875.1 Listeria floridensis FSL S10-1187 | reverse complement strand
TTTTATGGCGGTGCAGCTGAAGAAAAAAGCCGTGACCTATGCTGCAGCGAATCCGTATCGATTACTTTCAAAAGCACAACAAGCCGCTGTGAAAAAACGGCGATTTTGCAGGACTCATCACGGATTATCGCCATCGCCTAGATCCTGTAGGCAAAATTGTGCCAGGAGGCGAAGTGATTGGGAAGCAGTTTATAATGGATTCCAATCCACGTGTTAAGTTCGGAACGGCTCCCCTTGCGGGACACATGACGGATACGTTCGCCGGCATGTTTAACGCGGACGGGTCAGCACAGCTGAAAGTCAATCCGGAGGCAATCATCAAACGTGCGAGGAAGATCGACACGATTGTGGCCATCATGCAAGACATTCAAAAGCGAATGGAAGACCTGGAGGATGAGGTGAATCAGGAATCGAGAGCCTTACGAAATAACTTGAATGCGGATACAGCAGAAGGCGCACGGTTTAGTGAATTGACCATCTGGGATGTCGATGAAATCCTGACCGAACGAGCGAAGAAATACCACAATGGTGTGTATACCTTTCATGATCCAGAAAAGTTTCAAGCGTTTTATCAGTCCAATGAAAGCAATATCAAGCAATTAAAGGCGTTTCAAACTGAATTAATGCATGCGGCCAAAAAAAATCCGAGAGCAAGATAACGAACTTGGGAACTGGATAGCAGCTCAGATGAACTAGATAGAGGAGGACGCACAGATGTATGGGAATATGTATGAACGGGAACGAGCACGAGCCCGAGGAGAGGCTTCAGGGGACTATACCTATCAGGCTAGCGTCTTAAGAGAACGACTTAAAAGCAAGGATTTAACCCCGAGTGAACGAATTCGTTTAAGACATGCGGAACGAGACCTGATCAAGCAGGCACAAAAAGTCGAGTTAAAATCTGCGGTCAATCAAGGAGCCAATCGTATAGAAGCTCACTTGACAAACAAAATGAGAAACATTCAGAAGAAATATGCCGAAGTACAAGAAGAATTACATATTCTACAAAGACAATTGAAGGATGCCTTTGACTCTATGACGGGCGATGCGGTGCAAGAGTGGTTGGTGACCACACATGCGCGGGATATCGAGCAGAGCCAAGAGGATTTATATAGAGTTTGGTAAAAATTTGTTCGACAGTATTACTGTATTTGATTGGTCTATTCAAGTAAATCATGTAAAAAATAAGCTTGCTGAAAACAAACATATCCTGAATAAAAGACTACTATATCCGAACAATCAAAAAGAGTACTTCCTCGTAGTTTACGGAAGTACTCTTTTTTTATGTAGAAGAGAATGATTCTAACGTAATGGCTCTTTATGATTTTGGGAGAGGATAGTATCTTCCTTCCCAAACTTAGTTTTAACGCTTTTTGGTTTGCCAAGGCACGAGCAATCGTTCCAGCCAGTCAATTGCTTGAAAGAGCAAAAAGCCAAGCAGAGAAAGCATCAAGATACCACAAAACATGTCTGGATAGTCGATCACCGACCAAGCATTCATGATATAGTAACCGAGGCCATATGTCGTTGCATAGTTTTCTGCAAAAAACAGTGTTGCGAGGGCAATGCCGATACAAACTCTGAGACCGCTCAGGATTTGCGGCAAGATTGCTGGAAATAGAAGGTGGCGCCATTTGTCGAAAGGTTTTGCTTCAAGGGATTCTAACGCAAGATACAGTTTTGGGTCAATTTGGGCAATGCCGTCGCGCGTCGAAAGAATAATTTGAAAGACAATGATCCAAATAATTAAGATGATTTTTGAAAGGTCGCCAAGCCCATATAAAATTAAGAAAACCGGCAGAAAAGCTACTTTTGGAATCGGATAAAGAAAATAAAGTAGCGGAGAGAGCAAGCGATTTGCCCACTTACTTTCACCAATCCAAATGCCGAGCGGAATGCCGATGAGAAGCGAGACGAGGATAGCTACTAGGATGCGGTAAAGGCTGCTGAGCGTGTGGGGCAAAAGTTCAGGCAGCGATATGAAAAATTCGAGCAGCGTTTGGTGCGGGGCAGGCACAACTGGGCTTTGTAAAATAAGATGCGAAGCTTCCCAAATTAAGAATAGCCCCACGAGGCCGGTAGCAGCACTGAGAATTTGTTTTTTCACAGACTTGCTCCTTCCTGAAGGTGTTCGCGGACTTTGGCGCACATCTCAAAAAACTCCGGCTGATTACGTAAATATAGGTCGCCAAAAATGGGATTTTCAAGGATTTTTTGAATTTTCCCCTGCTGCATAATCACAATTTTTTGCCCAAGAAAAACCGCTTCTGGAATCGAGTGAGTCACTTGGACGATAGTTGTACGGCGCTCAATCTGGATTTCAAGCAGTAAATTTTGCAATTCTTCTTTCGTCATTTCATCAAGTGCACTTGTCGCTTCATCGAGCAGCAAAATTTTCGGATCAAGAATCAAACTTCTTGCGATCGCAGTCCGCTGCTTTTCGCCGCCGCTAAGCTCGTGAGGATACTTGCTACGCAGTTCGTAAATTCCTAATTTTTGCAAAAGATGAGCAACATGTTCCTCCGCCCCCTTCCGCGTTTTCCCTTGTAATTTTAACCCCAAAAAGACATTATCAAAAACCGTTTTCCACGGAAAAAGTGCGTAATCCTGCAAGATAATACCTGCTTCTTTTGGAAAAGCATCAAGTGTTTCGCCAAAAATCGAAATATGACCGGCTTGCGGCTTGATAAACCCTGCTAAGGCATAAAGCAGAGTAGTTTTCCCGCAACCTGATGGCCCGATAATTGCACAGCTGGAATGAGATGGGACTTGCAAATTTATGCCCATCAAAGCTGGCTTTTCTTGTGAATAAGAGTAACTGACGTTTTCTAGAATGATCGCCTGCTCCATTTGACTAACTCCTTCGGTTTCTTTCTTCTAGTTTATTATAGGAGTTTTGTGAGAGGGAAGCAATTGTGTTTTTGAAGAGAGTCTTATCGTGTGTTAGAGAAGGGAGCGTGAAATGGTTTATAAATTGTTAGTTAAACTTTAGATAACGGATTTCTATTCCTATAAAGCTGTTTTTGTTTTAAAAGAAAAATAGCTTTTTTTGAATGTACAAATCTGGGAATTATCGTTACAATGAAGAGGCGAAGAAGTGTTACTCAAAGTTTTTAGATGGAAAAGGAGAAACTGCGTGGAAAAACATTTGATTTGTTCGGATTTGGATGGGACTTTGCTCAGAAAGGATCATACGATTTCACGGAAAAATCAGCAGATGATTCGAGATTTGATCGATGCTGGGCATTATTTTTCGGTGGCTACTGGGCGACTTTTTAATATGGCGCGTTATTTCGCAGAAACGGTAAGCGATAAGGCCGGTGTAATTGCATCGAATGGTTCGATCGCGATTGCCGGCGATGGTAAGGAAATTTATAAGGTGCAGATGAAACCGGAAGCTTTACTTGATGTGTACCGGGTTTGCCGAGATGAGAATGTGTTGGTGTCATTTTTCTCAGAAGATACGGTATTTTCAAATCGGGAAAGGAAACTTGCATCGTATGATTCGGATGCGAAAGCGCGGGTTGCGGCGCCGAAGCATGTTGTGGTGGACAGGGAAGCAGACTTTAGGAGAGTGGCGCCGCTGATTGTAAACGGAATCGTGATTGAGGATCATGATTTTGAGCACCTTCGGGCGGTGCGTGAGCAGCTTGAAACGATTTCTGGTGTGGCTTGTTTATCCTCCAATACAAATAATATTGAACTGCTTGCGGAAGGTTATGATAAACGCGTGGCGGTGAAGCAGCTTGCTGCCTATCTTGACGTTAAGCTTGAAAATGTGATTGTATTCGGAGACGGTGAGAATGATATCGGGATGCTTGATCTGGCTGGTACGGGTGTTGCAATGCAAAATGCTTCGGAACTCGTCAAGGAACATGCGGACTTTGTTACGAAGTCGAATGAACGTGACGGTGTTTATCACTTTTTAAAAGGATATTTTTATAAGTAATGGAGCAACAGGGAGGATGAGACGATGTTTTATGGCACTTTGAAGGATCGGGGTCTCGTTATTGCAAAAACAGAAAATGGGGTTTGTTTTATTGGAAATGATGCGGAACAGCTCGTAAGCTGGCACGAAAAGGGATTTCCAGATGATCAGCTCGTTTATGACGAATCGGCTCTTGAGGCAGAGAAGGCTGAGCTTGAGGAGTTTTACGCCGGTTTGCGTAAGCAGTTTAGTTTTTCGGTTGACTTTCATGGTACACCGTTTGCTGTTCGGGTTTGGCAAGAACTGCTCGATATTCCTTATGGGGAAACGGTTTCGTATAGCGATATTGCGGAACGAATCGGACGAAAAGGTGCGGTTCGAGCAGTCGGAAGAGCGATCGGTTTAAATCCGGTTTGGGTTGCTACTCCTTGTCACCGAGTTGTGGGTAAGGATGGCAAACTGACGGGGTATGCGGGAGGACTTGAGATGAAACGTCAGCTGCTCGAAATTGAAGCTCAGAATAAATGAAATTCGTGGAAACGGCCTTTTTAAGGCTGTTTTTTTTGAAAGAGAGGCAAAATGTGGAAATGGTAACAAGATTGTTATTTTTGTTTGAAAAAATAATATAAAGTTAACAAATGGAGGATATTTAACAATGTATGTTTTTTTTGACACTTGCTTCGATTTAGATTGAAAAAGAAGTGAAGTGCTACAAATTTGATAGGGAAAAATCGGCAAAAAGAAGTTTGTTTAGGAAGTTTCCCTTCAAAAAAATGACACATTCTTTTCTAGCTTTCATGCTATACTGGCGGCATTAAAAGGGAAAGAAGGGGAAGAGATGAAACGATTTGTAGGAGTAGCTGTTGGTACTTTGGCAGGAATTATGTTATTTGGAGGCGGAATTGATGCAGAAGCTGCTGGGGCGCCAGGGGTTTATGTGACGCCTCAAGATCGATCGGCTTCGGATATTGTCAGCATTGACTGGTCGCCGGTTGAAACACCTCCGTATACGTACTGGGCGGTTCATAACTGGAATCAAGGCAGAGAAGGCGGCGGTTATGCCGGTTTCCAACAAAAAACGGGAAATGATGCAAGTGGTGTAAGAACGCTACATTTCGCGATTTGGGACCCGATATCAACGAGTACACCGATTGAAGCAGAGTATCTTTCTGAGAACTCGACAACAAGCCGTTTTGGTGGGGAAGGCACGGGGCGCAATGTGGCAACGACTTATCCTTGGGATAATAATAGCTGGTATACAATGACAATGCGTTCGTGGCAAGAAGACGGACACTCGAAATTTGGTCAGTGGATTCGGGATAATGATTCAGGCAAATGGGAGCAAGTTGCGATTCTAGATTTTCCGGTTACCAATGTAAATTTTGATTCCGGTTCAATGATGTTTCAAGAAGATTGGTTGAACACACCAGATGCACTGAGGAGTGCTAAATTGAAAAATGGTTACGGACGAAGTCTTGTGAATCAGTCATGGACATCATGGGACACGCAAAAGATTGAAAGCCAGGAAAAAAATGATCAAAATTGGAATGGTGGTGCTATGTCTGACTATTTCTGGGTCCAAGCAGGAGGAAATGAAAATTCGGATATTGGTGCTGGAGCCACCTTTACGATTGATCAACCAGCTGAGCCGGATAAAGGCAGTATTACTATCGAAGATTTGGATGCGGTTTATACGAACGGCGGGGAGTTAAGAGCCAATTGGAACTTGGTAGATACAAGTTCTCCGCAATTTAAAGCGGAAGTTGTGGTTAAGGATGCGGATGGGAACGTGATTCAGGAATATGAAGGCATCAAATCGTATCAATCAAAATTTGATGCTCGACCAAATCTTCCTGAAAATTCGGAACTTACGCTTAAAGTCACTGATATCTTTGATCAGACGACTGAAATGAGTACTGAAATTGAAAATATAGTAGATACAACTCCTCCTGAGCTGACTGTTGATGAAGTTTTAATTATGCAAACAACAGTAACCGGAAAAACGGAGAAAGATATTTTAGTTGAAGTTTTTGCGAATGATGTCAAAATTGCTAGCGGACGATCAGACGACAAAGGAAATTATTCTTTAGCAATTCCTGCCCAACGCGCTGGAACGATGATTCGTGTTGAAGCAAAGGATCCGGCAGGAAATATTGGAAGTACGGAAGTAAAGACAAAAGTTCCGAAGCCATCGGTTGAAAGGGTAAAGGACATTGAATCTGTGGTGAAAGGGGAAGCGGTTCCAGGTGTAGCTATTCAGGTTACAATTGGAGCGAATAATTATTTTGGTACGGCTGGAGCTGATGGAAGGTTTCAAGTCTCAATTCCACAACAATCTGCCGGAACAGAAATTGCTGTTAGAGCTTGGAGTGGTGCTGAGCAAAGTGAATCGACAATTATTACTGTTGAGGACTGGTCAGCTCCTGAAGCTCCAATAGTTGATCCTGTGACTGACGCATCTGACTTTGTAACAGGGACGGCTGAGCCGAATGGCATGGTTTTAATTATCAATGGAGATGGGGTTCCGATTGCGGAAGGAAATATAGATGCAAATGGTTATTTTAATATCTCCATTCCACGTCAGACTGCCGGTACAATGTTGATGGTTATGGTGACGGATGAAGCAGGTAATATGAGTGATCCAACGATTTTATTTGTAGATAGTGCTATGAAGTGAAAGTGAATATCGCATGATTGACAAACAAAAATCCGCCAATTGGCGGGTTTTTGTTTGTCAATATAGGAAGGTCTAAGTAATTAATAAGAAATAAGCTAGTATATAGGATATAACTTAGTTTTCAAATTTAGGTTTTGATGCTGTGAAAAATATGAAAGTTAATAGATTTAACTAACATATAGTTGGGATTAGATGGTTTTAAGATGCAGTTTTGCTTCATAAATCTGACACAAACGAATGCTCATTCTATGCTATACTGAAGCTAATCTCGTTACTAGAAAGGGAGTTTCATATGAAGTTGTTTAGAGGGAAAATCATGGGAGTTTTTGTGCTGATGTTCATGATTTTGGGAGGAGCAAATACTGTTTCGGCTGCAGGTGCACCGAGTATTTATATTACGCCTACAAATAGTACAAAAGCAGATATTGTTACAATGGACTGGTCGCCAATTATTACACCACCTTATACGTATTGGGCAGTTCACAACTGGAATCAAGGAGGAGAAGGAGGAGGTTATGCTGGCTTTCAACAAAAAACAGGGACAACTAGTGACGGTCTTAGAACGGTTCATTTTGCGATCTGGGATCCGATTGCGGTCAGTAGTCCGATCTTAGCAGAGTATATGCTTCCTAATGCAACGACTTCGCTTTTCGGTGGAGAAGGTACTGGTCGGAATGTGGCGACTCCTTATAAGTGGGATAACAATGAATGGTACACGATGACGATGCGTGCTTGGCAAGAAAATGGACGATCTAAATTTGGTCAATGGGTTCGCGACAATCAAACAGGGGTTTGGGAGCAAATTGCGGTGTTAGATTTCCCAGTTGCAAGTGTCTACTTTAACTATGGATCACTTATGTTTCAAGAAGACTGGTGGAATACTCCAGACGCTTTACGTAGTGCTCGTATTAAAAATGGTTATAACCGCAATTATCAGACGAAATCTTGGGTTTCATGGAACTCACAAAAAGTGGCAAGCCAAGCGAAAAATGCTTCAAATTGGGATGGCGGTGCGACCTCTGAGTATTTTTGGTTCCAATCTGGAGGAAATCAAGATTCAAGTATCGGTAGTGGCAAAGTGTTTACGATTAATCAGCCTGCAATGCCTGATCGAGGACAAATTAAATTTGATAAAATACAAGCTAAATATGAAGCAGGTCAATTAGATGTACTTTGGAAGTTAGAAAATACAAGTTCTCCGCAATTTAAAGCTGCAGCTTATATTAAGGATAAAAATCAAAATATCGTAAAAACCATTACGGATATTAAATCTTATCAATCGACTTTAAGTGAAAGTCTTACACTGGGAAATGACTATACACTTACACTGCAAGTGACAGATATTTTTGATCAAACGGCATCATTTAGTGTACCGATTGAGATGGGGAAACTTGATATTACACCACCAACGATTACCCTTGACCCGATACGTGCAACCTATACAGTGGTTACAGGAAAAACAGAAGCTGGTGCAAAGGTAGAGGTTTATGTGAATGGTAATAAGATTGGGGAAGGTGTGGCTGCTACTGATGGAAGCTACTCAGTTGTAATTCCTAAACAAGCTGTTGGAACAACTGTAAAAGCAATTGCAATAGACGAATCAGGGAATGAAAGTGAAGCAGTAAGTCAAGTCGTGAAAGGAAGAACTTTTGTATCTACACCGATGCTTAATTCGATCTCTGATAAAGATGCGGTTCTTACAGGGGAATCTGAATTGTTTGCTGGTATTGAAGTACGGATTGAAGAATCGGATGGAAGCACATGGATTAAAACGGGGGAAACAGACCAAACAGGTACTTTCAGTATTGATATTGGAAAATGGCCGGCTGGAACGAAGATAGACGTTTATACGGTGGTTGAGGAAGTCTATTCGGATAAAGCAACAGTCACGGTTACGGATAAAACGGCTCCAGATATGCCTTCTGTTGATCCAGTGACATCAAATGATACTTTGGTAAAAGGACAAGCAGAAGCAAATTCTTTAGTTCAAATCAGTGTAAATGGTAACAAAATTGCAGAGGGAAATGCGGATGCAAGCGGTAAGTTCTCGCTTATTATTTCTGCCCAAAAAGCAGGAACGATTTTAAGCGTGACGGCAACGGATGCAGCTGGAAACACGAGCGAAGCGAAGACAACTACGGTAAGCAGTGCGGCGCTTGCTGCTCCGGTCGTAAAGCCAGTCGGCGATAGCGATATGTTTGTCGAAGGTACGGCAACACCTGGGGCATTGGTTGAACTCATAATTCCACATGAAAGCGGCGGTTACTTGGCATTTGAAGGAACTGCAGATTCGGATGGGAAATTTAAAATTGCGATTTCTAAGCAAAAGGTTGGAACGGTAATTTCTGCTGTGGCGAAAAAAGGGACATTGACAAGTCCGAAAAGTACGTTAACAGTAACGGATAATACGCCACCAGAAAAGGCAACGATTGATCCGCTCACGGAAGATTCAACAATCGTTTCGGGAACCGCTGAGCCTTATGCGACTGTTATTGTCTATGATACGTTTGGCAATATGATTACTGCTGGAGGTGCGGATGGAAATGGACGCTATCAAGTAGTAATTTCTAAACAAGTGGTAAACTCGGTCATACAGGTTGCAGTTATGGATAAGGCTGGAAACATGAGCGAGCGTGTTAGTCAAACTGTTTTGGCGGCGCCGCTATTAACGCCGACTGTAAATGAAATTTTGGATACGGATACGGCTGTAAGTGGGACTGCCGCGCCGAATGCTTCTATTGAACTTGCAATTCCAAGAGCTGATGGCGGTGTTTTGACTTATTCTGGCAAGGCAGATACAGATGGAAAGTATTCGATTTCGATTGTGGCACTGCAAGCAGGGGCAAAAGTTGAAGTAACAGCTTCTTTAAACGGCAAAAAATCGGATAAAGTGACTGCAATAGTTAGGGCTTCAGCAAAAGCGGATTACAGCTTGACGGTTCCAGCTGGATACACGATTGGAAGCAGCACGATCAAAGGCACATTCGGTAAGGATGTTTTCCGTGTTCGCCTTTGGGTAAACGGCAAAGTCGTAACGCAAGCTGTAACAGATGCGCTTGGAAATTACACGATTAACAATGCGGCTCAGTATATTTCAAAGAAAACAGATCTTGTTGAGATTGTCGGCGTGGATAGCGGCTATGCAGAAAAAATTCGCAAGGCTGTAACTGTGGAAGGGGAAGAAGCCGCGGACTTCTCGCTTACTGTTCCTACAAGTTATAAACTTGGGAGTAGTACACTTACTGGGAAGTTTGGCCAAGATATTTTCCGTGTCCGCCTGTGGGTAAATGGTAAAGTAGTAGCGCAAGCCACAACAAATTCATCGGGCACTTATACATTCAGTAATGTTGAAAAATATATTACGAGTGCAAGTGATAAGGTTGAAATTGTCGGTGTAGATAGTCGCTACGCGGAACAGGTGCGCGAAACGGTTGCTGTAGAAAATAATACATTTAACTATGCTCTAACGGTTAGCCAAAACCCGTATGAGATCGGAGCTTCAACGTCAATCACTGGAACGATTGGCAAAGATCTTTGGAAAGTGCGTTTGAAAGTGAATGGAACAATTGTTGCACAAGCAATGACGGATGCGCTTGGAAATTATACGTTTACGAATGCGGCGCAATTTATCGCTTCTGCATCTGATGTGGTTGAAATCGTAGCGGTTGATACGCAGTATGTTCAACGTGCAAGCATTAGTGTAGCAGTGAAACAAAGTGGAGCAGAGATATATGCACTTACTGCTAATCCGTACAAATTAAATCAAGCTGATTTGACTGGAACTTTTGGAAAAGGAATTGCCAAGGTACGTCTTTTCGTAAATGGTATTGTTCAGAAACAAGCGGTAACTGATACAGCCGGAAATTTTAAGTTCACAAGTATTGCCTCTTTTATTAAAGCAGGCGACAAAGTGGAGCTTGTTGGTGTTGACAGCCGTTATGTGGAACAAGCCCGCATTGAAGTAGTGTTTTAAAACAAGTCAAAATTGCAAGGAGATAGGGGGCGGGACGCCCCCTATCCTTTTTTGTTGAGCAAAAAAAATCCCCCGCCTAGTTTTTACCAAGCAGGGGTTATTCTTTGGTCAATAACCTGTTTCTACGGAAGCGTTCACGATGTACATCATTTCATTTTTATCTTGTTTGTCGGGAAGAAAAATACCACTCGTTGTGACCATACCGCCATCCATGACTTCTACTTCAACCGATCCGTATGGGATCAGTTTTTTAATTTCGGATTTGTCAACGGTATCTTTATCGGTCGGAACGGCGAGCTTAACGCGGACGATCATCTTATTTAAATCACCATCCGGTAGCATTGCTTCGATTCCTGGCATTGAATTGTGATAGATTGCATGTCGGACAGCACGTACTGCTGCTTTTGTGACATCTTGTCCATGAACATCTACGCCAAATCCAGTTTGAATAAAAAGTAATTTCTCCATCTTATTTACCTCCTAAAATTGATCAATAAATGGCATTCCTGAACGATTTTTAGCGAATTCTTTTAGCACCGCCGAAAATATTTTTCCTTTTGGATCACCTGCATTTTTCAGTGCATCGCCAAGTTGTTTGCGTTGAACCGAGTCAAGTTCGCTTATGAGACGAAGCCCTGCTGATGTGAGGAATAGTGTTCGCTTTCTTCGGTCTTGTTCGCTCATGCCGATGTGAAGCAGTCCCTTTTCTTTTAAATCTTGCAATGGTTTTTGTAGTGCTTGCTTTGAAATCTCAAGTAGTTTAATCAGCTCACCGGTTGTAACACCTGGAATTCTAGCAGTGAAAAACAAGATGCGGTGATGAAGCCGGCTTAATCCATGTGTAGTAATGAGCGTATCTGTTGTGTCGCTAAATGTTTTACAAGCTAAATAAAACAATGCGATTTGCTGATGAAGCTGTTTTTCGCTATCCATTTTTTTACCCCTTTTTGTTCGATAAATTAAGTATAGCACAGCTTGAATCATCAGAAAAAAAGAAAGGATTTTATGAAAACAGGCGTAAGGGAAGAGGAATGCGGGTAAAGAAAAACAGGGAATTCAACTTAGGAGGTTAGGGTATGGAAAATTATAAACGTATTTTAGTAGCGGTGGATGGATCAGATCAAGCGGATCGGGCTTTTCAAAAAGCGCTCGAACTAGCAAAAAAAATATGAAGCAGCACTTGCAGTAGCCAGTGTAGTGGATTTAAGATCGTTTTCACCGAATATTTCGTATGACGGAACGCTTGAAAAGCGGGCGGCAGATCTTGCAAAAGAGCGTGTTGGAGCATACCGTGTTATAGCGGAGCGAGCAGGGATTAAAGAAATCGTTACTTATGTGGAAAGCGGAAATCCGAAACTTATTCTTGCTAAAGATATTCCAGATGAATTTCATGCAGATTTAATTGTAGTCGGAGCAACGGGGCTGAACCGGGTGGAGAAGATTGTGCTTGGAAGTATCTCGACATACATTTTGGCGCATGCCGAAGTGGATACACTGATTGCAAGATAGAGGATAGTAAAAACCCGGCGGCTGAGAGATACTTAGCCGCCGGGTTTTTTACATCATACTTATTTATTAAAGAAATTTGGCAAATATTCTTTGTGTGCTTCAAGCAGTTCATCCAGAAGTACACGAGCTTCTGCGTCACTTGGAGTAAGCGGATTGATCGTCATTGCAAGAAGAGCTTTATCGTAGTCGCCTGTAACTGCTGCTTCAGCAGTCAAGCGTTCAAACGTTTTGATTTCTTGAATAATCCCGTTGATTGCAATAGGAAGATGTCCGCTTGCTAGTGGGATTGGACCTTGGCGCGTAATCACACAGTTTGTTTCAATCGCAGAATCTGGATCGATATCAAGAATAGCGCCGTTGTTGCGTGTATTAACAATTTGAATATCACGTTTGTCATTATAAATCGAGTTGATTAAATTACATGCTGCTTCACTATAATAAGCTCCACCGCGTTGTTCAAGTTGTTTTGGTTTTTCAGCCAATTCTTCTTGTTTATAAAGCTCAAAAAGTTCAGCTTCCACTTTTTTCACAACTTCTGCGCGTGTGCCATGTTCCGCATACGCTTTTTCTTGATCTTCAAGCTGTTGCTTCGTTTGCCAGTAGTAACGCAAGTAATCGATCGGAATCATATTAAGCGTACGCAAGAATGTTTTATCCCAACCAGTAGCGTTAATATTTTTCAGTGTAGAACCAGAATCGCCTTCCGTCATTTTATAAACAACGTCGCGCGTTACATCTTTCCCTTGATAATAAACCGTTTTCGCAAAAACCATGTGATTAAGCCCAACAAATTCCACGTAGATATCAGATGGATCAACACCAAGCGTTTCAGCGATATTGCGTTCGATACCAATTGGCCCGTTGCATAATCCGACTACTTTCTTCTGATTACTATAGCGTAGCACAGCTTCTGTTACCATTCCTGCAGGATTTGCGAAGTTAATCAGCCAAGCATCCGGACAAAGTCGCTCCATATCTTTACAAATATCAAGAATAACAGGGATTGTACGGAGGCCTTTAAACATACCGCCAGGTCCGTTCGTTTCTTGCCCGACAACGCCGTGTGAATTTGGAATGCGTTCATCTTTAATACGAGCGTCCAACAAGCCGACACGGAGTTGCGTTGTGACGAAGTCTGCGTCTTTCAAAGCTTCTTCTCGGTCGAGCGTCAAATGAATTTCGATATTAGCTCCAGCCTTTTTCACCATCCGTTTTGCAAGATTACCGACGATTTCAAGTTTTTCTTTACCTGCTTCGACATCTACAAGCCAAAGTTCGCGTACAGGAAGTTCTGCTTGGCGCTTGATAAAGCCTTCAATAAGTTCAGGTGTGTAGCTCGAACCGCCGCCGATTGTTGCAATTTTGATACCATTTTTTTTCATAATCGCTTCCTCCAATATTTTAGGCGCATCAGTTGTGATTGCGCTTTCTATTTTGTTTACGTTTGTTCTTTACAAGATCAAGTATAGAAAGAATAACAGAAAAAAGCTAGCCTTTTTCCACTTTTAGGTAAGCATTTTCAAAGATGGAAATTGTCACATTTGAGTAACAAGGTGTTACATGGTAAAATGACGAAAGGAGGGATTGGGATGCTGTTTTTGGAACAAAATATCGAACTAAATGATACTGAATTAGAAATCTATAATTACATTACCGCAAATCTGAATCAAGTCGTGTACATGCGGATTCGCGATTTGGCGGACGAGACGCATGTCAGTACCACAACGATTTTACGTTTTTGCCGCAAGTTTAAATGCAATGGTTTTTCGGAATTTCGCGTCAAATTGAAATTATACGCTGAAAAGCAACGCCGAATTGCGATTGACATGTCGGATGAAACAACATACATTGATTTTTTTAAAAAAGGACAGCCGGGGATGAGTTCCAAAGCCAACTTCAAGCGGCAGTTGCAATCCTTCGGAAATCCGAGCTGGTCTTGTTCGCGGGAATTGGTTCCTCAGGTGTTATTGCTGAATATGGAGCCCTTTATTTTTCCTCATTATTTACTCTTGCACTTCATATCGAAGATCCGCTTAATCACCCGTTTTACCATCTTTCAAGTAAACTATCTGATAAAATTTGTCTTGTAGCCGTTTCAGTCGATGGTGAAAATGAAGATATCATCCGTTACATCCATGAACTTAAAACTCAAAAATGCCATGTCATCTCGATCACAAACAGTTCAAAATCGACGATTGCGCGACTTTCAGATGCCAACATTGCCTACTATATCAACAAAGAAATGTATCAAGACGCTAATATAACGTCGCAGCTTCCTGCACTCTATACGATTGAATGTATCGCGCGAGAAATCAGGCGTCAAATTGATCAGGAAAACTAGAAAGTGTTCGCAGAATCAGGTGTAAAAGTTAATAAAAAAGCTGTTTTTCAGCAGTTTCAATAAAATGCGAAATGTTATTTGAAAAAATGTAACATATCGCCTGTTTTTTGATATAATAAATAAGTAATTATGAATATCACATCATGAGGAGGCAATCAAAAATTTGATTGCTTTTTTAAAGTTTAAATTTGATAAATGTAATACAATATCTAGGGGAAGATAGAAAAGAGGGATGAAAAATGATGCCGCGAGCAGCGAGAACAAGGAAAAAACGAAAATCCGAAGATATCAAGCTGTTCTTTATGCGTCTGCTATCATTTTTGACTCCCGGAGCAACTGCTGCACTTGGTGTTCTCGTTGTTGGCATCATTGTACTGTTTATCCCGCCATATATTGGAATAGCGGATAATGGCGATTTCTTTCGTGTATTCTCAAGCAATGGCCTTTATGTCAACCAGTCTGGTTATGATGCTTCGCAGTTTGGTTATTTTGTGAAGCAGTTTGGTATTTACCAATACTTTAATGAACAAGGCGCTGCATTCATTTCTTCGCAAAGCCTATTCATTCAACTGGCTATTTTTTTCAATAAATTATTCTTTTCAACAGAAGTATTTGATGTGCGCTTCCTTGCAGCAGTCCAGTTCTCCTTGTACATTCCCACCGTTTATTTGTTGGTGGAGGGACTTACTGCTAAGCTGTCAGGTGCTAGAAGATACGTAGTAGCCGTTTTTGCTGTCTTGATCTTCGGCGATACAGCTTATCTCGCTTACTTTAATTCCTTTTTCGGCGAGGGGATCATGTTGATTGCTATGATGTTGATCGCCGCTTCATTTCTTTTATTTTACACAAGACGTTACCCCGATTATTTTTTACTTGGGCTTTTTACCGTAGCGAGCCTCTTACTTGTCACCGTAAAACAGCAAAATTCTCCCATGGCTCTCATTCTCAGCGTACTCGGAATACTTTTCGTTTTTTTAACAAGAGAAAAGAAGTTTCGCATAAGCGTCGTAATTTCTCTTGTGCTTATTCTGGTTACCGGTGTGCTGATGTATGCTTTCATTCCGAAAACCTTTGTTACAATTAATCAATATCAAACAATGAGTCGTGGTATTTTATTAGAATCTAAAGAACCAGAGCAAGCTTTAAAAGATATGGGAATGAATGAGCAGTATGCACTTTTAAAAGGAACAACTTATTATCAAAAGTATAAAATGATTGATCCGGATGATCCGTTTCTTGAAAAAGAGTTTTATGAAGAATATGGCTTTGTACCTGTTCTGCAATTTTACTTGACACACCCTGACGAATTTTTATCCTTGCTGAACTTGTCTGCTAAGCATTCCTTCCAAATTCGGCCGAATGAAATGGGAAACTATGAAAAAAGTGTCGGTAAGCCTTTTGGTGAAAAGACTCAGTTCTTTACGCTTTATAGCAACTTTAAGCCGAATTTAGCTCCCTCTTCTATCGGGATGATTGTTTTGCTTGCTGTGGCTCTCTTAATTGGGTACGGACGTGGACTTTTGATTCGCTTCAGGCTGCAAGATTACCGCGGATTGCTACGTTTTGATCTAGTACTGGTTTTAATTGGAACTGGATTCGCCGTTTTATTGATTACGCTTGTCGGCGACGGGGAAGCCGATCTTGAAAAACATGAGTTTTTATTTAATGTCTGCTATGATATTGCGCTTCTGATGGTGCTGACTTCGCTTGTTGATTACTTAGCGAAAAAATGGCAGAAAAGGAGGCGCACAAAAAATGGCAAATAAGCGTTTTTTTCTGATACTCCTAGCAATTTTGCTGCTTGCCTTTCCATTAGATGGACACGCGAAAGAAGCGGAGCATCCGGATACTCTTGTGATTTATGATAGTCTAGGGAAGGAATCGCAAAATAAAGATAATGTTGAGACATTAATGCGGATGCTTGCCTCGGCGGGAAAAACCGTGAAGCTTGCATCCATTCGAGAAAAATTCGATTTGAACGTGTATCAGCACATTATTGTTCTTAAAAACAAACCGGATGCATTGCCGGAACAGATTAGCGCGGCGCTTGAACAAGCTGAGACTCCAATTATGTTGGTCGGTGAAAATCCGCCAGAATGGTTCAGCAACCGGATGCATTTAACAACGCATGACGTTCAAGACGTTTCGCTGGGACTTAAAAATGCTGAAGGACGCGAATTGACACCATTTCTCGTGAAAGAAGCTACTATTATCACGGACTTTCAAGGCGAAAAAATCGGTTCGCTTCACACGGATGAATTTTCAAACCAAGCTTTTGCTGTGAAGCAAGGACAAGATATTTACACAAGTTTTTTCTGGAAAGGAACGCCAAGCGAGCTTGCTTTTCTCGATGTCGTTCAAAAATTTTATGGGTTAAAAGTAAGCCGTGCGCAGTTCGTTGTTATCCGTGATGTGAATCCATTTGTCGACTTTGAACGTGTAAAAAAAACGGCTGATGCCTTCTATGAAGCAGGTATTCCATTTGTCATTAGCGCTGGTCCAGTCTTTGAGAACACCAAGTTGCCAGCTGCGAAAAACTACGCGAACCTTTTAAAATATGTGGAGACACGAGGCGGGCGAATGGTGTTGAATGTGCCGGTCGTTACGTATGGCGACAGCCCGCAAGGTGAACTTACATCTGTAATGAAAACTGCAATTCGCTTTTTTGCTGAAAATGAAGTAGCTCCCCTTGGTGTCAGTGCAGAAAACTACTGGCTACGCGATCAAGTTTATCAAACAGAAGGACTTAGCCCATTTTCAGCCGGAATTTTCTTTCCAGATGAAAGAGTAATTTTTACGAAAGAAACGAACCAAACGGTGGCACTTGATTCAGCCCCGTATTATATAGACGGTTCAGACTATGAAGGAATGCTTGATACCCTTTCTGAGAAACGATCATTCCCAGTTGATATTGCGATCGGGTTTTCGCTTTTCAAAACAGATCATGCACTGAAAGAAGCCGTGAAGTGGCTGAAGATGCTTTCGCTGAATGATTTTGCTGATGTGGATCGAAAAGTTACAACGAGCGAAGATCAAATTATAGCAGAAAACGGTTATATCACGATTGATGGAGCCGCACTTGATCCAAATATGCAAGAGGATAAATTGGCTAGTGCATCTAAGCAGAAAGAAGCGGCATCTTTAACCGGATTCTTTTCCGTCCAATCAAAGGTTTTTAGTGTGATCATTAGCATTACGCTGTTTGTATTTGTCGTGTTATTTATCTTTGGTTATCAAATGTACCGCCGAAAATATATGAAATGAGGGATGAAAAATGACTGCTGCCGATTATATTTCACTTTTTGCAGTAATTTGTATATGGGGACTGCTGCTTGTGAATATTGCGCTGATTGTCGCCGGCTATGTGTATTATTTACGCAATGAACGCCGTGCCGTCCCTCAAGTTGAAGGGGAAGCCCCGTTTGTGTCGATCATGGTGCCCGCACATAACGAAGGAAAAGTGATCGTCAAAACGGTTGAATCGCTGCTTGCATTTGACTATCCGCATGATCGCTATGAAGTGATCGTAATCAATGATAATTCCTCAGATAATAGTGCTGAACTGCTTGCAGAAGTGAAAAAACGTTATCCAGATCGCTTTTTTACCGTGATCAACACGGATGCGGAAACCGGTGGGAAAGGCAAGTCAAATGCACTTAATATCGGCTTTGAAACGAGCCGAGGTGAGTATATTGCCATTTATGATGCAGACAATACGCCTGAAAAAACAGCGCTCCGCTACTTAGTCGGCGAAATCACACATGATGCCAAACTCGGCGCTGTGATCGGAAAATTCCGCACTAGGAATCGTGATGCGAGCTGGCTGACGCGCTTTATCAATATCGAAACCTTATCATTTCAGTGGATGGCGCAAGCAGGACGCTGGTCGCTCTTTAAGCTTTGTACAATTCCTGGGACGAATTTCATTGTTCGCAGATCAATTCTCGAAGCAATCGGTGGCTGGGATGTCAAAGCGGTTGCCGAAGATACAGAAATCAGTTTTCGGATTTATATGATGGGCTACCGCATCAAATTCCAATCCAAAGCCGTGACATGGGAACAAGAACCGCAAACATTGCCAGTTTGGTTTAAACAACGCTCGCGCTGGGCAAAAGGTAATATCTATGTCATTCTTAAAAATGTACCGCTACTGTTCCAAAAATCAGCTCGTCGTATTCGTTTCGATATTTTATATTTTTTATCAATTTACTTTTTGCTACTAAGCTCGCTTTTATTAAGTGATACACTGCTCATCTTGCATTTGCTTGGCTACGTCCATACAACGCTCGCCGGGTTCAGCTCAACGCTTTGGATACTTGCGATTATTTTATTTGTAACCGGAACGTTCATCACGCTTTCGACAGAAAAAGACGAAATTTCGCTATCCAATTTCTTTTATATCTTATTGATGTATGTGACTTACTGCCAGTTGTGGATGATTGTCGCAGCTTATGGTTTTTATATATTTTTAAAAGATACGATTTTAAAACGGGAGACAAAATGGTACAAGACAGAGCGATTTTAGGAGGGAAACTATGAAAAAAGTACTGGCAGGATTATTGCTTGGCTGTTCCTTGTTATTCTTTGCCAATTTACATGCCGAAGCGGCCGATCATTCCTATCAGTTTGTTTTAGGAAACGACCAGGATGCACGGGGAAAATACACAACAACGAAACAAAATTTTACGCTTGAAGATTACTGGGACACAGATTCGGTCAAGTTTAAAATGATCTATAAAGTAACACAGCTTCTTGAACAAGAGGCTTCTACCATTACTTTTAGCATCAATGATGTACCGTTTTACTCATTTAAACCGGATAAAAATGATCCAGGGACGAAAGAAATTGAAGTCGAAGTACCAAAAAACAAGCTGAAAAAGGGTGCCAATGTCCTGACAATTGAAGGCTATGTGTATACGACGTTGTCTGATGAACGTTGTACGATTGATGAAACACCTGCCAACTGGCTACATATTGATAAAGCAACGACCATCAACGTACAGTATAACGAACGGGCTTTTAAAAATACGATCGCAGATTTCAGCAAGCGTTTCACCGGCATTGACACGGTGAAAAACCATTGGAGCGGCATCTTCACCTCTGCGAAGAATACAGATGCGGAACTGGAAAGCGGCTTGCGCGCGTTGTCCGCTTATGCGGCACGAAATCCGCTTGATGATGAAGCGCTTGGATTTTCGAGTGTGGCGGACAGCGAGCGACGCGGAAAAACAGATTATCAGCTGGTGATTGCCAAGTTTAAAAATCTGGATGCTGACTTTCAAAATGATGTGACAGACAGCAGCCGCTTGAAAGAAGAAGCGCTTGTGAAGCTTGTGAATCATAGCGGCAAGCACATTCTGATCGTGACATCAAAAAATGATGCGGCACTTGAGACGGCCGGGCGTTTACTCGCGAATAAAGATTTGACGGCACAGCTTGGTTCAGATGAAAAGTGGGTGAAGCAAGATGAAGATGTGGCGACGGAAAAAACGAAAATCGACCGTGAAATCAAGCTAAGTTATGCGGGGGATAAAGTGAAGGGCATTGGGCATGTGGAGCAGGAATACTTCGTCAAAGTTCCTTCGAACCGAATGGTTGCTGATGGTACAAAAGTGAATCTGCGCTTTCGTTATTCGCAAAACTTGGATTTCAAACATTCTCTTGTGACCATTTTAATTAATGGCAAGCCGATTGGCAGTAAGAAACTGACGGCAGATAAAGCGAATAACGACAGTTTTACGATTAATGTACCGAAGGACATGAATATCATCGGTAATTTTAATGTTACAGTTGCTTTTGATTTGATTCTAGAAGATAATTATTGCGGTTTTATCGGAGATTCAGAAATTCCGTGGGGCTATGTAACGTCGGATACAACATTTGATCTCCATACGAGCGAGAAACAAGAGCTTCTATTTAACTACTATCCATATCCGTTTATTACAGACGGCGCTTATGAGAATACGCTTGTTGTTTTACCGAATAAAGTTGGTTTAACTGAACTGGCAACACTTGAAAATTTATTTAACTTGCTCGGTCAGTTTACAGACGGTAACAATGGAACGCTTAATGTGGTAAATAGTAAAAATCTTACGAACCAAAATAACAAACAAAACATGATTGCGATTGGAAAGATGACGAGCAATCAAGTTCTCAAAAAAGCCAATCCAAATTTGTACTTTGCCTATAACAAGACTGGAACAAGGTTTGTTTCCAATGAAAAAATGAAAATTGATTCGAGTTATGGCGACCGCATCGGAAGTGTCCAACTACTTCCATCTGTCTATAATAAAAATCGAGCGCTATTAGCTGTCACTGGAGCAACACCTGAGATGACTGAACTAGGTTCGACGCTACTGAGTTCGAGTGAAATGCTCAGCAAGACATATGGGGACGGGGTGTTGATTGATCAAGATGAAAATATTCACGCCTATCGTTTCAAAAAAGTTGCGGGTGATACTGAATCGTTCAACTTAAAACGGGCGCTTGAAGAAAATAGTTCGGCGGTTCCTTTTCTTATTGTTGCAGCTCTTGCTCTTGGAATTCTAGTTGTTGCAGTCGTTCTTTTAGTTCGAAAATATCGGAAGAAATGAGGGAGGAGAAATTATGAAGAAAAATCGCGAAAATTTAATCACTGATATTGGTTTCTTACTTTTCATCCTTCTTTCTTTCATTTGCATCGCTTTTGTAGCGAGTAATCCCGATACGTATCTCGATCATTTAATTTTCCTCACATTGGCACTATTAATCGCAGTCATTACTTATTTTACGAATTTGACGCTCGGTTTAGTGCTCAATGTAGTATTTATTTTCGGTTATGCGAGTTTCATTTTATTCACGAGCTTGATGAAAGGCGTGGAATACTCGGCAAGCGCCTATTTTTGGCTGATTATGACACCACTTTTGACACTTGCTGTATTTTTATTTACACGCAATACAACACAGTTGCAATCGGAAAATGCACGTATTCGCAATCAAAATGAATATCTTGGAACAATTGATCAGGATACGCTTTTAAAAAATATTGTTTCCTTTCAAAATGATGAAGCGATTTTTGCAAGCATTTCGACACGCTATGATTTACCGCTCAGCTTGCTGATTGTGAAGGTGAGACACTGGAAAGAATTGAGAAGATTTCAGAGCAGTGAAGAGATGCGTATCGCCATGCAGGATATATCGTCGCTGCTTGAGTCATCAATCCGAACAAGTGATGTGCTTTATCTGCTTGATAAAGAAGAAGCAACATGGGGATTGCTTCTTCTTACAGATGATCCTGGCAGCAAGCTAGTGATGAACCGGATAAAAGAACGAGTGGCTGAGGCGAATAATAATGAATTTGCGACTAAATACCGCGTTCGGATTGAACTACGGATTGGTGCAAAAGTATTTGATCCGAAGACAATTCAAACGCCATTCGATTTTATCGAACAAGCGGAAAAAGAATTGGAATATGATGTGTAGAAAAAAGTTTACTAAAGTGAAAAAAGCTGTAAGTCTGTTTTGCGAAAGCAGAGCACTTGCAGCTTTTTTTTCTTTTTCAATAAAATAAAGGAGAGTAAATTTATTCACATATTATGCTATAATGAAGTGATGAAGAATAGAGATTTTACAAAGCGAGGGAGAACTGAAGAATGATTTCAGCAACTAAAATAGTGCTAGATGAAACGAGCCAAACATGGCAGATTTTTATTCCCAAGAAAAAGACATTTACAGCTGTTTTGGCTTTTTATAAAGAGCGGCGAGAGTTTATCCGTCCTGCTAAGAAATTTCCGTTAGAATTTAAAGAGATTAACGGAGAATACTGCATTTCTTTTCCATTTGAATTAGCGGCAAAAAATGCGATTCCTGATCGAGAAACCATCTGGCGTTTTCTCATTCAAACGAAAAATGAAGAATTTGAGATCAAAGCAGAAAATCCGCTTTCTTTTGAAACGATTGTCTCAAATGAGTGCTTTCATACATTTGCTTTTGAATTCCCAGAAAAAGCATTCACATTTACGAGCCGCCCAAAAGTTTTCAAAACCATGTTGCAAAAATTCGATTTCACTGAGAAAAAAATCAATTTAACCATTCGTTTTGAAGCGGATTTTCCAGTAGACGGATTGACCGGCACACTACTTTTGAAACGACGTACCCGCCCTGAACTGTACCACTTTTACGAGCAGACCAAGAGCTTTGATATAGGGAAAATAAACGGAGGAGAAGCAAGTCTTTCAATTCCACGTGACGCCTTTTCAACTGATTTCCTGATTGATGCCACGAACAACATTGATCCAGTGATCGAACTCATATCAAGCTATACAAAATCGAAACAAGTATACATTGAGATTGATCCTGCAGCAAAAATGATGATCGCCAAAAAAATCCAGTTGAAAGAACCATACGACAGTTCACTTGAGGCTTACGTGACCGGATCAAACCGACTTTCATTTTACTACCGTAAGGAATTGAATAAAAAAGCAGAACTCACTAGTTTGAAAGAGGGCCTCGGAAACTATCAGCTGAGTTTCAAATTCTCCGAACGGTTGAAGCCGCAATCGTTTGTACTGAAACGTCGTGATAAGAAATTTTCTGCTGTTGAATATTTAGAAGAAGCACTTTTTAAACTCGACAAAGGCTTTCGTTCTTACAGCGTGAAACTACCTAAAAATTCGATTTATCCGCTTAAAACCTATAATCCTCATGAAATATGGGATGCTTTTATTCGGACAGAAACTGGACTTGATTTGCCAATTTTTGCACCGAATGACATCCAACTAGGAGCAAAATTCGAGGATGTGAATAACGGCGAGTACCGCTTGCGAATGAAGCGAAACGGCATCGGCAACCTTCTGTTCAACTTCATTGCTGCACCAGCCAAAAACGGTGATCCAAAACCAATTGTCGTGATGGGAACCTGCTTTAGTCGCAACGCATTCAATTCCTCGGATTATTTCAATCCGAACTATAAATCGTTCTTCAATGTGGCTTTCACACAAACTCACACATCTTTGATCAGCGCAACAACGCCGAAATACCAAGGTGAGATTCCATTTAAAAAACATGCGGCGTCCATTTCGGCTAATGAAATGAGCTACATCCAAGATGATGTCCGCAAGGACTTCTTCGAGCGGCTTGAAGAAGCAAACCCAGCGTACTTCCTGTTCGATTTGTATCCCGATGCGATTCGTCCAATCATCTGGTTGGATGAAAAATCGGCTGTTACAGGAAGTTACATTCTTGAAGGAACTAAGCTGTTTGACGACATTCCCGTGCATCATATTCTTGACCATACGAACGATGATGCGTACTTTAAAATTTGGCAGAAACATGCGGATGAATTTATCAAACGACTGACACAAATAATTCCTCAGGAACGAATCATTTTAAATAAAGGCGGCTTTACGTATACTTATTACGATCAAACTGGGAAAATTGCAACCTATCCGAACAAAATGGCAATCGAAAAAGCCCAATATCTCTGGGATCGCTTAAATAATTATGTCCTATCAATTGCGCCGAATGTGCGTGTGATCGACTTCCAAAACAAAGGGTACATCGGCGACTTTTACTATCCATTCGGCCATTCATTTTCACATTTTGAGTCTGACTACTATCGTGACTTCTTGAAAGAACTGATTTATATTGATCAAACTTCACAATTTCTTGACTCTTGATAAAAAAAGTCAGTCTAACCTTTGGAAAACAAAAAGTTGGACTGACTTTTTTGTTCGATCTGTTCAGCAAAGAACTATGTAAAAATGTTTTTAGAAAAGGTACAACTTTTAAGATTCTGCATCCTTCAACATTTCTGTAGCTGTAATCTTTGCACTAGTCAACACGATGGGGACTCCGGCTCCTGGATGAGTGCTTGCTCCAGCAAAATAAAGATTTTTATACTCAGAACTTACATTCTGCGGGCGATAATAATTACTTTGTTTAAGTGTAGGTCGCAATCCGAAAGCAGCTCCGTATTGGGCATTATAGTCTTCTTTAAAGTTTTGCGGGGTGAAAACAGTCTCGGATACAATCAATGATTCCAAGTTTTTGAGCGCTGGAATTTCAGCTAGTTTTTTAAAAATATTTTTTTTAACTTTATCAATTAGCGCAGGATCATTCCAGTTTAGCGGAGCTGACTTTAATTCGGGAACTGGCATGAGCACATAAAGTCCAGTTTGCCCTTTTGGTGCTAGCTGATCTTCTATGATGGAAGGTGCATATAAGTAAAGAGAAGGATCATTTGAAAGGGTACCGTCAAAAATCTCTTTAATATTTTGATCAAAATCACCGGAAAAAAGCACATTATGAACATTGAGGTCATCCTTCAAGTCCTTATTTACACCTAAATACAGTAAAAAGGCAGAACAGGAATAATCCATTTTCTCTATTTTCTTTTGTGGGTATTTTTTCAATGTAGGAATGAGCTTGGATGCAGCATATGGAAAATCAGCTGTACAAAGGATTTGATCAAATTAAAATTTTTTCCGTTGTTTCAATTCCAATAGCAGTTTTTGTTTGTTCATCTGTCAGTATTTTTTTTGACGGAAGTATCAGTAAGGATAGTAACGCCAAGTTCACCAGCTAATTGTTCCAGTGCACGTGCCATACTATACATGCCACCTTTGATATAATGTACGCCAAACATTAGCTCAATCATTGGAATAATTGAATAAAGAGAAGGTCCCTGTTTAGGATCAATACCTATATATAAAGTTTGAAAAGCAAGTAATTTTTGTACTTTATCGTTTGAAATATACTTTTTGATTAATTGGTCTGCACTATCAAAGGTTTTTAAGCGCAACCCTTGAAATAGTGTATATGGATTATAGAAATCTCCAGGTTTACGGAAAGTTCGCTCCAAAAAATGCTTCCTTGCAATTTCATAACGTTTATAGATGTCTGCTAAAAATTTAAGAAACCCTTGAGTTGTTCCAGGTTCAATGGTCTCAAGTAAATTTTGAAGCTGTGGTAAATCAGTCGGAACGGTAAATTTGTCTTCGTTTGGGAAATAAATGTCATAGATAGAAGGCAATTGCTTCATTTCAATGAAATCATCAAGTTTTCGGTTGGCTGCTTGAAATACATCTCGATAAATTTCTGGCATCATCACAATAGTTGGACCCATGTCGAACGTGAAGCCGTCTTTTTTTTAGTTGGTTCATTCGCCCACCCACTTGAGTGTTTTTTTTCAAATAAAGTCACATGGTGTCCTTTTGAGGCTAGTCGAATAGAGGCGGCAAGCCCAGTAATACCAGCTCCAATAATAGCAATTTTCTTCATTCTTTTCCCTCTTTTCTTTTCTAATTAGGAATAAAAGTCTGTCTATCCACATTTCTTGGTTTTTAAATTACTCTTTTTCGGCTATAGAAGAACAGTGGTTGAAAACCATTATATTTTTTTACTTTTGATTTATCAAGCGATAAGCGTAAGGAGGTTGACGATGCGAGACGCATTAGAAGAATCTTATAAATACTGTTACCAAGTCATGGAAAAGTATTCCAAAAGTTTCAGCTTTGCTTTCAACCATTTACCACAAGAAAAAAAAACAATCCATTTGGGCAATTTATGCTTTTTGCCGCCAAGTAGATGACAGCATTGATTTAGAAAAAGATGCCAATAAATTAAAAATTTTAAGAAAAGTAATAGTTACTTTATTTGAAAATGGCGATAAGTCAAGTGAAATAGAGCATACGCGTCTTAACTATGCGTTAAGAGATACACTTCAAAAATTTTCATTTCAAGAAGCTCCTTTTCTAACTTTAATAGATACCGTTAAACAAGACTTGGCATTTCAACAGCCAGAAACAGAAACAGAGCTGATGAATTATTGTTATGGAGCTGCTGGGACGGTAGGGGAAATGCTTTTGCCTATTTTAGCAAGAGAAAACCTAGAACTCGCACGACAATCTGCCATTTCATTAGGACAAGCTATGCAGTTAACCAATATTTTACGTGATGTCGGAGAAGACTTTTTTGAAGGAAGGATTTATTTTAGTAAAGAAAAAATGAGGGAGTTTGATGTTGATCTTTATAAAGTTCTTCAGGGTGACAATAAAGAAAACTATATTCAATTATGGGAATATTATGCCGAGCAAGCAAATCACTTGTATCAGAAAGCCTTACAAGGCATCAATTTGTTTGATTCAGACAGTCAATTCGTTATCCAGCTTGCAGCAAGGATATACGGTGGGATTTTAGATGAAGTACGTGAAAATAATTATACATTGAAAAAAAGAGTGAAAGTCAGTTTTCTTAAGAAAAAGCAAATTTTCAAAGAGATACAAGCGAATAAAGTTTATAGTAAGTAGCAATTTTATCTAATGGCAGTAGAAGAGTATTGATAAAACATGATGGAAATATATCAATACTCTTTTTAATTAGAAAAACAATTTATATAAATAAAACATAATTCTCTTTAGTAAACATTGAGGCATGTTGTTCTAAGTTGTTTTTCGTTCCACCAAATAAAACTGCAATTTAAGCAAGTCTTCCGTTTCATCGACGAGTTTATTATGGATGATCGTGAAGGCATTTAACGCTTGCTTATCAATCGGATAGTGAATCGTCGTCATGTCAAGCAAATGTGCGACTTCCATATCATCAAAGCCGCAAACCGCGAAATCATCTGGAATTTTTAAATGCTGTCGCCTAGCTTCTGAGATAATACCGGCGGCTAAATAATCATTCGGCGTGAAAAAAGCATCGGGTTTATCATTTGCTGTGCGAAAAAAGTGAACAAGTTCTTCGCCTTGTGCGCGTGAACCCATCCCGTAGAATTGTTTTACCGCATGTGGATTAAGATCATGCCGCTTGCAGAAGTCTTGATAGGCTTGCATACGGCTTTGCGTATTTAAGCCGCTTGTCATACCGTAAACGTTGCAGATACGACGATAACCTTTCTGATAGAGATGCTCAAGTCCGAGTGTGTAGCCCTCATATTGGTCCATAAAAACAGAAGAGATTTGTTTGTGCTCCACTCGCTGCCATGTCACAATTGGTCCGTATTTCGTATAAGGCGCAATCACGTCCCAATCATTTTGCCGTATCACTAAAACTAGCGCATCAATCTGCTTCCGGCGCAGCATTTCCAAAGCTTCAAGCTCTTTTGCCTGGTCGCCTTTTGTCATAAAAAGCGTCACATTATAGCCGTGTTCTTGTGCGGCATTAGTGAAATTTTGCATGAAAATACCCGGCGAATCCATGAACATCGGTGCGACGATTCCAATCAGCTTCGTTGCTCCTTTTTTAAGCGACACCGCATTTAAATTCGGAACATAATCTAGTTCATCAATGACTGCTTGAACCTTGATACGCGTCTCTTCACTAACATAGTCGCGTTTATTGATGACGCGGGAAACCGTAGCCGAAGAAACACCAGCTCGTTTCGCGATTTCTTGAATATTTGCCAACATTTACACCTCGCCTCTTTAACCTCTTTCAGTATAGCATAAAAGCAATAAAAAACATTTTTTTTAAAAAAGTGCTTGACCTGTAATGCATTACATAAAATATCATAAGGGTGTACGAAGAAAGCGCTTTAAAATTTATTTGGGAGGTTTTCGAGTTATGAAAAACGGTGTAAAAATTGTGACAATCGGCGGGGGATCAAGCTACACGCCGGAGCTTGTGGAGGGCTTTATCAAACGCTACAGCGAGCTTCCAATCAAAGAACTTTGGCTCGTTGATATTGAAGCAGGAAAAGAAAAACTTGAAATCGTCGGCAACATGGCGAAACGAATGGTGGAAGCAGCAGGAATCAATTGTGAAGTTTATTTAACGCTCGACCGTCGCGAAGCTTTGAAAGATGCGGATTTTGTTACGACGCAATTCCGTGTGGGACTGCTTGATGCTCGCATTAAGGATGAACGAATCCCGCTTTCGCATGGAATGATCGGTCAGGAAACAAACGGTGCCGGGGGAATGTTTAAGGCTTTCCGAACTATTCCTGTCATTTTGGGTATCGTAGAAGATATGCGTGAATTATGTCCGAATGCTTGGCTAATCAACTTTACAAATCCAGCTGGGATGGTAACCGAGGCGGTTCTTCGCTACGGGAAATGGGAAAAAGTCATTGGGCTTTGCAACGTTCCGATTGGCGCTGTTAAAAGTGCATCAGATGTTCTCGGAAAACCAGAAGAAGACTTGTTTTTTAAATTTGCAGGTATCAACCATCTGCACTGGCATCGAATTTTTGATAAAGACGGCAGCGAACTGACTGAGAAGGTAATAGACGGGCTGTACGCGCCGGATGCGAATCCAGAAACTGTAGTTGAAAACATCAAAGATATGCGTTTCCTTTATGAACAAGTGAAACATTTGAAGATGCTTCCTTGTCCGTATCACCGCTATTATTATATGACAGATAACATGCTAAAAGATGAACTGGCTTCCTTCCATGCTGAGGGAACACGAGGCGAAGTCGTGAAGCGCCTCGAAGAAAGCTTATTTGAACTGTATAAAGATCCAAATTTGGATCATAAACCAGAAGAACTATCGAAGCGCGGCGGTGCGCATTACAGCGATGCGGCTTGTGAAATCATCAATTCGATTTATAACAATAAAGGAACCAAAATGGTTGTTTCAACGCGTAATAACGGTGCAATTGACGATGTACCGTATGAAAGTGCTGTTGAAATTACAAGCATTATCGGAGCACACGGAGCAGAGCCAATCAATTTTGGCAAATTCCCTCCAGCACAGCGCGGGCTTCTTCAAGTGATGAAAGCGATGGAGGAATTAACAATCGAAGCAGCGGTCACTGGTGATTATGCTACAGCCTTGCAAGCCTTCACATTAAATCCGCTCGTGCCAAGCGGCGATGTCGCACAAGAAGTACTTGACGAAATGCTCGAAGCTCATAAAGATTATTTGCCGCAATTTTTCGTGAAACAACGCGTATAATGATTTTTTAAATGAATAAAAAGGAGCTTTTGGCGGATATTAAATCATCCGCCAAAAGCTCCTTTTTTGATAAGCCGTCAAAATTCGGCTTTCAAAGCAGCTAAATTCCCGTTATTTCAGCTGCCCATCTATTAGAGAGAAAGGTTTGAATAGTTATGGGTGAGTAGAACTTGTATCAAAACTATTTTGCCAGAAGGAAAGCAAAATCGACTGTTAGGAACGACAAATTACTGAACATCGACCTCAAAGGAAGTTGAAAGATCGCCGCCATACGATAAATTGACATGTGTTTTCCCTTGAACACCGTCTTTTGCAGTGATTACGATACTGGAATCTTTTGCTGTAACTGAAACATTGTCATTATCTGTTTCGATCTTCATGTTCTTCCCGTTTACAAAATCTTGCTGATGTTTTGTGAAGCTCTCAAATGGCGGGAAGTTAGTACCTTCTTCGACCCATTCGATCGGAAGCTCTATTTGTTTTCCAGCCTCAAGTGTTTGATTCGACCATTTTTTAATATCATTTTGGAACTTTAGTCCATGTCCGACAATGAAATTGCCATTCAAATCGGCCGGTCTAATTTGTGCCGCAAAATCAGGATAAGTAGTGAGTAAGTTGTGAGCTAAGAAAATACTTGGCGGATTTGGAAGATCCAGCATTTTCTCGATATTCGTATAATCTTTAATTTTATTTCGATCTAAAGAAAGAATACTTAAATTTTTACTATGCGACAAATCTGGAGCTATGCTGATATTATTTCCTGAAAAACTAGCATAATCGAGCTTAGAAGAAGCTTTTAGCGTAGGAGCTGTCGTTAAACCAGTGTGCAGAGTGATTTCGATCAAAGCCGGCAAATCATCCAAGCTTCCAACGTCTCGAACCGCTTCTCCTAAATCAAAGTAACTAAGAGTAAGTATTTGCAAGCTTTTCAGAGAATCGACTACTTTTTCAGACGCATCCGCAATAGGCTGAGCGTGAATTTCTAAACGTGTTAAGTCTTTCCCTTCAAATGGTTTCAGTGAACTTAGTTGACCATCAGAAAACCAAAAAGTAAATTCTTTCAGTTTGTCTAAATGGCTGAGCGGAGTGGTATCGAATGTTTTCGCTCCTGCACTTGCAGCCAGATTAACGGTTTGCAAATTCGGCATGTGAGCTAAATCATCCAGTGTTTTTAAAGCAGAACCTGCAAAAGTACCTAAATAAGTAATTTGATTTAAATTCTCTTGTGTGAAATCAGCATCTGTTGCTGGGCGTCCTAAAATTACACTCAACTCGAGCGTCACCATGGCTTTGATGTTTGAATCTTTAAATTCAATCACATCTGCTTTCTTTATTTTCTGCTCGATTTTCTCTTTTTGTCCTTGAGCAGCAGTTGCTGAAGCTTGTGGAAGACTTAAGAAACTTCCCAATGCCACAGCAGGGACTAAAACGGAAATTACAACTGTCTTTTTCATTTCATCATCTCCTATTTTTTTTACACATCACAATTCTATTTTTCGCCTCCCCGATTTTATCCCGTCATTGTGATGATATGCACATTATAACGCGCCATCTGGAAAATAAGTTTGACAGCTACCAAATAAATAGAACACAAAAATGAAATTATTGTGAATGAAAATATATTTTTCAGAAAATCGTGGTTATAAAAAGCCGAAATTTGGTTAGACTTTCGCTTCTGTCTTTTCAGAGCGCCAATTTCATGCTACGCTTAAAAGAACGAAAGGGGAGATCCATGTGGAAACCGAATCATCACTTCAAACTGAAAAGCATCCGAAAGCGTGGCTTGGCATTATTTGGGTGGTACTCTTTTTCATCCTGGACACAATTGGTCAATTTTTCGCTATCTTCCCACCGGTGATAGAAGCGATTCAAAGCGGGCGTTCGGTGGAAGCTACGCTTGATACTATTCAAATTTCTTGGTACTTTAATGCAGCCGAAGCATTTGCAATTGCAGTTGTACTATTTCTTGCCTATCTGACCGGAATGAAATTTTTTTCACTTCGACCATTCACGAAAAAAGTTTGGTTCCAGTTTATCTGGATCAGTCTGGCAACCCTGATTCTCTCAAGCGGAGTGGAAGTCCTGATCAACTATTTGAGTCCAGATTTTACAACAGCGAATCAATCCGGTCTTGAAGAGATGATCATTCAAGCAGCGCCGCTCACTATTTTTGTTTCGGTCGTCATTTTAGCGCCTATTGTTGAAGAAGTTATTTTTCGTGGTTTTGTTATGAAAATCATTTTTTGGAAGTATCCGAAAATCGGCTTTGTAGTGAGCACCTTGCTGTTCACGTTCGCTCACATTCCGACAAATTTTTCGAGCTTCCTGATTTACTTTGTGATGGCGTTTGGGCTTGCGCTGATGTATTACAAAACGAAACGGCTTGAGGCGTGTATTCTGCTCCATTTTGCTAACAATTTAATCGCCTTTTTCTTTCTCTTTTAAGCATGAAAAAAAGCCCTCCGGCACAGGAGGGCTTTTTTATTTATTTTTCAACTACATGAACATCTTCAAGTGTGCCGTATTTTGTCCACCATGGAACAGCACCTTGGTCAAGCAACGCGTTGAGCGATGTGATATTTTCTTTACCTTGTGTACGAAGCCATTCACGAAGTGCGTCATCGCCTTGTTTACCGTAAATTTCAATGCCGTCTTTCCAAGTAGCGCGACCGCATAATACACCGCTGTATTCGACATTATGCTTGTTCGCAAATTCAATGGTTTTGTGGAACATCTCTGCTGTGACACCTGCACTTAAGTAGATAAAAGGAAGCGGGCTTAAATCCGAGCATTCTTCAAAGTGACGTGCAGCTTCATCTTGCGAATAAGCCGTTTCGCCTTGTGCGAATCCTTCCACATAATTGAAATTGACTGGAACTTCAAGTTTCAAAACGTCAACCCCATAACGCGGTTTTGAAAATTCTTTGATAGCTTTTTTAACTTTAGTCGGTTTTAACTTGGCATATTCAAGTGATCCGGAATCCGTCACTTTCGAATCATACGTAATCGGCTCAAGGAAAAATGGAATATCAACTTCGCGACATTCCGCTCCGATTCTTTCTAAGAAAGCATATTTGATTTCATTAATTTCTAGAGGTTCATCCGGGTCATAATAAACAAGGATTTTTACTGCATCGCCGCCATTTTCCTTGATTCGAAGAGCCGAAAGATTTTCAATCAAGTCAGGTAATTTACCTGGGATTGTTGTATCGTAACCAGTTTTTTCATAAGAACTAAGCAGTCCACATCCGGCGTGGCGTGCTTTAATAGCCGGTGTACCATATTCATCATCTAAAAGAATGGCAGAAGCGTATGGTGTAAGTTCTTCTGAAACCATTTCCTTAAAGTCTTCTACATCTTTTTTATCTTCTGTTCCTTTTGCAGCTTGAATCATTTTTTTTTAGTGAACCGCGCTGATCAATCGCAAGCGCTGCGATGACACCTTTATCATTAGAAAGCCGATTCAAACTGTCGAATTTTCCTTTAGTCATGGTAACCATCTTACATCAAACTCCTTCTCGTGTTTTCACAGATTTATCACGCTTAATCCATACCCTTTGTAGTTTTTTTTAAAACCTGCCGAATTAAAAATGAAAGATTAATTCAAAATTGCTTTTTAGCGATTTTTCCACTACTATTCATATATGGAGTTATCGAAGTTTTTGGGAAGATAAGCATTTTTTCGATAAATAACAAGCTAGGAAGTGTTGTTGTGATAGAAAATCGGAGAAATCGGGGAAGAACAAAAAAAGAAACGGCTGAGAAGGCAGATTTTCCTGTTCAGCGGAAGTTTGATGATTTTACTGGCCGTTATTTATGGAGCGATCTATATTTTAGCTCCTGAAAAAATTGAGGAACCATCTAAAGCAAGTGAACATCCAAAACCTGAATCAAAACCGACGCCGAAAAAAGAAACACAAACGGAGTCTGAATCAAAAACGATCATGAATAATTCAACCATTGATGAATATTTAAAGAGCATCAATTTTAGCGGTACTGCTGTTGTTGTACGTGAAGGTAAATTTGTTTTGAATAAAGGTTATGGCTATAGCAATCGGGATACAAAACAACTTAACACGCCGGATACGCGTTATTATATCGGCTCAGCTCAGAAAGCTCTTACGGCAGTTTCCATTTTACAGCTCAGTGAGCAAGGTAAAATCCAAGTGGATGATCCGATTTCACGTTACTTATCTGAATTTCCAAATGGCAGTCAAATTACAATTCGCAACTTACTAAACCATACAAGCGGTATCAAAGGACACATCGAAACAAACGATGTTATTACTCCCCTTGAGCTCGTGCAGGATATTGAAAGACGAGGAATCAAACGCGGACCTGGCAAATGGAACTATCAAGATTCAAACTATACAGTGCTTTCTTATCTTGTTGAAAAACTAAGTGGCGAAACGCTAGCAGATTTCTACAAGCGACATATTTTTGAACCGGCAGGCATGAATCAAGTTGGATTTTACTCCAGTTTTAAAAACGAAAAAGATCGGTCAGTTGGCTACTTTTTGAAAAAAGATGGAACATATAGTGTACCGTCAGTGCCTGATTTATCGCAACTATTTGGCGTCGGCAACTTATACATGTCTGCAAGCGATATGTACCGATTTGATCAAGCACTAAGTAGCGGAAAGCTGCTGAAGCAAAAAAAGTTTTTCAGAAATGTTCACGGCTGGTAGTAGTTCGGGATATGGAATGGGTTTTTATGTTGATCCTGGGAGCTACAATAATCATGGCGTAATGAACGGCTGGAATGTATCGAATAGCATGAGTAAAACCGGAAAAACATTCGTGGTGCTGTTCTCGAACATTCAAAATAATATTGACTCGTTTGGAAAAGTTAATAATAAGATTTATGAGTTGCTTAATCAAACAGAATAAGAATAGACCTTGCTTTCAATGTATGTTGAAAGCAAGGTTTTTTTTAAAATGTTGATAGATTGACATATTTCTCTTGAACAAAATAGACTTTGGGCTATAAAACGATTTTTCTCCTTTTGCTAAGATGGAATTGTCGCACCTAGACTACTTTAAGAAAGGGAGTTTTCTATTTGAATAAAAAGACAAACATGAAAATCGCAAAGGTAGGTCTTGCAACGCTGATTGTCGGGAATTCTTTTACTATTCCTGCCTTTAATGTTTTAGCTGATCCAGTTGAAGCGAAAAGTGATGTGAAAAGCAAGACAGCCGCTGCTCGGGCTGCAAATGTAGTTCAACTGGTAAATGGAGATTTTGAACAGCCGCTTCTAGTAGGAAAAACAATGGATTTCATAAATGCTAGTTCTGTGCCAGGATGGAACACAACGGCAACGGATAATATGATTGAAATCCAAGCAAATGGTCAAGGCGGAAAGACTGCTGCAAGTGGAAGACAGTGGGCGGAGCTTAATGCCAATCAAATTTCAGCACTCTATCAAGATATTCAAACAACACCTGGTCAAGTTATTCGTTGGCAAGTTTATCACCGTGGTCGTATTGGAACTGATAGTGCCATTGTAGAATTTGGGGCACCAGGGGGTCAACTGATTCAACAAGCGTTGATGCAAACAAATAGTGTAGCTTGGAAAAAATATTCAGGAACTTATGTAATTCCGGCTGGACAGACGACTACACGCTTTCAATTTCGCGGAGTGACTGGGCAAAGCACTACAGAAGGAAACTTTTTAGACAATGTTATTTTTAGTTCTAAAGCTGAGATTGAATTAAGCGGGGGCTTCCGCACAAATCCAATTTACTTAAATGATCAAGTAGATTATGATTTACGTCTCACGAATACTGGTGGGATGACTGCTGCAGATAATAATGTAACGGTTAACCTTCCGGCTGAGACTGCATATATACCAGGATCAATCGTTTCTTCTAATGGAACGGTTTCTAATCCAATCTATAATCCAGCATCTAACACGCTTACCTTTACAGTAGATCGTGTGTCAACTTCTTCTCCAGTTGATGTTAGCTTTAGACTTTCAGGGACAGCGCCTGGAGTGAACTTATCGTCATCTGCTCAAGCTAACTATCATGATGAAGGTTTTACAGATTTAACGTATACATCAAACGGTATTAATAGTCCGATTACAATTCTCGGTGGTTCGAGCCCAACTATTGCTGGTGATGACATGAGAATTCGTGTGGGTACGTCATTTGATCCGATGAGCGGCATGTCTGCAAATGACAATGAAGATGGGAATTTGACTTCGCAACTTGTTGTTGTGAATAATCCAGTGAACAATATGGTACCGGGAACTTATACGGTGACTTATCAAGTAACAGACAGTCATAATAATACGACCACATACACACGTCAAGTTATTGTCGAATCAGATAATCCACCGACGATTACTGGTGAAGCGGAAACACGTTTAAATCCAAATGATAACTTTAATCCTCGCAGTACAATGGCTGCAAGCGATGCTGAGGATGGAGATTTGACTTCTGCGATCGTAATTACAAGCAATAATGTCAACACGGCTGTGCCGGGAACTTATCAAGTGGAATATGAAGTGACGGATTCAACAGGAAATAAAGCCCAATTTACACGTAAGGTTATTGTGACAAATCCGCCAGTCATTACTGGACAGCAAACGGTGTACTTGCGTGTAAATGAATTATTCAACGGTTTAAGTACAGTTACCGCATCAGATGTGGAAGATGGCAACTTGACTTCTGCGATTCAGATTCAATCTTCGAATGTAGATGTGACAATGGCTGGTACGTATAATGTGATTTATTCTGTTAGAGATTCGGATGGCAATACAAGCACCTTTATCCAAACTGTTGTTGTGACGGAAGCACCGATCATCACTGGGGACAAAGAAACGCGTCTTAATGTTGGTGCAAGTTTTGACCCGATGAGTACGATGCAAGCGATGGACAAGGAAGACGGTAATATCACGAATAAACTTGAAGTAACTTCGAATAATGTGAACACGGCTGTTCCGGGTACATATCAAGTGGCTTATCAAGTAAAAGATTCGGATGGGAATGTAGCGACATTTGTACGAGTTGTAGTCGTAACGGAAAAACCGGTGATTACCGGCCCGACGATGACGCAAATTAATGTCGGCGGAACGTTTGATCCGCTTTCGGACATGAAAGCAAATGATAAGGAAGATGGAGACCTCACAAGCAAACTGCAAGTCGTTTCGAATAATGTGAACACGGCTGTAGCTGGCACATACAAGGTTGAATATTCGGTTGTGGATTCAGATGGCAACACCGCAACGTATTCGCGTACAGTAGTCGTAACGGAGGCTCCGGTGATTACCGGTGAAGCCGAAACTCGTCTTAACCAAGGGCAGGCTTTTGATCCAATGAGCACAATGAAAGCCATGGATAAAGAAGACGGCGATTTAACGGCGCAACTTGAGGTAACGAAAAACACGGTCAATATCAATGTTCCAGGCACATACGAAGTGGAATATAAGGTTTCAGATTCGGATGGCAATGTTGGTACATTTACACGTAAAGTAATTGTGACGGAAAAACCTGTTATTACGGGTGAAGTAATTACGAACTTACAGCTGAATGAAGCGTTTGATCCGATGAGCACGATGAAGGCGACTGACAAGGAAGACGGCGACATCACGAACAAACTTCAAATTCTTTCTAACAATGTCAACACCGCGGTTGTTGGCGAATATCAAGTGGTTTATCAAGTGACGGATTCGGATGGGAACAAGGCGACATTTACGCGTGAAGTAAATGTTTTTGGTGGACCGAAAATTACTGGGGAAGCAACTACACGCTTAAATCCTGGTCAAGCATTTGATCCGATGAGCACGATGAAAGCTGAAGACAAAGAAGACGGTGACTTGACGGCGCAGCTTAAAGTGACGAAAAATACGGTGAACGTGAATGTCCCAGGCGACTATGAAGTGGCTTATGAAGTAACGGATTCGGATGGGAATAAATCAACGTTCACACGTCTCGTGACGGTAACTGAAAAGCCAGTGATTACCGGCGAACAAGTGATTTACGGCAAAGTGAATGAACTTGTGGATGGGAAAGCTTCGCTACGTGCGACTGACAAGGAAGACGGAGATATTACGAACAAAATTGAACTAGTTTCGACAAACGTGAATATTGCGGTTCCAGGTACGTATACGAATGAATTTTCAGTGACGGATTCGGATGGCAACAAGGCGTACTTTACGCAAACTGTAATTATCACAGACGGTCCGCAAATCACAGGAGAAAAAACCACACGTCTCAATCCGAATGCGGTCTTTGATCCGTTAAGCACGATGAAAGCATCGGATACGGAAGATGGCGACATCACAAGTTCAATCCGTGTAGTGAGCAATAATGTGAATACTGCAATTCCGGGCACATACCAAGTGTCTTATGAAGTTTCAGATTCAGATGGGAATAAAGCGACGTTTATCCGCGACGTGATTGTAACGGAAGCTCCGACGATTACAGGGGAGAAGACGATTACGCTTAATATTGGTCAGGCATTCGATCCAATGATGCAAATCACAGCCGCAGATAAGGAAGACGGCAACTTGACAAGTGCGCTTAAGGTAGTGAGCAACAATGTGGATGTGAATACAGCTGGTAGCTACAAAGTGACGTATGAAGTGACGGATTCGGATGGCAATAAAGCAACATTTACTCGCGATGTGATTGTGACAGAAGCACCAGTAATTACGGGTGAAAAAATCACGTATCTGCAACCGAATGCAAGTTTTGATCCGCTAAGCACGATGAAGGCGATGGATAAAGAAGACGGTGATCTTACAGCGAAACTTCAAGTTGTGAAAAATAATGTGGATACAAAAACGCCTGGCACGTATGAAGTGACTTATGAGGTGACGGATTCTGACGGCAATAAAGCGAATTTTGTTCGCACAGTTGTTGTGGCAGAAGGTCCAGAAATTACGGGCGAAGTATCTACCCGACTTAATCCAAACGCAAGCTTCGATCCGCTAAGCACAATGAAAGCGATGGATAAGGAAGATGGCGATATTACGGCAAAACTTGTGGTAACGAAAAATACGGTTGACACAAAAATGCCGGGTACGTACGAAGTGAACTATGAAGTGACGGATTCTGACGGCAACAAAGCAACATTTATCCGTGAAGTGATTGTAACGGAAGCGCCAACGATTACGGGTGAAAAAACGACACGTCTAAATCCGAATGCGGCTTTCGATCCGCTAAGCACAATGAAAGCTGTGGATAAAGAAGACGGCGATTTGACGGCCAAACTCGTTGTATTAACAAACAATGTGGATACAAGTGTGCCGGGTAATTACCAAGTGACGTATCAAGTAACAGATGCGGATGGCAATAAAGCAAGCTTTACGCGTACTGTAGTTGTAACGGAAGCACCAGTGATTACGGGTGAAAAAACGACACGTCTAAATCCGAATGCTGATTTTGATCCACTAAGCACAATGAAAGCTGTGGATAAAGAAGACGGCGATTTGACGGCCAAACTCGTTGTATTAACAAACAATGTGGATACAAGTGTACCGGGTAATTACCAAGTGACGTATCAAGTAACAGATGCGGATGGCAATAAAGCAAGCTTTACGCGTACTGTAGTTGTAACGGAAGCACCAGTGATTACAGGGGAAGCTTCGACGCGTCTAAACCCAAATGCCGACTTTGATCCACTAAGCACAATGAAAGCGGTGGATAAAGAAGATGGGGACTTGACTTCAAAACTCGTTGTTGTGAATAATCCTGTGGATACTGCTATTCCTGGTACGTATCAAGTAGATTATCAAGTAACAGATGCAGACGGAAATGAAGCTGTGTTTACGCGTGAAGTGATTGTAACGGAAGCACCAACAATTAAAGGTGAACTGGTTACGCGCTTGAACCCTGGACAAGCTTTTGATCCAATGAGCACGATGGAAGCAATGGATAAAGAAGACGGTGATCTAACTGCAAAACTTGAAGTTGTGAATAATCCAGTTGATTCACTTGTTCCGGGTACATGCTTTGTGACATATCAAGTAACAGATGCAGATGGCAACAAAGCGACATTTACGCGTGAGGTTATCGTGACGGAAGCACCAGTGATTACAGGAGAAGAATCTACACGTCTGAACCCGAATGCTGACTTTGATCCAATGAGTACGATGAAAGCAGCAGATAAAGAAGATGGCGATTTGACTGCGAAGTTGATTGTTCTCACGAATACAGTAGATACAAGTATTCCGGGAACGTATGAAGTGACGTATCAAGTAACAGATGTAGACGGCAACGTGGCTCTCTTCACACGTGAAGTTGTTGTGACAGAAGCACCGACGATTACAGGAGAAGAATCTACTCGTCTTAATCCAAATGCTGATTTTGATCCGCTAAGTACAATGAAAGCAACGGACAAAGAAGATGGGGACATCACAGATAAGTTGGTTGTACTCGAAAATCCTGTAGATACTTCAAAACCAGGCACATATTATGTGACATATGAAGTGTTGGATAAAGATGGCAACAAGGCAACATTTACACGCGAAGTAATTGTGACTGAGGGACCAAAAATTACGGGTGAAAAAGAAACAACTTTAACAGTTGGCGATTCTTTTGATCCAATGAGCACGATCAAAGCAAGCGATCTTGAAGACGGTGATCTAACTGGTGATGTAAAAATCATCGAGAATACAGTTGACCTTACGAAAGCGGGCACGTATAAAGTTGTTTATGAAGTAACCGATTCTGACGGCAACAAAGCAACATTTGAACGGGTTGTCATTGTAAAAGCTCTTCCGGTTACAGTTGATAAACCAGAACAACCGCAAAAAGAAGTAGCCCAATCAGAAGCTCCAAAACAAGAGCAGTCGAAACAAAACTTGCCGGAAACAGGTGATGAATCGAATTCACTTTATCCGTTTGCAGGACTACTTCTTGCTCTTGCTGGAATTCGTCGATTGTTTTCAAGAAAAAAAAGAAAATTAAATGGTAAATAGGCAGCAGTGAAGTTCTCTATAAGTAGAAAAAAATCCTCGTTCATGCGAAGCATGGACGGGGGTTTTTTAGATTACTAGTTTATTTGCAATTAAAATAGAATAAAAAACAGAAAAATAACATCGGCTTTATTTGGAGTTCCATTACTTTTTGTGCTTAGCGGTTGTGCGTCACCCGAAAGTACTTGTCGACAGCTATATCTATCAAGAAAAACAACAGATCTTGAGACGATTTTTGGCGTTAAAAGTGATCATGTTTTAAAAGAAAATGAAGAGGTAATGTCAGATGCGATTATTTCGGAGGTAGACGATGTACCAAAAGCTTGAAGAGCTTGCAAAAACGATTGAGAGGGAAGTGACGTCAGAGACATCAGAGGTCGAAGAAGATCCGCTAACCAATCAATATGCCTTTGAAGCCATGAAATACATGCTGCTAAATAGTCCTGCGGCTGCTAAAAAAAACGACTGTGACGCTACACCTTAAACAAGACCCTGACGATAAAGAGAAGTGGGAAATTAAGGATGACTTTCTACAAGATTTATATGATGCGTTCGGTTTGTAAATTAATGGATCTCGATAAATAATATTTACTACAGAGTGGAGTCGATTCACTCTGTTTTTTTTTTATGGACATTCTAACTAGTAAGAATCGACCGAGGTTTTCAGTTAGCGGTTTTTGTATATTTGAACAAAGGCTGAAGACGACTATTTTTAGGCGAATAGAATGGAACTGGTTTGGACTATTTCTTTACAAAAAATAGACAATCAACCTCTAGTTTTTAAAACATATTTTCTGCTATACTTTTCCTTATAGGCTTCAAAAATTTGTGTGAACAAAACATTCTCAAAAAAATATGGTTTAGAAGAAGTTTTTTGAATTACCTGTGCTCTAATAAAAAGAAACCAGATTGACAAAGTCCGTAACGATTCGACATCGTGAAATAGATTGCGATTAAGGAAAGGGATGAACATGAGATGAAAAAACTATTTTTAGTATCCTCGTTTGAAGAAGTTTTTAGTGAGTTGCGATCGCTTGATGAAGCATTAGTAGGAAAAACTGTTACTTTCATTCCAACTGCCAGCAAGGTGGAAGAAGTTACTTTTTATGTAGATTCAGGAAAGCTTGCTCTGGAAAATCTCGGATTGATTATTGATGAGCTTGACGTCTCTCTTGCTTCAACGAAAGAAATTGAACAGAAGCTAAGAAAAAATGAGTATATCTATGTTACGGGCGGTAATACCTTCTTTTTGTTGCAGGAATTGAGAAAGTCTGGTGCTGATCGAATTCTTACAGAAGAAATTCAAAACGGGAAAGTTTATATTGGTGAATCCGCAGGAGCTATTGTCCTTTCTCAATCAATCGAATACATGAAGATGATGGATAATCCGGAAGAGGCTCCAGATCTTGTTTCTCTTGACGGATTGGCTGCTGTAGATTTTTATGTAGTACCTCATTATAAAAACCCTCCTTTTGATGTGGTGACGGAGCAAGTAGAGATGGAGTTTGGCGAAAAGATAAACCTTTGTCTGATCAATAATCACCAAGGAATCATAGTTGAAGGTAGCGATAGGCGATTGGTGAACGTAAATGAAGTGACAGGAGAATAGTCAGATTCAGATATGACAAATTAACGTATGTTTGACCATATAGCAACCCCCTCAAAAGCTAGCTTTTAAGGGGGTTTTATTAGTATGTTTATTTTTCATCTTGTAAGTTTTCGACTTCAACAACTCGGAAGCCTTTGCGGTCAAGGTGTTCAACGATATCATTTTTGACGCTCTCTGTCACAGACAGCGGAAGCGATACGAGAATGCGGCGGATGTAGTCGGAACTTTGATCATCCAGCGTAATGATACTTGCAATTGTCGTATATTTGTCAATGATTTTCGTGATTTTTGTCATGGAACCGGGAACTTCGCCTGTTGCAATTGTCAGCATATAGCTGGTTGTTTTCACATTCCAAGCATCTGCTAAAAGTCCAAGCAGTTTGCCGTGCGTTAGAATCCCGTAGAAATCACCGTTTTCTTTTAAAACAGCAATATAAGGGAGTTCTTTGATTGTGAAAAATACTTTGAAAAATGAGGAGTTGATGCTGATGTGTTTCGTTGCGTTTTTAAGCAAAGACGTTACAGGATCATCTAAGCTTCCGCCGTTTGCTTGATGGCGATAAATATGCATTTTATAAATGTTTCCAAGGAACTTTTCGCCCGTCTTATCGAGAATGGGTACACAGCGGTAGCCGGATTCTTCAAGCAAAGCAATCGCTTCTTTTAAAGTAGCCGTTTCTGGAACCGTCGTTAACTTTATTTTTGGTATGCAAAGATTTTTAATCAACATGTCAGTCACTCCTTCTTATTTAACCTTCCAAATCTATTTTAGCGTAAATGGTACATCAAGTACAAGTAAATTTTTATTAGGAATCATTGACAATGAGATTCATTATCAATTAGAATGGTGTTGGGAACCTAATTGATAATATTCTCAATTAAATAAAAGGAGAGGTAGAATGAAGCGATTAGGACTTATTTTCGCATTTCTATGTTTAGCAGCCGTTTCTCTTTTTATCGGAGTTGAAAAACTTCCTATACATATTGCTACATGGACGAATCATGAGCTAGACATATTTCTTTTTAGTCGTTTTCCGAGACTTGTTAGCATTATCATTGCTGGAGCAGGTATCAGTATTTCCGGAATGATCATGCAAAGCTTGACGCAGAACAAATTTGTTTCGCCGACCACGGCAGGGACAATGGATGCAGCGCGGCTTGGCGTATTAGTCTCGTTGCTTTTTTTCACAGGGGCATCGCTTTTTGTCAAGATGGGCGTGGCTTTTATTTTCGCGCTCCTCGGCAGTTTGGTTTTCATGAAAATTCTTGACTCGATTTCAATTCGCGACACAATTTTTATTCCGCTTGTCGGACTCATGTTCGGGAGCATCCTAAGCTCGATCACGACGTTTTTTGCGTTACGCTTTGATCTTGTTCAAAATATTTCTTCATGGCTTTCAGGCGACTTCTCGATGATTATGAAAGGTAGATACGAAATTCTTTATCTGTCCATTCCGATGTTGATTCTCGCCTATCTGTATGCGGACAAATTCACTGTGACCGGTCTTGGTGAAACATTTGCAAGTAATCTAGGCTTGTCATACCGTGCGGTGATGCGCATTGGGCTGATTATTGTTGCTTTTATCACGGCAACCGTTGTGCTTACTGTCGGGATGATTCCGTTTCTTGGCTTGATCGTTCCAAATATCATTTCGATCATGCGCGGGGACAATCTGCAGAAAAACTTGCCGGATACCGCACTGCCGGTGCAGCTTTTCTGCTTGGATGCGATATTATCGGGCGCCTCATTCTCTATCCATATGAAGTCTCGATCAGTTTAGTAGTGGGCATTATCGGTAGTGTAATTTTCTTGTTCCTCTTGTTTAGGAGGAAATCCTATGCGTAAAAAGATGCTCTTTCTTTTGCTTTTAGCGCTGGTATTCTCCGGCTGTTATTTGTTTTTGTTTCTTGGTGGCAACATCGAGTTTGCACTCAAACTGCGCGGGACAAAGTGGCTTGCGATGCTTGTTACTGGGGTTGCGATAGCTGTTTCAACGGTGGTTTTCCAAACAATCACGGGAAACCGAATTTTAACGCCAAGCATTATGGGACTTGATTCACTTTATCTGCTATTTCAAACAGCACTGTTGTTTATTTTTGGTCAAGCCGTATTGATACATGTCGGAGCACAGCTGAATTTTATTCTTTCAAGCGGCTTAATGATTGCTTTTTCAGGCATTTTCTATTATTTGCTGTTTAAGCGGGAAGGGACAAGTATTTACCTGCTGCTGCTTGTTGGGATTATTTTTGGAACCTTTTTCGGCAGTTTTTCTTCCTTTATGGAAATGCTGATTGATCCGAATGAATTTCAAATTGTCCAAGACAAAAGCTTTGCGGGCTTTGGTAACGTCAACGTGGCGGTTCTTTTCTTAAGTTGTGTACTTATCGTACTTGTTTTGCTTTATTTATTCCGGTTAGAGAAATTTCTTGATGTATTAGTACTCGGCAAAGCGGAAGCTATCAATTTAGGGGTGCCTTATAATAGCATTGTCAAGCGACTATTAATTGTTGTTGCTGTCCTAACGAGTATCGCGACGGCGCTTGTCGGACCGATTACTTTCCTTGGGTTGATCGTAGCGAATATCGCCTATCAGCTTTTCCCAACGTATAAACACCGCGTTTTGATACCGGCTGCGGCTCTTATTGCCATCATCACGCTGACATTCGGTCAAGTTTTGGCGGAAAGGCTATTTGCTTTTAATACACCCATCAGTGTGATCATTAATTTAGCCGGCGGGATTTATTTTCTATACTTGCTTCTGAAAGGAAGGAAACTGACATGAAAATCGAACAGGTTACGAAGAAATATCAGGATAAAGTCGTTTTAAAGGATGTCTCGCTTGAGATTATGCCACGTGCCATTACTTCATTGATTGGTGCAAACGGTGCCGGCAAAAGTACGCTCCTTGGGATTATGAGCCGCCTAATTAAGCCGGATCATGGAGATGTACTGCTTGATGGGCAAAGTATTTCCAACTGGAAAAGCCAGGCGCTTGCCAAGCGAGTTTCTATTTTAAAGCAAGCGAATCATTTGACGGCGAGGCTTACGGTACGTGATTTAGTCGATTTCGGCAGATTCCCATATTCATCAGGTCGACTTACAAAAATCGATGTAGAAAAAGTGGATGAAGCTCTTCGCTATATGGAAATGACAGAAATGCAGCATGTTTTTTTAGATGAACTAAGCGGCGGTCAGAAGCAACGTGCCTTTATTGCCATGGTAATCGCGCAAGATACAGATTATGTTCTTTTGGACGAACCACTTAACAATCTTGATATGAAACACGCGGTTTCGATGATGCAGATTTTCAGAAAGCTAGTTGATGAACTGGGAAAAACAGTAGTACTTGTTTTACACGATATTAATTTTGCTTCTTGCTATTCGGATCAGATTGTAGCGCTTAGGGACGGAAGGAAAATTGCTGAGGGAAGTACGGCGGAAATGATGAATGAGCACGTTTTAAAACGGGTTTTCTCGATGGACATTCCGATCACTGAGGTTGATGGAAATAAATTTGGATTATATTTCAATGTAAAAAAACAAATTAATTACTAGGAGGAAAATAATGAAGAAATTAGCGGCATCTTTAGGGGTTATTTTATTGGCAATCGGTTTGGTTGCATGCGGTGAATCGGGCGACAAGAAGGAAAGAGTGAAGGCGGATTCTAAAGAGATTACAGTAAAACACGAGCTTGGCAAGACGACGGTGAAGCAAAATCCGGAAAAAGTAACGGTTTTTGATTTTGGGACGCTTGATACGCTTGAAAAGCTTGGACTGAGCAGTAAAGTAGCGGCTCTGCCAAAGCAAAATTTGCCAAAGTATTTGAAAGCATTTGATACGGATAAAGCGGTAGATGCAGGTGGGCTTAAGGAACCCGATTTTGAAGCCATCAACAACGCAGGGAGCGATTTAAATATCATCTCTGGACGCCAAAGCGATTCTTATGATAAATTCAGCGAAATCGCACCCACGATTTATCTTGGTCTCGATACGTCAAATTACTTGGATTCTTTTCATGCAAATGTGAAGACAATCGGTAAGATTTTTAATAAAGAAAAAGAGGCGGAAGCTGAATTAGATAAAATTGACTCACAAATTAAAGAAGTGAAAGATGCAGCGCCGAAAGATAAAACCGGGTTAATTATTTTAGCGAATGATGGTAAAATCAGTGCTTATGGTTCGGGATCGCGATTTGGTTTGATTCATGATGTGCTTGGTGTTAAACCTGTTGATATGTCGATTAAAGCTTCGACGCACGGACAAAGTATTTCGATGGAATATATATCGGAGAAAAATCCAGATTATATTTATGTGATTGACCGCGGCGCTGCGGTTGGCGGAGAATCTTCGGCGAAAAAGACTGTTGAAAATGATCTTGTGAAAACAACGAATGCCTATAAGACGGGGAAAATTATTTATTTAAACCCGGAATACTGGTATTTATCTGGAGGCGGCTTGGAGTCTGTCTCGGAAATGGTGAAGGAAATCGGGGATAGTTTCTAAGAAAAAAGCTGGGGCAGCGACGCTGCCCCAGCTTTTTTAGACACAAAAAAACTCCATCAAAAATGTGAAGGAGATTGCAAAACAGGGTATTATATGCTATACTGAGAAATACTTTAGGTGATTTTCTGTTTTAAATCACAATTAACACAATTTAATTATACATCATTTAAATGTGTTTGTCAATATTTTTTGGGAGGTTTTTTCATGGACGAAGAGAAACACGAACAAGAGCGAATTGATTATACGATTGAGCAAATCAAAAAACAAGAAGAGAAAATTAGTGATTCGCTTGTTTCTGTCAAACAAGAAGCGAGTGATATTCGTTCCAATTTTTGGGATGATGTACGTGTGAATTTGCTTGAACCAGATGATGTTTCGGAAACGAATATCAGCATTCGCCAGCAGGAACACTTTTTGCGCGAGCGGGAACGAAATTACGAGCACGCTGAGAAACAGCTGGCTGTTTTTGATAAAATGAAAAACTCTCCTTACTTTGCACGGATTGACATTCAAGACGCGGAGACACCGCGTGAAGAAATTTATATTGGGATTGGTTCGGCACTTGATGAGAACGATCAATTTTTAGTGTATGATTGGCGAGCACCGATTTCAAGTGTTTACTATGATGGCGAAATTGGCGAGGCAAGCTACGATACGCCGCAAGGGAAGTTGACGGTCGATGTGCTGCTCAAACGCCAATTTTCAATTAAAGACGGAAAGCTCGTTTCGATGTTCGACACGAGCGCGGCAATTGGTGATGAGATGCTCCAAGAGGTGCTTGGCAGCGGTTCGAATGTGCAGATGAAAAATATTGTTTCAACGATTCAGCGGGAACAAAATCGGATCATTCGTGATACGAAAAGCGAACTATTATTTGTACAAGGTGCGGCGGGAAGCGGAAAAACCTCGGCGGTGTTGCAACGAATCGCATATCTGCTTTATCGCTTTCGTGATGGACTTGATGAAAAACAAATGATCATTTTCTCGCCTAACCGGCTTTTCAATCACTATATTGGAAATGTGCTTCCGGAACTTGGAGAGAAAAATATGCAGCAAACCACTTTTCAAGACTTTATTACGAGCCGCCTAGGCAAGCTTGAGGTTGAAAGTTTGTTTGAGCAGTTTGAAGATAAGGAAAACAAGTTGCGGCAAAATATTATCGGGCTGAAAGAAGAAATACGGCTTTTCGCTGCCATTTCTCGTTACCAAAAGGCACTGCAAAAAACGGGGCTTTGTTTTAAAGATATTCGTTTCCGCGGTCGGACGATTATCTCGAAGGAGCGGGTTAGTGAGATTTTTTACAACACACGTGCGGATTACGGGCTTTCGGCACGGCTTGAACTTGCAAGGAAAGCGCTGCGCGAGGAAATTTATGTGTTTGCGAATGAAGAAATTAAGCGCGATTGGGTGAAAGATGAGATTGAACTTTTGAGCGAGGAGCGTTATCAGGAGCTTGTACCGCTTGATTTGGAATTCGACGGTTTTGATGCGGAACAGGATTATTTAGCGCGGAAAATTGTTCGTCTGCGGCTTAAAAAGGTACACCAAGCAATTAAAGAAAATCGCTTTTTCCATATTCGCCAGCAATTTGTTCATTTCATGCAGTCGGTTCCAAAGCTTGTTTCTCTTGAAGAGGCTCGGATAACGGATGCGGACTGGAAAGCAGAAGTGAAGCGGGTTGTTGCAAATCTTAATGCGAATAAATTAGCGCTTGAGGATACCGTTTTTTACTTAGATTTATGGGATGCGGTAGTTGGGAAAAATGCCAATCGGGCAATGCGTTTCTTATTTATTGATGAAATTCAGGATTATTCACCAGCGCAGATTTACTATTTAAAAACGCTTTTTCCAAGCAGTAAATTTACGTTGCTGGGGGATTTAAACCAAGCGATTTTTAAGACGCAGGAAAAGGAACGGACGCTACTTGAGGAAATTAAGGAACAATTTGATCCGGAGAAAACCGAAGTTGTACGGCTTAGCAAGAGCTATCGTTCAACGGAACAGATCACAAATTTCACCAAGGGAATCATTCAAGCGGAGGAAAATATTGAGGCTTTTTCCCGCAAAGGAAATCTGCCAAAACTGATTGAAAGTCAAAGCTTTGTTGCGATGATGGACGCGGTATATGAGGAGGCTTTGCGGCTGCAAAAAACCGGGAAAATGATTGCTATCATCGGGAAAGATCAGGAAATTTGTGAAGAAGCGTATTTGTCGCTTTATAAGAAAATGAAGGTGCGGCTTGTGCATATGGAGCATCAAAAGCTGCAGGAAGGCGTGATGATTATTCCGTCGTATCTGGCGAAGGGGCTTGAATTTGACGGGGTGATTGCGCTTGATGCCTCAAGCGCGACGTATCAGCATGAAAATGAGCGGACGCTTTTGTACACGATTTGTTCGCGCGCAATGCACGAACTTGTAGTGACGGCAAACGGATCGCTTTCGCCGCTGTTTGACGGGATTCCGAGCAAGTTGTATGAGATCCATAGAGCGGCGCCGGAACCTCGTATTCAATAAGGTCGAGAACCGAATTTTACTGATTTGACAGGCGTAGTTTGGAGCAAAAATCTTGCTACGATACGAACTTAGCTTTTTTTGAAAGAAGCCTGAGCAGATCATTGATAGGTTAAAATAAAAAAATCAGTTGATCGCTCTGCGGTCAACTGATTTTTTTTATATTTTTGATGGCTCGGCTTAAACGATTATTTTTAGCTAGATTTATACAATGGGATAGTTTTTAAAACTGTATTTGTATAAAATGTCACATTTTATTTTACGAAACGCCCGAATTTATAACCTGTAATAATTTTCGCTTTCTTTTTCGGTTATGATAAGAGTGTAGAGAATATGAAAGCGAGGTCGACGAAATGAGAGAAAATAGTTTAATGCAAACCAAGCCTTTGCGGGAGACAGAAGTGAAGATGGGTGATTATATCTTGTTTGAACGCGATGAAGTTCAGTACATTGGTAAAGTATTAGGTTTCTATACAAACTCTGTCTTAGTCGAAGTGGAAAACGAACCAGATAAATTTGGTACAACTTGCCGGACAGTGGTTAATTTTGCCCGCTTTACACTGTTTAAAAAAGCACAAACTCAAACTGCCTAACTCAAAAAGCATCCATATAAAATGCTTTTCTAAAATATTGTTATCCCTCACACAGAAAAATGACTCAGTCGATTGGCTGGGTCATTTTTCTTTTGGATTTGCGCCGTTTTAGCGTATAATATTTTACGAAACAGAGATTAAATCTTATAGAATCGGGGGAACGAAAATGAATCAGGAAATAGCCAATTTTGATTATTATAATCCGACGCACATTGTGTTCGGGAAAGATCGCTTAAAAGAGCTTGCAACACTTATTCCACAAGGGAAAAAAGTACTTTTGCTTTACGGCGGGGGTAGTGTAGTCCGCTTTGGAACGCTTGATAAGGTCAAACAAGCATTATCGGGATTCGAGCTTGGCGAATTTGGCGGCATCGAAGCGAATCCAACCTTTGAAACATTGTCGAAAGCGATTGAACTGGTGAAAGCGGAAGGTTATGATTTTTTGCTTGCAGTTGGCGGAGGTTCTGTAATTGATGGAACTAAGTTTGTGGCTTCGGCAGCTAAGTTTGATGGTGATCCGCTTGATATTTTCGGAAATGGTGTTGGTGCGGGAAGACCGGTCACGAGCGCGCTTCCATTTGGAACCGTATTGACACTTCCAGCAACAGGTTCGGAAATGAACAGCGGTGCAGTGATCACAATTAAAGCGAAAAAAGCAAAAGTGAGCTTCGGTAGTGCTGTTACTTTCCCAGTGTTCTCGATTCTTGATCCGGAATTAACCTATACTCTTCCGGCGCGTCAACTGGCAAATGGTGTGATTGATGCGTTTGTTCATATTATGGAACAGTATATGACCTATCCGGTTGGCGCGATGGTTCAGGATCGCTATGCAGAAGGTTTGCTTCAAACCTTGATTGAAATTGGACCGGATGTGATTAAAGAAGACTTGCATGATTACAATTTACGGGCAAACTTCATGTGGACCGCGACAAATGCGCTTAATGGAACACTGAATAAAGGGGTGCCTCAAGACTGGGCGAGTCATAGTTTGGGACACGAAATTACAGCGCTGTACGGGATCGATCATGCGCGAACTTTGGCCATTGTCCTTCCTGCCTTGCTTAGTGTTCGTAAACAAGAGAAACGTGAAAAATTACTGCAATATGCGGAACGAGTTTGGCAGATTACAGAAGGGGATGCGGAAGAACGGATTGATGCAGCGATTGTAAAAACCGGTCAATTCTTTGAAGTGCTTGGCGCGGGCACGCATTTCAGCGATTATAATCTCGGTGAAGAAGTTGTAGAGGCGCTCGTGAGCCAGCTCTCTGACCATAAACTTACAGCGATTTCGGAACGCGGTGATCAAACGCTTGAAGTTAGCCGTGAAATTTATCGCAAAGCATTATAGAAAAAAAAGTCAAAAAATAATTTGGCGGCTTATTTCTAAGTTTTTCCTTAGAACTAAGCCGCCTTTTTCGCGTCCGCTGTTTGTGAGTGTGCCTTTTTACCTCTAGACAAACCTCTGGAAATTTAATACAATAATTTACGAACAAATGTTCTATTTTATAAGAAAAGAGTGTGAATGAGGATGGCATATCAAGATCGCGGAATCATGAAGTGGGGCGGTTTTTTCCTATCAGAGCATTCAGAACAGATGGAGCGTTTGAAGGAACAGCGCCCGTGGAAATCAGAAATGACAGAAACAGATATTCAAGTAGTTTTGAGAGAAGCGATGCTGCATCAAGCGCAAGTTGAAATTCAGTGCAAGTTAGCTGCCTATGATCCTGATAGAGAACCAGATGCAGATGTAGTCGGACGGATTGCCGGATTTGAGGACGGATATGTTATTTTACGGACGGAAAATGGCCTTATTCAAGTTGCACTTGACCGGATTCAACATGTAAGAAGCAAGCGGGGTGCTAAGAAATGGTACGAATGATGGATTACAGTCATGCACCGCGCCGCGACATTTTGTGTATTGATGTCAAAAGCTTCTTTGCTTCAGCAGAATGCGCATCCCGAGGGAAAAATCCGCTTGAAGAATATCTCGTTGTGATGAGTCATGCTGACCGGCCAGGCGGACTTGTGCTTGCAGCTACTCCGAAAATGAAACACGAATTTGGGATTAAAACAGGGTCGCGGCGTTTTGAATTGCCGAATGATGCGCGAATTCAGATTGTGCCACCGCGAATGAACTATTACTTGAAGATGCACGCTAAGATTCAAGCGATTTTCTTGCGCTATGTGCCGGATGAATTTTTACTGCCTTATTCGATTGATGAGGCTTTTTTAGACATTACGGGTTCACATGCATTGTTTGGCTCCACGAATACGATTGCAAAACGAATTCAATACGAGATTCTCGCAGAACTCGGTCTCTATGTTTCCGTTGGCATTGGAGACAACCCGCTACTTGCCAAGCTTGCACTGGATAATGAAGCGAAAGATTGTGAGGGGTGGCGAGCGGAATGGCGCTATCAAGATGTGCCTGATAAACTATGGAAAATGCGAAAGCTAACTGATTTTTGGGGAATTGGGAGGCGAATGGCAAAGCGGCTCGAACAAGTTGGTATCTATAGTGTATTTGATTTAAGTCAAGCTGAGGAAGCGCTGTTGAAGCATCATTTAGGTGTAATCGGTTCTCAACTACACTATCATGCGCATGGTATTGACTATAGCAGAATCAATGAAAAGCATGTTCCTGCTGAAAAAAGCTACGGGAAAAGCCAAATTTTGGAGCGCGATTATCAGGACCCGGCTGAGGTTGTGATTGTCATTCAGGAAATGGCGGAGGAGATTGCGATGCGACTTCGGACGAGCGGTGTAGATACGGCTGCAATTGCGCTTCATGTCGGCTATAGCCGTTACAGCAAACTGCATGGTTTTCGGCACCAAATACGCATTCAGCCAACTAGTTCTAGCAAAATTATTAAGGAGTTTTTAATCCAACTTTTTTGGAAATACTATGAAGGGGAGCCTGTTCGGACAATCATGATTTCTTTTGGACGAATCACGCCGAAAGCAGGACTTCAGTTAAATCTATTTGAAAATGCGGAACGAACTTTGCAAGAACAGCAACTTGATACAACAATTGATCGAATTCGGACACGCTATGGTTTTAAGGCATTGATGCATGCGAGTAGCTTGATGAACGGGGCAACAGGGATAAAGCGCAGCACATATGTAGGAGGCCATCAAGGTTAGGGATAATAGGGATTAGCGTATCAAAAAATTAAGACAATCTAATTCGCTTTATCAAGCCATTTCTTGGATAAGAAAACAACAAATGGAGAGGTAATGTGAATTATTTTTATCAATTTTCTTGTGTTTTTGGCTAAAGTATATTAATCTTAAATTGCAAATACTCGAAATAGTAGATGACATGACAACTGGTTATTGGTTAATACTAATACACTGGCAGAAAGTCAGATCAGCTTGATACAAATAATGAAGAGACAATCATCGTGGGAAGGCAGCAAATAGACAAAATCCCGGGAACTATACTTGATGCATACACTAACTGAGGAATGTAGTTAGTGTATCGGAAAACAATACACTAAAAAAGTGTATTGTTTTTTTTTGTGTGGCGGAGCAAGTGTTATATTGGGATTTGTAAATTAATACACTAAAGTTGGCATGAAAATTGCAATGTATTTATTAGTGGGCTTAATCCGCAAGAAGAGGTATAAGGCAGATTCTTTTGTGAAAAGTATCCGCATACATTTTCTTTTGGAAAGGCCGAAAAGCTTTGAGGGAAGTAGTATTGCCTTGAAGGGAGGCGGTGGAAAAAGGGACTATTTTGGGTTTCTGAATGGGCAAAAACGATCGAAATAAATAGATAGGACTTGTGTGAGTGATGTCTGTTTAGAAAATAACGATTAATTATTAGGAGGTAAAGAGATGGTAGGAATTATCCTTGCAACTCACGGGGAATTTGCTGCCGGCATTTTGCAATCCGGATCAATGATCTTCGGTGAGCAAGAAAACGTAAAAGCAATTACGCTTATGCCGAGCGAAGGTCCTGATGATGTCAGAGCAAAGATGGAAGCTGCAATTGCATCTTTTGACAGCCAAGACGAAGTATTGTTCTTAGTCGATCTTTGGGGAGGTACCCCGTTTAACCAAGCAAACAATTTATATGAAGAACATAAAGACAAATGGGCAATCGTGGCTGGACTTAACTTGCCAATGCTGATTGAAGCATATGCATCGCGCTTTACGATGGAATCTGCTCAAGAAATCGCAGCGCATATCATCGGTACTGGTAAAGAAGGTATCCGTGTTAAACCGGAAGAATTAGAATCGAAAACGGAAGCGGCAGGGGCTGCAGAAGGAACAGAAGTACAAGGAGCTATTCCTCCGGGAACTGTGGTGGGTGACGGCAAAATTAAATTTGTCTTAGCTCGTGTTGATTCACGTCTCTTGCACGGTCAAGTAGCAACTGCGTGGACAAAATCGACGCAACCTAACCGGATTATCGTAGTTTCTGATGCGGTTTCAAAAGATACTCTTCGTAAAAATTTAATTCAGGAAGCTGCACCTCCTGGTGTGAATGCGAACGTTATTCCTGTAGAGAAAATGATCGAAGTTTCAAAAGATCCGCGCTTTGGAAATACAAAAGCACTCTTATTATTTGAAAATCCAGAAGATGTTCTTCGTGTTGTTGAAGGCGGCGTAGATATTCAAGAAGTTAACGTCGGTTCAATGGCTCACTCTGTCGGAAAAGTTGTAGTAAGTAAAGTACTTTCTATGGGTAAAGAAGATGTTGAAGCGTTTGAAAAATTAGAGGCGAAAGGCATTAAATTTGATGTTCGTAAAGTTCCTAATGATTCACGCGCAAGCATGGATGAAATTCTTAAAAAAGCAAAAGCAGAACTGAAAGCTCAATAAAATAAATCAAAGGTAGGAGGCCTATTATGTCAATTATAGCGATGATTTTAGTAGTGATCGTTGCCTTTCTAGCAGGTATTGAAGGGATTTTGGATGAGTTCCAATTCCACCAACCGCTAGTGGCATGTACATTGATTGGTTTAGTAACAGGTAACTTAACAGCAGGCATTATCCTTGGCGGTACGCTTCAAATGATCGCACTTGGATGGGCAAATATCGGAGCAGCAGTAGCACCGGATGCGGCGCTTGCTTCTGTAGCATCAGCAATTATTTTAGTTTTAGGTGGACAAGGTGTCCAAGGTATCCCGTCAGCAATTGCAATCGCAATTCCACTTGCAGTAGCTGGTCTTTTCTTAACAATGATCGTTCGTACATTGGCTGTTCCAATTGTTCATTTGATGGATAGAGCAGCAGAACATGGTGATATCAGAAAAGTAGAATGGCTCCACATCGGTGCTGTATGTATGCAAGGTCTTCGTATCGCGATTCCTGCAGCAGCTCTTCTTTTCATTCCTGCAGAAACCGTTCAAGGCTTCCTTGAGTCAATGCCTGCATGGTTAACAGACGGTATGGCAATCGGCGGAGGAATGGTTGTTGCCGTTGGTTATGCACTCGTTATTAACATGATGGCGACAAAAGAAGTATGGCCGTTTTTCATCATCGGTTTTGTTGTAGCTGCAATTTCTCAATTAACTCTAATCGCAATTGGTGCATTAGGTATCGCGCTTGCTCTTATTTACTTGCAACTTTCTAAAATGGGCGGCGGAAACTCAGGTAATGGCGGCGGAGGCGGTTCAAAAGACCCGCTCGGCGACATACTGAATGACTATTAAAGTAAAAAAGGAGGAGAAGAGAAATGGCAGATAAAGTCGAATTAACGAAAAAAGATCGCCTAAGCGTTGCATGGCGCTCGACCTTCATTCAAGGTTCTTGGAACTATGAACGTATGCAAAATGGCGGCTGGGCTTTCTCGATGATCCCAGCAATCAAAAAATTATATAAATCAAAAGAAGAGCGTTCCGATGCTTTAAAACGTCACTTGGAATTCTTTAATACTCACCCATACATTGCTTCACCAATTCTTGGGGTAACACTTGCACTAGAAGAAGAGCGTGCAAACGGTGCGCCAGTTGATGATGTTGCAATTCAAGGGGTTAAAGTCGGTATGATGGGACCGCTTGCCGGTGTTGGTGACCCAGTATTCTGGTTCACAGTTCGTCCGATGTTAGGAGCTTTAGGTGCTTCGCTTGCAATGGGCGGAAGTATTCTTGGCCCAATCATTTTCTTCGTTGCATGGAACTTAATCCGTTGGGGATTCATGTGGTATACACAAGAATTTGCTTATAAAGCAGGTTCTAAAATTACTGATGACCTTTCAGGCGGTTTGCTTCGTGACATTACGAAAGGTGCTTCCATACTCGGGATGTTCGTACTCGCCGCCCTGGTGCAAAGGTGGGTATCAATCAAGTTCATGCCGGTTGTTTCTAAAGTTAAACTAGATGACGGTGCTTTCATCGACTGGAATAAGCTTCCAAGCGGCGCTGACGGCATTAAAACGGCACTTGAACAACAACAAGCTGGATTAGCACTTTCACAAACCAAAGTGACTACGTTGCAAAACAACTTGGATAACTTGATTCCAGGGCTTGCTGCATTACTACTTACATTCTTATGTATGTGGCTTCTTAAAAAGAAAATCAGCCCAATCATTATCATCCTTGGTCTGTTTGTAGTGGGTGTTGTTGGGCACGTAATCGGACTTCTGTAAAATCAATTTGTTTTTGCGGGACATGAGCGTTCACAAACAAAAGTGGATGGCGAAGTAAACGCCATCCACTTTTTTACTTGCTTGTTGTATAATGAAACTAGATAAACAAAAAGAAATGGAGCGGATGCAGTTGGTACAATCAATTAATACAAAGGTAGATATGACGATCGATGCTACCGCTTTTACAGGCCTGACGGATTACGGAAAAATCATGATCGGGGATAAGGGTTTCGAGTTTTTTAATTCTCGTGATGTGCGCAAATTCGTTCAAATCCCGTGGGAAGAAGTTGATCAAGTGATTGTTTCTGTGATGCTGCGCGGAAAATGGATTCCCCGCTATGCGATTAAAACAAAACGTAATGGAACGTTCACATTCTCTTCTAAGCGGCCAAAAGAGGTACTTCGAGCGATTCGTGTTTACGTCGATCCCGCCAACATGGTTCCGTCTCTAAGTTTCTTCGATGTAATCAAACGCGCTTTTAAATCGATCTTCAAAAAGAAGAATAAAGAGTAATAAAAAACCATCTCTATACCTATGGAGATGGTTTTTTTACCAGTCAAAAAGTTGCTTTTAAAATGTGCGATTGCTATCATGAGGAAGAAAGGGGCGATTTTTTTGGCTGGAAAGATACATTTTTATTTAACACGGCACGGCAAGACAATGTTCAACACGATGGAGCGCGTTCAAGGCTGGTCGGATACACCGCTTACAAAACCTGGTCGAGAAGTAGCAGAGAGCCTTGGAAGAGGATTAGACATCTGTTTTGATGCTGTTTATACGAGTGACTTGCGCCGTACGATTGAAACAGCGGATTTAATTTTGAGAGCAAGCGGTCAAACAAAACTGAAGCAAACCACTTTGGAAGAATTACGTGAGTTTTGCTTTGGCAAATTTGAAGGGCTGCCCGACCAAATGATGTTTGAAGAAGTTGTTCAGCACTTAGGATACGAGTCGATCGAAGAAGGCTTGCAGGCAGTAGATTATGGTATCGTAGCAGAAACCGTCCATAAGCTTGATGACACGGGGACTGCTGAGACATGGGACAAGATGCAAGTACGCATCAAGCAAGCACTCGACATTATGATCCAAAATGAAGAAGCAGAAAATGATAAGCATGTCCTCGTTGTCTCACACGGTTTGACAATCAATGCTTTTTTAGCCTTACTTGACCCTGAAAAAATCGATCCTACCATTGAAAATGCCAGCATTACGAAAATACTTTATGATAACGGTGAATGGATAGTAGAATCAGTAAATGATACAAGTTATATTTTGGCTGGAAGCATTTAAAAAGAGGGAATCCGCGGCGGATTCCCTCTTTTTAAATTAGATAAATTTGACACAAACAGGTTCTGGAACTGAAATATCTTTTTGAAGTAGCGTCAAGCGACCGGTTGCTTGATTAACACCAAAGATTGTAACGTTTTGAGTATTTTCGTTGGCAGCAAGCAAAATTGTGCCGCTAGGATCAAGGTCAAAATCACGTGGTCCAGCACCTTCGACTGAGATGGTTTCAAGCAGTTCAAGTTTACCACTTTGTTCGTCTATGCGATATGAAACGATAGCATCTTGGCCGCGATTGGAAACATAAAGGAACTTGCCGTCATTTGAGATATGAATTGCACTCCCTTTATTTTCACCTGAAAAATCACTTGGCAATGATGGAATGGATTGAATCGTTGTGAGTGCACCATTTGATGAATTATATTCTGCTACGATGACATCGGAAGTGAGTTCAGTCATAATATAAACAAATTTAGCATTTGGATGGAACACAAGGTTGCGGGGGCCGCTTCCTGGTGTTACAACAAGATCAGAAACTTGCTCTAATTTTCCGCCATCAGCACGGTAAGTAGTCACATGGTCAGTACCAAGATCGCATGTGATTACAAACTTTTGATCGGGTGTATATCCAGCGAAATGGGCATGCGGCTTTTCTTGACGCTCATGGATACCTTTTCCAGTATGCTGAATCTCAGAAATAGGCGCTAGTAAAGTACCGTTATCAGTAGGATAACTGATGATTGTGCCAAGGTGGTAATTAGCAGAAACAACAACGGAGTTATCATCGGAAGCATCTACATAACAAGGCGGGTTTCCCGTTTTAACTTGCGTATTTAACAAGAGGAGCGAACCGTCATCCGGATTAATTTTAAATGCAGCCAAGCCGCCTTTCTCTCCATCTTTGGCAACAGAGTAAAGATAGTTTTTATCATTGGATATCTTAATGTAAGTCGGATTATCCATTTGTCCTGCTAATTTATTTTCTAGAATGTCTCCAGTTTGTGTATCAATGACAAGACGGTAAATGCCTTTTGATTCCATTTTAGTATATGTACCTATATAAGCTGTCGCTGTTTGATTTGCCATTCGTTTCATTCCTCCTGTTTAAAAAATATTCACCCGTTCATTATAGCATAGTTCCTGAAAAGGATAGACCAATATTTGCTTGCACTTAAAAAAAAGACAGCCGTTTAAACAAGTCAAGTGTTTCCTTGAGTTAATCAGGCTCAAGAAAAACGAGCATGTTTGTTAGCGGCTGTCTTTCTGCTTTCTATTTAAATCACACCTTGAGCAAGCATGGTATCTGCAACTTTCAAGAAACCTGCGATATTTGCTCCGACAACTAGGTTGCCAGGGTGATCATATTCTTTTGATACGAAGCTGGCATTTTTATAAATATTTTTCATGATATTTTGTAAATGACCATCCACTTCGACAAAGCTCCAGCCCATTCGGCTGCTGTTTTGCGCCATCTCAAGTGCTGAAACACCAACACCTCCTGCATTGGCAGCTTTCGCTGGACCAAATAACACATTGTTGTTTAAAAAGACATCAATTGCAGCTAGTTCAGACGGCATGTTTGCTCCTTCCGAAACAGCAATCACACCATTTTTAACAAGCTCGCGAGCCTGTGCTTCATTAATTTCATTTTGAGTAGCGCAAGGAAGAGCAATCTCACACGGAATAGACCAGATGTCGCCATTTGGATGAAAATCAGCAGTTGGCCGTTCAGCAAGATATTCATGGATCCGTTTGCGTTCTTGTTCTTTTAAGCGTTTTACAATCGCTAGATCAATACCTTCCGGATCATAAATATAACCACTTGAATCACTGCAAGCGATAACTTTTGCACCAAACTCCACAGCTTTTTCCATCGCATAGATCGCTACATTACCGGAACCAGAGACAACAACACGTTTATCTTTAAAACTTTCACCCTTAGCCGCAAGCATTTCTTTCGTGAAATAGACGACGCCATAACCTGTCGCTTCTGTTCGTGCTAAGCTTCCACCGTAAGTCAGTCCCTTACCTGTTATAGTTCCAGCATCAAAAGAGCCGGTCATTTTTTTTATATTGTCCGAATAAATAACCGATTTCGCGTCCGCCAACACCGATATCGCCAGCAGGAATATCAATATTTGGGCCAATATGTTTCGATAATTCAGACATGAAACTTTGACAAAAACGCATAATTTCCATATCTGACTTTCCTTTCGGATCAAAATCAGATCCGCCTTTTCCACCGCCGATTGGAAGCCCAGTAAGCGAATTTTTAAAGATTTGTTCAAAACCAAGGAATTTAACAATGCTCCCGTTTACAGAAGGATGAAAGCGCAGTCCGCCTTTGTATGGTCCGATCGCACTATTAAACTGAACTCGAAAACCCCGGTTTACCTGAACATGTCCTTTGTCATCGACCCACGGTACTCGGAAAGTAATGAGGCGTTCCGGCTCAATCAATCGTTCAAGGATACCATTTTGTTCATAAGCAGGTTCCTTTGCAAGAGCAGGAACAATTGAATCTAAAAATTCTTTGACGGCTTGGTGAAATTCGTTCTCTTCAGGATTACGTTTCTTTACAATATCATAAATACGAGAAACGTATTGTTCGGCTGAAGTAGTAGCTGCAGCAGTTGAAGTAGATGGATTCATATAAATACTCTCCTTTAAAATCGACTCGTGGGAAAAAGTTATTTATGCTGTCACGACATATACTAAAAAACTTTTGCCACAAGACAAGTTTACAGTTTACGCTTAAATAGCGCAAGTGAAGACTTGAAAATGGATTTTGAAAACAAAAAAATCCTACACGGGGGGACGCGTAGGATAAAGGGAGTTATTGGAGTTATGCTTTCTTGAAACAAGACTAAGGGATAATTTGGGAAACTTAACGAGTTTTATGATTAAACTTTAAGAGTTATCTTGTTTCAGAGAAAACACAAGTTAGTCCTTTTGGGTAAAGTAACTTTCTCCGATAATTACAGTATAGCTTACTTGTTTTGAATAATCCTGTTACTTTGCTTACATTTTATAATTCATATGTGACATTTTTGTCACTTTGTCACAGGAACGACACACCAAGAAAAGGTGAGAGTATAGAAGAGCCAGCATGTAAAGAAGGATTGCATAAAAAAAGAAAGCCGGATGAGCGGCTTTCTTTTCGGGTCTAAGCAGCATTTTCTGCTCATGGAAAATCGGGATCCATATAGGTGCGGAAAGGCTAGTCTATGTTGAGGGATTGCTGCACCCATATAGATTACCCTAATAATAACACGCTTTTGACAAAAAGGAAGTCTTTATTACGAATGTTCAAAAAAATGTTGAAAATTACCAAAAACAAGATACAAAGTATCATTTGTTGGTACAGCGTTTTAAAAAAAAAGAGAAAAGGGAAGACAAAAGGTGTACGATAAATTAAAGGAGTGTTTGTTATGCGGAATCAAAGAGACTTGTATCCAGTGGAACGTGACTATGAGGGTTTTTTTTGACGATTTTAGACGGAATTTTTTCAAAGATTTCTATCCAAATCGCCGTGAAGCTAAACAATTGTCTCGCATCATGGATACAGACATTCATTTGAATGATGATGGAAGTTACACGGTTTATGTGGACATGCCGGGATTTAAAAAAGAAAATATCAAATTAAATTACGGCAATGGTATACTAACGATTTTTGCGGAACGTACGAAAGACAGCCAAAAGAAAAATAATCACCATGTTGTCAGTGAAGAACGGAGCAGTGGAGAATACCGACGCTCGTATCAAATCGGCGATATCGATCCTAGCAAAATTAAAGCTTCCTTGGAAGAGGGTATTTTGAAAATTGATTTACCGATTTTAAATGGTGAAAATAATACCGATATTAAGATTAATTAAATAGCTTGAATAAGGTCTGTCGGCGAACTTTTTCTACGCCGACAGTTTTTTTTATATATTCTTTTTAGAAATTAGTTTATACTTTTAAAGAAATCTTGTATAATGAAAAAAAAGATAGATTGGTGGAGGCGAATTTCATGAAATATCAATTTCCAGAAAAATTTTGGTGGGGCAGTGCTGCATCTGGGCCGCAAACAGAAGGAGCTGCAGATGTAGATGGGCGCAAGCCAAGTATTTGGGATCACTGGTATAACATTGAACCAGGGCGTTTTTTTAACGGCGTAGGTCCAGATAACACTTCAAATTTTTACTATCAATATAAAGAAGACATTGCACTAATGAAAGCAACAGGACATAATTCATTCCGAACTTCAATTCAGTGGTCACGCCTTATTCCAGATGGAATTGGCGATGTAAATCCGAAAGCAGTTGAATTTTATAATAATGTAATTGACGAAATGCTTGCAGCGGGCGTTGAACCGTTCATGAACTTATATCATTTTGACATGCCGCTTTCGATGCAAGAAAAAGGCGGTTTTGAATCACGAGAAGTTATTGATGCTTATGCAGTATTTGCAGAAACGTGCTTTAAACTTTTTGGCGATCGAGTGAAACATTGGTTCACATTTAACGAACCAATTGTTCCCGTTGAAGCAGGGTATTTGTACGATATGCATTTTCCAAATGTGGTTGACTTCAAACGTGCCGTTCAAGTAGCTTTTGGAACCACACTTGCCCATGCAAAGGCTGTTAGAGCTTATCATGCACTTGAGCTGGACGGGAAAATTGGAATTATCCTTAATTTAACGCCGTCTTATCCGCGCAGTCAAAATCCGGCTGACTTACGTGCGGCGCACTTGGCAGATTTATTTTTCAACCGCAGTTTCCTTGATCCAGTAACGAAGGGCGAATTTCCAAGTGATCTTGTGGACATTTTGCGCGAACGCGGTTTTCTTCCTGACTACGAGCCGGAAGATCTTGTGACAATCAAAGAAAACATTATTGATATTCTTGGTGTGAATTATTATCAGCCACGTCGTGTTAAAGCAAAGGAATACATGCCGCATCCAGACGCACCGTTTATGCCTGAGCACTTGTTTGACAACTATGAAATGCCTTACAGAAAAATGAATCCGTATCGCGGTTGGGAAATTTACGAACAAGCGATTTACGACATCGCGATTAACCTGCGCGACAATTACAATAATATCCCGTTCTTCATTTCCGAAAACGGCATGGGCGTTGAAGGCGAAGATCGCTACCGCAACAGTGAAGGCTTTATCGAGGATACGTACCGAATTGATTTTATTAAGTCGCATTTGAAGTGGCTTCATAAAGCGATCGAAGAAGGCGCAAATTGCAGCGGCTACCATCTTTGGACATTCATGGACTGCTGGAGCTGGGCAAACGCATACAAAAATCGTTACGGTTTCGTTGAAGTGAATTTAGATGATAACTACAAACGCACTGTGAAAGCATCTGGAAAATGGTTTAAAGAGCTGACCGATCAAAATGGATTTTGAGACACTGCAAAAGTTGTGATAGAATGGAAGAAGAAATCGATGAATGAGGTGGCTAGCGTGGCAAGGAACCAAACAAAATACAGCTATATTGCCGAAGAAGTACGAAATCGCATCAAGAATCATGACTATCCGCTTGATAAGCCGATCCCAGATGAAATGACACTTTCAAAAGAGTTTGAATGCAGTCGAATGACGATGAAAAAAGCACTTGAAGTTTTAGTACTTGAAGGTTTACTTTATCGAAAACGGGGACATGGTACTTTTATCATTAAATCTGCACTTGATGTAGATCGGCTTCAAATTCACAATCAAGAAGTTAACGGCTTTACCAAGCTGTTAAAAGGGCAAAAAGTAGATACAAAAGTGATTCGATTTGAAGTAATCTTTCCAGATGATACGATTGCTGAGCGGCTCAATATCGAGAAAGAAGCACCCGTTTACGATATTTTGCGTGTACGGAGCATTGCCTCTGATCCTTATGTTATTGAACACACTTATATGCCGGTTCATGTGATTCCGGGTTTAACAAAGCAAGTGTTAGAAGGATCAATTTATACGTATATTGAAACAGAACTTGGACAAAAAATTGCGAGTTCTTATAAGCAAATTCGTGCAGATAAGCCGAATGAGATCGATAAGGAATACTTGAATTGCCAAGCCGATGACCCTGTTATGGAAGTAGAGCAAACGGTTTACCTCAACAACGGGGTAGCATTCGAATATTCTCTTTCGCGGCACCGCTATGATAAGTTTGTCTTCACAACGGTAAATATTGCGAGAAGATAAAAAACAGCCAAACATTTAGCAACTCTGTGAGTTCGACCTTTTATAGAGTGGATTATTCCACTCTATTTTTTTGTTGCAATGAATAAGTTGATCAATCTAAATTTAAGTAGGACTCTTCTGATAAAACATTTCTTAACTTTGTGTAATTAACAGAAAAATTCACATAAAGTTCACAGACAGGTTGAAACGGTTATGCTATATTTAAATTTAATGACAGATCAATTTGAATGTGGGTGACGGGATGAAAAAAACAGGGTTAGTAGTACTTGGGCTTATACTGTTAATTGGAATAGGATTTGGAGTGAAAATGTATATGGATAATCAAACATTGAATGAGGATATGCAGGAAGTTGTGAATAGTGAAGAAGCAAAGAAAGTGTTTGAAGAAGGATTGAAGAATCTGGATAAAAATGCTTTAACTGATAAAGGGATAATTAAAACATACAAAATTGATGACGGTAGTATTGAACATAATCCTATGGGTGGGATAATGGTTAGATTATATATTAACGGTGATGACAAATTATATATTGATGACTCTTTAAATAAATATGATGGATCAAATTTAGAGGGTGGAGGTAGTGCGATTTCTCCGAAGCTTAGTAAGTTGCTAGAAAAGGGTGATTCTCAATGAACTACTTATTGACAGATAAGGATAGACAAGAAATTGCTGAACAAGAATACAAGCCTCTTGTGGTTGGCCAAGAGATTAGAGTAAATCATCAAAACAAAAAAAATTGGTTATGTTGCAGATATTAAAGATAAGAAAAGTACAGGAGAACAATCGTATATCATAACGGATAAAAGAATATTACCCACTGCGACAGCTTCAGAACGTGCGAAAGTGAAAGAAGTGACGATCCTTTACCGCGGTTCCACTGAAATCAATCAGATAAAAGAAGAACCGCGCGATGTGCTGAACGATTGGCTAGGAAATGATTTAATCATGGGTACTGCGATTTTGAATGGGGGCGAGGCTCCAGCTACTCCGCAATTAGTGTCTTCTGCGGATACTTTACAGACCGCGATGCAAACCTATCCGAATGCCAAGATTTATGTGTACGCGCATTCACTCGGTTCGATGAATGGTCAATATGCGTTAGCGAATTTAGATCAGGAAGAGCTTGCGCGTATTGGTGGCGCTTATTTCTAT
>NZ_AODF01000018.1 GCF_000525875.1 Listeria floridensis FSL S10-1187 | reverse complement strand
GCATGTCTTAAACGAATTCGTTCACTCGGGGTTACTCCTTGCTTTTGAGTCGTTCTCTTAAGACGCTCGCCTGATAGGTATAGTCCCCTGAAGCCTCTCCTCGGGCTCGTGCTCGTTCCCGTTCATACATATTCCCATACATCTGTGCGTCCTCCTCTGTCTAGTTCATCTGAGCTGCTATCCAGTTCCCAAGTTCATTATCTTGCTCTCGGATTTTTTTTGGCCGCATGCATTAATTCAGTTTGAAACGCCTTTAATTGCTTGATATTGCTTTCATTGGACTGATAAAACGCTTGAAACTTTTCTGGATCATGAAAGGTATACACACCATTGTGATATTTCTTCGCTCGTTCGGTCAGGATTTCATCGACATCCCAGATGGTCAATTCACTAAACCGTGCGCCTTCTACCGTATCCGCATTCAAGCTATTTCGTAAGGCTCTCGATTCCTGATTCACCTCATCCTCCAAGTCTTCCATTCGCTTTTGAATGTCTTGCATGATGGCCACAATCGTGTCGATCTTCCTCACACGTTTGATGATTGCCTCCGGATTGACTTTCAGCTGTGCTGACCCGTCCGCGTTAAACATGCCGGCGAACGTATCTGTCATGTGTCCCGCAAGGGGAGCCGTTCCGAACTTAACACGTGGATTGGAATCCATAATAAACTGCTTCCCAATCACTTCGCCTCCTGGCACAATTTTGCCTACAGGATCTAGGCGATGGCGATAATCCGTGATGAGTCCTGCAAAATCGCCGTTTTTCACAGCGGCTTGTTGTGCTTTTGAAAGTAATCGATACGGATTCGCTGCAGCATAGGTCACGGCTTTTTTCTTCAGCTGCACCGCCATAAAAAGAGCAAGCGCGCCGCCCAGGCTATGACCAGTAAAACTATAGTCCTTGACATGAAAGTCTTGTACCGTCTGATTGACAAACGTTTGATAATCAAAAAATTGATTATGACTATTCACATACCAATCTGGTAAGGCGAATAAGCCATCCCCGGTAACTTGACGTGATTGGCCACTGCTGCTAGTTTGGCCAGATTATCCCCTGCCACATTTCGCAACTGAGCATCTGCCTCTGGTTTCATCCCAATCCCTAACTTGCCAACGTCCGTATGGATCCAGTCCTTCATAAATTCTCGCCCTTCAGAGCCACGAGAAACAAAGACGACATTTTCGTAAGTCGTTTTTCCTTTTTGATAGTCCTTTAAGGGAACCACTGCAATGGCCTGTAAACCACTTTCATAATTATTGATGTAATTAATGACTTTCCACTTAGAACCATCATCCGTACTAACCAATTGCCCCACTTTTAGATATTTATTCTTGTACACTTCATCTGCTAAGTTAAAATACTGTTCATCTGTATATTCTACCATTTTCATCACCTCTGTGTTATATTAAACAGGTATTACTTTAACGACGGGAGCTAAAACATGAAAAGAAAACTGGTGCTTAAGATCACCTTAATTATACTGATAATTGTACTATTTGTCATACTTGGAGGGTATGTATACATGAAAAATCAGGAAAAAGAATTGATCCAGGAACAAAAACCTCGTATTGAGAAATTTCTTAATTACAATTTCAATAATATAAAAAGTATATCTTTAACCAATACATACACTAATCCTACTGGAGTTGTTCATATCGAGGGATACATTAATGACGATAAAAAACTCTGGATTGATGCTGCAGTTTCAGGGAAAAACGGTGTTGAAGTTGTCAATGTAACTAACTACATTGATGACCATTATGTAAAGCCACAATACAGATATAAGTTCAAAAATGTCACGGATATTGAAACTGAAGAAAAAGCAAAGAAAAAAGAATCAAGTTCAACCACTACGCCTAAAAAAAGAACGTTCAGTAGCCGATATCTTCGCTGACCTAAAAGCTGTTGAAGACAAAATTATGAACCGGAATCCAAAGAGTTAATCCTTTCAATCACAAAAAGAGCATGCTGCTCGCCGCAGCATGCTCTTTATTTTTTCTTTTCCAATACTCAAGCTCAACATCTATTATATACCTTAAAATTTTCACTCCACTTTCTTTTGTGACAATATCTCTTTTCACAAGCTTATAAGACTGAAAATGAGCGATCTTTTTTCCATATAAGCTAACACCCATATTACACAATGTCTGTTAGAGAATCATGTTAGCGCACGGCTCTCTTTTCACGTTTATCATAGCAATATCCCCATACCCTCGTTAATCAAGCAATTTATTTAATAGGAGCAAAATCTGCTAAAGCCACCATATCTTTAGCAAAAATAAAACGAGATATTAAAAAAAATTAGATTATCTGTTAGTGTAATTATTGTTATATAATCCTTGTGCGCTATAAATTAAACATATAGGAGATGACAACATGAAAGAAAACCAAAAGAGTAAAAAATCAAAAAAAATTTCTTTATTCTGTATTAGCTAGTAGTCTACTAGTTGCTTCTGCGCAACTTCCTCTTACTGCTCACGCTGATGTGGCACCAGCCCAAGAAAGTAAAATAGAAAAACCGGACATAAGTTTGCAAGATTCTCTCACAGAAATGGAAACTTTTCTAGCAAATAAGCATATTGAATTCAATTCTATGTCCAAACAGTTTGCTTTAAAACCATCTATCCATTTTGATCTATCACAAGAAAGGGTGCTTCTTGTTCAAAAACAAATTTCAGAAGTGAATAAGCAAATATTAGCCGCTACCAAGGACAGAAGTATAAACGTATACGCAGCTGATCAAAATAATGAAAATATTCTAATTAAACAAACGCTTCTTCGAAAAAATGGCATTAATTCCATTAAATTTTACTGGAATTACGATCGAATAAAATTATCTGGCTCTACTGTTAGAAACACTGGAAATGGTCTAACCCTAGGGGGGCATTTGGATTCCTTATAAAGTTATCGGTCAAATTTGTTCCAGTTTAGGAGTAGCTATTTCAACTTGTAAAAATGGAATTTGGTTCGATTACAATTATTTTTCTAATTTAATTCTAACGGGTTACGGTTGGCAATAAAGCAAGAAAGGATATTTACTCATGATAGCAAATAAATATTTTTACATTAGATCACTTATTATTACGATTATTTTCATATTATGTTGGTGGAGATGGAGTTTTTATAAAGTTGCCCCTTTCTTATTAGTTTACCTATTACTCATTGAACCAATCATATACTACTATCTAAAGGGTAAGCGAAAACAAGAATAATAAATATACGAAGAATGAAACACTCCCTTAGTAGTGTGTTTCATTCTTCGCTGTTTCTTTATATTTTAACTGTAGCCCATCAAATAGAAGCACTTTCACCATTTTTTGAAGCCTTCATATCTCCCTTCTCTTCGGTTTGTATCTCTTTTCATTCTCTCTAAAAAACGACAATCATTCGATCACTTTTGCATACAACGCCTTGTAAACTACCTTTTTCTGAAGAACATAAAAGACACTTAACTTAACCGTCAAGTGTCAAATTGTTGACAGTGTATTTTATTATTGGTCTCACAAATTATATACAAAGTCGTATACTACCTTATATATAGTCTCCATACCATTTTTTATTTTCCGAGAAATTTAAAATTCGTCATTTCTTGATAGGAATAATCTTTTTTAATCATATCTTTCTTTTTCGTCCACTTTTCAATGCTGTTAAACTGCGTTTTGCTAACTTTTGCAGCTTTTGTATATTTTTCTTCTTTACTTGAAAGATACGTGCTCATTGATTCCGGGAACTTATATTTCGTGAGGATATCGCGGTATTCGCTCACATCCGTCTCATTCATATAGGCCACCGCTTGATCGTAAGCCCGATAAAATGCCGTAATATCGGCGCCTCGTTTTTCCACAACATCACTCTTAAAGCTGATCGTTCCACCCTTTAGTCCATATTCTGCTGAACTCGCGAGCAGGTGAGCCCCGTTTTTTTGTAAAAGACTAGCCTGAGGTTCTGTGAAGATGACCGAGTCCACTTTGTCATTCAGCAATGCTTCATACCGCGCAGAAATCGAAGGAATCGAAACCACTTTGTAATCTATTTTATTTTTTGCTGCAATTTCATCCATGAGGTATTCCAGCAAAAACTTCGGAACAAGCGAAACCTCCTTACCATCAAGCTGTTTCACCTCGGTTATGCCGGAATTAGGAGCGGATAACAATTTAAAATCTTCATTAATATCCGAAGTAATCGTAAAATCAATACCCCCATCACGCATCGAGAGTGCAGTCATTACATCCCCAATCATCCCATCAATTTCACCCGCTTGAGCCGCTACATTGCGATCATTAGGTGCATTAAACGGTGTGATTTCAACCTTTACTTTCTCATCAGCAAAATAGCCTTTTTCCTTTGCAATAATGATTGGAATGGCAGATTCTGCCGGAAGTGTTCCAAATCGTAATGTTTCATTTGAGGTTTCGTCTTTATTCGTTTCTCCCTTATTCTCTGAACTTCCATTTTCTGCGCCGGAACATCCAGCAAGAAGCATCATTCCGAAGAGCAGTCCCCCTAAAAGTATCCCTATTTTTTTCATAATTCTCCACCTTAACTTAAAATTTGTTTGAGTTCTTCGCTTGTCATTCCGAGCGCAACTACTTGGCGATGCAGTTCAAGTGGCGCAGTCTCCCTTTTATTCAGACCAGGCTTCGTCGTAAATGCGTATCGAATGCCACATTTCTTAAGCCGCTTCGCATCTTGTTCGTCGTAAATCCCAAACGGGTACGCAAACACATCTGGAACATCTACAATTTCCGCGCAAGTATCCAGATCCTCTTTCAGCTCCGCAAGGCTTACCGTTTGCATCCAAGTTGATCCTGCTTCGGTGCGTACATGCAGATTCGTCGTGTGGTTAGCAAGCGTAAATACATCGCGAAGCTCCATTAATTCAGCCGAGCTCATCACAACCGAACGATCTGTTTCAAAATCTTGCGCCACATCCGAAAGCCAGCCGCGCACAACGAACAGCGTTGCCCTTAGCCCAAGCCGCTTTAACACCGGATAAGCAAACTTCGCAACCGACTGAAAGGCATCATCGAACGTAATCAAAACGGCTTTTTTCGGTAGCTCTTTCCCTTTTTCATAGAAGTCGCGCACATCTTGCAGCGTAATCGCATGAAAACCTTCCGCGACAAGCATTTCCATCTGCGCCGTAAAATCATCTGCGAACGAAAACAGCACTTGCGGCAAGCGTGCTTCATAATTTTGCTTCACCGAAATCGGCGAAGGTTCGTCCGCTTTAAATGTCCCTCGCTCGCGCAGTTCATGATACATCAAAACGTGAAAGCTCATGTAGTTCCCCCTCTTTTCGTGAAAATCATCACATAAATTCAATCCTTCTTTATTTTAACGAAAGAAAACTGGTTTGTAAATGCGCTTTCACTAATTTGTCTCCCATTAGATTCTTATTATCCATTTCGTAATAATAACTGCACTTTTCTTAAATAGCATTGATTATTATGACTTTTCCATCATTTTTATTAAATGTTTTACACATAGAGAGCAGTGGTAGACTATTTTTAGACATACACAAACTAGAGACAGAACTTCATCATTGAAGGAGGAGATTGAATGTACACAGTCGGAGATTATCTATTGGACCGATTGAATGAATTAGGTATCACAGAAATTTTTGGTGTGCCAGGAGATTATAATCTAGACTTCTTAGATACCATTATCGCCCATGATCAGTTGAAATGGATTGGGAATGCGAATGAACTGAACGCTGCTTATATGGCGGACGGATATGCCAGAACTCGTCATGCAGCAGCTTTTGTAACAACTTTCGGCGTAGGCGAATTAAGTGCAATAAACGGACTAGCTGGTAGTTTTGCTGAAAATGTGCCTGTTGTAGAAATTGTGGGTTCCCCAACATCAGAAGTTCAAAATTCCGAAAAACTTGTTCATCATACATTAGGAGATGGAATTTTCACCCATTTTGAACAAGCACATCACTCTCTTACTGCTGCCATAGCTCATTTAACTGCTGAGAATGCTGCAGGAGAAATCGACCGCGTATTATCCGTATTACTTGAGACGCGAAGACCTGTCTATATTAATTTACCGATTGATGTTGCTAAAGCTCAGATTGAAAAGCCAAGTACACCACTATCTGGACAAACAAATTTAACATCACCTGATGAACAGTTGCTTGAAACGATCCAAAAAGCCTTTTTGCATGCGGAACGTCCAGTTGTGATGACGGGGCATGAAATCAAGAGCTTTGGATTAGAAAAAAAAGTACAGGCTTTCATTGAAAAAAAACAAACTCCCTGTAACCACCTTAAATCTTGGTAAAATCTCGAGTGACGAAACAGTTCCTTCTTTTATCGGCACTTATGGCGGAGCTTTATCTGAACCGGAAGTTCAAGCGTACGTTGATCACGCTGACTTTTTGCTGCTTTTAGGCGTTAAACTGACAGATTCCGCAACAGGTGCATTTAGTCACGATTTTCCCGAGGAAAAAGTCATCGCGCTGAACACAGATTCCGTTCGTATTTTCGGGGAACCATCATCTTCACCCCACCACTTTGAACCGCTTCTTAACGCTTTGGAAGAGTTGGACCTTGTTCCCTTTACCGGACCTTATCCCGCTAAAAAACCAGTTCAGCCTTTTACGCCTGATGAAACCTTACTGACACAAACGCGTTTCTGGGAAGCCATGGCCTCCTTTTTCATGAAGGGCGATACGATTTTGGCCGAACAAGGGACTGCTTTTTTTGGGGCGGCTTCCCTTCCACTTCAAGCCAGTTCAAGTTTCATTGGACAACCTTTGTGGGGCTCAATTGGGTACACGTTTCCGGCCGCTCTAGGAAGCCAAATTGCAAATCCTAGCGGACGTCATATCTTGTTTATCGGCGATGGTTCCTTGCAGCTTACAATTCAAGAACTCGGCCTTGCTTTCCGAGAACGCATCAAGCCAATTATTTTTGTTATCAATAATGACGGGTATACCGTAGAACGAAAGATTCACGGTGCTGAGCAAGCCTATAATGATATCCCAATGTGGCGCTATTCGGAACTTCCTCAAGCCTTTGGTGGCTCAGAAGACCTTGTCGTCTCACACCGAGTTAAAACCGAAACTGAATTAGATGTGGTATTAAAGCAAATAAATGCCGACAATACACGCCTCCACTGGGTAGAAGTTATAATGCCAAAAATGGATGCACCCGAATACTTGCAAAAACTTGGTACGCTATTCGCGAAACAAAACAGCTAATAAAGAATAAAAGCCTGAGACTGCATTTCAGTCCCATCTTTTAGCTCCACAGTTCAATCAAGATTCGTCAACCCGAAAGTGATAAGGAGCTAAACGATTTGATACTTGATTCCGCTTTGCTGAACGCTCATTTAGCTCTATAAAAAAAGAAATTAAAGGAAGGCAAGGATTTTAAAATCCTTGCCTTCCTTTATTCCTATGCTAATCTATTTACTCATTCTATCTAGTCTCGTTATCGTTCCGCTAAGTCGCCAAAACTGTTTTGATGCGAGATCAGTGATATTTGTGTACGCAACATTGTTTACAAAATCATCCACATGCGTCACCGTGTTTCCCGTTGCCGGCTCAACCCATGTCAGCATCACGAGATTGTCTCTAAGTAGCGCCACCTGAATTTCAAAGTGGTTCACCGTTCCACTTGGATAGAAACTATCCGCAACTACAGTTACAACAAGTTCCGTCTCGCTCTTGAAGTCGAGTTGATAGCGTGCCTCAGCTCCAAAATCAAATAAATATTGCTTTCCGATAAAGTCATATTTACTAGCCGTCATGATACTCACTCACCACCGTAGGTCAACTTGATCATTCTATGGTCGACTACCGGGGAATCGCCGTACACTGGGCCGAAGTAGCTTTGCATCAACTTGCGTAGCTCGCCAATATGCTTTCTGTCGCGCATAAATTCGTAAAAGCCAAATGGGTTGGTTGTTGCATGATCACCAATCCATGTTTCGCTAAGCTCAATATCTTTGCGCACCGTATAATGCCCCAAGCTTTCTTGGAATTCCAAGCTTTGTACAAAGGCCAAGAATAATCTTGCAGCCGCTTTATGCTTCGTCAGTTTGAACATCGCTATCCGTTGACCCCAAGAAATAAAGAAGTCGCTTTTTGGTATGAAAGACTGGGATGGCTGACTTGGTGCTGTTTCATATCCAGTTAAGTTTCCAAGATACCCATGTTTTCCAACGAGAAGCGGCGGTCCTGCTGTTCCGCGAATAAAGACCGGATTTAATTTTGCCAATTCTTCAAGGAAAGACTCCCCGTGCCGCTTTAGCATTTCATCATAAACATAAAGTACTGCATCATCATCGTGCGGATAAGTCAAAATCAACTTGTCTTGATAGTTAGACTTAAGCATATCCATTAACGATTCTGGAACTTCATCAAGACCGCTTTTCGCATATTGCGGCAAGAAAGCAAACATTCGGAAAGCCGAGAATTCGCCGTCTTTATCCTTGAACTCATCACGAATTTGTTCGAATCCAACTGGCTTAAAAGCTTCCAATACGCCGAGTTTTTTCCAATCCTCAAAATCATTCGATGTTTGCAGCATCGTCACATCTGGTGTCAAATCACCGTTTAGCAACTCTTCATAAATTTTCACATCATGAATCTTCGAAAGTTCTACTTTGATATCAATTGGAACTTCTGGAAAACGTGTCCGAAATGCCTCTGCAACGGCATCTTGTTGGTTGACCGCATCTCCGCCGGCCCAAACTGTCAAGCGTTCCCCCGTTCCTTTTAGTTCCTCTTGCGCGAGAGCATAAAGCTCCTCTAATTCTTTTGTCTCTAGTTCTTTAGTCATGTCTGACTCCTCCTCTTTCGTTCATTCTTGTTATTTCGTTTCTCACTTGCTATTAAAAAGAGTATGTTGCAAACATGTAAAAATTTACATGTTTTGTTTTACAGGTTTATGTTATAATGAAACAAACTAAAAGTCAAGGAGAAAGTTTATGGCAAAAAAAAGTACATTACGCTACATTTTACTTGGGTTATTAAATCAATCACCCATGTCTGGCTACGATTTGAATCAAGTTTTTGGCGACGAAATCGGTGAATTTTGGCAAGCCCAACACAGTCAGATTTACCCAGAGCTTGCAAAAATGGAAACCGCTGGGCTTATTACTCACCATATCGAAACCGTTGGAACCAAGCTTGAAAAAAAAATCTACTGCATCACAGAAACCGGACAGTTGGATTTAAAAAACTGGCTAAATACATCTTGCGAATCGCTCCCAGTGAACCGTGACGAATTTGTTTTAAAGCTTTATTTCATCCAAGATATTGCCGATCCTATTCTTTTGGAGACCGTTAGTAGCCAGTTGAAATTGCACGAAGAAAAATTGGCACATCTTGAAAACCGCAAACGGCTAGTCTTTCCTAGTGAAAAAGAAATTGAAGCGAATTACGGTCATTTTTTAATTTTAGATCACGGACTAAAACGCGAGCGGGATTATGTGTCTTGGTTAACTGAGATCATTGCAGATATCGAGCAAAAAAAAAGAAACCTCAGAACGCTAAATCAGCATTTTGAGGTTTCTTTTTTTGTATTAACCAATCGAACCTTCCATTTCGAACTTGATTAAACGGTTCATTTCAACCGCATATTCCATTGGAAGTTCCTTCGTAAACGGCTCGATGAAGCCCATTACGATCATTTCTGTCGCTTCTTCTTCACTCACCCCGCGGCTCATCAAATAGAAAAGCTGTTCCTCGGAAACCTTCGAAACTTTCGCTTCGTGTTCGAGTGAAATGTTATCATTCAAGATTTCATTGTAAGGAATCGTGTCCGACGTAGAAGAATTATCCATAATCAGCGTATCACACTCGATGTTCGAGCGTGCCCCGTCCGCATTTCGTCCAAAATGTACGATTCCGCGATACGTCACGTTTCCTCCTTGTTTCGAGATGGATTTCGATACAATCGTGCTCGATGTATTCGGCGCCATATGCATCATTTTCGCACCGGCATCTTGACGTTGACCCTTACCTGCAATCGCGATTGAAAGCGTCATTCCGCGAGCACCTTCACCGCGCAAGTAACAAGAAGGATATTTCATTGTCAGTTTCGATCCGATATTGCCATCAATCCATTCCATCGTTCCATTTTCTTCAACAAACGTCCGCTTCGTTACCAAATTATACACATTGTTCGCCCAGTTTTGAATCGTCGTGTAGCGGCAATAGGCATTCGGCTTCACGACAATTTCAACCACAGCCGAGTGAAGCGAGTTCGTCGTGTAAACCGGTGCCGTACAACCTTCCACATAGTTCACACTAGCGCCTTCATCAACAATGATTAACGTCCGCTCAAACTGCCCCATATTCTCTGAGTTAATCCGGAAATAGGCTTGCAGAGGTGTGTCGACTTTTACGCCTTTTGGAACATAGATGAAAGATCCGCCTGACCAAACCGCCGAGTTTAGCGCAGCAAATTTGTTGTCCGACGGTGGAATTACCTTCGAGAAATATTCTTTGAAAATATCCTCGTTTTCCTTAAGCGCCGTATCCGTATCCTTAAACACAATCCCCATATCTTCAAGGTCTTGCTTCATGTTATGGTAAACCACTTCAGATTCATATTGCGCCGAAGCACCTGCTAAATATTTTTGTTCCGCTTCTGGAATTCCAAGCTTATCAAACGTCCGCTTGATTTCCTCAGGAACCTCATCCCATGAACGTACCGTCTGCTCAGAAGGTTTCACATAATACGTGATATCCTCAAACTGCAATTCCGATAAGTCGCCGCCCCATGTCGGCATCGGCATCTTGTAAAACTGCTCAAGCGACTTCAAACGAAAATTAAGCATCCATTCCGGCTCTTCTTTAATACTTGAAATTTCTCGTACTACCTTTTCAGTTAGTCCGCGTTCCGTACGGAAAACTGATGTATCTTTATCATGGAATCCATATTGGTATTCGCCAATTTCTGGAATATCAGTCATGCCTTTTCCTCCTTTAACGATTCTCCGTTTCGTAAATCGCTTTTTCCATTGCCTTCCACGAAAGCGTCGCGCACTTAATCCGCGCTGGGAATTTCGCTACTCCCGCAAGAGCTTCTACGTCCCCATTTTCGTCGATTGGCTCATGGTCATGTCCTTGCACCATTTCAGAAAACTGATGCGACATCTCGAGTGCTTCCTTCTCCGTGTGTCCGATTACACTTTCTGTCATCATCGAGGCGCTTGCCATCGAAATCGAACAGCCGCTTCCGGTAAACTTGGCCTGAGTAATCACTCCGCCGTCAATTTTCAAGTGCAAATGAATTTCGTCTCCGCACGTTGGGTTGTTAAGATCAACCGTCACATCCGAATCCGAAAGTTCGCCCTTGTTCCTTGGATTTTTATAATGATCCATAATGACTTGCCGATATAATTGGTCTAACTTTCTTGACTTCATAAACCAAAATACTCCTTCGTCAATTTAAGTCCCCCGATAAACGTATCAATTTCTTCCTTTGTATTGTACAAGTAGAAGCTTGCCCGCGCAGTTGATGCGACGCCAAGCCACTTCATCAGCGGCTGTGCACAGTGATGCCCCGCTCGAATGGCAACACCCTCTTCATCAAGAACCGTCGCAAGGTCATGCGGGTGAACACCATCCAAATTGAACGTTACAAGCCCGCAGCGCAGTTTTGCATCAAGCGGCCCATAAATCGTAAGCCCCTCAATTTTTTGCATTTCAGAAAGCGCATAAGCCGTAAGCTCCTGTTCATAAGCATGAATCTCATCCAACCCGATGCCCGTCAAATAGTCCACCGCAGCACCAAGTGCAATTTCACCGCCGATCGTCGGCGTACCTGCTTCAAATTTCCAAGGCAGCTCTTTCCACGTGGAGTCGAACAGCTCCACAAAATTAATCATTTCACCGCCAAATTCCGTGGGTTCCATTTTAGAAAGAAGTTCCTTTTTCCCATATAAAACGCCCGTACCAGTTGGCGCAAGCATTTTATGCCCTGAAAACGCATAAAAATCTGCATCCAGTTCGGTCACATTAACCGCCATATGCGGCACCGCTTGAGCACCATCCACAACTAAAACCGCTCCATTTTCATGCGCAAGATCTGCAATTTCACGGATCGGCGTAATCGACCCAATCACATTTGAGACATGTGCCAGCGCCACAATTTTCGTTTTATCCGAGATCGCGTCCGCTGCCTTTGCTAAACTGATCGAACCGTCTGCTTCAAGTTCGATATATTTAAGCGTTGCGCCTTTGCGCTTTGCAAGCTGCTGCCACGGAATCAAATTGCTGTGATGTTCCAAATAAGAAATCACAATTTCATCCCCCGCTGCAACATTCGCTTCCCCGTAACTATCCGCGACAAGATTAAGCGCCGTCGTCGTTCCGCGCGTAAAAATGATTTCCGACGTATGACCTGCCGAAATGAACTTTGCCACCTTCGCACGAGCAGCTTCGAATGCATCCGTTGCCCGCCCCGCAAGCGTGTGAACACCGCGATGAACATTAGCATTATCCATTTCGTAATAATGCGTGAGTGCTTCAATCACTTGGCGCGGTTTCTGAGAAGTTGCCGCGTTGTCAAGATAAATAAGCGGTTTGCCATTAACTTCCTGATCTAAAATTTTAAAATCCGAACGAATTTGAGCGAAATTTTTCATTTTAACGCACTTTCCCTTCGATAACCTCTTTAAGCATGACTTTAACGCCTTCAATCGGAAGCTGTTTCACAACCGGATCAAGGAACCCGTGAATCACAAGTCGTTCCGCTTCCGCACGTGAAATACCACGACTCATCAAGTAAAACAACTGAACCGGATCAACCCGTCCAACCGAAGCAGCGTGTCCTGCCACAACATCATTTTCATCAATTAAAAGAATGGGATTCGCATCGCCGCGCGCGCCTTGACTAAGCATCAACACACGTGATTCCTGCTGCGCATCCGACTTCGAAGCACCATGTTTAATGTGCCCGATTCCATTAAAAATCGTCGTTGCTTTATCTTTCATAACACCATGGGATAAAATCGTCCCCGTCGAAGCCTTACCGTAATGCGTAACGCGAGTAGTAACATTTTGTGTTTGCTTTCCTCGCCCAACCGTCACCGTTTTCACATCGCCTGACGAACCGTCACCCATCAAGTTTGTCACATTTTCATTAATCGTATCTCCGTCATTCATCAAACCGAGCGCCCATTCAATCCGGCTGTCTGCGCCAATATGACCGCGGCGGTTCACATACGCCGTCACGTGTCCTGATAAATTGTCTACCGCACCAAATGTCACTTTTGCGCCGCGACGCGTCACAACTTCCTCGACAATGTTCACGATACCTTTGGAAGTGTCATCAAGTGTCACATAGTTTTCCACATAAGTCACCGAGCTGTTTTCATCCGCTACAAGTAGCACATGGTTAACAAGTGGAAGCGAAGCATCTTTTTGAACAAAGACCGCTTGAATCGGTTCTTTAATTTCCACGTTTTTCGGCACATAAAGAAAAATTCCGCCGTTCATAAGCGCCGCATGAAAAGCAGCCAATTTATGCTCATCCGGTTTTACCGCTTCCGTCATCAAGTGTTGCAGCACAAGTTCTGGATGCTCTTTTAGCGCCGTGAAAATATCCGTGAAGATAACCCCTTGGCTTTTTAGTTCCGCATTCAGCTGAAGCTTTGCCGGATGCGTATCAATTTGCACATAAAAATTGGCAGAAGCATCATCCAGCGCTACAAGATTTTGTACTTTCTCAGGCAAAACTTCCTCCGCATTTTCATTCGTAAATGCTTGATACGTATCAAATTTCGTGAAGTTCCAGCGATCAATCTTCGTTTTATCCACAAATGGCAAGTCGAGTTCACTTGCAAGTTTCCAAGCCGCTAAGCGAAAATCCGTAAATTCCTTCGGTTCGCCAGCATGTTCAGAAAAGCTGCGGATAAAATCATCTTTCAAAATCGTATTTTCCGTCATGATTTTAACCTCACTTTCCTTATTGTTGTTCTAACGTTTCTTCTTCTTCATCAAGCTCGATACCAAGCTCTTGTTTGATCCAGTCATAGCCTTCTGCTTCGAGGCGTTTCGCAAGTTCCGGTCCGCCTTCTTTTACAACTTTCCCTTGCATCATCACATGAACAAAATCAGGTTCAATGTAGTTTAAAAGACGTTGATAATGCGTAATAATTAAGCAGCCGAAGCCCTCACCGCGCATTGCATTTACGCCTTTTGATACAACCTTAAGCGCATCAATATCGAGCCCTGAATCAATTTCATCTAAAATTGCAATCGCAGGTTCAATCATCAGAAGCTGCAAAATTTCATTACGTTTTTTCTCCCCGCCAGAGAAACCTTCATTCAAATAGCGTTCTGCCATTTCTTCATCCATATCTAAAAGTTCCATCTTATCGTCCAGTTTACGGATAAACTGCATAAGTGGAATTTCTTTTCCTTCTTCACGGCGGCTGTTGATCGCTGCACGAATAAACTCAGCATTTGTTACACCGCTGATTTCACTTGGGTATTGCATTGCAAGAAAAAGTCCTGCGCGTGCACGTTCATCTACTTCCATTTCAAGCACATCTTCACCATCAAGCGTGATTGAACCTTGCGTTACTTCGTATTTCGGATGCCCCATGATCGCTGCAGAAAGCGTTGATTTCCCTGTACCATTCGGTCCCATGATTGCATGAATTTCTCCCGTAGAAATTTCCAGGTTAACGCCCTTCAAGATTTCTTTTCCTTCTATCTCAACATGTAAATCTTGGATCTTTAGTGTTGCCATTAAAAATACCCTCCCTATCAATAGTTCATGCAGATTCGCATAGTTCCAGTTTAGTATAATTCTAATCTGATATCAACAATAAAAACGTCTATCCACATTCTTTCTTCCCTATTCTACTATTAAAAACCCAAAATTTCCACCACCCAACTGATTATCATTCTAAAAAGCATATATGAGAATTGACACACAAAATGGCAAACACTTGAACAAATATTTCCCTTGTTTCAGAACTAAGCAAAAAAAGCAGCCTGATTTCGACTGCCTTCTCCAACTATCCAATATAAAATCCAACAACTAAAAAAATCATGCTGTACATTAAGTTATACAGATTAAGTACGGCAAAAATAGCACTTACCAGTTGATACTTCTGAAAAAAACAAGCCCAAGTAAGCCCAATCTGAGCGAAAACAGAAACCGTTAAAAAAAAGTCCAGCAGACAGTTCCGGCATACTGGAAAAAGAAACAGGCAAAAAATGACTGGTTTTCCCAAGAATAATTACGAAATGAATGAGACAAGAAACGATAAATAATGAATAAACAGTGATGTATTTCACTTGCTGTTCTCCTTTTTACTTTGAAATAGCTTCAAATCACAAAAGCTCTAAACATTCACTCTTTTTAAAATTCAAATTTGTTCCATCATACCAAAATCCGATTTACAAATCAAAAGTCAAATGCAGCAAAACGGCTGCAAGGGAAAATTACTTCACAGCCGTCCGCATTCGTTCTTAATTATTCCTTCACCCGAAGTGTCATCGCATTCAGTGCCACGATCACCGTACTAAGCGACATCAGCACCGCACCAATCGCCGGTGAAAGAATCACTCCAATAGGTGCAAGCACACCAGCCGCAAGCGGAATTGCCACTACATTATAGCCCGCTCCCCACCACAAATTTTGCATCATTTTTTTGTACGTTGCCCTCGACAACCGAATCAAATATAGCACATCTTTTGGATTGTTTTTCGATAAAATCACATCCGCTGTTTCAAGTGCGACATCCGTTCCCGCTCCAATTGCAACTCCGACACTTGAAGCAGCAAGTGCCGGCGAATCGTTTACTCCGTCTCCGACCATCATGATTTTTTCCTTTCGCTCTTCAAATTCTTTCACAACCCGAGCCTTATCTTCCGGTAAAAGTTCCGCCTCCACATAATCAATCCCAAGTAGCGTCCCAATCTTCTCCGCAACCCCTTTCGTGTCGCCCGTCAACATCATCGCTTTTTTAGCCATTGCATGCAGCCCACTAACCGTTTCCTTAGCACTTTTACGAATTTCATCAGCCACAGCAACAAACCCTAAAACCTTTTCTCCAGAAAGAAGAAACGACACCGTTTTCCCTGCCGCGCTTAGCTCCCTTGCACGAATTTGTTCGACCTCGCTAAGATGTCCCTCTAAGTAGCGCGTATTTACGACCTTGTACAACTTCCCGTCTACATCACCCTTAAGTCCCACACCGGGAAGAGCCGTTACATTTTCTGCCGCTTGAAGTGCTATCCCGCGTTTCTCTGCCAGAGCCACAATACTTGTCGCGATCGGATGACTCATTTGCGCTTCGAGACTTGCGAACACACGCAAAAAATCCAGTTCATTTTCCGCTTCGAGGTTCGTAACACGAAATTCTCCTTCCGTGAGCGTCCCCGTTTTATCAAACGCAATCGTATTTACAAGCCTAGCTTCTTCGAGCGCATTACGTTTACGAACAAGCAATCCATTTTTCGCAGAAAGAGAAGTCGACTTTGCCACAACGAGCGGAATTGCGAGCCCAAGTGCGTGCGGACATGCAATGATAAGAACCGTCACCGCCCGGTTTACCGCTTCCGCCCAATTGCTTGAAAGAATAAACCAGACAATAAAAGTAATAATTCCCGCCGCGAGTGCAATATAGAACAGCAATTTCGCCGCCGAATCCGATAAATTTTCCGTTCGTGATTTCTGCTTTTCGGCGTCGCTTACAAGCTTAATAATTTGCGATAAATAACTATCTTCTCCCGTTCTACTAACCTCAATCTCAATGACACTGTTTCCATTAATCGATCCCGCAATCACTTCATCGCCGCTTTGTTTTTCAACCGCTTTCGATTCCCCGGTCAGCATGGCTTCATTAATATGTGTTGCACCTTTCACAATTTTCCCATCCGCAGGAATCTTTTCCCCTTCCTTAACAAGCAGACGCTGCCGAAGTCCCACTCCCTGCAAAGCCACATCGCGAACCGTCCCGTTTTCTTCAATCAAATGAGCTTCTTTTGGCAGCAGTTCAGCCATCTTCGAAAGAGCATTCCCAGCTTTCATGATCGCATTCATTTCAATCCAGTGCCCGAGCAACATAATATCAATTAAAGTTGCCAATTCAAAAAAATAATTCATCCCGTTTGTCGTAAATAAAACGACCGTACTATATAAATAGGAAGTTATAACTGCAAGTGAAATCAGCGTCATCATCGCCGGACTTTTCCCCTTAAGCTCGCCTATCATTCCTTTCAAAAACGGCCAGCCGCCATAAAAGAATAAAATAGTCGCTAATACAAATAAGAGAATATCCGAACCAGTAAACCGAATTTCTATTCCAAACAGCATTTCCGTCATCGAAGACAGCAATAAAATGGGGATTGTCAGAATCAGCGACCCAAAAAATCGCTTCTTTAAATCCCCGTGATCCATCATCATTCCACCAGTCGCACCACCTCCGTGCTGGTGCTCATGATCCATCATTTTGTGATCCATCTCCATTTTTCGTCCTTCCCTTCTTTAAGCCTTCTCTGCCGCCCCGAGTTTCGAAAAAAGCATTGTATTCCTGCCGCCATTATGATATCGTTATAGTAACGTAACACAATTGAAACAAACTAACTAATTCGTAACAATTAGAAGTCTTTCACTTAATAATTCCGCCACGGAGGAGATTTGTATGAAAAAAGCAATAAGCTTCGCTTTGATTCTTTTATTGCTTTTCATGACATTGTCCGGATGCAGCTCACCAAAGTCTAATTTTACAGCAGCGCTTCGACAATTCAGCTTAAAGGAACAATACACTTTAAACATAAAAACTGACATTCGCGAGCTTTCAAGTCGCTATCAAAAACTTTTATCCATTGATGATTCTGAACTACAAACAAATTATCTTGCCGTCAAAGTTTCTGCTGACAAAGCTGAAAAGACTTCGATCGCGAAGATTAATTTAAATATGGACGATCTTCCACTTACCGTTGATATCTTGCAAGATAATAAAACAGGACGTATTTATATTCCTGTTAATAATCTTTACCAACTTAACGAGCAAAGTAAACAAGGGTTAAGCAAAACTTCCCAAAAAGTACTAACAGCCGTACTCGAAAATAACCAAGATCTGAAAGCCAAATATTTGGATGTTTATGAAGCGATTCAAAATCTTTCTAATATGACGATTAATAGTGAGATGGTCAAAAAACAGGCAGAAGATATGCACCGGCTAGAAAAGCAGACTGTATCTTCAATTTATGACTTTTTAAATCAAATTTCGGATAATCGGTTTGAGTTGAACAAAGGCGGGGATATATCGCTTACCATTCCAAAGAGTGACTTGAAGCAATTAGTTTCGGAAATTGTTGCTATTTGGGATAAGGATGATGCCGCTGTGAATCTTCTTTCAGAAGGAAAGGAAATTTCGCGGAACGACGCACGTGAAATATGGAAGGAACTGAAAGATACAACGCAAAGCTATTTCAAGGAACTCGTAGAGAATGAAGCAAAGAAACTAGAGATTAAACTTACGATCAAACCGGATAGCGAAGATGGGTTTAAGGAGTTTGACATTCGTACGGTTTACTCGGATACCAGTTCGGATGACCGCTTCGATATCACCGTTAAAGCTTCAATGCTTCCATATGAAGCTGTGCCGGAAATTCCAAGGAATAAGGATATTGTGAATAAAAAGGAACTCGATAAAGCTGTGTCGGATGGGCTAAAGAAATATTTGGAAACTCATCCTTCGTAAAGCTTGATCAGTTTAAAAGCAAAACCTCAGCCGCAAGAAGCCGGCTGAGGTTGTTTTTTTACCCCATTATTCTTTTTCTGCTAAATAGGCAGCGTTTCGTTTCTTCATTTGACGTGCGTACCAAATGAAAATCAACAAGTAGCCAACAAGCGCCAAAATAGCATAAAGGATAAACTCAATTTGTCCCTGTGAAGCATTACCAACGAGATAACCGAGGAATTTCTCGATTGGTCCTTCCATCGTCGTATGTGAAATCAATGTGTCATGGCTGATTCCGGCCGGAAATGCGCCGACTTTTTTGGCTGTTTCGGTAATGAATGGCGCAATCAGTGTCCCTGCCCATAAAAACAATGGCAGTTCAAGTGCACCAATCACGATCATGCGGATAATTTTCCCACGCGTGACAACAAGCAGCGCTGGCGTTACTCCCATCGCAATAATCCCACCTAGCGGGAGCAGTTTATTGCCCGGTAAAATTAAAGATTCGAGTAGCATAATTGGTGCTAAGATATTTGCAGCCGCCCAAATTTCAGCACGTCCAGCAATAAACGGCCAGTCAAGCCCTATGTTTAACTTGCGCCCTTTTAATCGTTTATTAGCAAAGTTTGTAATCCCCTGAGAGAGCGGTTCAACGGCCGCAATAAACCAAGAGCCGATAAGTGAAAATAGTTCTAGACAGACTGCGGCGGTAAAAGCTAGCGCAGCAATTTGTGTAGGCGATTGGCCGGCTAAAAGCCCGACGAAAATCCCAAGATAGATTCCGATGGCGAATTTACTGCCCCAAAAGCCAATTTTATTGTTCAGCTTGGCTGCATCAAAATCAAACCGGTCAAGCCAAGGAAATACTTTATCAAAAATTTTATCGAAAACCATGATGATCGGATTCATCATATAGTTCATATGCGTCGTCGTCATTGGATTCGAGTCTGGCGCATTTAGCAAATCATTAAAGGTCGGCTTCATCAAATCAGAATTAAGAATTTTCAAGATGCCGATGAAAACGACAAGCGTTGTCGCAATCAACAGGTTTGCTCCGCAGAAAATCGCAAACAAACCGACGATTGATAAATGCCAAATATCAAAAATATCAACATCGAGTGTATTTGTTTTTTTCAAAATCAGCATGATTATATTTACAATTACCATAATCATTAAGAAAAACAGCGTATACGGCGAGCCCCATGTAATGGTCGCAAGTGGCGCCCAGCCAACATCAGTAATGTTCAACTCAATGCCGGTTGATTTAACAAAGTCTGTTAGAGCGCCTGAAAATGAAGTCGTTAATATGTTAATGATTGCACCGATCCCAGTTAAAGCAATCCCAAGTTTTAAGCCGCCTTCAAAGGCTTTTGTAAATTTCACACCGAAAAGCAGTGCAATGACGGTTAAGATAATCGTCATGAGCGGTGCCGCGCCAAGATTGATTAACGGCTGAAAGATGGCGTTTGCTAGTTCAATAATCGTACTCATTGTTCACTTCCACTCCCTTTTTAGATTTTCTATGTCGTTGTTATGATTTAGCTAATGTTTTGATAGCGCTTTCTATTTGTTCGTAAACAGGTTCAGCCATTGCTGGGATACGGTATAGAATTGCGCCTGCGTCGACAACTGGAATATGGATTTCGAAACCAAGATCAGTATTGGCAATTTGAGCAAAGATGTCATAATGCGACAACATGTCTTCATTAATATCCTTAATCATCACCGCATCACATTGAATTTGATACCCGCGTTTTGCAAGTTCTTCTTCGAGTGCACTTTTAATTTGGTGACTTGAGTTAACGCCTGCTCCGCAAGCTGCTAAAATTTTAATCATTTTCTTTTCCTCCTAAAAATGTTTTTCTAAAAACTGATAAATTTCGGCTGTATTTTCCATGTTAAAAAACGCGAGCAGATCTTGTTCAGCTGTTGAATTAATGAAATCCATAATGTCAGCAAGAAGCCCCGTCTGCTCCATTCCGTTTCCATTTAAAATCATGAATAGAAAATGAACGGATAAGGTTTCATCTGGAAAAATCATATTTTTAAATTCGATTTCTGTTTCAAGTTTAATCGGGATAATCCGTGTTGTTTTTACAAACTCACTTTCGGTATGTGGAATCGCAATATTTGGAAAGTTTGGATTAACAACGGCTAGATCAATCCCTGTTGGATACTGTTGTTCCCGCTCCAATAAATGGACTAAAAAATCTTCTGTAACAAGTTCCTTCGCAAGCAAATCCAAGTAAACTTCTTCAAATACTTCGGCTTGTGTATGCTTCTTTGACACGTACACTGTATCTTTTTCAAAGCGGTTTTCTGTTGAGTTCAATTTGCCACCCTCTTTCGTTTGAAATAGTTTGTTTTTTGTTTACATGTTTTATTATAAACCATTTTTTTATAATTTCAACCCTAAAACAAAAAAATATAAACATTTACTGTTGATTTTAGTTTGTTTTTGTTTTATATTAAAGTTGTAATCAAACAGATTCAGCATTTTGGGCTGATATTAACTAGATTTATAAAAGGAGGAAATAAAGATGCGTGTAATTATCGGGTCGGATAGAGATGGAATGGAGCTTAAGGAGTTTTTTGAAAAAAATACTTAATCGCGAGCGGCTATGATGTCGTGGATCAAACACCAGATGGTGCGGCGGATTTCATCAGCTCCAGTTTAGCGGTAGCGAATGAAGTATTAAATGAGGATGGTAGTCTTGGCATCGCGATCGACGGGTACGGGGCTGGAAGTTTTATCGCCGCAACGAAAGTAAAAGGTATGATTGCGGCTGAGGTTTCCGATGAACGTTCCGCTTATATGACGCGCGAACATAATAATTCAAAGATGATCACACTTGGCAGCTTGATCGTCGGCAAGGAACTCGCGAAAAATATTGTACACGAATTTCTTGCAGCGCATTACGACGGGGGCAGACACCAAGTCCGGGTCGATATGCTTAATAAAATGGCTTAATTCAGAAAGGAAGAGAAAACATGAAAATTGCGTTAGGTTCAGACCATATTGTGACGGATACGAAAATGGCGGTTTCAAAATTTTTGAAGGAACAGGGATATGAAGTAATTGATGTTGGAACGTATGATTTTACAAGGACGCATTACCCAATTTTCGGAAAAAAAGTAGGCGAGCTGGTTGCTAGTGGAAAAGCTGACCAGGGTGTTGTCATTTGCGGGACGGGAGTCGGCATAACAAATTCGGTCAATAAAGTACCGGGAATACGAGCGGCACTTGTTCGCGATATGACTTCGGCGATTTATTCAAAGGAACAATTAAATGCCAATGTAATCGGTTTTGGCGGCCGAATTACCGGAGAATTCTTGATCTGCGATATCATCGATGCTTTTTTGAAAGCGGAGTATCAAGAAAGCGAAGAAAATAAAGGTTGGATTAAAAAGCTGGATCACATTGAAAAAGCAAGTACCAATCAAGCTGAACCCGGGTTTTTTGATGAGATTTTAGCCAAATGGGATCGCGGCGAGTATCACGACTAGGAGGCAAAAAAGATGATTTTAACGATAACGATGAATCCTTCGATCGATATTGCTTATTCGCTTGAAGATTTCCATCTGGATGCGCCAAACCGCGTCCGCCAAGTGAAAAAAACAGCCGGCGGTAAGGGGCTTAATGTGACGCGGGTCTTGAAGCAATTGGATGAGGATGTGTTTGCAAGCGGGCTTCTTGGAGGGTTTCTCGGTGAAGAAATAAAGGCTTCACTTACGCAAGCAGGTATCGGCTATGATTTTTTCCCAATCAGCGGTGAAACGAGGAATTGTATCGCAATTTTGCATGGCGGCATGCAGACGGAGATTCTTGAAAGCGGGCCGATCGTTGCTGAACGCGAGGCGGAACTATTTTTGGCGCATTTCGAGCTGCTGCTCGGACAAGCAGGACTAGTCGGAATTTCAGGGAGTCTTGCGGACGGGTTGCCGGCTGGGTTCTATGCGGAAATGGTCAAGTGTGCGCAAGAAAAGGGTGTCAAGGTTATGCTGGATGTTTCGGGGAAGCCGCTTGAAGCTGTACTTTGGTCACCTGCTAAGCCGTTTTTGATCAAGCCAAATTTAGCGGAGCTCGGGGAACTGATCGGCCGATCGGTTTCGGCTGACACGGATGAATTGAAAGAGGTTCTTTCGGATGGGCTTTTCGAGGGGATTCCTTGGATTGTTATTTCGCTAGGAAAAGATGGGGCTTTTGCCAAAATTGGATCAGATTTTCATCAGGTTAGGATTCCACAGATTACTGCTGTTAATCCGGTCGGGTCAGGAGATGCGACGGTTGCTGGACTTTTAAGTGGTCTTTATCATAAGGATTCACCTGAAGACGTGCTGAAAAAAGCAATGACGCTTGGGATGCTAAATGCCTGCGAGCCGGAAACGGGATCAGTTGATTTGAATCGTTATCAGGAACTGTTTGAACAAGTCACGGTTATTCAAAATTAAAGGAGGAACAACGAAAATGACGAAACTGGATTATATGCGTACACTAACAAATTCTAAAGGGTGTATCGGAGCGCTTGCGATTGACCAACGTGGTGCTCTTAAAAAAATGATTGCTGCTGCTAAAGGCGAAGCGGCAACGGATCAAGAGATTATTCGCTTTAAGGAGCTGGTTTCTGAGGAACTTACGCCACATGCTTCGGCCATTCTGCTCGACCCGGAATACGGTATTCCGGCAGCTCAAAAACGTGACGAAACGGCCGGGCTTTTGCTCGCTTATGAAAAAACGGGCTATGATGCTACGGTTCCAGGCAGACTACCAGATATTTTGGACGACTGGTCGGTGAAGCGCTTGAAGGAAGCTGGAGCCGAAGCATGTAAGTTTTTACTTTATTATGATGTAGATGAAGCTGATGCTATAAATGAGCAAAAACGGATTTTCATGGAACGTGTCGGTTCGGAATGTCTGGCTGAGGATCTGCCGTTTTTCCTTGAGCTAGTTTCTTATGATGCAGCGGGTCTTGATACGAATTCGAGCGAATATGCCAAAGTAAAGCCGCATAAGGTGATTGAAATGATGAAGGAGTTTTCGGAGTCGCGCTATAATGTCGATGTGCTGAAAGTGGAAGTTCCGGTGAACATGAAACGCGTGGTTGGTTTTTCGAATGAGGAAGCGGTTTATACGAAGGAAGAAGCGGCTCTTTTCTTTAAGGAGCAGGCAGAAGCAACGTCCCTTCCGTTTGTCTTTTTAAGTGCTGGTGTCAGTGCTGAATTGTTCCTTGAAACGCTCAAGTTTGCCAAGGATTCGGGCTCTACTTTTAATGGCGTACTTTGTGGTAGAGCAACTTGGGCAGACGGTGTTGCTCCTTTTGTACGTGACGGGGAGGAAGCGGCACGAGTTTGGCTAAGGGAAACTGGGACGGCAAAGATTAAAGAATTGAACGAGGTTTTAAACGAAACAGCCACTCCGCTTGAACTTGAATTCATCCATTAAGCGGTCGGCGTATTGTGTTCGGGCTAGTGTAACGAGGGGTTTTTTGGTAGTATAGAGAATGAAATCAAAATTAAAGGATGAATGGCATGTTAAAAGAGGAAAGACTGAATACGATTGTTTCACTAGTCGACAAAAGCGGTACGGTTAAGGTTCAAGAGATTATGGACCGGCTTCAGGTCTCGGATATGACGGTTCGTCGCGATTTGACGGAGCTCGAAAAGCAAGGAAAGTTGAAACGTGTTCACGGCGGCGCGCAAAGCATTAATATTTACCGGCACGAGGAACTTTCGCACGAACAGAAAAAAATTATTCATCAGGATGAAAAAAAGCAATTAGCTGAACTGACTTTACCTTTAATCGAACAAGATGATACGATTTTTCTAGGTCCTGGTACGACGATTGAACTTCTGGCGGCTTCTTTACCCGACTTTCCTTTGCGTGTCGTAACGAACAGCCTTCCTGTTTTTTCGATTCTTGAACCGCGTGAAAATATTATGCTGTATTTGATCGGCGGTGAATTACGACGTAAAACAGGAGCCTTTTATGGTGAAATGGCGAACACTGTTTTACAGGATATTCGCTTTGGAAAAGCTTTTATCGGAGCGAATGCGCTGTCGGAAAACCGAGTTATGACCGCAACGATTGAAGAAGGTCGCACGCAAGAAATTGCGTTAAACAATTCGTTTGAGAAATATTTGCTGCTCGATGGTTCTAAAATCGGCAAGGAAGATTTCTACTCTTTCTATCATGTTTCAGACTTAACGGCACTCATTACAAATACAGCTGAAAATGGCGAGCTGAATGCTTTTGAAGATTTGGTTCGGATTATTAAATGAACGCGCAAAAAACCCTTGTCGGGTTGACCCGGCAAGGGTTTTTGCTTTATTTATTGACAGGGATTACTGCGCCTTTCCATTTATCAATAATCCAATCTTGAATTTCTTTCGAGTGAAGTACTTCGACTAGTTTCTTCACATTTTTATTGTTTTTATTCGAGTCTTTGGTAACCACAATGTTCGCATATGGCGAATCTTGACTTTCAATCGCAATTGCATCTTTTGTTGGATTAAGTCCTTGATCTACTACGAAGTTAGAATTGATTGCTACTGCATCGCCTTCTTCATGATTATAAGCAGTCATTAAGTAAGCGGGATCTAAATCATATTTGAATTTTAGTTTTTTTCGGATTGTCTTTAATGTCATCGAATGTGGCATCTTCTGCTTTTACACCATCTTTTAATGTAAGCAGTCCTTGATCAACGAAAATGCCGATAACACGCGGCCAGTCAGATTTACTGTTCGATAGTAAAATTTGTGCGCCGTCTTTCAAGTCTTTTAAGTTTTTGACTTTCTTCGAGTAAATCCCCATTGGTTCAATGTGAATCGCGCCGACATCTGCAAATTTATAGCCTTTTTTCTTTTTTCTTCAAGTTCTAAGTATGGTTTATGCTGGAAGTAGTTGGCATCAAGTTCGCCTTCATCAAGCGCTTTATTTGGCAAAACGTAATCTTGATACGTGACGATTTTTAAATCAATGCCTTCTTTTTTAAGAATGGGTTTTGCTTTTTCCAAGATCTCGGCATGTGGTGTATTGGAAGCTCCTACAACTAATTGATTCTTATCTTCTGAACTTTTCTTGTCTGAACCGCTTCCTCCGCACGCTGCAAGCACTAACACCAAACTGAATACAAATACTGCACTAATAATCTTTTTCATCAAAACACTCTCCTTTTTTATCGTTTGTCGACGATTTTGGTAAGTATATCGCCGATAAATTGGAATATAAACACAATCACTAAGATGATAATGGTAGCTGCGATAGTCACTTCCGGCTGGTTACGCTGGAAGCCTTCAAGATAGGCGGCATTCCCAAGTCCGCCAGCTCCGATAATCCCCGCCATAGCGGTAAACCCGACGAGCGAAATCGCAGTTACGGTAATGCCTGAAATCAGCGCCGGAAGCGCTTCTGGGATTAACACTTTGAAAATCACAGTGTAAATGTTCGCTCCCATTGCTTTGGCCGCTTCAAGCACTCCTTTATCCACTTCGCGGAATGCAATTTCAACCATACGCGCATAAAACGGAGCGGCTGAAATAATCAATGCTGGCAGTGCGGCTTTTGGCCCGATAATTGTTCCAACGATTGCGCTTGTCATTGGAAGCAGTAGGACGATCAAAATGATAAACGGAATCGAGCGAAAAACGTTCACAAGGACTGCTGTTATCCAATATAGTAGTTTTGTAAAAATGCCCGTTTTCTTGTTGGTAAGAAATAGCAAGAGCCCGAGCAGGGTGCCGAGAATGAACACGGCTACTAGCGAAACGAGTGTCATATACAGGGTATCTTTTGTATAGCCCCACATCGCCGTCCAGTCGATACTGCTGAAAAACTCACTCATCCTTCGATCACCTCTACTTCTACATCAGTTTTACGAAGTGATTCAATCGTTTTCTCAATTTCAACATCTTCGCCTTGGATTTGTACGTAAAGCGTTCCGTAAGCTCCGTTTTGTGTTTGCGTCAAACTACCATGTAGGACATTCAGCAAGACATCATGCTCTTTTGCTACTTGAGAAATGACAGGCTGTGTCGCATTGCCGCTTACAAACAGTAGTTTAACGAGCTTTCCATCAGAATAGTTTTCAAGCAAGAGCCGAATTAATTCTTCTGTTTCATCGGATTCTGTAACTTGTTCGATGAATCGTTTGGTTACAGCTTGTTTTGGATGCTGGAACACTTCGAGTACGTCGCCAAGTTCTACAACTTTCCCCGCTTCCATTACTGCTACACGATTGCAAATTTTGCGAATGACGTGCATTTCATGGGTGATGACGATGATGGTCAAATTGAGACGCTGATTGATATCAAGCAGCAGTTCAAGTACTTCGTCGGTTGTTTGTGGATCAAGCGCGCTTGTTGCTTCATCGCAAAGCAGCACATCTGGATCATTAGCAAGCGCCCTCGCAATGCCAACACGTTGTTTTTGTCCGCCGCTAAGCTCAGATGGATATGCGTTTTCTTTTCCGCTCAAGCCGACCAAATTTATCAGCTCAAGTACTCTTTTTTTGCGCTCCGCTCGCTTCACTCCTGCAATTTCCAGTGGAAAAGCAATGTTATCGTAAACCGTTCTCGACCACAGCAAGTTGAAATGCTGGAAAATCATGCCGATTTTTTGTCTCGCTTTACGTAACTCGCGTCCTCTAATCTCGCTGATCGCTTGATTGTCGACGGTTACTTTTCCTGATGTCGGTAGCTCCAGTCCGTTGAACAATCGAATTAAACTGCTTTTCCCAGCGCCGGAGTAGCCCACGACACCGAATATTTCACCATCTGCGATTTCGAGACTCACATCGTCTACTGCCCGCACCTTTGTTTTGCGCGCGGTGTAATCTTTTACCACACTTTCGAGCGTTATCATCTTCGCCTCACCTTTTCCTAAAAAAATTAAAAAAGCCTTTCTGCATGAGCAGAAAGGCACGAATTGTTCATTCTTCAGCTTTCTTCTCATCTTTCAGAACTTATATGTTCTGCATGATTTAGCACCTTAAGTATCGATAACTTAGGTTGCCGGGTTTCATAGGGCATTTCCCTCCACCGCTCTGGATAAGAATTATTCAGTTTTAGAAGCACTTTGTTAAAACGCTTGTACTCTGTTTTTTCATCTTACAGTTAGAACTTCAATTTGTCAACAAAAAAATTATTCGCCGAGGCGTTTATTTGTGGCTCACAAGCTCAAGACTAGAAGGTTTTTCAGCACGAACAGCTACTAAAACTGCGGCATTTTCTGCATTTCTGATGACTTTTTCATTTTCAATTGCGCTATCTTTTGTTTGGATAAAATAAAAGACAGCTACAACCGTTAGAATGGCAACTACAAGAATTAATAAGCTTTTTTTCGTCATTTCTTCTCCCCCTCAACATTCTTTAGTTTACCTTTTTAAACTAAATGACGCGGAAAGAAAAAAGAAAGATATGTTAAAGATTTATAAGCGGTAGCTTGACCGTAAAAGTAGTTCGGTGATTTTTGCTTGAAGCCATTACAAGACCGCCATGCCGTTCCACAATCGATTTTGCAATCGCAAGCCCAAGTCCGGTTCCCGTTGTTGTCCGGTTTTTATCCACCTTATAAAAACGCTCAAACAAATGAGGTAGATCAAGTGCTGAGATTTCTTTTCCATAGTTGGTTACATCAATAACCGCCCAGTCCTCTTCTTTTCGAGCAGAAAGCTCGATACTCTTTTCTCCTTCTCCGTAACGTAGTGCGTTCGAAAATAAATTCTCAAAAAGACGCATAATTTGATTGCCGTCTCCGCTTACAAGCAGATTGTCCGCTTTGTAAGCTTCCACAATTTCAATTCCTTTTTCGCGTGCCAGCCCATCGAACTCGGCAACCAGCTGTCTCAGTAGCTCTATCATGTCAAGTCGGTCTTGTGCAAGCAAATAATCAGGGCTTTCAAGCCGCGTATAAGAAAATAAATCATCGATCAGTTTATGCAGATGTTTCGCTTTCTCATAAACCAGTTCTGTATAATATTTCAGTTCCACTTCATCGCGGTAACGGTCATCATGAATATAACTTAAATAACCGAGTATGGATGTGAGCGGAGTACGCAAGTCATGTGACACGTTTGTGATCAAATCATTTTTTGCTTGCTGTGCTTCCTGCTCCTGTTCCATCAAATTCTTTTGACGTGTCCGCATTTTTTCAATATTTGTTTCAAGTTCGCGAATTTCTGGAACAAGGCTTGCGGTATCCACTGCCCGGTCAGTTCCAAGCGCATAGTTGATCGTTCGTAACTGTTTTTTTAATGTACGTCCTCTCATATAGCGGTAGAAACAGTAAAAAACGAGCCAAGTAATCAGCAAGATTAGCACATATTTAATGAAGAGCATTACAGGTGATTCTACAACACTGTTATATTTCCCGCGTCCAAACAAATCAATAAATGAATCGCTTAAACCGCGCAGTACAACAGAGTCATCACGAATAAACAGCAGCCAGAGATAAATCGTCTGAAGGACAATCGTAGCAAGAAACCAAGATAGCACGACAAAAAAACCAATTTGCCACGGTCGCATCACATGTGTCACATTTTGAGTCCAGCGTTTAAATTTCAATTTTATATCCTACTCCCCAAATGGTTTTAATCACATTTTCGCCGCCAAGCGCTTCACGAAGTTTGTCGCGCAAGTTGCTGATATGCACCATCACCGTCTTACTTGCCCCAAAAGCCTGCTCCTGCCAAATCTTTTCAAATATATATTCCGAACTAAAAACTCGTCCAGGCTCGCTCGCAAGCAAATACAAAATATCGAATTCAGAAGTGGTAAGGTGAAGTTCCTTTCCTCCAACCGTGACAATATGCTGGTCGCGATTAATCTCGATCGGTCCGATCACCAAGTTATCATTCTCCGGTTTTACTACTTGTTGCATTTGCTTAATCCGCCGCAAAATGGCTTTGACACGCACGGAAAGCTCAAGCGGATTAAATGGCTTAATCATATAATCATCTGCTCCCGTTAGAAGTCCCATGATTTTGTCATTATCCTCAGCCTTCGCAGAGAGCATCAAAATCGGCGTTAAGATTCCTTCACTTCGCATCATTCGGCAGACTTCAAGCCCGTCCATTTTCGGCATCATAATATCTAAAATCACAAGTGAAAATTCCTTTTGATTCACCAGTTCCCAAACGGCAGCTCCATCATAAGCTTGATAGATGTCGTAGCCTTCGTTTTGAAGATAGAGTTTTACTAAATCGACAATTTCTTTATCATCATCAGCGATTAATATGGCTGTCATTTCAAGATCTCTCCTCTAATTTATTAGTCTCATTGTACCACCGACGGGCAAAAAAAAAGAAATCCGATTAAGATTTCTTTAGAAAAGTTTAAACTTCTATTTATGTATAGATTCGCTCTTCTTCCGGCTCCAAATGAATCAACACTTGTGCGCGCGAATAAAACCCGCAAATTTCCGCTTCAATTTTATCACACAGCGAGTGGGCGGTTTCAATCGTCATATCAGATGGTACAACAAGATGGAAATCAATGTATTCTTCGGCCCCCGCGCGGCGTGAACGAAAATCATGAAACTCAATAAATTCCTGACTATGCGCTGTAATAATCCGCTTGATTTCTTCTTCTTCTTTCCAAGAAAGTCGACGATCCATAAGCGGTGGAAATGACTCTTTCAATAGTTTATATGCTTCAAACATAATATAAATAGCCGTCAAAATTGCAATAATTGGATCGAGGAACTGCCAACCGGTTAAATGTACGAGCAGCAAGCTGAATGCAATCCCGAGCGAAGTAAATACATCTGTATAAAGGTGTAGCGCATTCGACTTCATCGCAACCGAATTCGCTTTCTCAGCAGCCCGCTTAATTACACGCGAAATAATGATGTTAACGAGTGCTCCAAACACCATCACACCAATTCCAAGCATTGGTAGCTTAATTTCATGTGGATTAAAGAACTTGTCGACCGATTCAAAAATGATCCAAATCCCCGCCACAAAAATCAACAGCGTTTCAATTGTCCCTGCAATATTTTCCGCCTTACCGTGACCATAAGGATGATCCTCATCAGCTGGACGCCCCGAAATTCGTAGCGAAAAAAACGTGATGATTGAAGCGAACAAATCCATCGAGGAATGCACAGCTTCCGAAATAACTGCAACAGAACCCGTCAAAAAACCGACGATCAGTTTCAAAACTACGATAACGAAGTTACTGATCACCGATAAAATTGTTAAATTACTATGATTCATCTTTCTATTTCCCCCACTTATTTTTTGCCTCAATTATCTTAACATATACTCATACAGTGGGTCTACAGCAATCTTTTTAGTAAAAGGCAGTTCTATATCGGAAAGGAAAAAGAGTTTCCTTTAGGCAAATTTAGTAATAAACTCGAGCGCATCAATCACATTATTAATTTCGTACTCCTTCGCTACTATTTCGCCGTCTTTAACAGCAGCGAGTGCTGGCACAGATTCAATTTCAAATATACGGGCATATTCTGGAATGTAGTTTAAATCCATTTCTGCAATCGAAACTTTCGGATGAGCATCTAGCACGAGTTCTATCATTTCTCGAGCTTTCGCACAGCCGCCACACATTGGCGTATAAAAAAAGAGCAGCTGATCGCCTTTTTGTTCGAGCAGTGCATCGAGATCATCCTTTTGAAATGTAAGCATCTTCGTCTTTCCTCCTAAAAAAGCCGGCTCCAATGGGAACCGACTTCAAATTATACGGTTTAAGCTTCGTCTACACGTTTTTGATAGTCTTCGTGTGTTAAAAGATCCTCTACTTCTGATTCTTCGACAGCTTTTACTTTCAAAATCCAGCCAGCTTCATAAGGATCACTATTGATCGTTTCCGGAGCATCATCAAGTGCTTCATTGACTGCAACCACTTCAAAACTGATCGGAGCAAGCAAGTCCGAAACTGTTTTAACAGATTCTACACTGCCGTATGATTCATCTTTGTCGATTTTATCTCCTACTTCTGGAACTTCAACAAAGACAATATCCCCTAATTGATCTTGTGCAAAATCCGTAATCCCGATCAGATATGTATCTCCGTCCTTTTTTACCCATTCATCATCGCTTGAATACTTAAGTGTTTCTGGAATGCTTACCATTTAAAATTCCTCCTTTTGTTTCTTCTTGTTTACGCAATTTTTATTTCCAAGCAGCTTCAAAATCTTGCTCTTTAAAGCCGAGTGTTACCTGTTTTCCGTCCGTTGTAAGCGGGCGTTTAATAAGCTTCCCGTCAGAAGCAAGCAGCTTAAATGCTTCGTCTTCTGTCATATCGTCAAGTTTGTCTTTCAGTCCAAGCTCGCGATATTTAATTCCGCTTGTATTAAAGAAACGTCGTAGCGGAAGACCGCTTTTTTTTCCAAAATGCTTTTAACTCTTCAGCCGTAGGCGGTGTTTCAATTAAGTCAATTTGGTTGACCTTCACGTCATTTTCTTCAAGCCAAGCTTTTGCTTTCCGACACGTTGAACATTTTGGATACCAATAAAAATCAATCACATCAGTTGCTCCCTTCATACTCAAATCTAACTCTATCATAGAATACTTTTAGTAAAAGTACAAATAAAAAAGCGGCAACTGAATCACCCTTAAATTTATCTTATCACGACTCTTTCACGAAAGCAATACCAACGTAGAAAGCGCATACAAACAAATTTCGTCAAGCTGTAATTCGGCTGAAGGATGCTCATCTGATGTCTCTTCATCTACCTATCGCAATTTTTTCATATCCGTGATGCTGCGAAATTTTCACAAAAAAAGCCAAGCCTTTAACGAAAAGGCTTGGCTTTCATCTTATTTTAAGCCGTTTTTTGTTCGCGATTCGTGAACATGGATTTCTGATAATTAAACCGAATCGAAAGTATCAAGCCAATGGCCATCATATTTCCAAGCAAGGCACTGCCGCCGTAACTCACAAATGGAAGTGGAATCCCCGTAATCGGTAACAGCCCAATGTTCATCCCGACATTTTCAAGCACGTGGAACATGATCATCATGACAACTCCCGTACAAATGTACGAGTAGAACGGAACATTGATATCAAGTGCTACGCGGATGATTTGGTAGATTAACAGGAAGTACAGCGCCAGAAGAATGCTCGCACCAATGAACCCGTAATCGCCGCCGATAACTGTGAAAATAAAGTCATTGTGGTTTTCTGGAATCGAAATTGCATTGTAGCCGGCTCCGTTTCCTGAAATTTGACCGGAACCAATGGCAGTCATGGCTCGAAGAACTTGATAGCCGCCGCCTTGCGGGTCGGTTTCGGGATTGATCCACGTTGTAATCCGCTCAAATTGATACGGCTTAAAGCCAAGTGCAACCAGCCAGCTTTGATGATTGATAACCATCCAGATAGCTGCTGTTCCAACTGCCGCGATCGAGCCGTAAATCGGAACAATGATTTTCCATGAGATTCCTGATACAAGAATCATTCCGGAAACAATCGCGATAAATACTAGTGCAGTTCCAAGGTCAGGCTGCAACATGATAAGTGCAAGCGGCAAAACGAGTACCAGCGCAAATTTTGCAAGCAGCCAAAAATCGCTTTTAACGCTATGCATTTTAAATTTCTTATTATGATCCATAATCACTTTCGCCAGCACAATAATCATGATGACTTTTACAATTTCAGATGGCTGGATGCTTCCAAGAAACGGAATGATAATCCAGCTTTTTGCACCTTTGACTTCTTTTCCGAAGAGGAGTACAAACAGCAACATAAAAATACCTAAAGCATAGAAGTAATAGGCCCATTTCGTTAATCGTTCGTAGTCAAGCTGCATCATCACGACAATTGCAAATGTACAAACAACATACCAAACCGCTTGTTTGATAACGAAGTTCGCATCGTACTGCTGATTCGTCAGCTGCGCGCTGTAAATGGAAACTAAACTGATGATACAAAGCAGCATAAGCGTGAGTACGATACCGTAGTCAATCCGCCCTGCCATTTTATTTGGTTGATTCATTCTTTACGCTCCTAACTGATTGGGGTCGCAAGCTAACAAACTTGTGTCTCTTCCCAAATGCAGCAATTCAAAAACTCATCCTCTATCTTATCATAAATGATTGCAGCAAGTAAAAATATCTTTCTACATTATAATCAAGATTACTCGCTATAGGAAGCTTTTTCATTAAATTCTAATCTTCTTTTTCAGGAAAACGAGCAGATGAAATCGGTCGAATTGAGACTGTGCCCTCAAAGTCCGTCACAGCAGCATGAATTTTAAAGATTTCTTTAAGAAACTGTTCTGTCAAAACTTCTTTCGGCGAACCGGTTTTAACAATATGTCCCGCTTCGCAAGCGATGATGCGGTCACTATACAGCGCAGCTTGATTGAGATCATGCAACACGAGCACAATCGTTAAACCATAGTTCTGATTTAAATCTTTCAACAAGTCTAGCAACTCAAGCTGATGCGAAATATCAAGATAAGTCGTTGGTTCATCCAAAAGCAGCACGGGGGTTTTTTTGCGCAAGCGCCATCCCAAGCCAAGCCCGCTGACGCTCTCCGCCAGAAAGTGTATGAAGCGGCCTATAAGCAAGCGATTTTAAATTGCATACGGAAAGCGCCCAATCGATCACGTCTTCATCTTCTGATGTAAGGCGTTCGAGCCACGCTTTATGCGGTAAACGCCCGTAAGCAATTAAATCATGAACAACCACATCCAAAAGACCATCTGGCGCTTGCGAAAGCATCGTCATTTCTTGTGCGAGCTTTTTTGAACTGAGCGCACTGAGTTCCGTTCCTTCAAGCAAAATTGTACCTTCGTTTGGAGCAAGCAAGCGCATCATCAGCCGAAGTAGCGTCGATTTACCAGAACCGTTTGGGCCGATTAATGTTGTAATCTTGCCAGCTTCGATTTGAAGCGACAAGTCGTCAATTGCAAAGTCTTTTTTCCGTATAAAAGAAAGGTTTTGAATTTCGATTTTCATGACGTCACCCTCCCGCGCTGCAATAGAATCAAGAAGAACGGTGCCCCGAGCATCGCAAGCAGTATACCAACTGGAAGTTCAATCGACCCAAACCAGCTGCGTGCCGCCGTATCAGCGAACGCAACGAGTAGTGCCCCGCCAAGAGCCGAAAGCGGCAAAAGGTAGCGATAATCGTTTCCGATAATCAACCTGAAAATGTGTGGTACGACAAGCCCGACAAAGCCGATCAATCCCGCAACGCTTACGGCTACTCCACTTAAAAAAGCAGCGAGCATGATGATAAAAAAACGGTGTCGTTCGACTGCATAACCTAATAATTTCGCGGCATCATCACCGAGCATCAAAACGTTGGAAGAACGAATCGCAAAAATGCTTAAAATAAATCCGATCAGCATGTAGGGCCAAATCAATTCCAGATGATACCAGCTTTTTCCAGAAAGTGTCCCCGTCATCCAAGAAATCACACTTTGAACACGGTTGGAATAAAGCACCATCACACCAGATGTCATCGCAGAAATAAAGGCATTGATAGCAACCCCCGACAGAATCACTCGAAGCGGCGAAACTCCTTTGTCCCACGCCACCAAATAGATCAACAGCGCTGTTCCAAAAGCACCAAGAAAAGCGCCAAGCGGTACGAGACTTGAAAGTGCTGGAAAAACAATCGTCAGGATGATCGCAACGAGTCCCCCACCTGCCGAAACGCCAATGACGCCAGGATCTGCAAGCGGATTACGCATGACGCCTTGAAGTAGGCAACCAGCAATTGCAAGAGCCGCTCCGACCAGAAATGCAATCAAAATACGCGGTAATCTGAGATTATAGATCAGCTGATCAGAAAGTGCGCTACCATTTTGCGTAAGACTTGCCCACACTTCGCTATAACTGAGCTTGACAGAGCCGGTTGTTAAACTATAGAAAAAGACAAGAATAAGTAAAATAAAGACAATGATAAAAGACCAAAACCGCCGTTTTTGTCTCGGATCCTTCCCGCCTGTCATTTTCTCACCTGATTAAGCTTAGCTGTCATCACATCAAGCGCTTCATCAATTCGAACGCCGGGGTTTGTTCCAAATAAATCAGCAGGCAGTACGACAATATGATCATTTTTTACCGCAGAAGTTGAACTCCACGCTTGGTTTTGTTTCATTTCCGTTTTAAGCGCTGTTTCCGTTTCTTTTTCATCACCGCCGTGAATCATCAAAAAGATTATTTCTGGATCAGCAGCAACAATTTTCTCGACGTTGAGTGCAGCATATTGTGGGAAGTTTTCAACCCCTTTAAAATCTTTGGCTACATTGATTCCGCCAGCTTTTTCGAGCACATCTCCAGAAAGCGAGGTTGGAAGTGCCGCATAGTTGCTGCCCGGAGCTCCGAGGACGAGCAGAGCTCGCACTTTATTAACAGGCGCTTCTTTTTCAATAACTTTCATTTTTTCTGCTAACGTCTGATTGAGTTTATCAGCTTGTTTTTCTTTCCCAATCAGTTTTCCAAGAATTTCCGTTTGTGCTTTAATTTCATCAATCGAATTAGCCCCCGTCAAAACCACTTTCGCTCCAAGCGATTCGAGTGCTGGAACATCTTTCATATTCTGTTCCGAGCTTGCAATAATCACATCCGGTGCAAGCGCTGCAATTTTTTCCAAGTTAAGATCATGCGTGTTGCCGACTTCTGCCGCTTTTTTCGCAGCCTCAGGTTTCACTCCGCTGGCATCTTGTGTTTGCCTGCCGACAACCGTTCCACCAAGCGCATAGATCAAATTCATATCCGAATTAGTGAGCGCAATAATCCGCTCTGGTTTTTTATCAAAGTGGACGGTGCGTCCTGCCATATCTTTAATCGTAAGTACTGCTTTCTGCTCTGTTTCTTGCGATTTTGTTTTCGTCCCCGCTGTCGTTTCATGTTTTGCTCCGCAAGCCGAAAGTAGCAATATCAAAATAAAAATGAGTCCGAAATAAGCCTTTTTCATAGTGTCCTCCCTCTGATTTTCTGTTATATTTATTGTACTAAATAATTCCGATTTATTCAAAGTCTCATTGAGAATTGTTTTCATTTACTAAAAGGAGGATTACGATCCATGGCTTTACTGCACTTCAAGTTTCGTTCAAACGCCCTTGCGATGGCGACTGACGTTTCATTAATTTTGCCCGAACAGCCGAGTTGGTTCAGCGAAGAAACACTCACAAAGTATCCCACATTATATCTATTGCATGGTCTTTCAAATGATCATTCGACATACGTCCGAAACACGAACATTGAGCGTTATGCGGCGGAAAAAGGCATTGCTGTCGTGATGCCGTCAGCCGATCATAGTTTTTACGCAAACATGGCTTACGGGCACCGCTATTTCGACTATGTGGCTTATGAGCTGCCAGAAGTTCTTCCGACCCTTTTCCCTCTTTCTAAAAAACGGGAGGACACCTTTATTGCCGGTCATTCCATGGGCGGTTACGGCGCGTTCAAAATTGCGCTGACAAATCCCGAACGTTTTGCGAAAGTAGCGAGCATGTCCGGCGTAATGGATATTGACTACATCATCCGAAAACCGTTTGCTAATTTCAGTACAGAAGCGATCACCGGCGGCAAAAAAAACACTTCGCGGCAGCGAGAGCGACCTTTATGAATTGATTCGCAAAAACAAACGTGAAAATCGTCGCTTACCTGAACTTTATCAAAGTTGCGGTACGGAAGATTACCTTTACAAAGAAAACGTCGATTTCCATCAATTTCTACTTGATGAAGGCGTTCCTGTGAATTATTATGAAGCAGCTGGTGAACATAACTTCAACTTTTGGGAACCTGGCATCAAAAAAATTGTGGAGTGGCTGTAGATGATTGATATCCTTATTCCGTTTCTATTAATCGGATGCGGCATTTATTTCCGTTTTTTTTACGCCGCAAGACACATCTAAAACGTTCACTTACCGAACGAAAGCGAGCTTAAAAAGCGAGCGCCATTTCAAAGCTGCGCATCAGTATCTCGGCTTGCTGTGGATCGCGCTTGGTGCTTTTTCGATTTTGCTGTACTTAGTCATGCTGTTCATCCCGCTCTCATTTATTTTTCGCAGTAGCATTTATTTATTAATCGTAATTCTGCTTATTTTCCTAACCATTATCCAAACTGAAAAGTATTTAGCTAAACTATAAAGTCCCAAGCAAAAAGAACAGAATCCAAGAGAAGCCATTTCGCAAATGGTCCAATTTCTTGATTTCTGTTCTTTTTTAGACTTCTAGACGCTAGCTTTTCCGCTGACTACACGAAAATAGCTCTACCCCGCCTTCTTTCCTTAAGTCACTTTTATATTCCCCACAAAAAAAACAAAAAAACGTTATTTATAAATTGCTATTTCGGTGTCAAATTTAGATTTCAAAAATAAATATTTGGGTATTCTTAACTAAGTAAATCTATTCCGATAGGTTTACTTAGCAAGACGAATATCTTGCTTAAATTTTAAGAGATGGGATGGATGTAAAGTGACAAACCGAATTTCCTTAGAAAAAGAAGCACTAGATGTATGTAAAGCAACCGAAAAACCGCCGTTTTTGTATCAACTACCTGTTGATCAAGCAAGAGAAGCGTTAGAAGACTTGCAAAAACAGCCCGTGGTAAAACAAGCGGCAAATATTGAAAATCGTTCCATGGATTTGGGCGAACATGGTCAAATTAATGTACGTATTGTTAAACCAGAAAACAGTACTGGAGTATTGCCGATTATACTCTACGTTCACGGAGCAGGTTGGGTGTTAGGAAGTGCAGACACACATGACAAACTTGTCCGCGAACTAGCTGTTCGAACTAATTCAGTTGTCTTTGTGCCTGAATACGACCGTTCGCCAGAAGCAAAATATCCGACAGCAATCGAACAATGTTATGCAGTCTTGCTGAAAATTGCTGAAAATAGCAGCAAGGAAGCTTGGAATACTGAAAGAATTGTCATTGCCGGCGATAGTGTTGGAGGGAATATGGCGACTATTTTAACCATGCTCGCCAAAGATAGAAAAGGGCCTAAAATCGCGAAACAACTCTTATATTATCCAGTAACCAATCATGCCTTTGATACAGAATCCTATGATGAATTTGAAACGGATTACTATTTAACAAAAGAAGCTATGAAATGGTTTTGGGGAAACTATCTGCCAAAAGATCAAAATGCTCAGATCAAAACGATCTCCCCACTTCAAGCAACGAAAGACGACTTGAAAGATTTGCCACCCGCAATGATTTTAACCGGAGAAGCCGATGTTTTACGAGATGAAGGTGAGGCCTATGCACGCCGTTTGCGAGATGCTGGAGTCCCAGTTACACAAGTTCGTTTTCAAGGTATGATTCATGATTTTGTCATGCTGAACAGCTTAGATCAAGCACATGCAACACGAGCGGCAATGACTTTGTCGACTGAATGGGTAAAAGAAGATTAAGTGCGCTCGTTCTTTCTGATGCCTAATACCTCTTGGCACAACTCAACTCTAGAAAAGCATCTATGAAAGAACCGAAAGCCGTCCATATACAAATGGATAAACATTAAATCGCCTCTACAAAGAAACAGCCTTTTTAAATTCCTGTACAATATATAAATAGCCTTTCATCGTTACTGATGAAAGGCTATTCATATGCCCACCGTTTCGCATATCAATCTCAGTTCTCACACAAAAAGCTTTTTTAGCACTCAAAGCTCTGGATAAAAATCCGCCCAGCTCTTAAAATACCGCTCAAAAGAAAATTCATTTTCAATCATCAAACGAGCATTTTTACTGTAGCGTTTTCGCATTTTCTCATCAAGCAAAAATCGCTCCAACTCTAGCACCATCGCTTCAATATTACCTGGTTCAACGATCATCCCGTTTTCGCCATGCTGCACCGCCTCTGAAATCCCCCCAACATTCGTCGCAAGATTAGGAACTCCTGCCGCCATTGTTTCAAGAATAGCCATTGGAAGACCTTCATGATAGGAAGGGAGAAAGTGAAGTGCCGCATGTTGCATGACTTCCGCTTGTTCCACCTTGGAAATCCATCCCCCTAATAAAACATTGTCGATTTGTTCCGCCTCAATTTGCTCCGCCACCTTCCCAGTCTCGCCGTCCCCGTACAAAACAAAGCGTACTTCCGGAACCTTGACCCGAATTCGCTTCGCAACCGCCAAAAGATCATAGCTCCCCTTACGCTGCCCGATTCTCCCAAAAGTTACAATTGTTTTAGCTTCCGCGTGGTAAAGCGATTCTTCCGGCACTTGAACAGCGTTACGCGACACCGCTATATCCGTATCCGTAAGCGAGCGATAAAATGCTGCCCAGCCTTCACTTAAAACAACAAGTTGATCCACATCATTTAGTTCACTTCGAATCCATGCTTTCATCCATTTTCCGCTTGTTTGATAAAAGACCTCGAACTGCGAAGCATGCATGTGAAAAATCGTCTTGCATCTTTTTGGGAGTAATCGTTTGAGAAGCGCTTTACGAATAAAACTGCCTTTTTGGGCTACATGAAAATGTACCACATCAATTTTATTTCGCTTAACCTCCTTGCGAATCTTTGTAAGCGCACGCCACTGCGTGCGCTTTTTCTGTGTTTCCGACCAAGTCGTAAAAAAATACAGCTTCTGGTTGGGATGGGCATAGTATTTTTTGAAATTGGAAATCACGGTTGCCATTCCACCCTTGGCCTCCGGATCTGGTCCTACCATTAAAATGTTCATATTCTTTCCTCTTTTCTACGCCGCATGAAAACATACATTTGTTTTAATTCCGTTCGGTACATCAAGAAAAGCAAAACTATAGCGGCAAGTATCCACACTTTTTCCCACAATTCTTGCCGTAAAAAAGCACTTGATAGGCTCAAAATGAAAAGCAGCATCGTGATGAAAACATGACGTTTTACCGAAAATCCTTCCCAAACCCGCATTGAGAAATATGTTCTTGCAAAGAAAAAAAATTACGTAGCCTGAACCGGTTGCTACCGCCGCTCCTTTTGCCCCGTAAAGCGGAATCAAAGTAAGGTTTAACGCAAGTGCCGCTAGCATCGCAATAATGGACACATAAATATTCAATACACTTTTTCTTGAAAATACGATTCCAAGGTTCGTTGTTTCGCTTACCGTCATCATAAGCGGATAAAAACATAGCAACGGGAAGATATATTGTGCTTCCATGTAGGCCGGCGAGAGTATCCAGATAATTTGTTCTTTCATAAATAGCATCAGTAAGAAAAAGAGCGCAATCACGAACATGATCATCTGACTTACTTTTTCATAATAAATCAGCGGTTTGGCTTGTTTGTTCCATTCATAAGCAGTTGGAATCCAAAAATTCGCAAAGCTGATTTGAAGCACCATCAGCGCACTTGCCACTTTAAAGGCTGCGGTATAGATACCTAGTTCAGAAAAATCAGCCATGTAGCGCAAAAACAACTTGTCCATCACAATTAGCATGCTGTAAAATACTGTTCCAACCGCAACTGGGAATCCGAAACGCGCTAATTTCTTAATGAGCATCTTGTTGAGATTGGCGCTTTCTCCCTGAAACAAGCGCCGATGAATAATGATTAAAAGAAAATCGCCTGCCATTTGCCCTATCAACATACCGTAGACAACGGAACTAAATGTCTTTGAACTAAAGAGTAGCGCTGCAAGTGCTCCAATGAGGATAGTCAATTTGACCAGAATATTGGAAAAGGAAAAGCTGAAAGCACGATTTTCCATGCGAATAAAAAGCAGAATGAACCGTTCAAAAATCAAAAGAACAATCGACAAGGCAAGTAAATAAATGATGCCAACATAGTTTTGATCCGCGAAAAGCAAGCTCGAAAACATCGGGGCAAATCCCGCTAGGATAAGAATGAGGATAAGGGCAAAGGAAAATGGAATGAGCATCGCTTGCTTGAATAGGGATTTTTTATTCGGATAATCATGGAATTCACGGGTAAAAGCTTGATCGAATCCTAGGTAAATACAATAAATCAACATTGTTTGTGCCAGTAGAAACATGCCGGTCTTGCCGTATTCAGCGGGGGTTAGAAAATAAGTCGTGATCGGGATGAGTATCAGGTTAAGCAGCGCCGCACCAAGCGAGCCGATCGAAAACTGGCCGAAGCGAATGAGTAGTGCTTTCAAATGAGCTTCCTTCTTTCATTTTTAAGGATAATTCCGCCGCAGATTAAGCCGAAAAATGTGGATGACAATGCGGAAAATAAGATGTGCCCGGCGAAAAAGCTGTAGCAAAGCGCGACAAGGAGCATCCAGCTGTAAATCGAACGGACGGAATGACGCAGAGAAAGCTGCACGAAATAGCTTAAGAGAAATAATAAGAGCAGAAGTCCAGTGAGGCCAAGTCCAAAAAAAAGCATCAAAAAAATCCATTTCGATCAGCCCCACTCGGCCGAAATTTTCAAGCCGATACTGAAAACCTTGGCCGAAAAAAAAAGGTGAAACCGGCTTTTGGATCGTTTAAAAAGGAGGTCATTCCGCCTGAAAGATAGTCGCTGCGCGAACTGGAAAGAAGTCGTACAAGGTTTCCTTCGTAAAGATAGTAGAAATACGTGATTCGTTCGTAAGTGCCAACGACCATTTGTGCGGCATAGCCGATTCCTTTAAACACCACCCAGCCGATCAAAAAGCTGCTGAGAAACCAGATCGTGATTTTATGGTTGATCGAGCGGTAGCGGACTTTGAAGAAGAGCTGAAACAGCAGATAAAGCTGACTGCGGCGCCGTAGAGGATACCGGTTTTGGTGCCGACGAGAAGCAGGCAGATGATATTGCCGAAAAAGAGCATTAGTAAAAGAAGCGGTTTGAAATTCCATTTTTGGCGGAGCGACGATAGGAGCGACTGCGCGGTGAATGTGATTGAAATCATGAACGCAAAGCTCGTATCATTGTTAGCGAAAAAGAAGCCTTTGTAGCCCGCACCTGAATTATCATAGGTCTGATTGCCGACACCTAGCAGATAAGGAATAAGCAGGCAGATAGTAAAGAAAAAACTAAGTGTAAGGAAGATTTTTTCATAGGATATGGTTGTGAAGAATGCTCTTCGCTCGTATATGTAATACGGAATCAGTACCCATAAGAAATATTTGATAAATACGGAAAGGTCTTTCGTAATCCAACTAAGCGGGTTTTCAAGCAGCAGGCTTTGAAGCATGAAGAGGATCAAATTTCCAAGGATGAACATCGCGGCAAGAAGTGTAAACTTGGTTTTGGGCAGTTTCCCGAAAAAAATGGCCGCAATGAGAAAAAGGAAAAACAACAAGCGGTAAAGCACGCCGACGGGGATGGGGATACTCGCTGAGAGGAAAAAACCATTGAGAAAATCAATAAGTGGAAAAATAACGATGAATCCAATAAACATGCGGCTGTCTAAAACGTGCTTATCCATTACTGCTTGTCTTCCTTTCTTTTTTCACGCCATACGCGGAACAAAAATTCAAGATTGCCGATGATGTAGCGGGAAAATAATCTTCGCGGTTCTTGCTGAAAACGGTAAAACCACTCTAAACCAGCTTTTTGCATCCACGCCGGTGCACGCTTTGTCTTGCCGGAAAGTACATCAAAACTGCCGCCTACCCCCATCATGAAGGGAACTTGGAGCGTTTCTTGGTATTCGTGAATCCAAAATTCTTTTTTGGGGCTGGAAAAAGCAACAAACAAGATATCCGCTCCGCTTTCGCGAATTTCCTTAGCAATTTGTTCACTTTCCGCCTCTTCAAAATATCCATTGCGATATCCGGCAATTTCGAGCTCGGGATAACGCTCTTGATCGAGCTTTACGACACGCTCCACAACTTCTTCTTCGGCGCCGAAATAATACGGTTTCCAGCCCTTCTCGGCAGAGAGCTTGACCAGTTCTTGAAATAAATCAATACCCGCGACGCGTTCTGGAAGATGTCTCCCCAAATAGCGAGCGGCTAAAACAACCGATTGTCCATCCGCACTGACGAGCGGCGCTGCATTAATAATTTCCGCGAGCCTTGGATTACGTACCATCAAATTGATTTTTCCGGCATTAATTGAAATATGCTGGCTGGGCTTCCCTAAACGAATAAGTTCCTCGATCTTTGCTAAGGTTTCCTGCATCGAAAGAGCATCCAAATTCGCGCCAAGCAAATGTATGCGCTGATTCGGCATGGTTAATATGCCCCCTTTGGAATAAGTATTACAAAAACGGTTCGGCATAGAATTTGAACATCTAATTTGAAAGAGCTGTTGCGAATGTATTTCAAATCGAGTTCCACCATTTCTTGAAAGCTGAGTTCGTTTCGGCCGCTTACCTGCCAAAGTCCTGTGCATCCAGGGGTTACTGCAAGTCGCAATTTTTCGTAAGAAGTGTATTCAGCAACTTCACGCGGAAGCGGTGGTCTCGGACCGACAAGAGCCATCTCGCCTCTTACAACATTCCAAAGCTGCGGAAGTTCATCAAGCTTGTTTTCCGTAGAAACCGACCGACTTGAGTGATACGTGGATCGTTTTTCATTTTGAACATCGCACCTTCGATTTCATTTTCTAAAAGATAATGCTGCAGCTGTTTTTCTGCATCTTCCTGCATCGTACGGAATTTGTACATCCAAAATTCTTTGCCAGCTTTCCCTACACGTTTTTGCTTAAAAAGCACTTGTGCTCGTGGATTTTCAAGCTTGATGCTGAGTGCAATAAGCAGTAACAGCGGGGCTAGTAAAATAAGGCCAAACAGACTTAGACAAAGTCCGAGTTTTTGTTTTCGCTTGGTATATCTTTCTTGCTCGATAATTTCGCTCAGATCCATTTTAGTAGGTTCCATTTCATGCTTCCTCCCCTAGTAATAATAGCTCTCCGCATTTTTTACTCCGTTAAAAACTACGCCGATAAGGGAAGCTTTGGCGAGCCGTAATTGATTAACTGCCTGCTTCGCTTTGTCTTTTCGTGTTTTATGATAGCGGCAGACGAGAACCGCTCCATCTGCAAGTTCTGCCAAAACAAGTGCATCAGAGACAATTGTAACGGGCGGTGTATCAATTATTATTCGGTCAAACGCCGCTCGAAGTTCTGTCAGAATTTCACTCATACGCTTTGTGGAAAGCAGGTCATTCGGGCTAGGCGGAATCGCTCCGCTTGTTAAAAGCATAAGGCTGTCTTTTGTGACAGCTATTTTTTGTAAACTGTCTTCAAGAATGCTTTCGCTTAGCATCACATTTGACAATCCAGGTTGAGCTAACTTGGCAAAATTCTTATGCAAAACTGGTCTTCGCATATCCGCATCAATTAACAGCGTCTTTTCGCCTTTTTGTGCATAAGCCATCGCAAGTCGCGAGGCTACTGTAGATTTTCCTGAACCGCTTTCTGGCGAGGTGATCAAGATAACTTGCTTCTTCTCATCAATTGCAGCATAATCGATTCCCGTCCGAATGAGTTTAAACTGTTCATCAATTGGTGAAAAACGATCTTTTCGCTTATATTTGGAACTTCGTATCATTCACCCGACTCCTTTCTTGTTTGGATAAAATTATCTGCTTGCGCAGAAATCTCACTCACTTCGCCTAATACATGGACTTCTAATAATTCTTCAATTTCTTCTGCCGATGTGAAAGTACGATCTGCAAAGAGTTTAATTACAATAAATCCAAAAGCTAGAAATAAGCCAAGGAAAAAGGCTAACACGAGCATTAGAGCTTTTCGCGGTTTTACTGGCGATTCATCACCAGTGTATTCAGCATTTGAAAGAACTTTGACATTATCAATTTTCATAATCTTCGGTGTTTCCTTGACAAACGTAGCGGCAACAAGATTCGCAATTTGCGCGGCTTGTTTCGGCTTTGAACTTTCCACGCTAATCTCTATAATTTGTGAGTTCGTTGTATTTTTCACTTGAATCATATTGGCTAAGGCTTGAGTGCTGTACTGCATTCCGAGTTTCTTGTTCACTTCGCCTAAAATACGCGGACTCATCACGATTGTGCTGTAAGTGTTCACTAGCTGTAAATCTGCTTGAACACTTTGTGCTTCGATGCCGTTTCGCGTCTTGCTTTCATACTGATTGACGATAATTTGGGTGCTTTTCTGGTAACTCGGATGCGCCACAAAAGTAAGATAGACAAACATGAAGAAAACAGAAACAGCGATGATGAGACAAGACCAGCCAAAATTACGTTTTGCAGTGGTAAATATTTTTTGCAAATCAATTTGCTCTGTCATGCTTTTCTCTCCTGATTTTTACCGTTTCGGTTATTGTTTGCCTTTTTTTAGAAAGGCTGCCGAGTGTATAAATTTCATCAAAGTCAGATGTATCTGTTAAAATATTTCGCGTATCAAATAAGACACGATTTTTCATCAACTGAACAACTTCAGACGAAAAAGACTTGAAATCGCTATGGTCTGTGAGAATAACTGCTAAATCGCTATCTGTTAAGGCTTGTTCAAGGTTGGATGTACTGATTTCCGGCAAATGCGGATCAAAAATACGAATGTCAAGCTGTGTTATTTTTCGGAGCCGATTAAGGACATTAACAGCTGGGCTTTCTCGTACATCTTCTGTATTGCCTTTATAGCTTAATCCAAGTAGGGTTATAACCTTGCCTTGATGTAGATCCAGCATATCCAGTAGCTGTTGCACGATAAAGTCCGGCATTTCGCGGTTGACGTGTCTCGCCGCTTGGATGAGCTTCGTTTCTCGCGGAGCTTCTGCCACAATGAAATACGGGTCGACCGCAAGGCAGTGTCCGCCAACGCCCGGACCAGGTTGGTGCAAGTTCACGCGAGGATGCTGATTGGCAATTTTAATCACTTCGAGTGCATTGATATTAAGCTTTTCCCCCACTTGAACAAGTTCATTTGACAGTGCGATATTGACATCGCGATAGGTATTTTCCATCAGCTTAGCGAGTTCGGCGATACTTGCTTTTGTCTCGATGATCGTCCCTTCAACAAAAAGTGAATACAGTGCTTTGCCTTTTGCTGCACAAGTTTCTGTAATTCCGCCAATGATACGATTATTTTGAACAAGTTCTTCTAGTATTTTTCCTGGCAATACTCTTTCTGGACAATGCGCCAAAAAAAAGGTCTCTTCCGATTGTAAATCCCGCTGTTTCAAAGAAAGGCTGAATGACATCTTCCATTGTTCGCGGAGCAATGGTAGATTCGATAATAATGGTGTTTCCAGCTCGCACAACTGGTAATACTGCTTGGAGCGCTTGTACAAGGTAGCGAATATCACAACTTTCAAATTGATCAGCTGAATTTGGAGTCGGCACTGCGATAATAAACGCATCCCCAGACTCTGGCTTAAGGCTCGCACGGAACCTTTTTTCCTCCAACGCTTTTGTTAAATAATCTGCCACACCCGGTTCTTTTATTGAAACTTGGCCTTGATTAAGTTCATCCACCAACGTTTCGGAAATATCCACGCCGACTACGTTCACTCCGTGTTTAGCAAACATGAGCGAAGTAGGCAACCCGATATACCCTAACCCGATTGTATTTATTTTCATTCTTCTCATCCTTACTTGACTTTCCAAGTCATCAGTACTTTGTTTTCTGGTTTATAAGCAATTTTTTCTGCTTTAGCTCGTTTATCTACTGCAAAGTAGGCTTTTCCTTGAATAATTTTATTTTTTTTCGATTTCATTTCCAAAGGTTTCCAAGCTGTCATCAATACTTACTTCTTTGCCGTCACTTGTCAACAAGACGAAATCAATTGAGCCAAGTCCAACCTTGGCGTTACTAATATTTTCTCCGCGGATTTTAAAACCATATAAATCTTTAATTTGCTTTCCTGCTTTGACCGATCTCGTTTTTTCTTGTGAAACTGTAAGTTCCATCCCGTTCACAACAATTGGCTTATTCATTTTTTCTGTTGCAGTTCTTGTAACTGGACGCTTCTTTTCTTTAGCGGAATTTCCGCTTGAGCAAGCTCCAAGAATGACTAAAAGCGCTGCACTAAGTAAGATTAATCCTATTTTTCGCATCATTTCACTCCATCAATTTTTTAAAATTTCCCAAGCACTTTATTTGATATAAAGTGCTTGGGTGTTGTTTATTTTTTCAATTCTACTTGTTTTGTATCAAGTAGTTTCATATCTTTGGTGTATCCTTCAATGGTTACGATATCGGTTGTTTTTATTTTATTTTTACCGACGTAATAGCTAAATGCTCCGCCGCCAAAATCTCCACCCCAAGCTTTAGCGACACCGTTAATGTAAACTTTTGCAATTTTGATATCACCTGTAAAAGTTCCTTTGACTGTTGAACTACCAACGATATGGGTAGCAGAAGTAAAGGAACCCTTTTCTGTCGCACTGACCAGTACATTGTTGCTGTCTAATTTTTTGTCGTTTTTATCGTAAGCTTCCATCGTTACACTTGCTCCTTGCTTGATCAGGTTCGATTTCACATAATAAGAGAATCGTCCTTTTGCAAAAGAACCGCCCCATGAAATTGTTTTTCCATTGACGATCAGGCGGGCTTTTGATACGTCTCCTGTGTAACTACCAACAATTGTTGATTTGCCTTCAATATAGTAATCAGGTCTAATGGTTCCGACTGCATTTACCGATTTGATTTCAACGTTCTTTCTATCCAATTCTTTTCCGCTCTTGTCTTTTGCAATTAAATAAGCACTATCTTGAGCTTTTATTTTATTGCCGACATAGTAACTAAAATTACCGTTCGCAAAAGTTCCGCCAGTTGAAATATATTTTCCATTAACATACAGGCTAGCCTTTGTCACTTCTCCTGTATATTTCCCGGTCGTGTTTTTATTTCCGGGATTGTAAACATCCGGCGTTATAGTTCCGGATACTTGCTTTTCGCTCACTTGAACTGGCACATTTTCTTCAAGCAAGTTATTTTCTTTATCGTAAGCATTGAATGTTATTTTATCTTTTTGCGAAATTTTTTGATTTCCTACATAAAAGACAAACTTGCCTTTTTCAACGCTACCGCCCCATGCTGCTGAAACACCATTGATGTATAAGCGAAGCCGTGCAACATCTCCTTGATAAGTTCCAGTCACATTTGTGTCTCCGATATTATACACATTCGGTTTAATGTTTCCTTTTGTAATCGGTAAATCAGATACACTTATTTTTTGATTCAGCAAATTGGATTCTTTACCATAATCGTCAGTCGCTCTCACTTGAATGGTATGATCTCCGGATGCAAGATTAGAAATTGGAGCTGACCATTTCACTTCATTACCAGGTGAAGTACTGTATTTTTTGTAAGCCACCCAATTTCCGTCATCAATCTTGTATTCCAAAATAAAGCTTTTCGATGTTAAGCCGTCAAATGTTCCTGCAAGATTCAACTCTGTTCCCGTTTGAATACGTTTAGGCGGGACAGGATCAAATTTAATTTTTGGAACTTCTGTTTCAATGGTTGTCTTCAGTACGGCTTTACTTAGTGGTGTTTCAACTCCATCATACGTTTTTACAGAACCTGAATATTCAATATCTATTGTTTTGTTATAAGGGATGCCTTTTTGGCGTATGATTGATTTTGATTTCTGCAATATTTTTTATTTTTTTTCTGTAGTAACTTCTTCTTTCGTATAGTAATCGACAATTCGGTCAAACCGTTTCGGATCGAATTTGTTAAAATCACCATTTCGCAATAGATTCAAGTTTAATTCTCTCTCAAAAATATTCTTACCGGGTAAATCATAAAGTTCGCCGATCACTTCCTGATCATTTGCCGGAACCGTATTAAATTCTTGCTGGTTGTCCCAGAGCGAAATATATTCACGCCAAGTCGGAATTTGATTATTCGTTGTTTGATAAGCGTACTCTTTTCCAGGAATGACTTCCGCATTTGAGATATTTCCTTTACCAGCCTTCCCCGCCGTTAATCCTGATCGATCAACAACAAACATCTGCATCTCAAATTTTTTGTTTTCAGCTGGTGTAAGCTTGCCTTTTGTGAGCACTTTATCTGGCGAACTATCATCTTCATTACCAGCATACTTGCTGAAATTCATGTAAATATTCCCTTCAGCACTCCCGCTAAGCGATCCAATATTTGTTGTTGCAGCTAAGCGCATCAAGGACTCATTAGCGAATTGCGGATAAGATTCCCATTCTGCTTTACTTGTCGTATTTTTATCCATTCCTCGCACAACGATACTCAGCTCATTTGGCGTTTTGGGAGAAAACTGAATACTTGAGCGATCAAATTTTAGCGGGAAACTCATTTCAAGCGGAAGAGGAACTCCGATAACCCTGACATATAAATTGGTTTTTAAGATGGATTTCTCCCAATCTATAATTTTGTATGCTTCCTTTGCATCCATACCTTTCGGGAGACGCATTATTAAACGCACGCCATAGTTTCCCTTGCGATAATCTTGAATGGCTCTTTCTCCTCCGATATCTATGCCAAAAGGAATAGACCCTTCCATTGGAAGTTTTACCACAGAAACCATTTCTCCGACATATGGCTTGTTTTCACTATTGTACGGTGTGAACTTTGAAATAAAGCTTCCTTTACTCGAACTTTTCATTTTCACGGTTAGACGTGTAATGGACGTATCCAAACCACCTGCTCGAGTTTCTCTTTGACGCGGACGCATTTGTTTTGACCGCTTAAGGGGATTCTTTTGCAAATAATCGACCATTTGCTTTGCTTCCGCATCAGTTAATCCTTGGTTATAATTGGTTACTTTGATTCCCATTTTCTCTAAATACTTGGCTAAATTACGTTCGCTTGCCGAAATTGGTCGTTGAGCTTTTACAGTTGCACCATTTTCAGCCGAAACTGGTTTAGCTTTGAATGAACCAAAACTAGTCATAACAACAGAAGCAGCGAGCGTAGATAGAAATATTTTCTTCATCATTTTTCTCTTCATGACCGTCCCCCAATATTTATTAATTTGCTTAAAATAACCGAATTTAATTGTGCTAAGCTAAGTCACCGCACCACCTCCTTTAAAAACGAAATTCATCATGCTCCTTCACTTCCAAATTACGTTATTCTCAATTTGGAATATTTAATAGCCTGAAAATCAAAAATCACGCTGTCGCCTTCCATGTGTAAAATACCGAATCTGACAAAATAGCCGACCAGTGCAGGACGTTCTTGATAGCGTACTTGACAAAGGTCAAGTAAAAAATTTAATATATTGATACTTTTCTTCGCTTTCTCTGTCCCATCGTAGTAATGGGTCGGCAGCAGTTTTTCAATGACTTGGTAAACACGTTCATGAACGTCATCTTGCAAACATATATAATTCTCAATATTCGATTTATAAAAACTATTAATGCACTTGATCAAGTATTCCATGAATGCTGGTCGGATTGAAAAGTAATTGAGCATATACTCTTGATTGATCAAGGTAATTTCCACTTTGCTGAGAGCTAGATGCATAAGTGGTTTAACCTCTAAACGATCATCTGGAAAAAGGTTGCTGAGACCAATTAGATTGTTTGATAAACAAAAGTTCACAACATTTGAATTATGATCTGAAAAAAATGAAAATACACTGCCTGATTTAACAATTCCGATATGCTGCTGCATATTTTCTGGAATTCGCTCCCCTTCCTCATAGGAAACAGTTTTCACGAGACCTTTCTGATATTGGTTCAATCTCAGTTCTTCAATAATAATGCCCCAACTCATCGTGTTAATTTTTTCTCTATGTCCCTCCATCGCTTCGCCTCCTTTTGTCGACCACTTTTTTTCCCGTTCCTCACTGTCTTTCCTTTAGCTTATATGCATTCTAGCACATATAATACAGCTTTATTTATTTTTGAAAGCGCTTTCCTTTTGTTTCGAAACTTATTTTACATTTCCTATATAGACAAGACAATTTTTATCCCGTACCCTATAGGAAGAAAAAGGAGGTTAATTGAGATGGACATTTTTGTTATTGAAGATGACTTGCAATTTCGGTCATATTTCATGGATTTGCTGCACACAATCCACGATCCATTTTTATTTCCGAAATGGAATATTCAAGCCGTTACGAGAATTTTTTCCATTGAAGAACTTGAAATAAAAGATGATACCCTATTCTTTTTAGATATTGATTTGAAGAGTTCCATCACGGGGATCGACATTGGGATGGAAATTAGGAAGCGGAACAGCAAATGCTATATCATTTATCTAACCTCGTTTGCCAATTTTGGCCGCAACATGATCAATGCAAATATCTATCCGGCTGCCTATCTACTTAAAACCCCGAACAAAGACATATTGGCATCAGAATTGTTAGCCAGCCTTACGAGCATCCAAAGAGACATTCAAACGAAACAAAAAAAATAGTAAAAAAATCATTTTTAAAAACCAAACCGAAACCATCTCAGTTCCGCTTGACGACATCTTATATTTATCAACCGTTCCCGGCATGCGGAATGCTTTACTGCTCGTGACCATTTTTGGAGAATCATTTATTGACGGTAAAATTAAAGATATTAAAGCGAAACTCGATGCGGCTCATTTTTATACCGAGCTGAAATCGCATGTGATCCATTTGAGGAAAGTAAAAGGAATTGATTCTGCCAGAGGACTTATCCAGTTTGAGGGAGAGAATACACTTGAACTGAATACGCCGAGCATTCGAAAAGTGCTGCAGCATTTTAAAGAAGGGGGGAACCGTTAAATTGGCCTATAATCTCACGACACTTTTTCTATCAATGCATTACTTTTTGATCATGCTGTTCATCGGGAAATATTTTTTTCTAAGAAGCAGATCGTCATTCTGTCTGCTTTACTTATCGTGATTGAAACCATTTTATTGATAGCGAAAACAGAAGTTTTATTCTTGCTGATCATTATTTTCTTTATCATTCAGTGGGCCGCAAGTAGCATCCATTTAAACAGGAAATACCTTTCCTCTTTATACCTTTGGGTTCAGTATGGGATTTCCACATTCATTTGGTATCTATCTTTCGACCTTCCAGAACAAATTGCAGCGTCACACGAAGGACATGCCCAGCTCATCGTTCTTTTATTTACAACACAAGCTGCCTTTGTAATCGGCATTGCTTGGCTACTTCAATATCTTTCAAAAAAATACAACCTATGGAATCGCATTTACCTTCCGTCCGGCAGATTCGTTTCTATCATTGATCCATTTCTCGTTCTGCTTTTCTTTCTTACTTTAGCGGTTCATCATAAAATCATTGACAGTAAAAATCTCATCCCCGTCGCTTACATCATCTTTTTCATTGCTTTTGCCATCGTGATCATCTTGTTCGGCATGTACCTTGTCGCTCAATATAAAAAACTGGAAACCGACAATGAACTGCTTCGAAAAACACTTTCCGCTGAGCAAAATATGTATGAATTTTCAAGAGAATTTCAACATGATTTAAACGCCTTGCTAATTTCAATGAAGGGTTTGCTACACGAACAAAAGATAGAAGAATCCTTGACTTTTCTTGAAAATCTCGAAGGTCAAACCATGCCGGTCTACAAAAACCAATATTATTCACAAATTGAATTCGTTGCAAATTTGCCAATCAAAGCGCTGCTGCACCAATTTATTTCGAATTGCATCACAACTGACATTCCCTGCAAAGTCAGTATCACCAACGACTTAGCAAACATCGAGACTGACTTACTTGACTTCATCCGTGCCATTTCAATCATTTTGAACAATGCATATGAAGCAAGAACAAATTTTCAAGGCAGTTCGTACTTCATCGAATTGATCATCTCGGAAGATCATAAGCAAACGACCTTTTTCACCGTAAAAAATCCGACGAATCTCGGCTTATCGTTAGGGCATATCTTTAAGCGCGGCTATTCCTCGAAAGCTGAACATAAGGGGCTCGGGCTTACCACCCTCACTCGCATTGCTAAGCGCTATCCGAATGTCGAGCTGAATTATCATCTACAAAATAATATCTTATCGGCCGGTTTAAAAATTATGTCGCTAGAGAAAAGTAGTCACATCCCCAACTCATGAAAAAAAGCAGCTCCTAATTTTGTTAGGAACTGCTCTTTTTTTGAATGTTTTCATTCTAGTTGTAATATGTAAAAAATCGAATTTTTTCTGATGATATTAATGAATGAAGGGAAAGGATTCTCTATTTATCTGTTTTTTTAAGCCCATCATCGCTTACCATGCTACATATAGCTCCTCTTGGCTCTGCTCGATATCCCGCGCATGTGTGGTCACTAACCACTCTTGCACGGGCATCGCCTGTCACAGAGTCAAAGGCATCCTTTAATTGTCTCTGTAGGATATGTAATTCTTCTTGTACTTCGGCATATTTCTTCTGAATGTTTCTCATTTTGTGCGTCAAGTGAGCTTCTATACGATTGGCTTCTTGATTGACCGCAGATTTTAACTCGACTTTTTGTGCCTGCTTGATCAGGTCTCGTTCCGCATGTCTTAAACGAATTCGTTCACTCGGGGTTAACTCCTTGCTTTTGAGTCGTTCTCTTAAGACGCTCGCCTGATAGGTATAGTCCCCTGAAGCCTCTCCTCGGGCTCGTGCTCGTTCCCGTTCATACATATTCCCATACATCTGTGCGTCCTCCTCT
>NZ_AODF01000017.1 GCF_000525875.1 Listeria floridensis FSL S10-1187 | reverse complement strand
AGAATCAGAAGAAGTAAAAAGAAAACACAAAACGTTCGACTTATTCGACGAAGGATTGCTTGATTCGATGGCAAGTGTTCAATTGCTTGTGGAAATCGAGAGCAACTTGGATATCACCGTTCCAGTATCCGAGTTTGATCGCGACGAATGGGCTACTCCTGAAATGATCATCACTCAACTTGAGGCCTTAAAGTAATGAAAAAAAAGCTTTGGATGATCTTTGGGCCGATTCTTGTGGCCGGCTTCATCTTTTTATTCATCTTATTTGGACCGAGCGCCATTTTCGGAGGAGTTTCAAACCGCGCAGTTGAAGACGGAGCATCTTCCATGAACCCAGCGGTGGTTGGTGGTGTTGCCATTCAGCGAGCCGCGCTTGAATCAGGTCAATATGTTCCTTTTTTCGGCTCCTCTGAACTTTCGCGGGTGGATCAATTTCATCCAAGTGTCTTTGCTAAAAAGTACAAAGCTGGTTACACGCCTTTTCTAATCGGACGACCTGGAACGCAATCGCTTTATCATTATCTCGACATCAACATGCTGAAAGATCAGTTAAAAAAATAAAAAAAGTAGTCTTTATCTTATCTCCGCAGTGGTTCCAGCCAAAAGGAATTGACAACAATCATTTCGGTGCTACTTTCTCTCCTATTCAAGCCTATGAATTTGCACTTCAGGATGAAAAAGAAACGTCGGAGCGTCGCTATGCTGCTCGTAGGCTGCTTAGTTTCAAAGTTGTAAAAAATGATTCAACACTTACAAACTTGCTTGAAAACATTGCAACAATTGGCCCAAATAAGCCACATGATCCATTTTTAACGCAACAAGCAGGTAAGATTCAATATAAAATTTTAACACGTAAAGACGAGCTTCAATCCAAGTTTGTATTAGGTTCTAAACAAGAAAAAATTGATAAAAATCTGAAAAAGCTTCCTGAACAGCCAGATTTTACTAAACTTGACGAACTTGCCAAAGAAACCGGCGAAAAACAAGCGGGAAATAATGTTTTCCGTGTCAAAGATCGTTACTTTAATAAAAAAATCAAACCGATTGAGGGAACTTTAAAAGATAGCCGCAAAAACTTAAGTTATGCTGAATCACCTGAATATGATGATCTTCAACTTGTGATGGATGCCTTCAAGAAAGCGGGTGCAGATGTTTTGTTTGTCAATCCGCCGATCAATCATGAGTGGACGAACTTCATCGGAATGAATCAAAGCGAGCTTCATAAATATTATGAAAAAACAGAGGCTCAAGTGAAACGTAACGGCTTTAAATACCTTTCTCTCGAAGAATATTCCGACAGTCCGTATTTCTTAGAAGATCCCATTCACTTAAGCTGGCGCGGTTGGGTACAAATTGATAAAGCATTAACTCATTTCATGAAAGAACCGGTTCCGACAAGTTATCCTAAAACTGACCACAAATACTATTTCAAAAAGGAACCCCTTCAAAAGAAATTAAAGCAAGAACTAAAAAGAAAAAAAATTAATCTACAAAAAAAAGCAGCCGAATCAACTTATCGGCTGCTTTTTTATGCCTATTAAGAAAGCCGAGAACTGTAGCAGTTCTCGGCTTCAAAGCATTTAATTAAAATCCAATAATATGATAGCCGTTATCGACATGGATCATTTCACCAGTAATACCGCGTGATAAAGGACTGAATAGGAATAGAGCAGTATCTCCGACTTCATCAGGATCAGTCGAACGCTTAAGCGGAGCTTTTTCTTCAACAATCGCAAGCGATTTTGTGAAGCTGCTTACACCGCGTGCAGATAAAGTACGAATGGGACCAGCAGAAATTGCGTTTACACGAACACCCGATTTCCCAAGATCCATTGCCATATACTTCACGGTAGCATCTAATGAAGCTTTGGCAACACCCATGATATTATAATTTTCAACTACGCGCTCGCCACCAAGGTAAGTCAGCGTAAGCAAGCTTGCATCTTCCGTGAGCATATCAAGATGTTTCAACGTGCGAGCTACAGCTGTGAATGAATACGAGCTAATTTCATGCGCTTGAAGGAAGCTTTCACGATCCACTTCCAAATAGTCGCCAGTTAAAAATTCTTTATTAGCAAAGGCGATGCAGTGAGCTAATCCGCTGATTGCTCCCTTTTCTGTTTTAATCGTTTCAAACGCTTTTACGATCGCTTCTTCATTTGATACATCACACTGAACAACAAGTGCATCTTGATTGTTTTCTTTAAGCGATGTTTTTAGTTCATCAATGCTTTTTTTTAGCACGATCATCCGCATATGTAAATACGAGGTCAGCGCCTGCTTCATTGAGTGATTTTGCGATTGACCATGCGATACTTCTTTTATTTGCGACCCCCATCACAACATAGGTCTTTCCTGCTAATGTTAAATTCATTCTTCTTCCTCCTATTTTTCGGATTGCCTTCTCTCATTTTACACGACGGCTCCGTTTTTTGAAACTATTTCTCGATACTTTTTGTTAGAATGGCTGCGAGATCAGTTGAAAGTGGGATGTTAAATTCCAAATACTCCTCCGTGAATGGATGAACTAAATGGAGATGATAGGAGTGCAGTGCCTGCCTCCCTATTTTGTCGAGCGTTCCACCGTACATATCGTCACCAAGAAGCGGATGCCCGATATGTGAAAAATGAACGCGGATTTGATGCGTCCTTCCCGTTTCAAGCTCGATTTCAAGATGATCAAAGTCTTGATAGCTTGCGAGGCGATTGTAGTTGGTTTTGGCATATCTGCCGTCTTCTGTCACAATCCGCTCCATGATACTCAGATCTTTTTTTCGACCGATCGGCGCTTCAATGCTACCTGAGGGCTGATCAAGGTTTCCTGTGACAAGCGCCTGATAGCGCCGCTTTAGAAGACCATTTTGTAGTGTTGCGCTCAGTCTTGCATGGGAAAAGCGGTTTTTAGCAACAAGCATAAGTCCGGATGTGTCTCGGTCAAGCCGTGTTACGATATGAATCGCGGCTTTTAAGCCTTTCGTTTCATAGTAGCCCTTCAAATGATTCGCAACGGAACCACTTGGATGGAATTGAGCCGGAATCGACGCCATTCCAGGTGGTTTATTTAGTACAAGTATGAAGTCGTCTTCGTAAATAATATTGAGTGTTCCGTGTTCCGCTATGAGTTTGGCGTTTTCTTTCTCTGGGGGAAAAGTCAACCGCACAACATCATTCGGCTGCATGTGATATAAGACATTCTCTTCGGTACCATTTACTTCTATTTTGCCGCCTTCACTATACTTTACAGACGCGAGCAGCTGCTTTGAAATATGTCTATGTCGAAGAAAAGTTCGAAGCAAAATTCCTACCTCGTCTTCTTCTGTTTTCCATTCTAAAAACACAGTGTCCTCCTAATCTTCAATAAAGGAATCATGGACTCGTTTCCAAAAGGGAAACGAGCGGAAGCGCGCAAATTTGATTTCTTGTTCTGAAATTTCATAGATGATCTCACGCACATCACGATGCAAAACGCTGAGATGGTCAACCGAAATTTGAAAATCTCTGTCATCGACCGGTTTTAAGCTTACTTTATGATGTTTTGGAAAAATCAGCGGGCTGCTGATTGTCCGGTAAACACGGTTATTGATCGAAGCCATTTCCGTTAGCTGCATCGATTTGATCGACGGATGTATGAGCGCACCGCCTAGCGATTTATTATAAGCTGTTGTCCCACTTGGTGTCGACATGCAAAGCCCATCACCGCGAAATCGTTCAAATTGCGTGCCATTAATAATGACATCGACCACAAACGGTCCACCGGAGCTTTGTATAGTTGATTCATTAAGCGCTAAATATTCGGTTTCTTTTTTCCCAGATGAATAGCAGACCGTCGTTTTAAGAAGCGGATACTTCACCGTGTCGTATTTCTCTTCTGCAATCCGCTTCACAAGCTTCTCTGCTTCATTTGGGCGCCAATCGGCATAAAAGCCAAGGTGTCCGGTATGAATCCCAACAAAAGCCGTGTCGCTAAGCTTGTCTTCATATTCATGAAAGGCTGCAAGTAATGTTCCGTCCCCGCCGATTGAAATCACGATTTCAGGATTTTCTGCGTCGTATTCGAGTCCATATGAACCAAATTCTGCAATCATAGACAATCTCAGCAAGTCCGATTTTTCATCCCCCTTAGATGTGATGACATATTTCACTTCACATTCTCCTTTTGTATCTCGTTATTTTTTTGGCAGTTCTCCGTGGTGAAGCGGTTTGCTTTTTTGTGCAACTTTATTTTTCGAAAAGAATACTTGCGCTTCTTGAATTTCTTCTCGAATTTGGCTCATTTCTTCATCTAATTGAAAGGCTGCTTCGGCGGCGCGTTTCAGCCTTTTATTGATTGCTTCTGGAAACTCGCCTTGATATTTATAGTTGAGCGAATGTTCAATTGTCGCCCAAAAATTCATCGCCAAAGTACGAATTTGTATTTCCAAAAGAATTTTTTCTTCACCGTGAATTGTTTCAACTGGATATTCAATGACCACATGATACGAACGGTATCCACTTGGTTTTTTATTGGCAATGTAGTCACGCTCTTCAACTATTCGAAAATCTTTGCGCTGCCTGAGCAAATGAACGACGGGCTCGATATCATCAACAAACTGGCACATCATCCGAAGCCCGGCAATATCTTGCATCTGTTCTGCTAAATGATCGAGTGGAATGTTTTTTTGATTGGCTTTATCTAAAATGCTTGCGATCGGCTTTACACGTCCGGTCACAAATTCAATTGGCGAATGGTCGTTCTCAAGCTGAAACTGTCCCCGCATCCCCTTTAGTTTCACTTTAAGTTCTTCCACCGCTTGTTTATACGGGGCTAAAAAATCTTCCCAGGATTTCAAAAAACTCACCTCAAACGATTTAGTTCATAATTCTACCTCATTCATTTTAACATATTTCACCTCAGTTCGGCAGTTATCACTTTCTTCGTATTTTTTTATTTTTTTCGTGCTACTATTTAATTATCAAGTTTTATTTAAAATTTTGGAGGTGATCCCTTGAAAGAACTGGAAATTGAATTCCGCAATTTGCTGACCAAAGAGGAATATAACCAGCTGGTTGAACAGTTTCATTTAAAAGAAGAAGATTTTTTTGAACAAACAAACTATTATTTTGATACTCCCGATTTTTTACTAAGAGATCATAATAGCGCTCTTCGAATTCGAAAACGCGCAGATTATTTCGAGCTGACCTTAAAAACACCAGAAGGTGACGGCTTGCTTGAAACCACTCAATTGCTTGGTGCCGATCAAGCAGAAGCCATTTTTCAAGGTGCAAACATTCCAACTGGTCAAGTACGCGAAATGCTGCAAACAATTGGAATCAATCATACTGACTTAAAATTATTTGGATCACTTTCAACGATTCGTGCTGAAAAAGACTATCAAGACGGTTTGCTTGTATTTGATAAGAACCTTTATGGTAACATTGTAGATTATGACCTCGAATATGAAGTGAAAAAATTTCGAAGCGGGACAAGTCATTTTCTCGAAATTATTAAAAAAACTAGCTATTACTGAAAAACCCGCTCCAAATAAAATTGAACGATTTTATGAAAACGTATATAAAAGTTATGATTCCTGATGGAAAATGACGGAAATCCAGATTTTTTGTTAACAAAAAGTCACATTTATGAATTTGAATCGAATTTGCTAGATACAATTATTTGTTAAAATCATGCGACGCTGATAAAATGTATGTAGAACTTAATTGTATTCTTCTTTCATAAATAAACCTTTGGGTTTTTAAGAATACAAAAACAGATGGTAACTTGTTTATCAGAATATAAAAATCAGGTGATTAAAATGATCAATCGAAATCTCTATTATAAATCTGTCGCTAACAGTAAGCCGATTGAGATTTATCTCTTTTTCGATCCTGCCTGCCATGATTGTTTCGAAATGGAAGCGAACATCCGGCGTCTTGAGATGGAATACGGAAACTACTTTAAATTAAAATACATTCTTCATAACAATCTGCAGACATTTATGTGCAAGAAAAAGCGCTCGGCCGAATGGGTGCCAGTAAAAGAGCAACAAGAACAAGCACATTTGTCTTACGTTTCTTGTCTCGCTGTAAAAGCGGCTGAAATGCAAGGGAAAAATCTTGGCATTGCCTTTTTACGAAAGATACAAGAAGCTTATTTTGTTTACGGTGAAGATATCCTAAATGAAACGAACTTGTTCGAAAAGGCAGAGCAAATCGGACTCGATCTCGCTGAATTCAAGAAAGATTTTTCTTCGAATATTGCAAAGCGAGCTTACATTGCAGATCAAAAAGTAGCGCGTGAAATGGAAATTACTGAAAATCCAACCATTGTATTTTTCAACCGAAATGTGGAAGATGCTGGCCTAAAACTCAGCGGACTGCATCGTTATGATGTTTATGTTCATGTTCTTTCAGAGCTTTTAAACCACTTCCCAGAACCGGAAAAACCCGCTATGGAAGATTATATGGCAGAGGTGAAACTTACTTCTGTTCAAGCGATGGCACAGTTTTATGATGTATCTGCCTGTAAAATCGAACGGCAGATGAAAAAATGGCGTTTACAACAAAAGGTGACACCGATCCAACTTAGCGACGGAGAGGTTCTCTGGCAGTACATGCAAACTAAATAAAAAAGCGAAACCGGATTAGTTTCGCTTTTTTATTTTAAACAACTTTTCTTGGTAATATCCCGAAAAAAGAATCCCCCGCTTCGCGGGAGATTCTTTTTTTTTATCTTCTATTTTTTCTTACGCATGAAATAAAACGGTTCAACAGGCTGATCAACTACCATTTTCACCGTCATCATTGCATTTTTGGCACGATCAATTGATTCGCCATCTACATTCCATATTTCACCGACGACTTGCTTAAAGCCGGTATCGCTTGGTCCGTAAAATTCAATTTCGTCCCCGACACCGAAGTTATTGCGTTGCTCGAGCGTTGCAATCTTCGTTTCCGGATCATAATCAAGAACTTGTGCAGCAAAAGCATATTGCGGGATTTTTCTCGTTTTCCCAAACAATTGCTCGTCTTCCGTTGGTTCTTTATAGAAGAAACCAGTTGAGAGTTCACGTTGCGCTACTTTCCACAATTCATCTTCCCAAGCCGGATCAAATTCAAAGTTTTCCGGATCAGCACAATATGCATCCACAACTTTGCGGTAAATACTTGCCACCGTAGAGACATAATGAATCGACTTCATTCGCCCTTCAATTTTCAAGCTGTCAACGCCTGCATCTACCATGTCTGGAATATAACGGATCATTGACAAATCAACTGCACTCATCGAAAAAGGTTCTTCATCTTCATCAACTAAATTGCGTGAAGCCCCGTGGTCAATTTCAAACAAATCATATTTCCAGCGACAGCTTTGCGCACATCCGCCCCGGTTCGCATCACGGTTCGCCATATGATTTGAAAGCGTGCAGCGTCCCGAATAAGAAATACACATCGCACCGTGAATGAAAGCTTCCATTTCCACTTCCGTTTTCGAGCCAATTTCTTGAATCTCCTTCATGCTGACTTCACGCGCCAAAACTACACGCTCTAGGCCACGTTTCCGCCAAAATTCAAGTGTCTTGTAGTTTGTTGCCGAAGCTTGAGTCGAAAGATGCACAGGAAGTCCTGGTGCACTATCGAAACAAATTTGAATCAGTGCTGGATCAGATACAATAACTGCATCAATTCCGATTTCACGAAGCGTCAAGAAAAACTCTCCTGCTCCTTCTGTATCTCCTTCATGCGCAACCATATTCGCTGCCACATAAACCTTTGCACCTCGTTCATGCGCAAATTTAACACCTTCAACCATTTCTTCATAGCTGAAATTCCCAGCACGCGAACGCAGCCCGAAAGCTTGTCCGCCAATATAAACAGCGTCCGCTCCGTAGCGAATCGCAATCTTAAGCTTCTCTAAATTCCCCGCTGGTGCAAGCACCTCAGGTTTTTTCGTGATTGTTTTCAACTTCATGTCCCCCTTACTTGACCTCATTTGGATCCTTCAAATAAAATCCAGCATCCACCATCCGTGTTTTCGGCGTGAGCTCCGCCAGTCGATTTACAAACGTTTCTGCTACAAAACCATCCGCCAAAAGTGCGTCTCTTGCTTCCACAAAAAGCTTGGCGATTTCGACAAAATCTGCGCCGTGCATTAAAATGCCATCAAGCTTCCATGTATTTAAGCCGGCCGCATAAAGTTCTGCTAAATAAGGCATCAAGCTGATGTCTTCCGAACTGAAAATATGTGTTCCATTTTCATCTTCATAGATTGGCAGCATGCTTTCTGGATCATTCGGTTCGCGTAAATAAAGGCCGCGTTCCTTGCTTGCATCCTCTTTTAGTTCGACAATATTGTAGTAGTTCGTAACAAGCTTCCGCTTTGATTGGTGAATACACGTTGGTCCGTAAACAAGCATCTCAACAGGAACAGACAATTTTTGACTGATTTCACTAACCTCAGGGCGCGTAAGCTCCCGTGCAAGAACTGCACCAACTGCACCTTGCTTCACCCAAAAATCAATTTGTTCTGCGCTTGTTACAAATGTTTGTGCATCATACACATAAGGCAGATCAAGTTCGAGTTCTTCAAGCGTTAAAATAACCCCGGGATCTCCGCAGGCAATCTTATCCACTTTCATTTCCGATAGCGCCTGTAAAAACTCAGGCAAGTCTTCCAAATGCTCATTGTGCATCAAGCCGTTTACCGGTACCATGATTTCTTTTTCATAAGAATGAGCTAATTTTGTAAGTTCCTCTAGTTCGGAAAGACTAAAAGAAGTTGGCAATCTGAGACCAAAACGGCTGTTTCCAGCATAAAGCGTATCAATCCCAGCGCGAAGCAAATTTTCAGCTTGCAGTGCAGATTCTGCTGTCGCAATAATTTCCATAGATTTTTTCCCCATTTCTCCTTTAGACTTACTTGAATAATGTATCACAAGTCAAGCCTCGCTTCAATAACCCTTAGACAAAAAAGTTCCGGCTGGAGATTACTCCAGCCGGAACTCGTCTTGAAAATCTATTTCTTCTCCTCTTCATCTGAAGATTCAATTCTAAGCAATTTCATGATCGGTCTATAATTTTGTCCAATCAACCCTAGCGACTCTATCAGTACTTCCACGAGCACAATCAAAATTGCCATGAGAAGTACAGAACCCCACACCGTTGACATTGTAAAAATAAATGAAAAAAGTGAAAAAAGTGCAGAAATCGCATAAATTAAAATAACCGTCTGCCGATGTGTGAATCCAAGGCTCATCAACTGATGATGAATGTGTGATTTATCGGCCATAGCAATCGGCTGTTTCGTCACAATCCGACGAATAATGGCAATAATCGTATCCGCAATCGGAACTCCTAAAATTAAAATCGGCACAATCAGCGAAATAAACGTAACGTTCTTAAAGCCCATCACGGATAGCACAGCTATCGAGAATCCTAAAAAAAAGCGCCCCAGTATCGCCCATAAAAATCTTCGCTGGGTTAAAATTAAACGGCAAAAATCCGAGTGTTGCCGCAATCAAAATAGCTGAAATCATAATAACAACCGGATCTGACATAATAAATGCCATGCCTAGAATCGTAAGCAGCGCAATCGTAGACACTCCAGCCGCAAGTCCATCCAGTCCGTCAATCAAATTAACCGCATTCGTAATCGCAACAATCCAAAGAATCGTAAGTGGAATACTAAACATCCCGAAATGTAATTCTCCACCAAACGGTAGGTTAATAAACTCAATCGTAAGACCGCCCCAAAAAACAATAATAAAGGCAGCTGCAATTTGACCAAGTAATTTATAACGTGCTTTAATTTCAAATAAATCATCAATAAATCCCGTAAGCATCATGACCGTTCCAGAGAAGAAAATCGGCCAAACAATTGCTTTATCAATTGGAAGTAAGAAAAGCCCAACCGTAAAACTGATATAAATCGCAAGCCCGCCAAGGCTCGGTATAGGTTTCACGTTGACCCGTCTTTTATCCGGCTTGTCTGTTACATCAAAGTAAAGTGCTGTTTTCCGTACAAGCGGCGTCAGCACAAGCGATGCAAGAAGACAGATCAGCAAAGTCGCATAGATCAAAAGGAAGCCCTCCTTTTCTATCTGTATCTCTATTCAATATCTAATTATTACTTTTTTTTAATCCTAAAAACAACGAAAATCCTATTTCTTATTCTTTCCTTAAGATTTTCTATCCGTAAAACACAATTCTAAAGAATTTGTGTCTAATTTTTTAACGTTTTTTATATTTTGCTGACGAATGCTTGAAATTAGTATAGAATGAATGTAACTGATAAATAGGAAAGGATGAAAAAGGTGCGAACTGACAAGAGAAGAAAAAAGAAACGGAAAGGTTTAAAGATATTCTTGATCGTATTGCTCGTTCTCGTACTAGCTTTGATCGGTTATCTTGGCTATGCTTATTGGAAAACCAGCTCAACATTTGACAAAATTCACACGCCAATCAGCGGAAAAGCAAACTCTTCTGTTTCTCTCGATAAAAAACAACCATTTTCTGTCTTGATTCTCGGGGTAGATGAACGCGAAGGCGACAAAGGACGTTCAGATACACTGATTGCAGCGACTGTAAACGGAAAAACGAATAAAATTCAAATGCTTAGTATCCCGCGTGATACGAAAACACTCATTCCAGGATATGATTCCAATCCGCATAAAATTAATGCTGCTTATACTTACGGCGGTGTAAAAATGGCGGATGCGACTACAACTCAATTTTTAAATGGCATTCCATTCAACTACTACATCAAGATTAACATGGACGGCTTCAAAGATCTTGTTGATGCTGTCGGCGGTGTTGAAGTAACTAATGACAAAGACGGACTAAAACTTGGTAGCAAAACTTTTGAAAAAGGTAAAATCAGCTTGAATGGTACAGATGCACTCGCGTATGTTCGAATTCGGAAAACAGATGCTGAAGGCGATTTCGGTCGGCAAAAACGTCAACAGCAAGTAATGTCTGCGATTGCTGAAAAAGCACTTAGCACAGGGCTAATTTGGCGCTTTGATGGCATTCTTAATGCAATTGGAGATAACATTCAAACAGACTTCACAATGACAGATATCACTCGAATTGCAAGAAATTACCGAGGAGCTCTCGGCAATGTTGAGAACCTCCAAGTAACCGGTGAAGGCAGCCGTGTTTCTGGCGGTCCATGGTACTATGTCGTTTCTGACAAAGAGCGTGCGCGACTTCATGATGAACTCGCTAAGAATTTAGAATTAAACTAGCAAAAACGCCAAAGTAGTAAATCTACTTTGGCGTTTTTTTTATGCCCTATAAAAAAGCTCTCATCAAAAGATGAAAGCTCTATTGTTTGATTCGTGCAACGAACTGAAAGCGGCTCCCGACATACTGAGAACGCGTAAATTCAAATGGTCGACCATCGTCAAGCGAGGTAATTTGGCGAAGCTTCATCACTGGGGAACCTAATTTCACATCAAGAAATGGTGCTACTTTTTCAGAAACAAGCGCTGCTTCCATGATTTGTTCAGCTTCTCCAATTTGTCTTCCAAGCTTCGTCTCAATTGCTTTATAAAGTGAATCCATAATATCTTCTTTCGTTAAAAGCGAGGCAATTTGTTCAGGGATAGCAGCAACCTCAAAAAGAATCGGAACATGATCACCATAACGAATTCGTTCGATTTTCATCACGTTGCTGTTTTCTTTTAAATTAAGTGCTTCCTGCTCTTGAATACTTGCAGGGCGAATACCGTAAGAAACGATTCGCGTCGAAGGTGTCTTTCCTTCTTGCAGCATCAAATTTGTAAAACTTGTTACGGCTTCAAGACGCTCCGTTAGTTTCTTCTCAGCAATAAATGTCCCTGCTCCTACTCGTCTTTGCAAAATATTATCATCCACAAGCCCTTGAATCGCTTGCCGTACAGTCATTCGACTTACATGAAACATTTCAGCAAGCTGTCTTTCTGCAGGAATTGATGTTCCGACTTGCCAGACTCCTGCTTCGATTTTCTGCTTGATTTCAGCCTGAATTTGCATGTAGATTGGAATTCCTGATTTTTTATCGATCATTTTTCAGCCCTCATTTTTATAGAAGTGAAGCGGCCTCGTTATCCACAATAATAGTCACGTTCGGGTGATTTTGAAGAGCAGATGCTGGGCAAGCTACATCAACTGGTCCGTTAACTGTTGCTTTGATAGCTTCTGCTTTACTCTTTCCGAATGCAAACAAAATAATTTCTTTTGCATTCATGATTGACTTAATCCCCATTGAATAAGCATGTGTTGGCACATCTTCTTCTTTTTCAAAATAAATTTTATTTGCTTCACGTGTCGATTCTGTCAAAACTACTTTGTGTGTCAAAGAATCAAAAGCAGTTCCCGGTTCATTGAAACCAATATGCCCATTTGTACCGATTCCAAGGATTTGGATATCCACTGGATGAGCTTTCAAGATGTCTTCATAGCGTGCACATTCTGCTTCTGCATCTTCAGCTAGTCCATCTGGGAGGAAACTTTCTTTAAACTGTTTTTTCGAGAATAACAGATCATTCATATAGTAATGATAACTGTTTGGGTCGTCTGCTGCAAGACCTACATATTCATCCAAGTTCACTGTTGTTATACCACTAGTATCTACATCACTTTTAATAAATTCAGCATACAGCGTTTCAGGCGTGCTCCCTGTCGCTAAGCCAAGTGTTTTTACTTCTCCATTTTTAATCGCTGTTTCAATGATTTTAAGTCCTTCAAGTGATCCAGCTAATTTGTCTTCTACTTTGATAAGTTGCATGTTTTTCTTCCTCTCGTTTCACACGTATTTTTCGCCGTAAGAATATGTGGCAGTAATTTGTAAATCTTGGTCAAAAACATTAAAGTCTGCATCTTTTCCTGCTTCAAGACTTCCTTTTGAAGAAAGACCGAATTCAGTTGCTTGGTTAACGGAACTCATCAAGACAGCTTCTTCAATTGTACATCCAGTAAACTCGATCATATTGCGGAAAGCATCATCATACGTAAGCACACTTCCAGCAAGCGTTCCGTCTTCAAGACGAGCTTGTTTGTCTTTTACGATAACGGTTTGACCACCAAGTTCAGATTTTCCTTCTGGCATACCTTTTGCACGCATTGAATCGGTAATTAGCGAGATTCCGTGTGCGCCCTTCATCTTATAAGCCAGTTTAACCATATCGCGGTTAACATGGATGCCATCAACAATCAGTTCAGCTTGAATACCATCTTCAAGAAGAACATGACCTGGTACACCTGGTTCACGATGCGTCATTCGGTGACAAGCATTGTATAGGTGAGTCGCATGAGTTGCCTTGCTTGTTTTCAGATGTTCGCGCACATCATTTGAGTGTCCAATACTCGGCACAACACCCAGTTCATAACAAAGGTTTTCAAAAGCCGGCGAAGTTTCGTGCTCTGGTGCATAAGTCACCAGTTTAATAATACCCCCAGAAATATCAAACCATTTTTTGAAAAGTTCTAAATCTGGTGCCATAATATATTCCTCAGGCTGAGCGCCTTTAAATACCGTCGAAACGAATGGACCTTCCAAGTGAATACCGCCAATAACCGGTTCTTCTTTTGCTACTTCCCCGATTACTTTCAGTGCATTTTCAATATTCTTTGGTGATTGTGTCATCGTCGTTGGGAAATAAGTTGTGATACCTTCTTTAAGCATCCCACGTACTTGCTTTTTAAGTGCTTCAGGATCAGCGTCCATGGCATCATGGCCGTATCCGCCATGTGAATGGACATCGATAAATCCAGGAACAATTTTTTGTCCCTTCGCATCAATGACCTCTTCTCCTGCCTGCGCTTCGAAGTTCACCATCTGACCTACTTCTTTAATTTGCTTATCAAAACGAATATAAGCATTCTCTAGTACGAGTTTACCAGTATAAATTGTCGCATTTGTCACTACTTTTAACGTCATGACCACAAGCCTCCTAATTCCTAATCGGTCTATACCAATTATTATACCTGATTTTCACAAAAAAGCAACTTATCTTTACCTCTTTACCCAAAGTTTTTTGGTTTAATCGAATATCTAAACTTTTAGAGCAAGTTAACGTATAATAAAATTAGTCATCAATTTTTAGTAACCAAGATGTTAGGTTTTATGGGATAGTCGCATGAAAATACACAGGAGGAAAAACTATGACCATCATCTTTTTTTGGCTCCCACTGTCAATTATCATTCTGATCGCTATACTCCATCTTTATTGGGGATTCGGTGGCACATATATGATTCGAAATGTATTACCTGAATATCAATCAGAAATGAAACCACAACTTTTTAATCGTAGCCCTGGGCTTATTGTGTGTTTATTCGTAACAATTTTACTTTTTGGACTTGCTTTTATGATGACTGTGGAACAGTTTCATCCCGGTCATTTTCTAGTTCGTTTTGGGCTTCACTTAGCTGTCATCCTCCTCTTTCTGCGTCTCATCGGTGATTTCAATGCAATTGGATTGTTTAAGCGTGAACGGCATACACGTTTTGCTAAATTTGATAACTTGATTTATATGCCGATCTGTCTTTTTCTTGCAGTAAGTATTTTATTTGAACTCTATATAAAAGCCTAACAACCACCATCGACGAAAAGGAAGTGATAAATTGGTTTTTCTTTCCCTAATTTTAGATTTTCTGGCTTTTTTATGTTATTTGTTTCTTGATACTTCTCGTAATCATTTGTTTTACTGGTTTGGTGCAATTTTTCAAGTTTTGATGACCATTATTTTAGTATTTTTCTGCTTTTCCTATAACGGAAAACGAAGAACTAGGCATCATTCAGCTGAAGGTTATCGCTACCTAACGATTCCCTATGGGATTATTATTTTTTCTTGCTTTTATTAACGCGGCGATTTGCTTCCTTTATATCCTACATGTTACGGGCATCAACCAATCTATTTTATTTCAATAAAAAAGCATCGCCGCATGAACATTATACGGCGATGCTTTTTAGTCTTATTGATTATCTTGTTTTTCCTCTTCCTTTTTATCCAGTTCAGGAATTAAACTTTCTGATTCATCTTCATCCTTAGTTGAATCTTTGCTATTCTTCTTCGATTCTTTTTCAAGATCTTCTAATAACTCATCCATTGATGCTTGATCTTTCTTTTTGAAATTTTGCTTTTCACGTTCAATGATTTCATCTACCATTGAAGTGAAATCTTGGGTCTTACCTTTTATGATTTCCTTGCTTTTTGCCGTTTTCTTTTCCAGTTCATCCATCAATTCATCGAAAGACTGTGAAAGTTCTTGTGCCATATCAGCTTTTTTATTTGCTTCCTCAGCTAGATCGCGTTGTTTTTGTGCTTCATGATAGTCAGAAACACTGCCCCAACTCATGTCATGAATGACTTTATCCATCTTTTGCGAAGTTTCCTCAGCATTTTTTTTCTGCCATTTCAGCAAGATGCTGTGTCTTCAAGTTTTTCCATTTCAAACGCATTTCATGCATTTGTAGCTCCAATTCTTCAAGTCGAGCAGCCGCTTGATCGTAATGACCTTTCGTTGTCTCAAGCTGTGCTTCATATTGATCTACTTCTTTTTCTGCAAACTCAGCTAATTTTGTTTCGCCTGCTTCCTCAGCAATTTCCACTTGGCGACGACGTTTTTCCACGTAGGTTTCCATTTCTTTGTATTCTTTGTAGAAAAGCGATTTTAGTTCACGTTGTTTTTCAACCATTCGTTCTGCGTCTTTGATCTCTGCCTTTGTTTTATCCATGTAGTAGCTTACAGAGTTACGTTTTCTTTTCATTTCTTTCATCTATTTTTTTTCGTTATGTCTTTATTCCATCCTTTTAATTTATCAAATAAGTTTGCCATAATAGTTTCCTCCAATAATTATTTATTATATGGGTAATCAAATGTATCGTTATTTCGATAGTTCTTCGTTTTTTTATTCTTCGTCAAAAAATATAAAATTGCTGCAACGACAAGGACGACAATTGCACCTTTCAAATTAGAGAGAATCATGAGGGCGCCAAGTACGATTAATACACTATATAGGATTTTTTTCCCCGACTGATTTTGATTCGAGCAGTTTTTTAAAAGAATAAAAACCAATCACAGCACCGATTGTCGCCAGAATGGCCGGCCACAGTAAAACAAAAATCGAAATGCCTAGAACGACAACGAGAAGTGCAATTATGAAGCCTTTCATATGTTTTCCTCCTTCTGTAACTATACCTTATGATACCTCAAAAAAAAAAAGCTTGTAACAAACTATAGAAGGAAGTTAATGTAAGTCTTGAGGCGGATGTCTCACAATCAAAAAAAGACTTCGCATTTTTTATCGCGCAAGTCTTTTTTCGAATTATTGATCTGCCTGTTTTTCGTTTTCATACCAAACCGTTGTCATTGCACCTTCTGATACCATGTTTTCCGCTGCTAACTCTGACTCTTCATCTGCTGTTTCTTCAAACTGATATTTATTTTTAATTTCAGATACGGAGCGGAACGGGTCAGCCCCAAGATGTGAACGTTTCTTCAGAAGGAAGACGACGGGAAGCAGAATTGTTAGGGTGAACAGGGCGAAAAGAAACCCCAATCCGGACTTTTCTTTCACAAAAATCTCCTCCTCTTTCTTCTTTCATTATTTCCCTTTAAGAAAAAGAGCTAAACAAAAAAAAGACACCTGACATGTCTTTTTAAGTCTTTTAGAAATCTGCAAAACCATCGTTTTTCGGTTTGCGTACCCAACACATAATCGCTGCGATAAGAAACAGCAATGCTGGAATAAAGCCGACTAGGAATGTTGCCGCTGTGACACAAATACCAGCGAACAAAAATAGAAATCCTGCAAGTACAGGTTTTTTGTTCCCAATAATGAAGACAAGTCCTAAAACTGCTAAAATGAACATTGCGATAAGTGCAACCACAAAAAATGTGCTAAAATTACTCAATGTATCAATTACTTTCGAAGCAGCTGGTGCATCACTCAGGTTCACTCCTGCTTCACGCACCGTCCGTTCATAGCTTGAAACAAATGAATCATAACCGGCTTTTGTTTTTGTAGCGTTAACGAAACTGAATGCCACATACGTCAGTCCGCCTTGTAAAATAAAAGCCAAAACAAGCCCAATTACACTTAAAACGACTTCCCCTGTTCGTTTAATCAAAGAAACTTCCTCCTATCTCGTTTTTTTCAGTATACTATTATTTTACATTAGATGCCAATTCTTTCTTAGAAAAAGATGCAGTCTTTTGTAAATAAGGGTATAATTTAGAAAGTATGTTTGGAAAGGATTGACACGCATGTTTAAGCGGATTTTGTTCGTAGGAATTATACCAATATTATGTATTATCGTAGCTTTATTTTCACTTTCTCAATTTAATAGTTCTTATGAAAATGTAAAAAATGAATCAATCCCTTCAATTTTTATTCATGGTTATAATGGAACAGACAGATCTCTTCATGGAATGATTCGACGCTTCGATCAAAAATATCATTTTGGAACGGATACCCTTGTCATTCGCGTCAGTCGCTCCGGTGAAATTTCAACATCTGGAAGTTATGATAAAATAGCCAAAAATCCGCTAATTAATGTAGTCTTTGAAAATAATAGCGCCACCATCACTCAACAAGCATTATGGACAAAAAAAAGTTATGATCTATTTAAAAGAGCACTATCAGATCATGGAGTTCAACGCCATTGGTCACTCAATGGGCGGAGGAGCTTTTATCGCTTATCTTGCTGCCTATGAAAAAAACCAAAGCTACCCGCAAGTGAATAAAATTGTGTTTCTTGGTGTCCCGTTCTATCCAGAAGAATATATTAATGGTGAAGATACGGTGGAACTCAAAAACGCGAATATTGTCCATATGAAATTCGCTAAAAAAATGGCGGAAGTTTTGCCGAAAGATATTGAAATCATGATTATCGGGGGAGATCTTAACGATGGGAGTAAAAGTGATGGTGCGGTCAGCTTGAAAAGTGTTTTATATGGTGAGAAGTTGTTTACGAAACAGCCGCTTAAAGTTCACATCATCAAAGGAAGTGAAGCGACACATACCAACCTCCATGAACTTCCACAAATTGACCGTTATGTAGCTGACTTTCTCTGGAAAAACTCGAAGTAAAGGAATGTGAGAAATGAAAAAAAAGATATTCTTTTTCATCGGATTGCTGGTTTTCATTGCCGGCTTTGGCTTTATCTACCAAACCGTAACCGAGCATAATGCAAAAGAAGAGGAAAAACGTGTACTCGCACTTAAAGAAAAAGAAAACAAACAGAAAAAAAAACGCTGAGATCGTTCCGCCAACTATCTTTGTTCATGGTTATGCCGGAACAAAAAATTCACTTGGAAAAATGATGTCACGCTTTCGTGAAGCAGATGGTGCAACAAAAACACTTGTTATTACTGTAAAAAGTGATGGAACTTTAGATATTTCCGGCAGATTCAGCAAATTCAGCCGCAAGCCGATGATCCAAGTATTGTTTGAAGATAATAAGAGCAGCATGCAAAATCAAACGGAATGGCTTAAAACTGTTGCAAAAACATTGAAACGAGAATATCATATTTCCAAAATATACGCTGTTGGCCACTCGATGGGCGGCGTCAGCTTAACAAACTATCTGGAGCAAGCCGGGAGTGATAAAAGTTACCCGCAAGTTGAAAAACTAGTGTTAATCGGAGCACCTCTTAATGGGCTTGCAATCGGCGACAGTGCTTATGAACTAGCAGACAACGGACCAAAAACTGAATCAGAACGCTATGAAAATTTATTCAAAGAGCGGGCTAAAATTTCAAAAGCAGTGAAAGTTTACACGATTGCTGGAGATTTGAAAGACGGAACAAAAAGTGACGGCAGTGTTCCACTTGCAAGTGCCTTATCTGCCAAATTTATCTTTGACGGAGTTTCAAGCTATAAAGACAAAGTTTTTACTGGTAAAACAGCCGGACATAGCGACTTGCATGAAAACACTGCTGTCGATCAAGTCATTGCTGAATTTTTATGGGAATAAGTTAAAAAAGACTGATCTGCCAAGTGGCCGATCAGTCTTTTTATTCACCTTATAAATCTATTTGCAAACGTATCATATCGCGGCATTCTAAGCCATTTTCAAAAATAGGTTCCTCATAATGCTTTCTGAAAAAATCTGGCTCCACATGGGTGATTCTGAAACCACATCGCTGATAAAGAGCTAACTGCATGATGGACGAGTTGCCTGTTCCGATCTCTAGCGTTCTGCTCCCAGATTTCCCTGCACGCATTTTGGCATCTAGAATCATCTGCTTGGCATAGCCCTTTCCCCGCTGCCTCTCTTCTACCGCAATATTCACAATTTCACTCGTTTCTGGGCGAGTTTGTAGCAAAATATAGACACCAATGCGTTCCCCGGCTTCTGTTTGAAGTTGGAAGACTTCGCCACGCTCTGCATAATCTGTAACCAAATCGCGATTTGGATCTGCTTCAAGCAATAAATCAAACGGATAATCTGCTTTAATTTGTCGAATCTCCATGTTTCTTTTTCTTCCTTCCTCCAAAAAAGTTCTTACGTGGAATGTCATTTGTACTGCGCACATCGAGTACATCAAGCAGGAAAACAAAAATCGGTATCCCGACGATTAGTCCCCAAACCCCGAAAAACTGCTCGGAAAAAAATTAAAACAATAAACGTATAAAAGACTGGTAAATCGGTTTTTGAAGACATCAACTTCGGGTTGAGCACATAAGTTTCAAGTGCATGTACGATCACAATTGTCAGTAAGACGTAGAAAACATCCGTGAAACCACCAATCGAATAAGCAATAATCACGAGCGGCACACACGAAATAATTACGCCGGCAACAGGAATCATTCCAAGAATAAAGACCATGATTGACAGACTTAAAAGTTGCGGAAAATGCATCAAATAAAGCGCAAAAGTCGTAATCAAGGTATTAACAAGCGCGATCAAAAGCTGTGCTTCAAGCACGACACCGAAAGTCGAAACAAACTTGCGACCAAAGTAAGCAATATCGCGGGCAATAAAACCAATTTTGCTTGTAAAGAATTGAGCAGAAAAATGTTTAACCCGTTCTTTTTCTAATGAGAAGAAGAGGCTTAAAATGAGGGCTAGGAAAAAGGATAGACCGATTGAGCCGATTCCTGATAGTGAGGCAATTAAAAATTCAACGCCTGACTGTAAATACTTTTCGATATTGGATTGCTTCAGCCACTCGACAATCCAAACCACAATTTGATTATCTCCCGGATGGTTATACATATTGACGAGCAAATTCACAAGCTCAGAAATTTGATTAATCAAAATCGGCAAATAATGCACAATTGCGATGTACAAGAAAGCTGCTACAAGCAAGTACAAAACGATGACAATCAATTTTCGCGGTACTCGAACACGTTTTAAGATTACATTTTCTAATCGAGTGACCAAAAAAGCAAAAATAAACGTTAAAATGACTAAGTTGATCATGCTACGTATAAAATATAAGACCACACCAAGAAGTACAAACACGAGCAAGCGACGCAGCGTATCTTTTTTAAGAAGTTGATTCAACCACTCCATTTTTCCACCTCCCTTTCTTTAACATTCTCTATTCTATCATACGAGAGGCTTTTCCCGCACTTTTTTGCCGCCCTACTTTACTTTTTATTTCGCATTACGATAAAATTGAACCAATCATCCTACCTTTTAATGAAAGGAGTTTTTTTATGTCTGCAAAACTTGAACGAAAGTCCCTTGTGGAACAAGCATATGATGCCTTACTTGAGAAAATCAAAACCGAAGTTTGGCCTGTTGGTTCAAAAATTCCATCTGAGAAAATTTTGATGACGGAGCTTGGGATCAGTCGCAATACACTTCGCGAAGCTGTTCGTGCATTGTCACATGTTGGTTTGCTTGATATCAAACAAGGCGCCGGAACGGTTGTGACGGCAAATGATGAACTGAGTGCTATCCTGCAGCGTCGCATCAGCGAGTCTACGTTCCGCGATACCTTTGAAGTCCGTCATGCACTTGAAACAGAAATCGCCGTTCTTGCTTGTAAGCGGCGAACGGAAGCTGATCTCAAAAACTGCTATGAATTATCGGATCGCTGTATCGAAGCAGCAAAAGAAAACGATATCGAGCAGTTTGTTGCCTATGATTCCGCGCTTCACGAAGCTATTGCAAAGGCTTCCCACAATAAACTTTTGGTCGATCTTTACGCACGCTTGTTTGAAGAAATTGAGCTTTCGATATACAGCACAACAAAGCTCGAAAAGGACCGTTCATGCGGACATAAAACACTGATCGACGCCATTCAAAATCGGGATGCTCGTCTTGCCAAGAAGGAAGTCAGTGCCTACATCACGACGTACAAAACAAGATTAAAGATAGAGGAGTCATACAATTGAAAGACCAAACAAATTTACGAACACCTGAGTTTGAGGGAGCCAGGGAAAAACAGTTTTTTTCTCATTTTCGGGATCATTCTTGTCGCAATTAATTTGCGTATGCCAATTACATCCGTCAGT
>NZ_AODF01000016.1 GCF_000525875.1 Listeria floridensis FSL S10-1187 | reverse complement strand
TGAACCTCGTCGCGAAAGGGGTTTTGCTCAGTTTGGATAGAGGGTGAGGAAATGGTAGCTTGCCCCAAGAAGTCCGGCTTGATTTTTATGTGAAACGGTATCAAGAATCGTATCACGCAGTCCAAATGGCGCCATTTGATCCGTAAGTTCCTTTAAAAAATCAGGCCGGCTTGTGATGCCGCCGCCGATAAAGATATGGGTAGGGTCAAACAAGTAAATCAAATTGTAAAGCCCCATCGAGATGCCGGTGAAAAATTCTTGGACGAGCTTTGTTGCAAGAGCATCGCGTGTATCATATTTTGCAAAAATCTCTTCGCCTGTTATGTCCTCTAGTTTCAGCCCGAGTTCACGTGCATAGTTTCGCCGAAGTGTAAGCATCGTTGTCGTTTCATTCAATGTATAGCTTGTAGCGCGCCCGCTTGCCGGCCGGAAACTGAACATGTAGCCGAATTCGCCTGCTCGAAATCTACCTCCATGAAGCAGCTCTCCGCCTGCATAGATGCCGCCGCCGATCCCAGTTCCAATCGTGAGGCAAAGAAAATCATCCAAATCTTGTGCTTTTCCAACCCACTTTTCTGCAAGCGCCACGCAGTTTGCATCATTTTCCACTGCTACTTTCTTGCCCGTCTTTTCTTCCAGATAGCCTTTCATGTCAAACTCATCAAATTCGCGGATCGCGCCTCCCATGGTAATATAACCTGTCTTCGGATTCACATACCCCGGCGCGCTAACTGCAATCCCGATAGAATCTGGGTGCGCTTCGCTCCAGTCGAGCATCGCAGCGAGATTTTGGTTTCCATCGCTGTTTGTGATTGAAACAGATTCGGTTTTGAGCAATTTGCCTGTTTGACTGACAATGCCCATCTTTAAAGCAGTTCCGCCGATATCAAATGCTGTAATCATCTATAAACACTCCTTTTGCTAAAGAAACAGCTAAAATCACAATTGATTTTAGCTGTTTTCGGTTTTATTTGGCGCTTTCCATTTGTTCTTCTGTTTTTTCTGCTACAGCTTCATCTGATGCCGCATCAGAGGCTGCTAGTTTGTTTGAAAGAATAACAAACGGTAGGTAAATCACGGTTGCAATCGCGAGACAGAGTAGCCCGACAAGGAGGGCAAGCCAGTTTCCTCCGGTTCCAAGGAATGGGATCAGTGGACCTGGAGTTGTCCAAGGTACTTGATACGCAATCGGTGGAATAATTTTTGTTGCTACAAAGAAGTAGCCGACTAAAGTTGTGATCGCTGGAACAACGATGAATGGAATGAACATGATTGGGTTAAGAACGATCGGAAGACCGAAGATAACCGGTTCATTAATATTGAAAAGTCCTGGTGCAAGTGAAAGCTTAGCGATGTCTTTGTGATCGGCACGTTTTGATGCAATGAAGATGGCAATCAAGAGACCTAAAGTCATACCTGAACCGCCGTAGTTGGAGAACGCATCATTTAAGCCAGCCCATGTTGCCGGGTAAGGCGCGCCCCAAGCTGAACCGTGTTCAGAAACATAAGATAAGTTTGCAAGGTTTGGTTCCGTAAAAATACTATCGCGGATTGCTGCAATTGTATTTGGACCATGAATACCAAGAACCCAAAGCAAGTTCGAAATAAATCCGATAATTAGAACAGAATATACGTTAGTTCCAAAGTCTTTAAGCGGAGACTGAATGACAGAGTAAACAAGGTCATGCAGCCCGTTTGGAGCTACGAGTGAAATAACATAGTTAAGTACTGAGAAAAGTGCCATGACGATAATAACAGGAACGAGAACACGGAATGAACGGGAAACAGCTGGCGGAACTTGCGGCGGCATTTTTACTGCTAAGCGCTCGTTGCGTGCCAAACGACTGAAAACCTCTCCTGTAATAAGACCGACAATAAGAGCGACGAATAGGCCTTGTGCTCCTAAAAATTTAGTGGTTAAGTAAGTTTGTTCGCTAACTACTTTATATGGCGTATAAATGATAAAGAAGGCACCGATTGCAGTAAGACCGCAAAGCAGTTCATCTTGTTTAAAGAATATAGCGAGATTCCTTGCGACTAAAAATACGATTAATATGGCCATTATATTGGTGGAACCTTGCATGATTGGAGCAAAAATAACTTGGGCCGAGGCTAAGTTCGGGAATATTTTACCTAAGAACAAAATTTTTGCAATAAAGCCGTCCGGTGAAAGCACAGCGAAGTTGATCAAGATGATGATCGAACCGGCCATAATCAGCGGGAAAACTAAGATAAAAGCGTCACGAATTGAAGCGATATGGCGTTGCGAGTTCAGCTTATTCGCGACAGGAACGAGGAATTTTTCCATTCCGCGCTCGAAGTTTGTCATTAAACTCATTTTTAAAACCCTCCCATTTTTCGCGCCGCTAACAAGCGGCAAATTTGATGCAAAATCTTTATGTACATCTTAAGTTGCGTGATGTAACTTTTTTAACCAATCAGTTCCAGTGCTTTATCGAGCACAGCCGTACCATCCATTTTACCGTAAGCAAGCATATCAATAACAGTGACAGGAATACGACCAGCCGCCATATCTTTAATTTGCTTTTCTTGATAGCGGACTTGTGGGCCAAGCATGACGATATCAACACTGTCAATCTTATTTGAAGCTTCTGAGATAGACAGCGCTTCAATTTCTGATTCAATATTTAGTTCTGCTGCACGCGCTTTCATTCTTTCAACCAATAAACTAGTGGACATTCCAGCTGCGCAAACAAGTAAGATTTTTTTCATTTTAATGAACCTCCAGATAGATACTTCGCCGCCTCCTGCAAGGAAACGGCAGCAGTATCAATTTATTTTTGTTTTTCTGCGGCGATATTCGCCCCATTTTCTTCAATTGTATTCTTATACCAGAAATAACTGTCTTTCTTATAACGTGCCAGCTCTTTTTCATCGGTTTCATCACGATCAACGTACACAAATCCGTAACGTTTTTGATAGCCGTTCAGCCAGCTGAGAAGGTCTGTAAAGCTCCATGTGCAGTATCCAAGCATCTCGACGCCGTCTGTAATCGCTTCTTGAATCGCATATAAATGTTCGCGGATGTATTCGATGCGGTAGTCGTCGTGAATTTCCAAATCGTCTGTGAGCGAGTCATAGGCACCAAGACCGTTTTCAGTAATCATGACCGGCAGGCGGTAGCGGCTTGTGATTCGGCGTAATCCAATCCGAAGCCCAGTCGGGTCGATGTCCCAGTCCCAATCAGTTTTTTCGAGATAAGGGTTATTGACGTGTTTGGAAATACCCGGTGTTCCGCTTTCCTCCGAAGTTCCCTTTTTACCGGTTGTATTCATCTTGCCGAAACCGACGCCGTCTAGCGGATTAAAAGCATTGGTCATCGTGCGGTAATAATTCACGCCCATAAAGTCCGGCTTGCCTTTTTTAAGCAGCTCCGTATCTCCAGGTTCAATCGTTGGTGCAAGGTCATTCTCTTTAAGCCAGTTAAGCGCAGCAATCGGATATTCGCCGAATGTATAAACGTCCATCCAGAAATAGGAATTGAGCTCTTCACTATCAAGCGCGGCTAACACATTTTTCGGATTTGCATCGATCGAGTAGTTTGGTCCATAGGCAAAACTTGGTCCGATCTTGCCGTCAATGCCGAGTTCACGGAACTTTGCAATCGCTGAAGCATTTGCCAAGTTAGCAATATGATTCGCTTCATACATCCGTTTTGTATCAGAAATCCCTGGCGGATGATACTCAAGCTGGTATCCGTGTGTGATAAAAACATTTTGTTCATTGAGTGTTACCCAGTATTTCACGCGGTCGCCGTAGCGTTTAAACAGCAACTCGGCATAATCTGTGAAATCTTTGATAATTTTACGTGATTCCCAGCCACCATATTCATCTTGAATACCTTGCGGGATATCCCAGTGATAAAGTGTTAAAACGGGTTCGATTCCATAATGAATGAGCTCATTGATTAAATGGTCGTAAAAAGCGAGTCCTGCTTCATTAACTTCACCGTTTCCGTGTGGAATGACGCGGCTCCATGCTACAGAAAAGCGATATGCGCGAAGCCCTTGCTCCGCCATCAAGCGGACATCTTCTTTATAGCGGTTATAATGATCTACTGCGACATCACCGTTTGTTCCTTTAAACGTTTTGCCGGGAATCCTGACAAAATTATCCCAAACAGAAGCTTTTTTTCCGTCTGTATCCCAAGCTCCCTCTACTTGATAGGCTGCTGATGCAGAGCCCCAAAGAAAATCCTCGGGAAAAGGTTTTAATTTTTTATGTTCCATGTTGACACCTCCGTGATTAACTGACGAACATTAACATTCGTTTCTTGTTAATTCCAATGTAAACGGTTTCCAGTCATTGGTAAATAGTTTCAGCGGTTTCTGGTTGATGTTTCATATGAGTGGTAAAAGTTTCAACGATGAAACAAGATGTTTCATAGCTATGAAAGATACAGCGCGAAGTGATTCTCCAATAATTCATCAATGAAAAGTGGGGCGAAGTTGTGAAATAGCTGCACGTTTTTTATATAAACAGCTGATCCTTCCGTTAGAAAGTCAATCGAGAAACTAGTTGGAGCGTTGACAGAAATCTTGATCCAAGATATGCTTAAAGTAACGATAAAATGAGAGTAGGTGAGATTCGATGTTTCTTTCTAAAGCACAAGCAAGTTTTGTAGAATTTTTATACATTGTTCGTGCGCTTTTTTCCATCGCGGGAACTCAAGGGGATAAGTCTGCCCTTTTAGAGGTAACTGCATAATTGGAAAATTAGAAGAGAAGCATGGATGAATCTCATTAATCAGTTAGACTTAATGAAGACGCCGGGCGCTTGTCCGACGTCTTTTTGCTGTGTTAAAAAGCTTTAAAAGATAGATTGATGTTTTTCTTCGCGCATGAAGAGGAGAGAAAAAAATGAAAATAGTAGATTTAAATCAAGTAACCAAAAACTTTGCTGGGGATTTAATTTTGGATCAAATTTCAATGCAAATCGGTGAAAATGAGCGCGTTGGGCTGATCGGTCGAAACGGAGAAGGGAAAAGTACCATTCTCAAGATTATTGCAGGGATAGAGCCTGTAAACAGCGGATCAGTAACTTGGAAGAAAGATGCGAAAATTGGTTTGCTGCGTCAAATTCAAGAAAACTTAAATGGTCAAACGGTAGAAGCTGTTTTGGAACGAAGCTTTGCGGAGCTTTTGCAAATGAAAAAACAAATGACACAACTTGAAAAACAAATGACTGAAGATGCAAATGATGTGGTAATGGAACGCTATGGCGATTTATTAGCGCAGTTCGCCGAACGCGGCGGTTACGAGATGCAAGCAGATATTGAGAAAGTGATGCGAGGACTTGGAATAGAAGTGCTGCGCGGCAAGTTGTGGGATGATTTGAGCGGCGGAGAAAAGACGAAAACAGCCCTTGCCGCATTGCTACTTGAAAAGCCCGATTTGCTGCTGCTTGATGAACCAACGAATCATCTCGATTTGACTGCTGTCATTTGGCTGACGAAGTTTTTACAAACCTATCGTGGTGCAGTTTTAGTGGTATCGCATGACCGTTATTTTCTCGATGAAGTAGTAACAAAGATGATTGAGCTTGAGAACATGGAGCTGATTACCTACCACACAAATTTTTCAGGGTATTTGAAGGAGCGGGAAGAGCGACTCTTGCGCGAGTTTCAAGCGTATAAGGATCAGCAGAAAAAAATTAAGAAGATGAAGCAGGCAATCAAGCAGCTGCGCGAGTGGGGCGAACAAGCCAATCCGCCGAACGATGCTTTTTTCAGAAGGGCGAAAAACATGGAGCGAATGCTTGAGAAAATGGAAAAGGTGAAGCGCCCCGTTTTGACACAAAAAGAAATGAACCTTGAGTTTGAAGAGTCGAAGCGTAGCGGAGACGATGTGGTTGTATTTGAAGGTGTGAGCAAGCGTTTTGGGGAAAAGATACTGCTTGATGCGGCGGATCTCCATATCAGACACAAAGATCGCGTCGCAATCATCGGCGATAACGGAACTGGCAAATCGACGCTCCTTAAGATGATTGTCGGCACAGTATCCCCTGATGCAGGTGAGGTTTTAGTTGGGACAAGTGCCAAGATTGCCTACCTTTCGCAACAAATGGAAGAACTTGATCCGAACTTGACGGTGCTTGAAGCATTTCGCGATCGCATAGGTGTCACAGAAGGAGAAGCACGCAATATGCTTGCAGGATTCATGTTTTATCGTGAAATGGTCTTTCGTAAAGTAGCGAATTTAAGCGGCGGTGAACGAATGCGCTTGAGGCTCGCACAGTTTATCAACCAGCCGGTGAACACGCTTGTTCTGGATGAGCCGACAAACCATTTGGATATTGCTTCGCGTGAAGTGCTTGAAGAAGCAATAAGCAAGTTCAACGGGACAGTCATTACGGTTTCGCATGATCGTTATTTTATTGATCAAATTTGTTCGAAGATACTTTTGTTAAGTGATAAAAAATTAACGCTTTTTCATGGAAATTATACTTATTTTGCGAAAAAGGTGAAATAGGGTACAAAAAATGAAGAATTGAGATTTTATTTGTGTCATTTTTGTGAATTTTTACTTGTAGCCTTAAAATTTTTCTAGTAAAGGTGTTAACATCTGCTGTTTTATCAAGTATGATTGCTTCAACAAATACATTTTAAGGAGATTTTGAAGATGTACTTGACAACAGAACAGAGAAAAGTGTATTCATCAGATACCATTTTAGCACTATGCAAACAAGATCCTGAATTTCACAAGTATGCCAAATCAATTTATTTCAAAAAGAACCAGAAAATATTCGATCTAACAGACAGCAACGGAAAAGTATTTTTCTTAATTACGGGAATGCTGATGTTGACAGTTCGGTTTGACGACTGTGCGGAAAAAGAATTGATATTGAATTTTCTCAATGAAAATGCGATGTTCTCTAAATATATGCTGGGTCAAATCTATCCGTCCAGCTGTGAAGTAAAGGCGCTTTCTGATGGGGTTTGCTGGGAGCTTGACCGTTATTTCTTCGAACGGATTCTTGCGGAGTACGACGTAAAAGACCAATTTATTATTCACGAGCTTATCAATTTGTCGAAAGATACAATTAGTCATTTGGAGAAAAGTACAACCTCAAAAGAAGAACGTGTTAGAATGTGCATTAAGCAAATTGGCATACAGCTTGGTAAAGAAAATGAAGCAGGTGAAATCGTTCTTCCTTCTGCCATTACTCAGCCAATTGTAGCAAGTTTTTCAACTGCGACACGCGAATTTGTAGCGTTGATTATTAAAAAGCTGTCTTGTGAAGGGATTTTGGAAGTAAGACCGAAACCTTGGGTAATTAAAGATATTGATCGCTTGTAAGCGAGTAGCACTTTCTTTTTCGATTGTTTACAATGGAAGAAGGAGGTGCTTTTTCGTGGAAATCAAATTGATCAAAGGCGATATTACAGAACAAGCTGTCGATGCTATCGTCAATGCTGCTAATCCAACCTTGCTTGGCGGAGGAGGTGTGGATGGGGCTATTCATAGAAAGGCAGGACCTGAACTGCTTGAAGCTTGCAAGAAAATTATCGAACGAATCGGGAGTTGTGAAACAGGTGAAGCTGTGATAACAAAAGGCTATGACTTGCCGGCAAGCTATGTGATTCATACGGTCGGTCCAGTTTGGCAAGGCGGGGAAAGCCGAGAAGCCAATCAGCTGGCATCATGTTATTTTAAGTCGCTTGATCTTGCGGGATCAAAATTGTTAGCGAGTATTGCTTTTCCGAATATCTCAACCGGAGTGTATCGTTTTCCAAAAGAATTAGCTGTAGATGTGGCCGTTTATACAGTTAAGGAGTGGATCAAAGCTGAATTAGGGAATACCACACTTCAAGAAATTCGTTTTGTTTGTTTTGATGACGAAAACTATGTCTTATATGAAAGAAAATTGAAAGAAAATAATTTAGTATAAAAACTCACAAGCGGGCAGTGGAACTGTCCGCTTTTGCTTCACAATTTTGTGGGAAAATTGTAAGTTTTTGATCGGAGGTGATAACTCAAAATGTGTATCTTCGGTTAAAATGAGGCTATCAAAAGAAGGGCTTCAGAGGTGTTTGTTATGGTGCTGAAAATACGAGGAGGTATCGGTTTTCTTTCAATCGGAATTGCACTTTTATTTTTTTATTTGGATGTAAAGCTTTCAACAATGTTTCACTTTGGTTATAATATTTTGGGCATTTCAAGTGATATTACAAGAATCGGCGGATTTGTGACTAATTCAATGATGGTGATTGCAGGACTTTTAATTATTTTTAGTAAAGGGAAAGATGGCTATGCGCTGTTTGTGATGAACAGTTTATGGACGTTTGCCGCAATTATCGGTTTGATCTTTGTTGAACATCATTTAAGCTTTTGTTTGCGGACAATTATTTGCCTATTATGTGTGGTTTTTGGGACAGGGTCATTTTTTTTTGAATCATAGATGAAAGAAACATATTCGTTTTCTTAGTGAATTTTCATTTTATCCTCAGCAGAATTTAGCCAAGCAAGGTTAATATATAGTCATAAGCTAACAACAAACCTAACATTTTCATTTTTTCCCCTAAGAAATGAAAATCCCAAAACTCCCTTTTTTGGTACCTTAGCGGTTTACTCCCTTTTTCCGCTAAGGTACTTTTTTGTTTGTTCGCAAGTTATTTTAAGTATATTTTGTTTTCAAAAACTTCTTTTTGTGCTAAAAGGAGTTTTTGGTGTGCAGAATTATTGTGTAAAAAGTGCTTTAGTGGTAGTTTCGTATGAAGGAGCTTATGAATAAATACTATTCTTCGAAGAAAATACGCTATATGAAAAGTGAAACAGAACAATTTGAGGAATACCATAATCGATTCGATCATTTTCTAACATATAAATTGAAAAAGGGCAGCAAACGATTATTAAAGATTTGACTGAAAAAAAATCTTGTTTGATTCTATGCTCGGGCAAGTTGGAAAATTGACGAAGGATGATAAAGAACGAAATTTCTTGTCGCTTCTCATCCAAAGTTATTTATTTGAATATAAATATGATCGTATCACTGCGCCGGAACTAGAAAAATATATGAAAGTCGGCAGAAAACGCTTGAATTCTCTGTTCGCAAAATTTGAAAGCAAGGGTTACATTACGAAGATCAAAAAGAAACCAGTCGTTTATACGCTGACGGATACTTTTGTTGAAAGGCTCGACAAGGATGATTTTTAAGACGGATGGAAGCTGACAAACTGATCTCTCTACGGCTGTATGAGTAGCAGCTTTTGGAGGTCAGTTTTTTTGAGGGACAAATTTTTAAGGGGAACTTGATTTTTATAAGGTAGCCTTGAAAATTCGTTTTTCAGGAAAAAGGTTTTCTTTGGTTTTTTAAAAGCTTTATACTTAATGTAAAGCAAAAAAGGAGGAAGGCTCAAGTGATTCAGCAAGCGCAGGGCATTTTACGAGAACAATTTGGATACGAGAGCTTCAGGACGGGACAAGAGGAAGTGATTGGAAAGCTTCTTCAAGGAGAAGATACGCTCGCGATTATGCCTACTGGCGGCGGAAAGTCGCTTTGCTATCAGATACCAGCTTTGATGTTTCACGGGATTACGATTGTCGTCTCGCCGCTGATTTCGCTGATGAAGGATCAAGTGGATGCGCTTCAGGCGGCAGGAATCGGTGCTACCTTTATCAATAGCTCGCTTTCGCTACGTGAGACGAACGAACGGCTCAATTTGATTAGGTCAGGTTCTGGTGATATTAAGCTGCTTTACATTGCGCCAGAACGTCTCGAGGCAGCAGGTTTTAAAGCGCTTTTGGAGGAAGTGGAGGTTTCGCTTTTTGCAATTGATGAGGCGCACTGTATTTCGCAGTGGGGACATGATTTCAGACCTAGTTACTTACGGCTTTGTGAGCATTTGAATGAAATGGGAAATCGGCCGCTTGTCGTCGCGCTTACGGCGACGGCAACGTCTGCGGTTGCAGATGATATCTCGGAGTTGCTTGGGATTCGTCAAGAGAATATAGTGAAAACGGGATTTTCACGAGATAACTTGGGGTTTCAAGTGGTTAAGGGTCAGGATAAGGACCGGTTTTTGATGGACTATGTGAAGCGGAATGAAACGATTTCTGGGATTGTTTATGCGGCGACGCGCAAGGAAGTTGAACGGCTTGAAGCGTTATTTGTGAAGGAAGGCGTGAAGGCAGCAAAGTATCATGCTGGGCTTTCGGATGCGGAACGGGAAGATGCGCAGGAAGCATTTCTCTATGATGATATCAGCGTGATCGTTGCAACCAATGCGTTTGGGATGGGCATTGACAAATCGAATGTCCGCTTTGTGATTCACTATAATTTGCCGCGTAACATGGAAGCTTATTATCAGGAAGCGGGAAGAGCAGGTCGGGATGGACTTTCGAGCGATTGCATTCTGCTTTTTTCACCGCAAGATTCGCATTTGCAGCATTATTTAATAGAGCAGTCGGAACTTTCGGATGAGCGAAAGGAAAATGAGTTTAGAAAACTCCGCGATATGACGGGTTATGGATATACGGAAATTTGTTTGCAAAAATATATTGTACAGTACTTCGGTGAAACGCGTGAGGACTGTGGAAAGTGTAGTAATTGTCTCGATACACGGGAAGCGGCAGATGTGACGATCGAGGCGCAGCAAGTCTTTTCATGTGTGAAACGAATGGGTGAGCGGTTCGGTAAAGTGCTTATTGCAAAGGTGCTGACGGGCTCGGCTGATCAGAAGGTGAAGCAGTGGCGCTTTGATTCGCTTAGTACTTACGGGCTTATGAAGAATCGTTCGCAGAAGGATGTTTTGCAGCTGATTGATTATCTGGCGGCTGAAAAATTTTTGGCGGCGGCAGAGGGACAATTTCCTTCGCTACATCTGACGGAAAAGGCGGTCAGTGTGTTACGAGGCGAGCTTCCGGTGATGCGAAAAGCGGCGCGGGAAGCGCAGCGGATTACGGCGAATGTTGATGCCGGATTGTTTGAACTGTTGCGCGAAGCGCGGCGCGAACTTGCTTCGCGTGATCATGTTCCTCCGTATATTATTTTTTCGGATGAATCGCTTCGGGAAATGTGCAGATACTTGCCGCAAACGGAAGCTGAGATGCTTCAAATTAAGGGTATCGGTACTGTGAAGTTGGAAAAATATGGCGGCGTTTTTCTCCAAATACTACAAAATGAAAAGATGAATCAATAATCGGATTAAGGAAAGGAATTTTGATAAATGGCTAAAACTCTTGTACTTGCGGAAAAACCTTCTGTTGGGAAGGATATCGCGCGTGTGCTTCAAGCGAAGGGAAACGGTAAAAACGGCTTTTTGGAAGGCTCAAATTATATCGTGACTTGGGCGCTTGGGCATTTAATTACGCTTGCAGATCCTGAACAATATGATGCGAAATATAAAAACTGGGATTTAAATGATTTACCCATTTTACCGAGTAAAATGAAACTCGTTCCAATCAAGGAAACGCGGCGACAATACGAAACGGTGAAAAAGCTACTGAATCGTGGCGACGTTTCGGAGATTGTTATTGCAACGGATGCAGGGCGTGAAGGGGAACTTGTGGCGCGTTGGATTCTTGATTATGCAAAGGTGAAAAAACCGGTGAAACGTCTTTGGATTTCATCTGTCACGGATAAAGCTATTAAAGAAGGGTTTAAGAAACTAAAACCCGGTAAGAATTATGAAAATCTTTACCATTCGGCGGTGGCGCGTTCTGTGGCTGACTGGGTAGTTGGTATCAATGCAACACGAGCGCTCACAACGAAATACAATGCGCAACTTTCATGTGGGCGAGTACAGACCCCAACACTTGCGATGATTTTAAACCGCGAAGAAGAGATTAAGAAGTTTAAGCCGCGTGAGTTTTACACGCTTGAAGCGGTAACGGAAAATGGAACCTTTACATGGCAGGAAGGTCAAACATTTGATAAAGCGCGAGCAGAAAGCATTGAGAAAAAACTGCGCGGAGCGGGAGCAACGGTGACGGATGTTGCGGTTAAAGTAAAGAAAGTGCATTCGGCGGGTCTTTATGATCTAACAGAATTGCAGCGTGATGCGAATAAACGATATGATTTTTCGGCAAAAGAAACGCTTCAAGCGATGCAGATGCTTTATGAACGTCATAAAGCGTTAACGTATCCACGAACGGATTCGCGCTACATTTCGGAAGATATTGTGCCGACGCTAAAAGAAAGACTAGATGCTTGTGGTCGCGGCGAATATGCAAAACCAGCGCGGCAAATTATGAACAAAGGAATTAAAGCGAATGCTTCTTTTGTTGATAATCGGAAAGTAAGTGATCATCATGCGATTATTCCGACTGAGGAAGCGGTTTCGATGGCAGATTTATCGGACCGGGAACGGAAGGTTTATGATCTGGTTGTGAAGCGTTTCCTAGCGGTGCTTTCAGATCCATATGTTTATGAGGAAACGAGCGTCAAAGCGACAATTTTAGATGAGCCGTTTGCGCTGAAAGGAAAAGTTGTGCAGTCGCTTGGATGGAAAGCGATTTACGGGGCAGATGATGAAGCGGACACGGTTATGAAGGTGAAAAAAGGCGACGAGATCAAGGTGCGCGGGATTCAGATACACACTGGGAAGACGAAGCCGCCAGCCAGATTTAATGAAGCGACACTGCTTTCGGCAATGGAAAACCCGGCAAAGTATATGGATTCGGCGGATAAGGCGCTGGCGAAAACACTCGGGGAGACGGGCGGACTAGGAACGGTAGCAACCCGTGCGGATATTATTGATAAATTGTTTAATAGTTTCTCACTTGAAAAACAAGGCAAAGATATCCATATCACTTCGAAGGGACGACAGCTTCTGGAACTGGTGCCAGCGGATCTAAAATCGCCCGAGCTGACTGGAAAATGGGAGCAGAAGCTTGCGCAAATTGAAAAAGGTGCCTTAAAAGGAGAAGCATTCACTGGCGAAATGCGTGAATACGCCAAAAAAGCGGTTTTAGAAATCAAGCAAAATGAAAAGACATTTAAGCATGATAATATCACTTCGCAGAAATGTCCGGATTGCGGCAAATTGATGCTGAAGGTGAAGGGGAAACGCGGTACGATGCTTGTGTGTCAAGACCGTGAATGTGGGCACCGCGAATCGCTCTCGCGGACGACGAATGCACGCTGTCCAAACTGTCACAAGAAGCTTGAGATGCGCGGGTCTGGCGATAAGCAGATTTTTGTGTGCGGGACATGTGGTTATCGTGAGAAGCTCTCGGCGTTTGAAGCGCGGCGCGGTAAGGAAAAGAATCGCAATGTCTCGAAACGTGATGTGGCTAACTATATGAAGAAGCAAAATAAGACGGAGGAAGAGCCGTTTAATAATCCAATGGCAGAAGCACTTGCAAAGCTGAAATTGGATAAATAGCGAAAAAATAGGATGCACGCCCCCGGCGTGCATCCTATTTTTCGTTTTGTTACTAGTGGGGTTAAAATTGATGATGAGAAAAGGGTCATTTACAGAGCGTTTTGTGGCATTCGTAACTTGAAAGGCTGAAAAATGGCGAAAGCATTATTTGTGTAGTAAGGTGTGATTTATGACGCTTAATAAATTGGATTTTTCTGTCTTTTTAACAGAAATGGCTTAAATAAAAGCAGGAAGCCGTTTTTTAGGTGAAAATAAAATATGTCAATTGTGAACAACGAGAATAATTGGTGGGTTTTGCTGCCGTTTTTGGATTGCGCGCTTGTTTGGCCTCTTGTTAGACTTATTTTAGAGGGTCGGATATGGAAAGGAGACGAAATGTTATTTGAGATTTTCATGCATGCGCTTTCGAATGTTTTTATTGTCATAACAGGCTGCTACGTTATAAGTAAACTCATCCCGAATACAAAAGTGTTAGAACTTTCTTTACGAACCAAGGTCGCAATCGCGCTTACGTCTTCCATCGTCACGTTTAGCTTAATGTTTTTCTCGATTGACTTGCCGTTTGGAATTCTTGCGGACTTGCGTTTCGTTGTATTCTTATTGCTAGCCTACTATGTTGGCGCATCGACCACGATTATGGCAACTTTCGTTACTTGTGTGTTAAGAGTTTTTCTTGCAGGCGGTTTCTCTACAGCAACATTTGTAGCAATTTCGATCACTGTGTCGTTGGCCCTCATTCTTACGTTTATGGCTGTGAAACTGCGAAGAAGCAAGATTCAACAACTGCCTTCACTCATGTTGCTGAACCTGGTTGGTGTCACGCTTTATACGGGCTGGCTATTGGTCTACTACGGGGCAAAACCGTTCGTACTCACGATTTCAGTCATAATTCTGTTTACATCATCGCTTGCACTGTTTATTATTAGTGTGATTGTAAGGGATATGATCACAACGCGACGACTTCTGCGTGAAGAGGTTGAATATGCATATAAAGATTTTCTCACGGGACTGCAAAATGTTCGTTCCTTTAGCAATCGTATTCGTGAAATTGCTAAAGATCATAAAATCAAATCATTGACAATTTTCATCATGGATATTGATTTTTTTAAGCAAGTTAATGATAGATACGGACATTCAGCGGGGGATGTAGTACTAAAAGAAGTTGCAAGGATTATGAAAGAAGCAACTGGTGATAGCGAAGATTTATTTCGAGTCGGCGGAGAAGAATTTTGTCTCTTAATACCGGATATCTGTTCTGATAAAGCTTTTGAAATTGGTCAAAAAATACGTAAAGCGATTCAAAAAAAAGGATTTCAAGTAAATGCAAGCAAAAAAATTGGTGTGACTATTTCCATTGGAATTGCATCAGGAGAAAAGCACAAAAAACAGCTCACAAAGCTGTATAAGCTAGCTGATGGTGCGCTTTATAGTGCGAAACACAGCGGCCGCAATCGCGTTGTTCTTTATGACGAGGAGTGCGCATAAATTATGAAGCAAGATAAGTTGGCATTCCAAGTGCGGCGTCAAAAGCCTTACTTGGAATTTTTTTATAAAAAAAGGATTGAATCATTTTCAATCCCATGTACTCCTTTATTCTCTATATCGTCATAAGCCGAGGTGAGTAAAGCGGAAAATCATTGAATACTTCGGCTTTTAAACGCTTGAAATCATTAATGAGCACTTTACGCCCTTTTGAGGTGATCAATCCTTCTTCGGTTAACTGTTGATAAACTTGTGTAACTGTATATTTATTGACGCGGCTGAAATTCGACACAAGCGACTGGGTCAAATACGGCGGAAGTTCAAAACTGTTGCGATCTTTTTCAAGCGATAGCATCGAAATCAACAAGCACAAGATGTAGGAGACTTTTGCAACAGGCTTAATATGAAGTAAAGATAGTTTCTGTGTTAAAATAGATTGTTTTTTGACGATAATATCAAGCAGTTCTTTGAAGAAATGCGGCTGAGCATAGAAGTGTGCGTACATAAATTCCTGATCAATGGAATAGTAGGTGCTCGGCACTAGCGCGCGATGTGTGATGGAATGATCGGAGTTAACAGGGTGAGGACCGAGTACTTGGTAATCGGTTAGTAGGAAATGTGGATACTTCTTTTCGTTTGGCAAGGCTACTTCTGTGACAAATACGCCAGATTTGATGACATAAAAATGCTCGTTATTTGTCGAAATGGTGTGATTACGTTGAACTTCATGTTCTTTTACAAATTTATAATAGAGATCTTTATGTTGTGATAGGTAAACAAGGATTTTCTTTAGTAAATCTTTTTCCTCTTGTACATATAAAGAGTCTAACATTAGACACACTTCCTTTCTGTTTAATTAAATTATATCCTGAAATCGGATTCATTTTTATCTGTCAGTATAAATTAGAAACATAAATGTGTCTTTTTTGTGACGGAAATGTTATAGATTTCCAATTTAAGTGCAAAAAATAGTTAAAATCCTAATCATGATGGAAGATTAAAGCTGCGCAAAGGTCTATACAAAGCGGTTTTTTTAAAAAGAGGTTACAAAAAATAAACTAGATAAAAAGTTTTAAATAGGGTCTTTTGGAACATCTGACCTAGAACAATAGAATGATTGTGACTTAGGATTTATGTCGATAATCTCCTATACGCACCTAATGATTCATGGTAAAATAAATCCATGTGTGAACGAAAAGTGATTTTCATCTTGAAAAGGGAATTTTTAAAGGAAGATTGAAAATTGATATAGAATAAAATGAGTCGATTTACGGCTTTCAGGTAAAGGAGAAGGTTTAGTGAATAAGGTGTTTAAGAAAATCGGTGCTGCATTTCTTGCAGGTGCGCTCGCAATTTCAAGTTTAGTAGCAGTTCCAAATCAAGCTTTAGCAGCAGATGCTCCAAATGTGAATGCCAGTGCGGCAATTGCGATTGAGGAAAGTACCGGCAAGATTTTGTATGCAAAAGATGCAGATAAGCTGCTCGGAATCGCATCTATGACGAAAATGATGGATGAGTACATTCTTCTTCAGGAAATTAAAGCGAAAAAAATCAACTGGACTGACAAGGTAACTATTTCCGAGTATGCACACAAAATTTCGCAAGATACTTCTTTATCCAATGTGCCGCTCAAATTAGGTGAAGAATACACAGTGGAAGAGCTTTATGAAGCGATGGCGATCTACTCGGCAAATGGGGCAGCCATTGCTCTAAGTGAGAAATTGGCCGGTTCAGAAGGTAAGTTCGTAGAATTGATGAATAAAAAAGCAAAAGAATTGAAACTTGGTGAATTTCGTTTTGTAAATTCGACGGGATTAAATAATTCGGATCTTAAAGGAATGCAGCAAGTTGGCGATAAAAATGCGGAAAATCAAATGACGGCTAAAGGAATGGCCAAACTAGCGCAGCATTTGATTCAAGACTATCCAGAAGTTTTAAAAACGGCCAGCATAACGAAGAAAGATTTCAGACCGGGAACGTCAGATCGCATTGCAATGAGCAACTGGAACTGGCTCCTTCCGGGATTGATTTACGGTCGCGAAGGTGTAGATGGCCTTAAGACAGGCACAACAGATTATGCGGGAATGTGCTTAACATCGACAGCAACGCAAAACGGAATGCGTGTGATTACGGTAGTACTACACGCGAATGGCGGTAAAGGTAGCGGTCAACATAATAGCGCTCGGTTTGATGAGACAAACAAAATGCTCGATTATGCTTTTGGTAATTTCAAATTGGCAGAAGTACAGCAAAAGGGCAGTAAAATTGCCAAACCTAAAACGGCTGATGTAAGCGGCGGCAAGGAAGAATCCGTTCCGCTTACAGCAGGACAAAACGTAACGCTTGTTGTTCCAAATGCAGCTGGGAAACCAAATCTTGAAACAAAAGTAACGCTTAAAAACAAGACAGTTGAGGCCCCTGTGAAAAAAGGCGACAAACTTGGCACGATGACAGTTACGCTTAAAGGCGGCGATTCGCTAGGCTATGTGGACGGGAAAAACGTTGAAACTGTAGCCGTAACAGCAGGTGCAGATGTAGAAGAATCAGGCATCATGTCGCGCGCGGCAAAAGCTGTTGGCGGTTTCTTTAAGGGCATCGGCAACTATGTGGTTGACGGGGTCAAAGGCTGGTTTAACTAAATTTAACAGCAAAAAACAAGGCTTGAGGAAATTTGTTTAGCAAATTTTCCAAGCCTTGTTTTAATTTAACGACGAATTTTTTTTGGAAAAACGCTATATTCCCAGCTTTAATAACTGGAACAGACCAGCATTGCACAGTCCTTCTGTGCTAAGATTGGTCTGTTTTTTTGTGCAAGATTTTCCGATAATAAAAATATAAAGCGCTTACTTTTTTGGAAGAGGAGAGAACTTGAATGAATCAAATTAGTGAAATTACACGTGAAAAATGGATTTTGAACACATTTCCCGAATGGGGAACGTGGTTGAATGAAGAAATCGAACAAACGAAAGTGGAGAAAAATCGCTTTGCAATGTGGTGGCTCGGTTGTACCGGCATATGGCTAAAAACACATGAAAATACCAATATTTTATGTGATTTGTGGTGCGGCACCGGCAAGCGCAGTCATGGAAGCGGCAAGATGAAACATGGACATCAGATGCAGCGGATGAGCGGTGTCGAAAATCTTCAACCGAACCTTCGCACTCAGCCGTTTGTGATTGACCCGTTTGCAATCCACGGTGTTGATGCCCTTGCCGTCACGCATATTCATTCCGATCACCTCGATATTCATGCGGCAGCAGCTGTTCTTAAAAATACACCAGCCGATGTGCCCTTTATCGGCCCGAAACAAGTTGTCGAAACTTGGATCAGCTGGGGTGTGCCAATTGAGCGCTGTATTGTTGTAAAGCCGGGCGACACGATCAAAGTGAAGGCTGTTAAGATCACAGTACTTGAAGCGTTTGACCGCACAGCTTTGATAACCGCGCCAGAGGAAGAGACGCTTTCTGGCAAGCTTCCGCAAGACATGGATGATATCGCAGTGAACTATTTATTTGAGACGTCCGGTGGCAATCTTTATCATGCTGGCGACTCGCATTATTCCAATCAATTTGCCCATCACGGAAATGAGCATCATGTGGATGTGTGTATTGGGGCTTACGGTGAAAACCCGCGTGGCATCACTGATAAGGTGACTTCGATTGACATGTTGCGCATGGCAGAATCGCTAAATAGCCAAGTGGTTATCCCCGTTCACTATGACATCTGGTCAAATTTTGCGGCTGATCCGAAAGAAATACTTGCATTATGGCGAATGAAAAAAGATCGGCTGAGCTACCAATTTAAGCCATTTATCTGGCAAGTCGGCGGTCAGTTCACCTATCCGGATGACAAAGATAAGCTGGAATTCAATTTTGACCGCGGTTTCCATGATACGTTTACGACAGAACCAGACTTGCCGTTTCCATCATTTCTATAAAAACTTTAACGAAAAGGAGAGCAACATCAAATGGACATTTTACTGAGCTGTTTTGAATGGTTTGCCAATAACATTCTCCAGAAACCTGAATTTTTTATCGGAATTATCGTTTTTGTCGGCTATGTGCTACTTAGAAAACCAATTTATGAATGTTTCGCGGGTTTCATCAAGGCAACCGTAGGCTATATGATTTTAAATGTTGGTGCGGCAGGGTTAGTCTCCACATTTCGTCCGATCCTTGCCGGCTTAAACGATCGTTTCAAGCTTGATGCGGCAGTTATTGATCCTTATTTCGGCTTAAATGCCGTAAACGCAGCGCTTGAATCAGTTGGACTTACAACCTCGTGGACGATGATCGCGCTGCTCGTCGGCTTTGTCTTAAACATTTTACTCGTGCTGTTTCGGAAGTTCACGAAAGTTAGGACGCTTTTTATTACCGGGCACATTATGGTTCAACAAGCTGCAACCATCACATGGATGATTTTCTTTATCTTCCCAGATTTCCGTAACGCAACAGGTGCCATCATGGTTGGTGTTCTTGCAGGACTTTACTGGGGCGTTGCTTCCAATTTGACCGTTGGACCGACACAGCGACTCACTGGGAATGCAGGGTTTGCAATCGGGCACCAGCAAATGTTTGCTGTCTGGCTGACGGACAAAGTAGCTGGAAAGCTCGGGAATAAAGATAAAAATTTGGATAACATTAAACTGCCGAAATGGCTGTCGATTTTCCACGATAACATTGTTGCGACCGGAACGCTGATGCTGCTTTTTTTCGGCGTTATCATGGTCATTCTCGGCGAGGATTATTTGCGAAGTATTAACCCTGCGTTTACGGCGACGACCTCTTTCCCTATTTACATTATTCAGCAGTCGCTGATGTTCGCTGTGTACCTAGCCATTTTGATGCAAGGGGTTCGGATGTTCGTTGCTGAACTGACGAGCAGCTTTCAAGGAATTTCAAACCGGATACTGCCAGGGGCACTTCCAGCAGTAGACTGTGCGGCAACATATAATTTTGCGCCGCCGAATGCCATTTTATTCGGCTTTATCGCTGGAGCAATAGGGCAGTTTATTACGATCATCGGATTAATATTGTTTCACTCGCCTGTGCTGATTATTACCGGCTTTGTCCCAGTTTTCTTTGACAACGCGACCATCGCGATCTATGCCAATAAACGCGGCGGAACTCGCGCAGCATTAATTTGTTCATTTGTTTCCGGCGTTATTCAAGTCGCTGTCAGTGCATTTGCTGTGCTGTTCTTTGGCCTTTACAAGTTCGGCGGCTGGCACGGTAATATTGATTTTGAACTTTACTGGACGTGGGCAGGTGTTTTGATGGATAAACTTGGACTGATCGGTTATGCGGCGTTAGTCATTCTATTCTTACTAATTCCAATTTTCCAATACAAACGTGCGAAAAGTAAACAAGCTTATGAAGATGGGCTTGAATAATAAAGGAGGAATATAAAATGTTGAAAGTTCTTGCGGCCTGCGGCAATGGAATGGGGTCAAGCATGGTTATTAAAATGAAAATTGAAAAGGCGCTACGCGATATGAAAGTGACAGATTTTAAAGTGGATTATTGCAGTGTCGGTGAAGCAAAATCACAAGCTAGCGGCTATGATATTGTCGTTGCTTCCAAACATTTGATTCATGAGCTGGACGGCCGAACAAAAGGAAAACTGGTTGGTCTTGAAAACTTAATGGACGATGCGGAAATTAAAGAAAAACTAGCGGAAAGTTTATAAAGGGGGAAGCGCGTATGGTTTCTTTAAAAGAATCACTGATTGAAAATCGTTCCATTCGGCTTCGCGAAACGGCTGAAACGTGGCAGGAAGCTGTGGGAAAAGCCGTTCAGCCGCTTGTCCAAAGCGGCGCTGTCGAAGTGCGCTACGAGGATGCGATTGTGGCCTCGACCGAGCATTTTGGACCGTACTATATCTTGATGGACGGAATGGCGATGCCGCATGCCCGCCCAGAAGACGGCGTTAATCGAGATGCATTCAGCTTAGTAACTTTGGAAAATCCGGTTGCTTTTTCTGACGGCAAGAAAGTCGAAGTGCTGCTTGCGCTTGCGGCAACTTCCAGTGAAATTCATACAGGGATAGCCATTCCACAGATTGTGGCACTGTTTGAGACCCCAGATATTATTGCAAAACTAAAGAATGTCCAATCCCCAGAAGAAGTTTTACAGCTCATTGACCAAGCAGATTTATCCAAATATGTACATGAGGAGTGAGAGAATGGCAATTCCAAATTTACAAGTAGCACTAGACCAGTCAAGCCTAAGCGATGCCTTAGGAACTGTCCAAAAAGTAGGCGAAGAAGTGGATATCATTGAAGCTGGAACGATTCTTTGCCTTGCCGAAGGGATGCAGGCGGTGAAGTGTCTGCGCGCACTTTACCCGGATAAAATTATTGTGGCGGATACGAAATGTGCCGATGCTGGAAGTACGGTAGCAGAAAACTGTCGTGCGGCTGGAGCGGACTGGATGACCGCGATTTGCTCGGCGACGCTTCCGACGATGAAAAAAGCTGCCGAAGAGATTTCGGAACTGCAAGTCGAACTGTATGGGAACTGGACGTATCAAGATGCAGAAGACTGGCTTGAAGCAGGGATTTCGCAAGCAGTTTATCATCAGAGTCGCGATGCACTTCTTGCAGGTGAAACTTGGGGAGAAAAAGATTTAACGCGAGTAAAGCGGCTTGCTGAAATGGGCTTTCGGGTGTCGGTGACAGGCGGTCTCGAAATTGACACACTTCCGCTCTTTCAAGATGTCGAGGTTTTTACCTTCATCGCGGGGCGTTCCATCACAGAAGCGACAGACCCGCAAATGGCTGCCCGTAAAATGAAACAAACGATTCGCGAAATTTTTGGAGCAAGTTCATGAAAAAGCAACCCCTTGGAATCTATGAAAAAGCGCTCCCGAAAAGCTTTAGCTGGGAAGAGAAGTTCAAACTGGCGCGGCAGTCTCATTTTGACTTCATTGAACTGTCAATCGATGAGAGCGATGAGCGCTTAGCGCGGCTTGACTGGACAGCGAGCGAACGAGCAACCTTACGAGCATTAAGCCTTGCAAGTGGCATTCGGATACCTTCCATGTGCTTAAGCGGGCATCGACGTTACCCGCTTGGTTCGCTTGATCCGGCTATCCGAGAAACCGGACTTCTCTTGATGCAAAAAGCAATCGACTTGGCATCTGATCTTGGTATTCGCGTTATCCAGCTTGCCGGCTATGATGTCTACTACGAAAGTAAAAGCCTGCTCACGCGCGCCTGGTTTATTGAAAACCTTCAGCGTTCGCTTGAGTGGGCTGCCGCAAAACAAGTCATTCTCGCGATCGAAATTATGGATGACCCGTTCATGAGCTCCGTCACGAAATATCTGCATCTTAAAGCAGAAATCGGCGCCTCGCCGTGGCTAAAACTCTATCCCGACATTGGCAATCTTTCCGCTTGGCCTGAAAACGATCTTGGTTTCGAATTGGCGGAGGGAATCTCTGACACAGTCGCGATCCATTTAAAAGATACCCTGCCCGTCACAACCGACTTTCCCGGCAAATTCAAAGAAGTGCCTTTTGGCAGCGGTTGTGTCGATTTTGCCGGCGCCTTTAAAACCTTGCAGCAGCTTGGCTACGCCGGTCCATATTTGATTGAAATGTGGGGCGAGCAAAGTCCAAACTGCGAAGCGGAACTGGCAGCCGCCAAAAACTTCATTGAAACGAAATGGAAGGAGGCCGAAATAAAATGAACCAAGAGCGAATTAAGCAGTTGAAACAGGAAGTCTGCGAAGCAAATCTTGCACTTCCAAGAGCTGGACTTGTGAAACTAACTTGGGGAAACGTTAGTGTAAAAGATGAAGCGGCCGGTGTGATTGTGATTAAACCGAGCGGCGTAGCATACGACGCGATGACACCAGATAAAATGGTCGTGACAAACCTTGAAGGAAATCTGTTTACCGGTCAGCTCAAACCGTCATCCGATCTCGCTACCCATGTTGTTTTGTATCAAAACTTTCCCGAGGTTAGTGCCATTGTTCATACGCACTCGAAATGGGCGGTCAGTTTTGCTCAAGCAGGACGTGATATCCCGGCTTACGGAACCACCCATGCGGATGCGTTCTATGGCGCGGTTCCGTGTACTCGGATGCTTTCCAAAGCAGAAATTGAGCGCGGCTACGAGCAGGAAACCGGGCGGGTGATTATCGAAGCGTTCAACAAAAGACAGATTGATCCAAACGCCGTTCCAGGAGTTGTAGTGCGCGGACATGGACCGTTTTCTTGGGGGAAAAACAGTAAACAAGCCGTTGAAAACAGTATTATTCTTGATGAAGTAGCGGAAATGGCACTTGCAACAGAGCTACTATCAGGGGGCGAAATTCAGCCGATTCCAAGTTTCCTACTAGACAAACATTACTGGCGCAAGCATGGCAAAACAGCATATTATGGGCAATAGCGCTATTTTCAAACGAGAAAAAGTCTGCTAAGCTCAGAATAAAAGAGGTGCAGATCATGCGTTCACTAGACACAAATTTCAGCCTATTTCTAAAACAGCTTGTCGAACAAAAAGAAATTCCCAGTATCACATCGCTTGCGCGGTTACTGGGTTTTTCGCGGCGAACGATTTATCATTATCTCGAAAAATGTAATTATTTACTTGGGCAGGAAGGAAACGCCAAATTGATGAGCGAAGCCGGCCGCCTGAGCCTTTCTGCGAGCCAAGCCGACATAATCAAATGCTGGCTTGACGAAGAGCACGTGCGTGAAAGCATTCTTACAACCTCTGAACGACGCCAAGTGATTTTAGCGCTCTTCTTAATTGAAAGTAAAAAATGGCAGCTTAGTTCGCTTCAAAGTGTGCTTAATGTTTCGCGAAACACGGTTTTAAACGATATTCAATCATTAAGAGCCAAACTTCTTGACCAAGAACTTGAAATCAAATCGGTTAAGGCACGCGGCTATTTTATTCCTGTAGGTGAAGTCAAGCGCCGAGAGCTACTTTATGATTTCGTTCATCGTACAGAAACAGAAAACAGCAAGCTGGTTTACGATACACTGCTAGACTTAGCCACGGATGAGAATGAGGCAGAAGAGGCTACTTCGTTTCGTGTTAGGGCACGCCGAGCTGTTGAAACGGCTGAAAAAATTCTCAGTAAAAAAATTTCCGGACAAGATATGCGAATTTTGACGAAAACGATGCAGCTTTATAAAATTCGCGTAGCAGGAAAAGCTCGATTTAAATGGGAGCAGTTAGACAAGACCTTAATCGAAGAACGATTGGAATTTCCAGCAGCAAAAGCCTTGCTTGATGAACTGCCGGAACTTTATCGGGGAATTGAATGTAATGAAGAACAGCATTATTATGCGGTTTTGTTATTATGTATGGATAAAAATGAGGATGCTCACTTTCAAAGTGTCCCATTTGGCGAACTGCTGGAACTATCGGGAAGATGGTTCTTTTATTTGAAAAACTGATTGGACTTGAATTTCGAGAAAAAGCCGCGCTGACCAAACACATCCAAACCTATATCAAAGTGCTGTTTTACCGGCGCAAATTTCAGATGGCACTCCCGGCTTATTCGCTACAAAGCGTTAATCAGCAATTTCAAAAAGTATTTCAACTGACCGAAAAGGTCATTCAACTACTTGAGCAGGACAAATTATTTAAAACGTATTTTAAAAGCAAATTTAAGAATGAAGAACTGGCACATTTGGCCGTTTTTTTTTGAAGAAGCGGTCATGAAGGAACAAACCGATGTCAGCATCGCAAAAGTATTGATTGTTTCAGATTTTTCAGATGTACTAAATTCTCTTTTAAAGAGCCAAGTCAAACAGCTTTTGCCGGAAACAGCTGTACTAGATGTCGTTTCTAGCGAAAAAGCTCGGTTCTTCCCTGAAAAAATTAATTTCTGCATCTCGGCTGATGCAAGTTATTATCATTTTACGGGGCAAACGATTCACGTTCCAATCATCTTAACAGAAGAAGCGCGAAAGAACATTGTAAAAAGTTATCAAGCTGGCGAAAAAAAGGCCTAAAACACGGACAAAACTAAAATTGCTTTTGAACGAACAAATAGGTATCGAAACCGTTTCCGATCAGCTGCTTGACCAAATCGAAGGTTTATACAGCAAAGGTACAAGCGATGTCAAACTCAAGCACAATGATGCGGTGAAGCTTGAGACCTTCTTACGAAACCCGGATTTTGCTCTTCGGAAAAGTGAGGCGAAGAATATGGAGGAAGTTTTTTCATTTCTCGAACGCCCGTTATTGGAAAAGAAATATGCCAAGCGAAGCTATTTCGGGCAAATCCGCAAAGATTTCCTAGCAAATCGAACTGCGTGGATTTACCCAAAAGTGCTCTTGCTGCTCAGCGATTATCGCTTTGGGTCGTTCCGGGCGGGGTTAAGCCTGTTATATTTAGACAAGCCGCTTCGAGTGGGGGAGGAAGATGAGGTGGAGCTTTTTCTGTTGCTGTCGACGGAGGAAAAAATGGCACATGTTCCACTTTTGTTCGAACTCGATTTTTTGCTTGAAAATGAATTTTTGGCAGAACTTCGGAAAGGCTATTCGATGTTTGATGCTTTTTTGATGAAAAATCTTACGGTGAAGGAAAATAGTAAAAAACGCTGATCAAAGATGAAAAATAAAAGCTGTTTTCCATTTAAGGGGTTGTCAATATTCAGAAGATGGAGTACACTTTAATTAAATCCAAAAATAAGAAAACGTTGACAAGAGCTAGTAACAATTCTTTTGTTTCAAAGAGAGCAGACGGTTGGTGCAAGTCTGTAACAATAAATTGTGAATCCGTCTTGGAGTGAATGGTGGAACGCGTAAAGCAAGTAAATCATTCCGGTGCGAGCCGTTAATCTCAAAATGAAGCTGGAGACTTTTTGTCTCAATTAGGGTGGCAACGCGGATATAACTTCCGTCCCTTCTTTGTGTCGTAATGATGTGAAGAAGAGACGGAAGTTTTTTTTTTTATTTTAAAAATAGAGGAGGATAATGAAATGTTAGATGTGAAATTACTCAGAAATAACTTTGAAGAAGTGAAACAAAAACTGGCTCATCGCGGGGAAGACTTAGGCGGGATGGAACAATTTGGCGAGCTTGATGCACGGCGTCGTACGCTGATCTTGGAAACGGAAGCGCTAAAAAGTGAGCGCAATCAAGTTTCGGAAGAAATTGCTGTCTTGAAACGCGGCAAAGAAAATGCGGATGCGAAAATTGAAGAAATGCGGGTTGTTGGGGATAAAATCAAAACGCTTGATTTGGAACTTAAGGAAATTGATGAGAAGCTGAACGATATCCTGATGTCGATCCCGAATATTCCTCACGAATCGACGCCAATCGGAGACTCGGAAGATGATAACGTTGAAATCCGCAAATGGGGCGAACTGCCTAATTTTGATTTTGAACCGAAAGCGCACTGGGACCTTGGTGTCGATCTAGGGATTCTTGACTTTGAAAATGCAGCAAAAGTGACGGGAAGTCGTTTCGTATTCTACAAAAAACTTGGAGCAAGACTTGAACGCGCGCTCCTCAACTTCATGATGGATCTCCATGCGGAAGAGCACGGCTATGAAGAAATGCTACCGCCGTATCTTGTAAATCGTACGAGTATGACAGGAACGGGTCAGCTCCCTAAGTTTGAAGAAGATGCTTTCCTTATTGAAGCAGAAGATTATTTCTTGATTCCTACAGCCGAAGTGCCAGTGACAAACTATCATCGCGATGAAATCTTGGATGCTGAAAACTTGCCGCGGAAATATACGGCGTACAGTGCTTGCTTCCGTTCAGAGGCAGGTTCGGCCGGCCGCGACACGCGCGGCTCATCAGACAGCATCAGTTTAATAAAGTTGAACTCGTGCAGTTTGTTAAACCGGAAGATTCGTATGAAACCCTTGAAAAATTGACAAACAATGCTGAGGAAGTGCTAAAACGGCTCGAACTTCCGTACCGCGTGCTAAGCATGTGCACGGCTGACCTAGGCTTCACGGCTGCGAAAAAATACGATCTAGAGGTATGGATTCCAAGTTATGGCACATATCGCGAAATTTCTTCGTGCAGTAACTTTGAAGCTTTTCAAGCACGACGCGCTAATATTCGCTTCCGCCGCGAGAAAAATGCGAAACCGGAATTTATGCATACTTTAAACGGTTCGGGACTTGCAATCGGAAGAACAGTTGCAGCCATTCTTGAAAACTATCAAGAAGCAGATGGCTCGATTCGTATTCCAAAAGTTCTTCAAGGTTATATGGGCGGTATCGAAAAAATTGAAGCCCCTAAATAAGTTTGGCTAAGAAAAAAAAGGTTTTTCGCACTGGCGAAAAACCTTTTTTAAGTGTGAAGATACATATTGCCGTGCTTTTTTAGGTTCTAAGACGGAATTAAGAACTTTGCCGTAAACAGATGTAAGCGAATACAACTCGTGTTATACTTTCATTCAGTAGCAAGTGAATGGAGGGAGGACGAACCCATCTTAGAAGGGAGGAATGCTTATGCAAATAAGAATCCGACCGAACGGCCTTTGTGTCAGTAGCCGAAGCTGTAAAGCTCATGCTGGATTTTGGAACGTTTATTCTTTCCTTGATCAGCTTGATCGTTGTGCTCATTAAGCTTAATCATGACCAAAAAAAATAGCCCTTTTACTTTGACCGAGTAGGGACTATTTTCTCTCTATAAGGCTGCCGTCTTTTTAATGGTGCTGCAAAGAGTCATGTTGATGCATGGCTCTTTTTTCTTTTCATTGTACCATATTCTACTTGAAAGTAAACTCGAACCATCGTTTCCGTTGCTAAAGGGATCTGCGTAGCGGTATGGTGCAAGTAATAGCATGATAAATACTAGTCAATAGTCAGCATACTTTAAACATTAAGCTAAGTTTGTTTATTTTCATATTTTTCTTAAAAACAAATAATTATAAATTTTGGGATTTAATGAAGAAATATGTTAAGATAACTATCTAATAATTCGATAATTTGGGAGGGGTTAATAGTGGGAGGAAATTCTTTTTTTTAAGCGTAAGGTGTTCAAGCAAGATACAGAAAATACAGTGCATCTAAATAAAACTCTCGGACCGTTCGATTTAACGATGCTTGGTGTTGGGGCTGTGGTTGGCGGTGGGATTTTCATCTTGCCGGGGGAAGTTGCTTCAATTGTTGCGGGACCAGGTATCATGCTTTCGTTTATCATCGCAGGTATTGCCTGCTGTCTGGCGGCACTTTGCTATTCTGAATTCGCATCGAAATTACCGGTAGCTGGAAGTGCCTATACATACAGCTATCATGTTTTTGGTGAAGGAATTGCTTGGATTCTAGGCTGGTCGCTGCTACTTGAATACGGTCTTGCGGTTGCTGCCATTGCAAGTGGTTGGTCTTCTTATGTGAAGAGCTTGCTTGAAGGCTTTAATTTACATATTCCTGCTGCCATTTCAGGTTCGTATAATCCAGCTAACGGGACGTATTTTGATATTCCTGCCTTTCTAATTGTAGTTGTTATCGGGATACTCCTAAGCCTTGGAATTAGAGAATCAACACGTGTTAATAACTTAATGGTGCTGATTAAGATAGCGGTAGTTGTCCTATTTATTGTCGTTGGGGCATTTTATGTTAAGCCTGATAATTGGACGCCGTTTTTACCTTTTGGATTTAACGGAGTTATTACGGGGGCTTCGATGGTATTCTTTGCTTATATCGGCTTTGATGCTGTTTCGACAGCTTCTGAGGAAGTGAAAAATCCGCAACGCAACATGCCAATTGGGATTATTGCTTCGCTAGCCGTTTGTACGCTACTTTATATTCTGCTTTCGGCAGTCCTAACAGGTGTTATTTCATACGATAAGCTTGTTGGTGTAAGCGCACCAGTTGCCTTTGCTTTACAGTACCTTAACCTTAACTGGATTGCTGGTTTGCTTTCGCTTGGAGCAATCGTTGGAATGACGACGGTTATTCTTGTTATGTCTTACGGTGGAACGCGCCTCATCTTTGCAATGGGTCGTGATGGACTTCTTCCAAAAACGTTTGCTAAGGTAAATAAGAAAAATACGCCGGTTAAGAATACGCTCATTTTCGCGTTTTTGATGGGGCTTGTGGCAGGAATTGTCCCGCTTGCGGATCTTGCAGCCTTGATCAATATTGGAACACTGTTTGCCTTTTCGATGGTCTCGCTTGGCATTCTATTCTTGCGACGCAACAAGGATATTCCGGATTCTGGCTTTAAGACACCGCTCTATCCATTCATTCCGATTTTATCCTTTGTTCTTTGTGTCTATTTGATGCTGAATTTATCGAAAGTCACGTGGCTTTCATTCGCGATTTGGTTTGTCGTCGGACTTTGCGTATACTTCTTATACGGCAGAAAGCATTCAGAGCTTAGGAAGACTGATTTGTAAGGGAGAAAGAGCTGCCGAAGGAAATGCTAGGCGGCTCTTTTTTTACATAAAATAAATAAAAAAAACCCTTTATTAAAGCGCTTACATTTAGTATGATAGAAGTAAGCACGATTACAAAGGAGGCAAACAATGAATAACATGTTTGATTTAACTGGAAAAGTGGCGGTAGTAACTGGGGCTTCAAGTGGACTTGGAAGAGATGCAGCGCTTAGCTATGCGGATTATGGGGCAGATGTTGCGCTGCTTGCAAGACGAAAAGATAAGCTTGATGAGCTAGCAAAAGAAATTACGGCAAAGGGAAGAAAAGCTGTCGCAATTGCGTGTGATGTTGGAGATGAAGAAAGTGTGAAGGCAGCTTCAGAAGAAATTTTGAAAGCGTTCTCTAAAGTGGATATTTTACTTAATAATGCAGGTGTAGCATTTCGCGGTGCAGTTCATGAACTGCCAACAGAAGACTGGGAAAAATCGATGGACATCAATGTGAAGGGGATTTATTTGATGTCGAAATACATCGTGCCGCAAATGAAAGAACAAAAATATGGGAAAATCGTTAATATTGCATCAATCAATGCGATTGTAGCAGATAAAGGGCCAGACCTTGCAAGACATGCTTACAATGCTTCTAAAGCGGCTGTGCGCGGCCTTACGATGGGAATGGCTGCAACTTACATGGAAGATAATATTACGGTGAATTCGATCGGACCGGGACTATTTGAGTCGGAAATGACGGCGGATTCTCTTTTTAAACACGAAGGATTTATGAATCTTTATAACAGTTTGACACCGGCGTCGCGCCCAGGACGAAAGGGCGAACTAAACGGCACGATTATTTACTTGTCTTCAGATGCTTCCAGCTACGTAACAAGTCAGCATATTATCGTAGACGGTGGATTTTCAATCGTGTGAGGAAAACGAAAGCGAAATTTGATTCACTTATGAAAAACCCAGCAGGCGCATGCCTGCTGGGTTTTTTGCTTATTTTTTAGTGAGTTACTGGACGAAGACAGAGCGGCTTGCGCGTTGGATATACTGCGCATCCACCGCCACAACTTGAACCACATCTGTTTTTGAAGTAATAAAACGTGCTGCATTTGTGAATGTGTAGTTTCCGTTCGCGTCCGTTGTAGCTTGAGCAACAACAGAACCGTTCACAAAGAGACGAACTTTTGATAAACTCTTGCCAAATGTTCCCGTCAAAATTGTGGAGCTTCCGATCGTGTAAGGGTTTTGATTGACCGTAAGCGAAAAGTCGATCACTTCCTCACCTTTCACCGGAACTGCTTTGCGTGCTTGTTCCACATAACGGCTGTCAACGCCGACGATTTCGACAACATCACTTGGACTGGAAATAAATTGCTTGATGTTGGTTAACGTGTAGTTTCCGTTACTATCTGTTGTGGCCTGTAAAACCACTTTTCCATTTACCCAAAGCCGAACTTTAGCGATATCTTTGCCGAAAGTTCCACTAACCGAGTTTGCGCCGATTGTGTAGCTGCTTGGTGTCGTAAGCGAGTAATCAAAAGTAGCATTGCCAGAAACAGTGATAGCTTTACGAGTTTGTTCGACGTAGCGGCTGTCAACCCCAACGATTTCTACAAGATCACTTGCATTTGTGATGAACTGCTGAACATTATTAAGCGTATAGTTTCCGTTTGCGTCTGTCGCAGCTTGGAGAACAACCTTGCCGTTCACCCAAAGTCGAACCTTCGAAATATCCTTGCCGAATGTGCCAGAGATAGTTTTGTTTCCAAGCGTATAGCTATTCGGAGTGGAAAGAGAATAGTCCGCGGCTTCTTCACCTGTTACCGAAATAGCCTTGCGAATTTGTTCCCCGTAATTCTTATCAACCCCAACAATTTCAATCAAATCAGTTTTCTTGGAAACATACTGACTGACATTTGCAAAAGTGTAGTTGCCGTTCGTATCCGTCGTAGCTTGGGCAACAACTTTCCCGTTCACCCAAAGTCGAACCTTAAAGATATCTTTGCCGAACGTACCGGAAATTGTTGTATTTCCAAGTTCGTATTCACTTGGAACCGTCAAATTGTAATCTGTTTTTACTGTTTCCGTTACAGTAACGCTTACCTTATCCGAAGTTTTACCATTCAAAGCGGCCGTTACTTGAATCACAGAACCTGCTTGAATAGGTGCAACCGTAATTTGGAAGTTGCCATCCGCATCTGCTTTTCCTTCATAATCGAGGCTTCCTCCATCTTTTTGCGGAATTTGCAGTGTAATCGTAGCATTCGAAGTAGCCTTACCGCTCACAACAGTGTCTTTATCAGATACCGGATTCACCGTTGGCGCCGAAATTTTAGCTGATGATACAATGCGGCTAGCTCGTTCGCTCATATTACCAGCGCTATCCATAACGGAAATTTGAATCACCGAGTTCACTACTTGCTTCACGATGATCACTTGATAACGACCGCTTGCATCCGAACCACCTGCCGCAATTATATTTCCAAACGTGTCATAGACGATGATTGTAGCATTCGGCTCAGCTGTTCCCGAAACAACAGTAGAATCTTCTGTGAGTGGATCGATCGTTGCTTTAACTGGAGGAGTATTATCGCTCACTTTTACTGTTACTTTTGTACTTGAAAGACCGTCTTTACTTGCGATGACAGTAATGACAGTGCCGGCTTGTTGTTTTGGAATAACGATTTTAAAGTTGCCAGTTGCGTCTGCACTTCCTTCAAAAATAGAAGTACCTCCGCTTGTGTGCGGGATGGAGATTTCGATACTCGCACCTGGTGTGGCAGTTCCTTCAATAAACGTATCACTATCGCCGACTGGTTTAAGTGTAGGTGCTTCAAGAGGGGCGCTTTCTACCGTCACCATTTTTACCACGCTTGTATTTCCAGCTGCATCAGTTGCCGTCACACTTAAGATGGTTCCCTCTTTTTGAGAAGAAATATTAACCGAGAACTGACCACTTGCATCCGCTTTTCCCTCTGCAATTTTGTTTCCATTTATAGAAATTTGAATTGTTGCATTTGCTTCAGTTTTCCCTGTGATAATCGTGTCTTTTTCTTTCACAGAATTTACACTTGGAGCATTAGGAGGTGTTTTGTCACTAACTGTGACAACTGTTGCATCAGAAGTCGTAGTATCAATCAATGCAAGGATCGAAAGTACTGTTCCAGCTTTTTGTTTCGGAATAACAATGCTAAAATCACCATTCGCGTTTGTGATACCTTCTGCAAGCGTATTGTTGCCATTCATGACTTTTACCGATGCGTTTGGAGAAGTCTTCCCAGTTACAAGCGTATCGACATCAGAAATTGGCGCGACGGTAGGTTTAATTACTGAAATTGCAGCCGCTTTAACTGTAAGAGTAGTAGCTGGACTGGTGATTCCTTCTGAGTTTGTAGCTGTTACTTTGATGGTTGTTCCAGCACTCTGTGTCGGAATGACAATACTGAAATTACCATTTGCAACGGCGGTTCCATGTGCAATTTGCACATTATTAGCATAGATAACAACTTCAGAGCCAGCTTTAGCTTTTCCAGTCACGATTGTATCGTTACTAGTAATAGCGTTAACTTCTGGAGGAGCGACGGGAACAGGTCCTGTTGATTGCCCTTGATGAGTGGTTATGAGATGGGAACCTTCATAGCGAGCTTCTACTTGGAAAATATCTGTTGATAAGATAGGTGTATTTATTGTATAAATATACTGACCGCTTACCGTTGCATTAGTACCATTGATCGGTACGGCATTATTTACTTCGCCCAGATAGTTTCCGTTTTTGGTTACAACAAAGCGATAGCCGGTTAACCATTCAGGACTGAAGGCAATGCGTAATTGACTATTTGTTGAACTAATACTTTTCACTAGTCTGTTCTTAAAATAAAACAATTCAGGAATATATTTTTTTTTGTGGTAATTCAAGTCGATATTTAACCTTATCCGTATTTAACCAGATCGGCTGAGTGAGCTCTGGTAAATTTGTTAGAGCTTGCTCGGTTGCTGAATCTGCAACAATACCCCATTTTTTAAAGAAAGGTATTAAATTAACTTGTGCAAGTTCAGACGTTTGAACAATCAATGTTTGCTTTTTGGTAGCATCATTATAGGGGGCTGATCCTAGTAAACGATATTTTTGGTGAAGCTGCGGGAAAAATTCATCGCCAAATACTTCCATTAGTTGACCGAACATACCAAATTTTACAAAATTATCTTGAGCATCATAATCTTTGGTTGAATCGTCAGTAGCTAAATACTTTTGAATATTGGGATAGCTGTCATGAAGGCGACCATAACTTCCGGAAATAGCTTTCTCCGATGCTAAGGAATAGATATTTACGGTTACTTCAACACCCTGTCCCCAGGTCATTGCATTAAGTTGCCTTTGATGTCCCGTTTCGTGCCAAATTCCCCATCCAAGTTCAGTGGCAGAAGTTTTATCAGTGACACCAAGTAGTCTTCTTAAGGCAGCATCTCCAGAAAAGCCCATGTATTCGTTGGTTGCATACATGTAACCACTACTAGCCTCGACATAATGATAGTAGCGACCAGATGCTATAGCTGCATAATCGTTTCGACCTGTTACAGAGATGCCTTCAATCCGATCTTGAGCTTCTAAAAATTGATCATAGTAAGTCATTAATGCTTGGGGATTAGTTAAATATTTAGCAGCGCTTGCATAGCTTACTGTAATAGATGCGTATTTACTAACAAGTTGAACATAAGGAGAAGCACTATATTGTTTCATTTGATTAGTGAATTCTGCATTTGTTGTTTCACCTAAGCGGAAAAAGGGCATCCTTGATCCACCTGAAATAATTTCAAAAGTTAATTGGCTCGAAGGCTGTTCGTTAATAAGTGAAACGACACCATCTCGATCTGCGGTTAGCGTTTGTTGTGTGTCATAAGTAGTTCTGTTTTTTATGATTCCAGAACTAGTTCCTCCGGTACCGATTGCGATAAGGGCTCTTGATGGAGTACCATCTCCGCCGGACACTTTATAGGTGAGACGATCCCCTTTTTTTACATAAAACTGTGTCGGAGTGAGTTCTGAAACCGTACGAATTCTTTGTAATCTGTTTTTTTCTTCTATTAATTTTCCGTTACCTTGTATTACAAAAGTATTGGATGGCTCTGCTGCGCTTGCTTCTTTTGATACAGGGGTGATCCAAAAGCAAAGAACGAGCATCAATAGTATAAGACCTGAAAAGTGCATTTTTTTTCATTGTAGTTCCCCTTTTTGATATATTAGCTTATTTTATAAAATGAGCCTCCCACATGATGCGGGAGGCTTAATTCAATTGGTATGTTCAAAATTACTGAACAGTGATGACTGTACGTGTGATGAAGTGGCTGTCTTGTGCATAAATTTCTACTTTATCGCCAGCGACAATACCTGCTCCGCTGACAGAGAAAGTACTACCGGAGATTGTGCCAAGGCGTTTCACGGTGCCATTCACAACAAGTTGTAGACGTTTCACATCTGCTCCTACTGTTCCTGTAATTGTTGCATCTCCCAGTGTATAAGGATTTGCTGTTGCTGCAAAATCAAGCGATCCGCTGACTACAACTGGGATACGGATTTGATCCACATTGGATGCGTCCACCCCAACGATTTCGTAGTTCGCGCCATCGTCTTTGATTTGGGCATAAGCTTCTGGGAAGGTGAAGCTTCCGCTTCCATCCACATTACGGTTTACCAACAAGACTCCGTCTTTATAGAGACGAACGGCTTTGATATCCGCTCCATATTTCCCAGTCAAGGCATCTTGACCAATTTTATAGCTGTCTTGAGTTAGCGTGTAATCTTTAGGAACAGTTACCGCAATCGTTTTACGGGCTTGTTCTTGATACGTGCTGTCTACGCCAACTACTACTACTTGATCTGTGCCAGATGTGATGAAAGAATCTACGTTGTTAAACGTATAATTCCCGTTCCCATCTAGTTGAGCCTGAACTTTCATTTCGCCATTGACAAGCAAACGAACAGCTGTAAGGTCTTTGCCGTAAGTTCCGGTAATTTGTTTGCCTTTTAGTTCGTAAGAAGCTGGCGCTGTCAGCGCATAGTCCACTGGTTTGCTGGCAAGATTTACCGTTTGACTTGCTTGTTGCACAAACTGTTTATCTACTCCAACCACTTGCACATTATCTGTCGCCGCTTTAATGAATTGAGCGGCATTTGGAATCGTATAGTTTCCGCTACCATCTAGTTGTGCTTGCGTCACAACTGTACCATTCACAACGAGACGTACTTGGTTGATGTCTTCTCCATAAGTACCGGATAGAGCTGTTGATGTCCCGATTGTATATGGATTTTCAGCAACCGTTAGTGCATAATCCAAGTTTTCATTTACAGATAGAGGAATTCGTTGTTGTTCTACAAAGCGGCTGTCGACACCTACTACTTCCACTTTATCGCCAGCTTTAATACTTGATCCAATATTCGGGAAGGTATAGTTGCCGTTTCCGTCCACTTCCGCTTGACGAACTACCACACCATTAATGAAGAGACGAACACGAGCAATGTCTTTACCGTAAGTTCCCGTCAGATTTGCTTGATTCAAGCGATAAGGATCTACGGTTAACGCATAATCATACACGATGCTTCCTTGAACAGGAACCGCTACTTCAGCGCGTTGGACATAACTGCTATCCACACCAACCACTTTCACTACATCTTGATCAGACTTAATATACTGAGCGGCATTTGCAAAGCTGTAGTTGCCTGCACTATCTGTTGTTGCTTGAGCAACAACTGTTCCATTGACAAAAAGACGAACTTTCGAGATATCTTTTCCATATGTGCCTGTGATCGCTTTCGATGTTCCCACGATATATGGATTTTGAACAACTGTTAATTTATAATCCGTCGCATCAGTAACTGTCACTGGAATCCGCTTTTGTTCTTGATAGCGACTATCTACTCCAACTAGTTCCACTTTATCGCTCGGTTTAATATAAGAAGCGATGTTTGGGAAGGTATAGTTGCCATTTCCATCCATTTCAGCTTGACGCACAATCGTTCCATTCACCACAAGGCGAACTTTGAAGATATCTTTGCCATATTTCCCTGTCAAGTTCGTTTGATTAAGCGTGTAAGGATCAGCTGTTAGGCTGTAATCATAGACCAGACCACCTTGAACATTTACTGGAGTTTCTGCACGTTGTGCAAATGTGCTGTCTACACCCAATACTTTTACTACATCACTGTTAGAAGTAATAAACTGAGCTGCGTTCGGGAAGTTGTAATTGCCTGCACCATCTGTTTGTGCTTGGGCAACAACCTTTCCGTTGACCGATAAGCGTACACGAGACAAATCTTTGCCATACGTACCTGTAAGAGCTGTAGATGTACCTATGATGTATGGATTTTGATTGACTGTAAGGTCGAAATTCATCGAATCATCAACATTCACAGGAATTCGTTTTTGCTCTTGGTAACGACTATCCACCCCAACCAGTTCTACTGTATCTCCAGGTTGAATAAAGGTCGCGACATTTGGGAAGGTGAAGTTGCCGTTGCCATCCATTTCAGCTTGACGAACGATGGTGCCATTCACCACAAGACGTACTTTGAAGATGTCTTTACCGTATTTCCCAGTCAAGTTCGCTTGGTTGAGCTTGTAAGG
>NZ_AODF01000015.1 GCF_000525875.1 Listeria floridensis FSL S10-1187 | reverse complement strand
TATGCGACGTATCGCGGATTAGCGAAAGTCACACTGCAAGCCACGCTTACTTATACTGCCATGAACCTGAAAAAACTAGCTTTATGGACGTGGAAGAAGTCTTGTTCTTCTTCGAGTTTTTTCATTCTGAGAGCTAAAAACGACAATCCCGTCTTTTTTTTCATTTTGGAATTGTCGTTTTTCAACAGTCTGAGTGCGGAGCGTCTGCTCCGCACTTTTTCATTCCCCTATCAAAAAACGAAGCAGCTTCTACCTGCTTCGTTTTTAATCTTATTCTTCCGTTTTAAGCTTTAGTTCATGCAACTGCGCATCACTTACCTTGCTTGGTGCTTGCGTCAAGAGATCAACTGCGCTTCCCGTTTTCGGAAAGGCAATCGTATCACGCAGATTGTTGCTTCCGGCAAGAATCATCACGATTCGGTCAAGCCCAAGTGCAATTCCTCCATGCGGAGGTGTTCCGTATTCAAGTGCTGACATCAAGAATCCAAACTGTTCCTCAGCATCCGCATCACTGAATCCAAGCGCGCGAAGCATCTTCTGTTGCACATCTTTTTGGTAAATTCTAAGTGATCCGCCGCCGATTTCATAACCATTTAAAACGATATCATAAGCTTCTGCCATCGCCTTTTCAGGTGCAGTTTCAAGCAGTTCTATGTCCTCTTTTCTCGGTAAAGTAAACGGGTGGTGAGCGGAAACAAAGCGTCCGGCTTCTTCATCATATTCGAATAGCGGCCAATCTGTAACCCATAAGAAAGCAAGCTCGCTTTCATCATAAAGCTCAAGTTCCTTGCCGAGTTTTGTCCGAAGTGCGCCAAGAGATGCTGCGACAACTTCTTTTGAATCTGCTGCAAACAAGAGAAGATCACCCGGTTCAACATCAAGTGCTTGACGAAGCTCTTGCTGCTTAGAAGCATCAAAAAACTTCGCAATTGGACCTTTTAATTCCGTTTCCTCCGCTTTTAGCCAAGCAAGCCCTTTCGCGCCATAATTTGAAACAAATGTTCCAAGTGCATCAATATCTTTACGTGAATACTTTTCAGCCGCGTGTTTAGCATTGATCGCTTTAACTTGACCACCTGATGCGACTGCTCCCGAGAATACTTTAAATTCTACATCTTTTACAACCTCTGAAACATCCGTAAGCTCAAGACCAAAACGAATATCAGGCTTGTCGCTTCCAAAACGGCGCATTGCTTCTTCATACGTCATCTTAAGGAACGGACGTGGGATATCAATCCCCTTCACTTCTTTCACAACCGCTGTAAGCATATCTTCTGTAATCGCTTGAATATCCTCAATATTAAGGAAGCTCGTCTCCAAGTCAATTTGCGTAAATTCAGGCTGACGATCACCACGTAAATCCTCATCACGGAAACAACGAACAATTTGATAGTATTTGTCAAACCCAGCCGTCATTAATAGTTGCTTCAAAATCTGCGGCGATTGCGGCAAGGCATAGAAGCTTCCAGGATAAACCCGGCTTGGCACAAGATAATCACGTGCCCCTTCTGGCGTACTCTTTGTCAAATAAGGCGTTTCAATATCATAGAACCCAAGATCATTTAATCTTTCGCGGAACACTCGTGTCACGTGATGACGCATCTTAAACGTCGCAGTCATTTCCGGACGACGCAAATCCAAATAGCGATATTTCAAACGAAGTTCATCCGAAACATTAACCCCGTCTTCAATGTAGAAAGGCGGTGTCTTTGAACGGTTTAAAATTTCAATTTCATTCGCCAAAATTTCGACTTTACCTGTTTTAAGCTTGGCGTTTACCGCTTCATCGGCCCGAAGTGCAACTTTCCCTTTCACAGCAATTACAAATTCCGACCGAATTTCCTCAGCCGTCTTTAGTGCCTCCTCTGATAGCTCGGGGTTAAACACAACCTGAACGATGCCTTCACGATCACGTAAATCAACGAAAATTAATCCCCCTAGATCGCGTCGTTTTTGAACCCATCCATATAAAGTGACCGCTTCACCCACGTATTTTTCTGTAATTTCTCCACAATATGCCGTTCTTTGTTCCATCATTTGTCCCCCTCCGCTTTTTCAAGTGTTGTAATCAGTTCATCTTCCGTCACGAGGAACTGTTTGCCAGTCGCCATATCTTTCAGCGTATACTCGCCAGTTCGAAGCTCGTCTTCTCCAATGATCACCGTATATTTTGCTTTTTTACGATCGGCATCTTTCAATTGCCCTTTTAACTTCCGTTTTTGATAATCTTTTTCCGCGCTGATTCCGTGCATTCGCAACCGATTCACAAGCTGAACAATCTTCTCTTCCACTTCCGGCTGAGCTGCAATGACATAGCACACAAGCGGATTCGCATCCGGAATTTCAATCTTCGCCTTATCAAGCGCAAGTAAAACCCGCTCAACGCCCATTCCGAACCCAATTCCCGGCGTATCCGGCCCGTCAAATTCTTGCACAAGACCGTGATAACGTCCGCCGCCGCAAAGCGTGGTTTTTGCGCCGAATCCTTCTTCATCGCTCATAATTTCAAATGTCGTATGGTTATAGTAATCAAGTCCCCTTACAAGCGTCGGATCAACCGTGTAATTGATACCAATCGCATCAAGAAAGCTCTTCACCTTCGCAAAATAATCCTTAGATTCCTCATTCAAGAAATCCAAAATCGAAGGCGCACTTGCGACAAGCGGGTGCGCGTGATCCGTTTTGCAATCCAAGATCCGTAGCGGATTTTTGTAAAGGCGAGCCTGACAGTCCGAACAGAACTCATCAATCCGTGGTTCAAAATGCGCAATCAAAGCTTCTCGATGCTTTAAACGACTTTCCTTATCTCCGAGACTATTAATAATTAAAGAAATATTTTTCAGTCCGATCGAGCGGAAAAAATTCATTGCTAGCGAGATGACCTCTGCATCAATTGAAGGATCATCACTGCCGATTGCTTCAAGCCCCATTTGCGTAAATTGCCGTTGTCGTCCACCTTGTGGGCGCTCATAACGGAACATCGGACCATTGTAATAGAGTTTAACAGGCTGATTGACATCACCGAACATCTTATGTTCAACAAAAGCACGAACAACAGAAGCAGTTCCTTCAGGTCGAAGCGTCAAACTTCTTCCCTTTTTATCAGCAAAAGTATACATTTCTTTTGTTACGATATCCGTTGAATCACCAACGCCGCGTTCAAACAATTCCGTGTGTTCAAAAATCGGAGTCCGAATTTCGCTATAGCGGTAGTTTTCGCAAATTGACCGGAATTTTTCTTCTAAAAAATGCCAAGATGCTACTTCATCCGGTAAAATATCCCTTGTTCCGCGCGGTAATTGAATTTCCATTTATATTGCCTCCTTTAATCGTTTCAGTCTAGGGGATTCGAATTGATTGTATGAAAAAACTCCCGCCCCTTGTCACAATGAACAAGGGACGAGAGATTAATTTACCCGTGGTACCACCCTAATTGGAATGAAAACATTCCCACTTTTCCGTTAACGCCGGAATACGTCTTAGCCTACTCGTTCTTTCGGCCAAAACCTCGGAAGTGTCTTTCAAGTACTTATCACCATAGATTTCTCTCAGCTATCGAAATCCTCTCTTATTTGGGAGTGAAGCCCCTACTTTTCTTCGTCTTAAGTCTCAATATGAATTATTTCTAGATTACTAGAAAACCGCTTGAAAGTCAATAACTACAATAATTTTTCTAAAAAGAGGTTATAGGTTTCGCGAAACCTCATTTTGTGGTAACATTTTACTGAACTAAACTTTTAGGGGGTGTTTCGATTTCGTGCGTAAAAAATTCATATTTGTTACGATTTTATCGATAGCACTCATTGCAGCTGGAATCATGGTAACCTTTGCAATGGCTCACGCCAACTCTGTAAGCGTTGAAGCTGAAGTTCTCAACGTAAGAAGCGGTCCGGGTCTTGCTTATGACGTCACGAGTCAAGTTCGGAAAAATGATGTGCTACAAGTAATCGGAGAAGAAAATAAATGGTATAAAGTCCGTCTTGATAATGGAGATAGCGGCTGGGTCGCAAGCTGGCTTGTTAAGAATACTACTGTCAGTGCTGCGAGTAACAGTATGGCTGTCGTCACCTCAGAAGGTGGACTGAACGTACGCGAAAAACCAAGTGCCGACTCAAAAGTACTTGGAATATTAAATACGAATGATCAGATCAACGTTATCAGCGAGCAAAACGGCTGGGCTCAGATCCAATATCAAGGGCAAAACGCTTGGGTCAGTTCGAAGTACATAACGATCAGGCAATCGACGACAAAAAGCGATGCAAAAGATTTGCAGCGTGTCACAATTCGTAGTAATGCAACAAACATCCGCAATAAACCGGATTTAAGCGGTTCTGTCATCGAAAAAGCTGATTCAGGACAATCTTACGAGATCCAAGGCGTACAAGGCGACTGGTATCAAGTAGAAACCTCGAGCGGTGAACTGGGTTACGTAGCGAACTGGGTTGTTGACATTTCATCAAATAAAAACTCAGCTCCGCAAAAATCGAAAACAACCAAGCTTTCCGAAGCCACTATTGTTCTTGATCCAGGGCACGGTGGTAACGATCCCGGTGCAAAAGGCGAGATGGGAACTGTTGAAAAAGACGTAACATTAAAGACAGCTAAAGCAATTAAAAACAAGTTAGAACAAGCTGGAGCCAAGGTGATCATGACTCGCAGTAAAGACGAATACGTTTCGCTTCGTGAACGGACAAAGATCGCATCAGAAAACCAAGCAGATGCATTTGTCAGTCTTCATTATGACAGCGTTGAAGAAGGAACCGGCGATATTAGCGGACAAACGACCTATTACTACAAGAATCGTGATCAAAGTCTTGCAACTTCCATAAATAACAGCTTAGGCGATGCTTTAGCGATATCAAACCGCGGTGCACGTGTCGGCGACTTTTATGTTGTCCGTGAAAACAATCAGCCTGCAGTGCTTCTTGAGCTAGGCTATCTTAGCTCGAAAATTGACGAAGAACGGATCAATTCTGGCTCTTACCGTAGTCAAATTGCCGATGCAGTTACAAGCGGTCTCGCAAATTATTTTTCAAATTAAAATAAAAATCCGGCAAGTGAAGTTACTCTTCACTTGCCGGATTTTTTATGCCAAAATATCTATTTAGCCAAATCGGCTGAATCAAGCATCATGGTTACAGGACCGTCATTTACAATTGAAACTTCCATAAAGGCTCCAAAAACACCCGTTTCAACATTAAAACCGTAATCCGTTTCCAATTTCTTATTAAACAAATTATACAGAACCTCAGCCTTATTTCCCGGAGCAGAGTCCGTAAAACTCGGTCTCCTACCTTTTCTCGCATCCGCGTATAGCGTAAACTGCGAAACACTTAAAATATCGCCACCAACATCTTGCAGTGATAAATTCATTTTTTCAAACTCATCTTCAAAAATCCGCAATCCAGCAATTTTTTGCGCCAGAAGCTCTACTTCTTTTTCCGTGTCGCTATGAGTAAAGCCGACAAGCAGACATAAACCAAAAGGAATTTCCCCGATAATTTCATCATCAATCGTCACACTAGCAGCTTTCGTACGCTGAAGCAAAACCCGCATTTCAATTTCCTCCTCTAATTCATCAGCCTTCTAACCGTATAAACATCCGGAATTTGTTTGATCTTATCTACGACACGCTGAAGATGATTAATGTTATGAATTTGGAGTGTCAAGACAAGTGTTGCCATCTTATTATGATCAACTTTTGCATTAACGCCGTTTATATTAGAAGTCAAGCTGTTAATCACCTGTAAAATATCATTTAAAAGACCATTCCGATTATAACCGAAAATTTCAATATCAACACTGTAATCCGTCTTCGATTTTAAATCAGCATCTTCCCATTCAACATCAATCAGCCGATCAGATTCGATCGTTTGTACATTAGGACAATCCTTTCTGTGGATCGAAATGCCTCGACCTTTCGTGATATAGCCGACAATTTGATCTCCTGGAACCGGATTGCAGCAGCGCGACAAACGAATCAGCAAGTTGCCTACGCCTTGGACGACAACGCCGGCATTGTGCTTAATTTTCAGCTTTTCATTATTTTGCTCCGTACTGTTGTTTTTCGCTTCTACTTGCGTAAGCAGTTTTTCCGTTTGTTCTTCTTGCTCACGCTCTTTGCGCTCCTTATCCGTCAAACGGTTAGCCACTTGAACAGCAGTGATGCCATTATAACCGACCGCCGCAAATAAATCGTCTTCCTGCGAAAAATTTAATTTATCCGTAATCCGCTTCAAATTTTCCTGGGTTAAAATTTTTTTAGGTTCAAAATTCATTTGGCGCAGTTCTTTTTCCACCATGTCTCTGCCTTTTTCGACATTTTCTTCCTTCGCCTGTCGCTTGAAGAATTGCTTAATCTTGTTGCGTGCCTGTGAAGTTTGAACGAGCTTCAGCCAGTCTCGACTTGGTCCATAAGAATGCTTCGACGTTAAAATATCAATAATATCGCCCGTTTTGAGCTTATAATCCAAGGTTACAATTTTTCCATTTACCTTTGCCCCGATTGTCTTGTTGCCGATTTCCGTGTGGATGCGGTAAGCAAAATCAAGTGGCACAGACCCGTTTGGCAACTCAAAAACATCACCCTTTGGCGTGAAAACGTATACCACATCTGCGAATAAATCCAGTTTCAAAGACTCCATAAACTCTTCCGCATTATCCGCTTCATTTTGATACTCAAGGATTTCTCGGAACCAAGTCATCTTATTGTCGAACGATGTTTTGGAATTAATAACTTTGCCTTCCTTGTATGCCCAGTGAGCCGCGACCCCGTATTCAGCAATTTGGTGCATCTCAAGTGTCCGAATCTGCACCTCAAGTGGTTCACCTTGCGGCCCGATTACCGTTGTATGAAGGGATTGATACATATTTGATTTCGGCATCGCAATATAATCCTTAAAACGTCCCGGCATCGGTTTCCAGCGCGTATGAATAACCCCTAGAACCGCATAACAATCTTTAATGCTGCTTACGATAATCCGTACGGCTAAAAGGTCATAAATTTCATTAAACTGCTTGTGTTGTTCTGACATTTTTCGGTAAATCGAATAAATATGTTTCGGACGTCCCGAAATATCAGCTTCAATATGAAGTTCTTTCAAGTTATCCTGCACACCGTCAATAACATCTTGCAAATAACGTTCACGTGCCCCGCGTTTTTGTTTCATTAAATGAACGATTCGGTAGTACTGTTGCGGATTCAAATAACGCAGAGCCGTATCTTCAAGCTCCCATTTGACACGACTGATCCCTAACCGGTGTGCGAGTGGAGCAAAAATTTCAAGCGTCTCAGTAGCAATCCGGCGCTGCTTCTCAACAGGCAGATGTTTAAGTGTCCGCATATTATGCAGCCGATCCGCCAGTTTGATCAGAATTACGCGAATATCTTGAGCCATCGCAATAAACATTTTACGATGGTTTTCCGCTTGTTGCTCTTCATGCGATTTGTATTTAATTTTCCCCAGTTTGGTGACCCCATCAACTAGCATGGCCACTTCTTTTCCGAAAGTATTTTCAAGGTCTTCAAGCGTCACTTCGGTGTCTTCCACAACATCGTGCAAAAAGCCTGATGCAACCGTTTGCGGGTCCATATGAAGCTCAACTAAAATTCCTGCTACTTGTATTGGATGAATAATATAGGGCTCTCCCGATTTGCGAAACTGCTCGCTATGCGCATTGCGGGCAAATTCATAGGCTTTTTCAACTACAGCAAGGTGCTCTTTGTTCATGTAGTGCGAAGCCATTTCAATTACTTGTTCAGCCGTTAAATTTTGTTCCTTAGCCACATTCACCCACCCCTTTTCTCCTAAACTTTTTTAAAGAATTCTTGCTTTCATTATACACGACTCAATATTCTTTAGAAAGTAGTTTTCCATCTAGATAAAGAAAAACACCATTTTCCGGTCAGAGAATGGTGTTTTTCTTATTTTTCATCAGAAATCCATTAAAATCAAGCGATCATAGCCGTTCAATTTTTTATGACCTTCTAATTCAGTCAGCTCAATTAAGAATGCACAGCCTGCAACAATACCACCAAGTTTCTCAACGAGTTTGATTGTTGCTTCGATCGTTCCACCAGTTGCTAAAAGGTCATCTGTGATTAAGACACGCTGCCCTGGCTTAATTGCATCTTTATGCATTGTAAGCGTGTTTGTACCATACTCAAGTGCATATTCCATTTCAATCGTTTCACGCGGCAATTTTCCTGGTTTACGCACAGGAGCGAAACCAATTTGCAGGGCATATGCGACTGGACAGCCGATAATAAATCCGCGTGCTTCTGGACCGACAATCAAGTCCACTTTTAATTTTTTAGCATACTCGACAATTTGATCTGTCGCAAATTTGTAAGCTTCCCCGTCATTCATAAGAGGTGTAATATCCTTGAAGACAATTCCTTTTTTCGGCCAATCTTCTACAATTGCCACATGATTTCTAAGTTCATTTAAATCCATCGTTTGTTTCCTCCAAATTTTAGAGCCTCACTGCTCCATGATTCGCTCCATCCATTGCAGCAGCTCACCGTAGCTCGCATAAAGCAGTTTTTGCTGCGTTTCAATTTCGCGTTCCTTCCGCTTATATGACTCGGCATCTTCCAGTTTTTTCTTCTCGGTATTTTCGGCAAGCCAAATCACATCATCTTCTATTTTAACAAAATCCAGTTCAAAAAACACGCCGGACATAAAATCGACCACTTCTTGATTCCAGCCAAACTTTTGCGCCATTGCACCGCGGTAGCGTTCCACCGAAAACGGCTGAAACTTCTTGATAAGTGCGTACAAGTTGGCAAAGGCCGCTCGGTCGGGAATTCGCTCCATCCTGCTTGATTCTTTTACCCCAAAGTGGAAAAAGATTTTTTCTGGGTTCAGCTTTCGCACAACTTGTTCCACTTGGCTAATTTCATGCGGCAAGTCGACAAAAACCAGTTCGCTCGCGTTTTTAGAATCTGCATTCAGCAACTCCTCAAACTTCGTAACTGCATGTCCCGACTTCACTAACGCGTCCGCTTCATCATCTTTAAAATACACAAAAATCCGGTCACGTTTCGGCTCCCGCACTACTTCGTTCCATTCTGTACGATTCCTGACATCAAATAACTGCCAGTGCGGCACTGAAACATCAATCAAACGTAGCTGTGGCTTCCGAATATTATTCCATTCATTGACTGAAAGCTCACCAACCGCATCCACCTCTGCTGCCGGAGAAAGCTCGTACACCAAGTGACCGATATTAAATCCGACCGCATCAAGTGCCGCCTCACCCTTTTGAAGCGAAGTTTTGAGATGCGTCTTATCCGCACCGATCTGCTTCGTTCCTGTCAAATGAACCTGCTCAAATTCAAAAATTGGCTTTGGATTGTCCATTCCAAATGGAGCCATCCGCTCAATCATCTGAATGAAAGCAATATCTGCCTCGCCGGGTTCCAGTTTCGCTTCAATATCCAAGCTTGGACGCAAATCAGCTAGGCTTAAGCTTTCCGCTTGTTTTATCATGCGTTCCTTTAAAAGCGGCAAATTCTCAAGACTTACAGTCAGCCCCGCTGCCATCGGATGGCCACCAAATGCTTCTAGCAGTTCACGATTTTGGTCAAGTTCTTGATAAAGATGAAACGCTGAAACACTTCGGCCAGAACCTTTTGCCATCCCAGTTGCTTCATCAATTGCAAGGCAAATCACAGGCCGCCCGAATTTTTCCACAAGCCGCGAAGCCACTATCCCGAGCACACCAGCATTCCAGCCAGATTGCGCGGCAATAATCATTCCTGGGAGTTCTGATTCTGCTTCAACAACTGCCGTGGCTTGTTCTGTAATCTCTGAAACAAGTAAACGGCGTTCCTTATTTGCTTCCTCAATGATACCCGCTAAATCATCTGCCTCTTCGTCATCATGCGCAAGCAAAAGCTCACAGGCAGGGTCAGCTGCTCCCAGCCGCCCAACCGCATTGAGTCGCGGAGCAAGCATAAAACCGATCGTTTCTTCACTTGCTTCATGCAGTTTTGCACCTGCTTTTTTCGCAAGGAATTGTAAACCAAGATTCGGACTTTCTTTTAATACATCCAAACCTTTTTGGACAAACAGCCGATTTTCATCCGTTAATGAGACAAGGTCGGCTACTGTACCGACGGCAACTAAATCAAGCAGTTCAGACGGCTCCTCGCCAAGCAGCGCATGCGAGAGCTTATAACTGACACCGACCCCTGCCAAGTCTTGAAACGGATAGAGCGATTCAGGATGCTTCGGATGAATCACCGCAATCGCTTCTGGAAGAGTCTCGCGCTTTTCATGGTGATCTGTCACAATGACATCTAAATCGATTTCTTTTGCGAACTCCATCACATCAAGTGCGGCAATGCCGTTATCGACCGTTATAAGCAAATCATACCCTTGATTTTTAATCATTTGAAACGCTTCTTTATTTGGTCCATATCCTTCGCTAAAGCGATTGGGGATATAAAATTCGGCTTTTGCACCGAGCTTTTCAAGCGTATTATAGAGCACCGCAATACTCGTTACGCCATCCGCATCATAATCGCCATAGATCATGATTTTTTCATCAGCAGCGATGGCTGTTTTAATCCGCTCTACTGCTTTATCCATATCATGCAGCAGAAATGGATCATACGGTTGATATTTATCCGGATGAAAAAACTTATCAAACTGCCCGGTTGTTGTAATTTTTCTTTTAAGAAGCATCTTTGCTAACGGAAGTGAGACTTGAAATTCTGCCGCTGCTTCTCGAGCCTTCTCTTCTGCAATATCCTCAATCTTCCAAGTGTACTTTGAATGAATCACATATTTTCCACCTTTCAACCCTCCTATTATATCCGAAATCAAACAAATTTGACAGTATTAGCTCAAAAAAAATCCAAACCTTAAAGATTTGGATTTTCCTTTTTGGGTTCAATTGGTGCCTCTGTTTTTTTCACATCAATTGTCGATTTTTTGCTGTGCATGGCTTCCGCCGCTGCAAGTTGACGTGAAAGCTCGGTTTTCTCTGCCTTTAATTGTTTGATTTGTTTGTTCGCTGTTCTTACCTTAGCAATGTTCAAACAGAAGATAATTAAACAGCCAACTAAAACAGAGCCTAAAATAACGAGTACAAGCGGCCAATTTGCTTTTGCAAACAAGAAGTTTACTTCAACAGAGTCCACATTGATAATGGCAAAAATCGCAATAAAAATCACAAGAATAATGCCAAGAATCACTTGCCATTGATTTTTCATATTATCCACCCCTCTTTTACCTGAATTTCCCTGATTTGGAAAATTTAAAACAAAAGCCGAAAGAATTTCTTTCGGCTTTTGAACGTTTTTTATACAACTGGTTGTCCAGAACCGCGTTTTTTCTTCTTCTTGATTGTTGCAATCGGTCCTTTTTTATTCACTTGGTGTGATTTGAAAACATACCATAATTGCATCGCCATGAAGATCGACGAGAATACGCTCGAGATCAAACCAACAAGAAGAGCAATCGAGAAGCTTAGAATCGATTCGCTTCCGAAGATAACAAGTGCAAGTACCGTGAAGATAACTGTCAAGATTGTGTTAATCGAACGTGTAAAGGTTTGACGTAACCCGTGATTAACCGCAAAAGCGACATCTTCTTTCGTCTTGTAACGCTGCATTTTCTTCCCAATATCTCGAATCCGGTCAGCTGTAACAATCGTATCATTAATGGAATAGCCGATGACCGTGAGCACCGCGGCAATGAAGGTCAAATCAACCTCGATCTGGAATATACTGAAGAAAATAAAGATCACAAACGCATCAAAGAGCAGTGACAGAATCGCTGCAATACCCATATAGAATTCAAAGCGAATTGCGATATAGACAACGATTAAAATAGATGCAATTGCAAGAGCATATAGACCGTTTTTAGCCAGCTCTTTACCAACAGTCGGTGTTACCGTACTGATACTTGGTTCATGTTTATATTTCTTATCAAAATGTGTTTTAAACTTCGCAATTTCTGTTTGGCTAAGTGCTCCTTTATAAGAAACTACTGCCGTCGTCGAGTTTTTCCCTTGGAAGACGATTTTTTCCGAAGGCATTTTGATTTCATCTAGGTCTTTTTTTAACCATTTGTTCTGTCAGCTTCGAGTTGGATGTGATTTCTGCACGTGTACCACTTGCAAAATCAATTCCAAGATTAAGCTTAAAGACACTTAACAATATGATTCCGGCAATCGTAATTGCCGCAAAAATCCCTAAGAACAGCCGATGATTTTTAACAAAATCAAAACGGTCAAAGTGCGTTTTCAGATCGTATGTGCTGATGCCGTCATGTAAGTTGTGGATGTCTTTTGGATTAACCGTGAATAAACGCGGTTTGTTGTTTAGCACATTGCTCTTTACAAGCAGTCCAAGAAGAACACGTGAACCCCAAACAGCTGTCAAGAAGCTGACAAGGATACTGATAATCAGTACTGTCGCAAAACCTTTGATTGAACTTGTACCAAAGTAGAAAAGTACTCCAGCAACAAGTAGCGTCGAAATATTTCCGTCAAAAATAGCACGGAATGCTTCCTTACCCCCGACTTCAAAGGCAGCTTTTGTCGATCTACCAACTTTCAGTTCTTCTTTTATCCGCTCATAGGTGATAACATTCGCATCGACCGCCATCCCAATCCCGAGAATAAGTCCGGCAATACCCGGAAGCGTAAGCGTAGCATTAAGAAGTGCAAGTATTAGTAAAACGATATACGTATAAGCAGTAAGTGTAATACAAGCAATAATTCCAGGGATACGATATACAGCCAACATGAAAATAAAGATGGCTGCTACACCGATGATTCCAGCAAGAATCGTTTGATCAAGTGCATCTTGACCGAACTGAGCGCCGACAGATGTCGAATATACTTCACTCATCTTAACAGGAAGTGCCCCGGAGTTCAGCAAGTTAGCCAAATCCTTTGCTTCTTTAACTGTGAAGCTTCCAGAAATTTCCACTTGATTTGTATCGAGTACTTGGCTGACATTTGGCGCAGATAAAAACGCCGGTTCTTTTTTCGTTTTTTCATCCGCATATTTTTGGCCTTTTTTATAGTCAAGCCAGATGACAAGTTGATTGTCCGGTGCTTCTGCTAAGACTTCTTTCGTTACCTTAGCGAATTTGTCTGCACTTTTCAGTTTTAAAGTAACAATTGGATTATTGCTTTGATCAAAAGCTTGTTTTGCTCCACCTGGAACAAGATCCGTTCCGTCAAGCATTAACTTGTCTTTTGCGTCCCTAAACGTTAGTTCAGCCGTTGTAGAAAGCATTTTTCGTGCTTCATTTTGATCTTTTACACCAGCAAGCTGAACCCGAATACGGTTGTTTCCTTCAATTGTGATCACCGGTTCTGCAACACCGATGCTGTTCACCCGACGATCGAGTGCACTTACAGTATCTGTAAGCGTGCTTTTCGTTATTTCACCTTTTCCGCTCGCAGGCTCTACTTGATAAAGAACTTCAAAGCCGCCTTGCAGGTCAAGCCCTAAGTTAATCTTTTCAAGCACCATTTTCGTTGTACCGATGACGGCACCGAAAATAATGATTACGATTAGAAAAAAGGTAACTAACTTACTTTTCTTAATCATTTTTGCTTTTTTCCTCCCTCATTAAAACCTCTAACACTACACGCAGGAGATACTTATTTTTCTTCTGTTGAATCGAGTTCGCCGTTTGCCTCAGCAAGCGGCTCCTCACTTTGTGCAGTTTCATCAGAAAAAGAACTTGAATCGGATTCATACTCCTGCTCATCCGGCGGCGTTTCTTCCGACGTACTATGTAGAACTTCCTCAACAAGCACTTGATCTAGTGTGTGCGTATTTTCTTCTGGCCTTTTTGATTCTTGTGTGATAAATTCCATTAATTGTCCAATGTTCATCTGCATGATATCATTCGCGCGTTCATGCAAATTTGGAGAAGGCTTTTCGACCCACTTTTTCTCCGTTAAAAATGACCATATATGCTCAGGCTTAATTTCTCTGTAGCCGAGCAAATGGAAATCTTCTACTCGGATTAAAATTGCGGGTTGCAGTAATTCGTACCATTCTTCATTTGTTTCCAAATTTCTTTCCCCCCACTTTACAATCAACTATTCTTATTCTATCTAAAACTCGGTCAAATGGAAAGTAGAAACGTAAAAATACCACAGAATTGACACATTTTTATTTTAGATTTTAAAAAAACCACTCCAAAAGTATTTGAAGTGGCTGATTTCTTATTTAACTTCTTCTTCCGCATTCACCGTGTCGTTTGAAACGGGTTCAGAAACAGCACTGCCTTTTTCAAGAACTGTACGAATCGCATTGCGGTCAAATGTCAATTTTGAATTGCCGCTTTTTAGTACGACCGTATTATCATCGATTGCGTCAACAATACCATGAAGTCCGCCAATCGTAACAATTTTGTCTCCTTTAGCCAAGCTGTTTTGCATATTTACTACTTCTTTTTGACGTTTTTGTTGCGGTCTGATGAGTAGGAAGTAAAACAATACAATCATCAGTACGATCGGAAGAAATGTTATTAATCCGTTCAAAAACTTTCAGCTCCTCTCAAATTATCCAATAAATTTATTAAAAAATTTTTCGCATTCGGACCGTTAAATCCATATTGCTCAAAAAATTCTTCACGAAATTCCAGTAACGAATCGTTGCGAATCGCATCACGAATCTCTTCCATCAAGTGTAACAGAAAATGAAGGTTATGATAAGTCGTAAGCCTTATTCCAAAAGTTTCATCACAGCGAATTAAATGACGAATATATGCACGTGAGTAATTACGGCACGTATAGCAATCGCAATTCTCATCAAGCGGTCTAAAATCATTTGCAAACTTCGCATTTTTAATGACAAGACGCCCAGCAGAGGTCATACAAGTTCCATTTCTCGCAATCCGTGTTGGAAGCACACAATCAAACATATCAATTCCGCGAATTACACCGTCAATCAGCGAATCCGGCGAACCAACACCCATCAAGTAGCGCGGTTTGCCACTTGGAAGTAGCGGTGTTGTGTGTTCAAGTACTTGATTCATCACATCTTTCGGTTCACCAACAGACAAACCGCCGATCGAGTAACCGGGAAAATCGAGCGACACAAGATCTTTTGCACTTTGTGCACGCAAATCTTCGTATGCACCGCCTTGGACGATTCCGAACAAACCTTGATCGTGCGGACGAGCATGTGCCTTTAGACCTCGCTCAGCCCAACGTGAAGTCCGCTCCACAGAGCGTTTCATATATTCATGTGTGGCTGGATACGGCGGACATTCATCAAAACTCATCATAATATCTGAACCAAGCGAATTTTGAATCGCAATCGCTTTTTCAGGAGATAAAAACAACTTATCACCATTTAAATGATTGCGAAAATGAACGCCTTCTTCTTTAATATCACGCATGTCGCTTAAGCTAAACACTTGAAATCCACCAGAATCTGTCAGTATCGGCTGATCCCAGTTCATAAATTTATGCAGTCCGCCAGCTTCTTCGATGAGTTTTTCACCAGGTCGAAGCCACAGATGATACGTATTGCTCAAAATCACGCCTGCCCCCATTTGTTTTAGCTCCTCTGGTGACATCGTTTTGACCGTTGCTTGCGTTCCAACTGGCATAAACATCGGTGTATCAAAAGTACCGTGTGGCGTATGAAGTTTTCCTAAACGTGCACCGTTTTTTTTATCCGTTTTAATTAATTCATAAGAAATTGCAGTCATTACAAACCTCTTTCCAATTTTCTCTACAAACAAGCATAACGAAATTGCAACAAGAACACAAGCCCTTTTCCGTAAAAAATTACGTTCTAGTGGATAAACATAGCATCGCCGAAACTAAAGAAACGGTAACGCTCTGATACCGCGTGTTCATAAGCGTTTAAGATAATTTCTCGGGAAGCTAGCGCCGAGACAAGCATAATCAGCGTCGATTTTGGCAAATGGAAATTTGTGATCAGTGCATCCACCGCTTTAAATGTGTAGCCAGGTGAGATAAAGATATCCGTCCAGCCTGAATCAGCCACGATCTCGCCATCAAATTTGCTAGCAATCGTTTCGAGCGTTCGTATCGAAGTCGTCCCTACGGCTATTACTTTTCCGCCAGAGGCTTTTACTTCTCGCAATGTTAAAGCTGTCTCTTCCGTCAAACGATAAAACTCGGAATGCATTTTGTGATTATCAGTATCCTCTACATCAACTGGTCGGAAGGTTCCGAGACCGACATGAAGTGTCAAAAAGCAAACTTTTACACCTTTTTGTTTGATTTCTTCAAGCAGTTCTTCTGTGAAGTGTAGACCAGCTGTTGGTGCCGCTGCTGATCCGTTTTCGCGTGCATAGACCGTTTGATAACGATCCTGATCAGCCAACTGTTCTTTAATGTAAGGCGGAAGCGGCATTTCGCCAAGCTGTTCCAAAACCTCATAAAAGATACCCTCGTAATGAAATTCTAAAATTCGGCCACCATGTTCCAATTCTTCCAGGCAAACTGCTTCAAGTTCCCCATTTTCACCAAAACGAATCTTGGCTCCCTCACGAATTCGTTTTGCCGGCTTCACAAGCGTCTCCCATGTATTGCCTTCTTTTTGCTTCAACAAAAGTACTTCGATATGCGCACCGGTTTCTTCCTTTACTCCGTGAAGACGTGCTGGAAGAACACGTGTATCATTTAAAACAAGCGCATCCCCCGCATGAAGTTCATCTACAATTGCTTTAAATGTTTCATCCTTTAAAGCACCCGTTTTCTTATCTACTAACATTAAACGACTTGCCGTCCGGTCAAGAAGCGGAGTTTGAGCAATCAGCTCTTCTGGCAAATCAAAATTAAAATCTTCTACTCTCATTTATTCGACACCTTTTTCCTGTTCTATTCCTAAATGTTCATACGCACGACCAGTCGCAAGTCGACCACGCGGCGTACGCTGTAAAAAACCGATTTGTAGCAAATACGGTTCATGCATATCTTCAATCGTTTCTCGTTCTTCACCGATACTCGCAGCAATCGTATCAAGACCCACTGGGCCGCCGCGAAACGAATGAATAATCGTTTGTAGCAGTTTTTGATCAATTGTATCAAGTCCGCGCGGATCAACTCGGAGAAGCGTTAGCGCTTCTTTCGCGATCGGATAATCAACTAAACCGTCACCTTTTACTTGTGCAAAATCACGTACACGTTTTAACAATCGATTAGCAATCCGCGGGGTTCCACGTGAGCGGCGCGCAATTTCAAGCGCGCCTGCTTCATTGATTTCCGTTGATAAAATTTTGGCCGTCCGCGTTACAATATCCTCAAGCTGTTCTTCCGTATAAAATTCAAGATGATCAATTACACCAAAGCGGTCGCGCAGCGGTGCAGAAAGCATTCCTGCGCGCGTCGTTGCACCGATTAGTGTAAATGGAGGCAAATCAAGTCGAACAGAACGCGCAGTTGGACCTTGACCAATGACAATATCCAAACAGTAATCTTCCATTGCTGGGTAAAGAATCTCTTCTACCGCTTTTGACAGCCGATGAATTTCATCGATGAAGAGCACATCTCCCGGTTCAAGTGCCGTAAGAATCGTTGCGAGATCACCCGGGCGCTCGATTGCTGGTCCGCTCGTCGTTTTAATATTTGTGCCAAGTTCGTTCGCTATCACCATCGCAAGCGTCGTCTTTCCGAGACCAGGAGGGCCGTATAAAAGCACATGATCGAGCGCTTCTTCACGCTGCCTAGCCGCTTCAATAAAAATTCCAAGGTTTTGCTTTACCTTGTCTTGCCCGATGTATTCTGCTAAATACTGCGGTCTCAAGCTCGTCTCAAACGAAATCTCTTCTTGATTCACATTTTCCGAAGATACGATTCGATCCTCCACTTCTTTCCCCTCCTTTTCAGCTTGTCATTAGACGTAACGCCAGTTTAATGTATTCATCACTCGAAAGCTGCTCTTTCTCCAGTTTCGGTACAATTTTTTTCAGTTCGCGGTCGCTGTAGCCAAGTGCCCCAAGCGCGAGTACCGCTTCTTCCAAGTCTGGAAGCAAACCATCTGTAAGTTCTTTTTTTTTCGGGTACGAAAGCCGCCGCGTCAAGCATCGAGTCGCTTAATTTCCCTTTTAAATCTAAGATGATTTGTCGCGCCATTTTTTTGCCCACACTTGGAAATTTCGTTAAGTAAACATCATCTTCCGCTTCGATCGCCTGAACAAGTTTAGTCGCTTCACCGGAAGCAATAATTGCAAGTGCACTTTTCGGCCCAATACCTGAAACACTTAGTAGTTTTTTAAATACATAGCGTTCCTGCGTTGTCTTAAAGCCAAATAAGCTTAAGTTATCTTCGCGTACATGCTGATATAAGTAAACCTTCGTTTCTTGCCCTTCAAGCGCTGAAAAAGAAAACGGATTTCCCGTAATAATGCTGTATCCAATTTGGCCTGCTTCGACCACAATGTACTCAGGCGTTACCGCCGTAATGATTCCTTTAATATAATCGTACACGTCTTCCCGTCCTTTCTCCGTGCCATACAGACAATTTTAGCACAAGTCGAACATTCGTGCTACATCTTCCCTCGGCAAAAAAACAGGACTTCGCTCATTGCTTTAAGCCAAGCCCTGCTTCTCATTTTATCAAACCAGTTATTTAAAAACAAAACGCAAAATTTTTTCTGCATTTTTAGCACCCGGATAGCGGAATTTAAAATCAAATAAACTCGTTTGCCTAAGGACGCTTCTTTCATGCGAGAACGTTCTAAAATTTTGATAACCATGATAACTTCCCATGCCGCTTTCTCCTACACCGCCAAACGGCAAATACGTCCCTGCAATGTGCATTAACGTATCATTGATACACACTCCGCCAGAAGACGTTTCAAACAGCACTTGACGTTCAAGTTGCCGGTTTGTCGTAAATAAATATAGGGCAAGCGGTTTTGGACGAGCATTGATAAACGCGATCACTTCTTCAATTTTAGAATACGGATAGATCGGCAAGATGGGGCCAAAGATCTCGTCTTGCATCACGGGGCTATCTGGATCGGGCGCATCTAGAAGACAAGGTTCAATCTTAAGTTCCGCCTCATTCACGCGCGCTTCTGGAACATAGCTTTTCAGGCGCTCAAAATGAGAAACATTCACAATGCGGCCGTAAGCCTCGCTTTGCAGTGGATCTTTCCCATAAAAGTCTTGAATGGCTTGACGTACTTCGCTCTTGAATGCTTCATAAATCTGTTCGTGAACGAAAGCATAATCAGGCGCAATACAGGTTTGACCGGCATTGGCAAACTTACCGAACGCCACCCGCCTTGCAGCTAGTTTCAGATCTGTCTCTTGCGTAACAATCAGCGGACTTTTGCCGCCTAGTTCAAGCGTTACAGGAGTTAAATGCTTCGCCGCAGCTCCATCACAATTCGACCGACATGCGATGAACCGGTAAAGAAAATGTAATCAAACTTTTGCTTCAACAGCTCTGTCGTTGCATCCTTATCCCCTTCGACAACCGCAATAATTTCTTCACGAAAACGCGACAGCACTTGGTTTAAAGCTTGCGCCGTATGCGGCGCAAGCTCAGAAGGCTTCAGCACAACTGTATTGCCGCTTGCAATCGCTCCAATCAAAGGCACGAGTGCTAGTTGAAATGGATAGTTCCAAGGCGCAATCACGAGAACATTGCCGTAAGGTTCGCTCCGAATAAATCCCTTGGAACCGATGAGTGTAAGTGGTGTTTTCACGCGTTCATCTTTCATCCAGCGCTTTAAGTGACGCTTTATGAAGCTGATTTCCTGATAGACATTCCCGATTTCCATCATAAAAGCTTCCTCGCGACTTTTACCTAGGTCACGTAAGAGCGCATCTAAAAACAATTCTTCATTCTCTTTTAGCAAGGTTTCCAAATTTGTTAGGGTCGTCAGGCGATGTAAATACGTCTTGGTGAAATTTTCTGCAAAGTAACTTCTTTGTCTTGTCAATATTTCTGTACAATCCATCTTCCCCGCTCCTTTCTATCTAAAGGCCGCATTCCACCTAAAAAACTAGTACCCCTTAGCGTTTGTATAAACGTCCTGTACGTCATCGTCATCAAGCAGTGCGTCAAGCATTTTTTTCGAACTCGGTTTGTTTATCTTCTGGAATTTCGTTATAAAGTGATGGGATCATGCTGATTTCAGCTACCGCAAATTCATAACCGCTTTCAGCTAGTGCTTCTTTGACAGCAGCAAAATCTGCTGGATCTGTAAATACTTCAAATGCCTCTTCACTCACTTCGACATCTGCTGCACCCGCCTCGATCGCCTCTAACATAAAATCATCTTCCGTGGTAGTCAAACCTTCTCGCTCGATCACAAGATAGCCTTTCCGCTCAAACATGTAAGCAACACTACCGGTTTCACCTAAACTGCCACCGTTTTTATTGAATGCTACTCGGACATTTGTACCTGTTCTGTTTCGATTATCTGTTAGTGTGTGAACAAGAATAGCAATTCCACCGGGACCATAACCTTCGTAAGAGATCTCCTCGTAGTTTTCACCGGAATTATTACCTGCTGCTTTTTGAATCGCACGTTTTACGTTATCGTTCGGCATGTTAGCCGCTTTTGCTTTGTCGACCACTAAGCGGAGCGCTGGATTCAAGTTTGGATCTGGACCGCTCTTAGCTGCTACATAAATTTCTTTTGCGAGTTTTTGAAAAATCTTCGCCCGTTTTGAATCCTGTGCGTTTTTTCTTCCTTGAATATTTTTCCATTTTGAATGTCCTGCCATAACTTATTTGCACTCCTTTCGTTCTACATCTAAAAGTGTACAGGAAAGGAAGCGCCTTCGCAAGGTTGCGGGCTTCCTTGCTTAGTTTTGCGCAAAAAAACACGCGGAAGCAAGCTTCTGCGTGTTTTTGTTTTATTTGGCATATTCAACGGCTCTTGTTTCACGAATTACCGTTACTTTAATATGGCCTGGATAATCGAGTTCTTCTTCAATTCGTTTCCGAATATCTCGTGCAAGACGGTAAGACGCAAGATCATCAATTTCATCCGGCTCAACCATGATGCGTACTTCACGACCCGCTTGGATCGCATAAGATTTCTCAACGCCTTCATAGGATTCCGAAATTTCTTCCAGTTTTTCAAGTCGTCTAATGTAGTTTTCAAGTGTTTCGCTTCTAGCTCCAGGACGCGCAGCGGAAAGTGCATCTGCTGCCGCCACAAGGACTGCAATGATTGAAGTTGGTTCAGTATCACCATGATGTGACGCGATACTATTGATCACAACTTCATTTTCTTTGTACTTCGTAGCAAGTTCGACACCGATTTCTACGTGACTTCCTTCAATTTCATGGTCAATGGCTTTACCAATATCGTGCAGAAGTCCTGCACGTTTCGCAAGCGTGACATCTTCGCCAAGTTCACCAGCTAATATCCCTGCAAGTTTGGCAACTTCAAGCGAGTGATTCAGCACGTTTTGACCGTAACTTGTACGGTAGCGCAAACGACCAAGAATTTTAATTAAATCAGGATGCAGGGAATGAATTCCCACTTCAAATGTTGCTTGTTCGCCGACTTCACGAATGTGTTCATCCACTTCCTTACGCGCTTTATCCACCATTTCCTCGATTCGTGCCGGATGAATTCGTCCATCTTGGACTAATTTTTCCAGTGCAATACGAGCAATTTCACGACGGATTGGATCGAATCCAGAAAGAATAACTGCTTCTGGTGTATCATCAATGATTAGATCAATCCCCGTAAGCGTTTCAAGTGTTCGAATATTACGACCTTCACGACCGATAATTCGACCTTTCATTTCATCATTTGGAAGCGTGACGACTGATACTGTAGTCTCAGCAACATGATCAGCAGCACAGCGCTGGATGGCAAGCGACAAAATGTTCTTCGCTTTCTTATCCGCTTCTTCTTTCGCCTTGTTTTCTGATTCTTTCACCATCACGGCAGTGTCATGGGAAAGCTCCTCTTCTACTTGGTTAAGGATGATATTTTTCGCTTCATCTTTCGAAAGAGCGGAAATGCGTTCTAGTTCATCTTGCCCTTTTTGAATCATCTCATCAATTTTGCTTTCCTTCTCTTCAATATGTTGTTGTCGTTTACTGATATTCTCCTCTTTTCTCTCAAGGGTAGCTTCTCTTTTACTCAAAGAAGTATCTTTACGGTCGAGGTTTTCCTCCCTTTGTAACAAGCGATTTTCTTGTTTCTGCAACTCTCCTCTTCGCCCACGAAGTTCATTTTCGATTTCAGTACGTACCCGATGGCTCTCTTCTTTCGCCTCAAGCAGCGCTTCTTTTTTTACCGTTTCAGCTTCTTTCTTTGCATCCTCAACGATAAGTTCTGCCGTGCCGCGAGCAGCGACCAATTTCTTTTCAGAACTGGCTTTATAAGCGAGAGAACCCACAACCAAACCGACGATCAAGAAAAGCAAACCGGAGATGATTGCGACTGTGATAACCATCCTTACACCTCCTTTGCTATTCAATTTTTGTTATGATTATGTCGGTGGCCAAAAAAATTGGCACAAAGTGTATTTTCCATCATTAATCGGAAAGATTTCCGACTACTACCAAAAAGCATGTCAAAAAACTTCTTAATCACTTTTTGGCAATGTAAAATATACAATATAATTCTATCGGTCATAATAGCGATTGTCAAGAAAAGGGCTGGCTTTTATCAAAGAATTGTTCGTTTGCTTTTTCTACAGAAAAAAAACCTTCCAATTGGAAGGTTTTTGCCTGCTTATTCATCTTCTAGCAAATTGAACTCCTCAGCTTCATCAGGAGCATCTGGATCAAGCGGTTTAACGTCAATTTCATACGCTTCGCGAACACGTTTTGAAATTTCTTCGCGAATTTCAGGGTGTTCTTTCAAATACTGCTTCGCATTTTCGCGACCTTGTCCAATTCGTTCTTCATTGTACGAATACCATGAACCGCTCTTATTGATTACATCTACTTCTGATGCCATATCTACAAGCTCACCTTCACGTGAAATCCCTTCCCCGTACATAATATCAACTTCGGCAACGCGGAATGGCGGCGCAACTTTGTTTTTAACGACTTTAATTTTTGTTTTATTCCCGATAACTTCTGTTCCTTGCTTAAGCTGTTCGGCACGGCGTACTTCTAAACGTACTGTCGAATAGAATTTAAGTGCCCGTCCACCGGGAGTAGTTTCTGGATTACCAAACATTACACCGACTTTTTCACGAATTTGGTTGATGAAAATCGCGATCGTCTTCGATTTGTTAATAACGCCGGATAATTTACGCAAAGCTTGCGACATTAAACGAGCTTGAAGACCTACGTGAGCATCTCCCATTTCTCCTTCGATTTCAGCGCGAGGCACAAGGGCTGCTACGGAGTCGATAACAAGAATATCAACTGCTCCGCTTCTAACAAGCGCCTCAGCAATTTCAAGCGCTTGTTCCCCTGTGTCTGGCTGTGACAAGAGTAATTCATCTATATTTACACCAAGGTTCTTTGCATATGTTGGATCAAGCGCATGTTCGGCATCAATAAATGCAGCTGTTCCACCTTGTTTTTGGACTTCAGCAATGGCATGAAGTGCTACAGTTGTTTTACCGGAACTTTCAGGTCCGTATGTTTCAATAATCCGGCCGCGCGGATAACCGCCTACACCAAGAGCGATATCGAGTGCGAGCGAGCCGCTTGATATCGTTGAAATATTTTGATCGCTGTGTTCCCCAAGTTTCATAATGGAACCTTTACCAAATTGTTTTTCAATGGATTTTAAAGCTTGGTCTAAAGCCGCTTGACGATCGTTCACGTTATTTCCTCCTTCATATCTATCGCAATTCATTGTCTGCGCAATAAAAAAACTGTCATTTTTAATCTCTAGAAATACTATATCGTATTCAAACAGAATAAGCAAGCAAAAAGCGAATAAACGTTCGCATTTTTTTATTTTGCTCTTCAGTAAGAATTATTTCCAATTATAGCTTGAAGCAGAGATTTCGTCCAACCTTTTTTTCAAGCAGGATCTTTAGTTTTCAAGGGGTTATCTGGCATTTTTATCTGCTGATTTCGGCAGTTTCTCTTCCAAAAAACGGTTAATTAGTTGAAAACCTTGTTTTACCGCACGATAGCGATTATGGTTGCGATCTCTCCCGAAAGTAAATAGATGTGTTTCGGTTGCATAACCTGCCACACTTAAACCTATGAAGACGGTACCCGGCGGATGCCCTTCCAAACTTTCCGGTCCTGCTACTCCAGTAAAGCTGATCCCCATCTGTGCTTCGCATTTTAGCCGGATCTGTTCAGCCATTTCTTTAGCACACGCCGCACTGACAACTCCTTCTCGTTTGATGACATCATGCGACACTCCGAGCAGCTTTTCTTTGATATCGGTATGATAAGTCACCATCCCGCCTCGGAAAATCTCGGAAATCCCCGGTCGGTCACCAAGTTCTGCTTGAAATAACCCTGCCGTCAAACTTTCAGCAGCAGCGATCGTTATATGGTGGAGCAAAAGCTTCGAAATCGCAACGTCAGCAAGCGTTGTATCGCCATACCCATATACAAACTCACCGTCGCGGCATAAAATCTCTGCTTCGAGATTATCAAGTAGTTGAAGTGCTTCGTCTTGTGTACGTGCGCTCGCAGTAAGCCGGATTTCTACTTCATTATCAGATGCATAGGTAGCAAGTGTGGGGTTCGTTTGCTGCTCAATTAAATCAGCCAAGTCATTTGCAAGTTTCGATTCGCCGATTCCAAAAAAATGTAAAATACGTGATTCTAAATGGATGGAATCTCCATTCATTGAAGCTGCAATCAGCGGTCGTGCGTATTCTTTAAACATCGGCTTCATTTCAGAAGGTGGCCCAGGAAGAAGCATGTAACTACTCCTTCCACTGGTAAGGAACATTCCCGCAGCAAAGCCGAAATCATTTTTTAGTACGGCAGAACCTTGAATGACAAGAGCTTGAAGTTTATTGTTTTCAGTCATTGGTCGTTTGCTGATTGTAAAGTAGTCGCTGATTTTCTTCAAGTGCGGCTCATCAATGACAAGGTCTTTCCCGAGATGCTCTGCTAGAATTTGTTTTGTAATATCATCTGGAGTTGGTCCGAGTCCACCAGTGAAAATTAGCAAATCACTTCGTGCTTCAGCAATTTCAATAACTTCTCGTAGTCGTGCCGGATTATCTCCAACCACCGTGTGAAAATACACATACACACCTAATTCTGCAAGTTCGCGCGAAAGAAAAGTAGCGTTTGAATTTGTAATCTGCCCCATTAAAATTTCCGTTCCAACTGCAATGATTTCTGCTCGTTTCATGATCTCACTTCCTTCGTTAAATTAAAGAAAAGAATGCTTCGCTTACTAAGAGAACTAGCGGAATTCCTCCGCTAAGCGCTCTATGTTAAGCAAAAAAGCATTCTTTTATTATTACATTGACCCTTTAAATACACCGCGATTTTTATAGAAATAATCGATTCCGCTCCAGACCGCAAAGAACGCGCAAACGTATAAGAAGATTAAATCTACACGAATTCCCGTCCACGCAAACGGAAAGTTATTTAAAAACATTAGCGGAATTGCAATCATTTGCGTAAATGTCTTAATTTTACCGAGCTGTCCTGCTGCTAAAACTTCGCCGCCTTCAACAAGAAGAAGCCTAAGCCCTGTTACCGCAAGTTCACGGCTGATAATGAGAATAACCACCCAAGCCGGAGCAATATTCATTTCTACTAAAATGATGAATGCCGCCGTCACAAGGAGTTTGTCTGCCATTGGATCTGCAAACTTCCCAAAGTTTGTAATTAGATTATATTTTCGCGCTAAATGCCCATCAAACCAGTCAGTCAATGCCGCTATGATAAAAATAAGCGTTGCGATTAGGCTGGTCACTGGAATAACTGAACCGATCCAATTTACTTCACCAAACTGAAATGGTACAACACATAAAACCACAAAAACAGGAATCAAAATGATTCGAGCCACCGTAAGTTTATTTGGTAAATTCATTTTCCCCTCTCCAATCCCTGAACAAATATGTACTTCATAAAGAAAAGGAAGTATAGACAAGACGTTTCCTGCCTATACTTCTGCTTTTATTGCACTTAGCTTCGTTCTTAGTTTTCAGAAGAACTCGAACTGTCTGTCCCGCTGTCAGAAGTACTATCACTTGCTTCAAGCTTAACAGTCAGCACCTGTTTCACTAACGTTGGAGCAAGTTCAAGCGTTTGACCGTTCACTTTCACTGTCGTAACCGGAGCATTACCAACGACGATAGAAACTGTTTTATTTTCGGCTCCATCAATTGCGCCAGAGCTTGCGCCGTCTTTTACAATACCGTTAAAGATATTTGCACCAGCTTCTGTTGACACACCGATCCAAGTGTCTCCACCGGATGCCGAAATTTCAAGTGTCATTTTGTCAGCATTTTGAACCGTATAACTTGTAGCATTGCCTGATGTGGTTCCTTTTGTGACTGCCACTTTTTTCTCTTTCTCTGCTTCTTCTTTTGCCTTAGCTTCATCAGCTTTCTTCTTTTCTTCAGCTGCTTTTTGTTTCTTCTGCTTTTTTCTTCGCGGCGGCATCAGATGAGTCATCCGATTTCTTCGTCGAAGAGCCGGTATCATCTTTCACTTGCACCGTTTGGTTGCTGTTATTATTTTGTGTTTCTACTGCCCCATCATTCGACTTCGCAAATACGAAATACCAGATGATAAAGAGGATAAACAAAATAAAAACTGCTATGAGTACTTTCGGCAGAATATCGAAAAAGCGACTTCTAGATGAAGATTGTCCCCCAACAGAATGTGTTGTTAGAGGGGCTGCTTTCTTTTGAGCTCTGCTTTGTTCCTGATCGACTACCTCTTGTTGGGATTCAGGTACCTCAGATTCAAATTCAGCAAAAAGCTGAGTACTGTCGACATCTACTGCTTCAGCATATTGTTTAATGAAAGCACGCGTATAAAATTTCCCCGGCATTACCGAATAGTTGCCTTCTTCAATTGCAACAAGATATCTTTTTTGAATTTTTGTGATTTGCTGTAAATCATCCAAACTGAGTCCTTTTTCCCTACGAGCAGCTTTCAGTTTGTCGCCTAATTCAGTCAATATTAAACACCTACCATTAAATTAAATCATTTCGTTGTTTTGTTACATGTGCCATCCGCCGTTTACACCAAGAATTTGTCCGGTCATAAACGCTGCTTGATCACTGATCAAAAAGAGCGCTGCGTGAGCAATATCTGCGGGTTTTCCGAGTCGTAAAAGTGGTATTTCACTCGCTAACTCAAGTTTCTCCTGTTCTGAAAACCGATCGAGCATTTCTGTATCAACTGCTCCGGGTGTCAAACAGTTCACTGTGATCCCGTTTCCTGCGGTTTCTTTGCTGAGCGCCTTCACAAACGCAATTTGGGCACCTTTCATCGTCGAATAAGCCACTTCCATCGCTGCTCCAACTTCTCCCCAAATTGAACTGATAAACAAAATCCTTCCCGATTCGCTTCGTCTTAGCTTTGGAAGAAACTTCCGCAGCAGGTATAGAGGCGCACCAACATGAATATCATACAAAGTTTGTATCTGTTCGTCAGTAGTATCCTCAAACAAACTGTATTCGCTATTTCCGGCCGCATGGATGAAAACATCAAGTTCAAAAACTTGGCTTGTTATTTTTTCTAAGTTGGAAGGATCAGAAAAGTCGCCTTGGAGCCCTACTGCATCAACTTGAAAAGAACAAAGTTCAGCTAAAAGTTCACGGATTTTTTCTTCATTGGTATTGTAATGCAAATAAAGATCGTATCCGGCTCCAGCAAGCTCTATCGCGATTGCACGACCAATTGCGCCGCTTGCACCGCTGATAAAAGCAGAACGTTTTTTCTTTACCACAGCAAAACACCTCAACACACTTTTCATTCATCATAGCATATAACTTTAATTATGATAACATTATTTCTATGAAAAAGCTTCAAATATCTTAAATTCTTAAGATTTCTTTAAGATTTATTCTGGAACAATTTGGAACTTCGTAATTTGGCTTTTTTTCGCTAGCGATTGAATGAATTGATTTACATCTTCTTTTGTAATAAGGGCAATCGCTTCTGGCAAATCGAACAACGATGCATCCTCCAAAATATACTGACTGAACTGATTAGCAATGAACTCCGGAGAGTTAAGCGCTCGAAGGAATTGACCGATTTTTTTGCGTTTCACAAGTTCTAAATCAGCCTCATCAATTCCCTTTTCTGCCGCTAAAAACAATGCTTTTTCAATGCGCTCAGCTTGTAGATCTGGATCTACCGCATCACCGCCGATCATCACAAACGAAAAACTATCGGAAAGCGTATAATCATAGCCAAATGTATCGTCAATGACACCTTCATTGTATAGTGAAAGATAATTATCCGAAGTCGTTCCAAACATCGCTTCAAGCGCGATATCTGCCGTCATTTCATGTCTTACCGCTTCCATTCCGCGTAGTGTGCCAATGTCTTCTTTGATACCGACTAAGTTTTTAGCAATTTGTACAGGGAACGTTAGCTTCCGTTCTTTAATCGCCACTTCACGAGGCTCCTCAGGGAAAGAACGCTCAATTGTCCCTACATGTTCAAATGATTTCCGTGCTTGATTCACGCGAATTTGTTCGATCATTTCATTTGGTTCGAGCTGTCCAACGACAAACAAAACCATGTTGCTCGGATGATAAAACGTATTGTAGCAAAGATAAAGTAAATCTTTATCAATATTTGCAATCGACTCGACAGTTCCCGCAATATCAATTTTCACCGGATGATTGTGATACATATTTTCGATAACACCAAAATAAACACGGAAGTCAGCATCATCATCGTACATCCGAATTTCTTGTCCAATGATCCCCTTTTCTTTTTTCACAGTTTCTTCTGTAAAATAAGGCTCTTGAACGAAATCTAATAAGGTCTCAAGATTTTCAGCTACATTAGAAGTACTCGAAAACAAGTAAGCCGTCCGTGTGAATGAGGTGAACGCATTCGTAAAAGCGCCTTTTTCCCCAAATTTAAAGAATACATCGCCGTCTTCTTTCTCAAACATTTTATGCTCCAAAAAGTGTGCAATTCCATCAGGAACATGCGTCAACTGATCTTCTCCGATCGGTACAAAGGTGTTGTCAATCGAACCGTAATTCGTCGTAAAAACCGCGTATGTTTTATTAAAATCTTTTTTCGGTAGCAAAAAAACACGCAAACCGTTTTCAAGCGTTTCGCTGTAGACCGTTTCATCGACATCTTTAAAATTGATTTCATTCATGTTCATTCGCCCCCTTAGCCAAGAAATAAATCGTGTCTTCCTGCAGTTTTTGCACAGCTTGCGTTACTTCGTCTTTCGTCGTTCCCCTAATTTGTTCAATCCACTGGGAAAGCGCAAGGTCTGCTTGTTTCAATTCGTTATTATAAGCCAGCTCAATTAAGCCTTGAGCGCTGTCATTTGTCTCTAGCAGCTGATTGATATACATTTCTTTCGTCTGAGCGAGCTCTTCTTCTGTAAAATCGCCCGCTTTCATTGCCGCAACTTGTTCCTTAATGATCTTTAGCGCCTGTTCATAGTTTTTCTCATCAATACCCGCTGAAATAAGCATAAATCCTTTAAAGGAATCAATTCGGCTTGACGCGTAGTAAGCAAGACTTGCTTTCTCACGTACATTGATAAAAATTTTCGAGTTTGCGTAACCACCAAGTAGGCCGTTTGCAAGTTGAAGCGGAACAAAATCAGCATCGCCAAAAAATACGCCAGTGTGGTAGCTGAGTGCAAGCTTCCCTTGATTAATTGGCTGATTTTCCGTAATTACCTGTACTTCGCTTCGAACAGGAAATGCTTTGTTCAAACTTTCTTTTTCGGCTCGATCCGCAAACGGTAATGACTCAACAAGAGGAACAATTTCATCGCGCGTGATATCCCCCGCAACAAGCAAATCAATCTGGTCATTCTTCAAGAAGTTCTGATAGTAGTCAAAGAGCTCGCTTGCCGAAATTTGATCCACATCTTCAAGAACACCAGAAGCTGGGTAGCGAAAAACATCATCCTGAAACATTTCTTCAATCAGTCTTTTGTTTGCGTAGCGAATTTTGTCATCAAAAACAGATTCCAATCTACTTTTCAAATTCACCTTTTCACGCTCTAATGTTGCTTCGTGGAATGCTGCCCCGTTTTTATTTGGGAAAAAGAAAACTTGCTCCATAAATTTAAAAGCTTCTTTCAGAAGCGTATCGCCGTCTTTCACAAATCGGCCAGAAACCGTATCAAAAACGGCGGTCAGAATATGTTCATTGCCTTTCTTTTCAACCGTCGTATAAAAATTAGCTCCATACAAGTACGCTAGTCTGCGCCTGAACTCTGTTTGCGTTTTGTACATCTCATTGTTGGTTTCAAACAGCATCGAAAGCAGCGTGCGTTTCGTGATCGTTTCACGCTCAAGTGGTGCTCGGAATTTAAAAACGATTTTGCTTGATTTGAATTTTTTCGTTTCAAGCAGCGTCATATTGACCGCGCCGATTTTCTCCTGGTAAGTTTGCATAATGATGCTCCTTCCAAATTTCTACTATTCCTACATTGTAGCGCAAACCCGTTGCCATAACAATCATTTAGCCGCACAAAAAAACCTCTTGCCGCAAATGCAGCAAGAGGTTTAAACCGCTTATTTTCCTTTGATATAATTGACACCATCAGCCTTTGGAGCTTCTGATTTCCCAATAAAGCCTACTAATGCAAGAATTGTCAGCACATAAGGCGCAATCTGCAAGTAGATATCCGGAATTTCTTTAAAGAATGGAAGTGATCCACCTGTAATTGCAAGACACTGCGCGAATCCGAAGAATATTGCAGCACCCATGGCTCCAAGTGGATTCCATTTTCCGAAGATCATTGCGGCAAGTGCCATATAACCTTGACCGGAAATGGTTGCATGACCGAAATCAAGCGTAAATGATTGTGCATAAACCGCACCACCAAGTGCACCGAGGATACCGGAAATGATAACCCCTTGATAACGCATGAACTTAACTTTGATACCCATTGTATCAGCAGCAAGTGGATGTTCGCCGACTGAGCGGAGGCGAAGGCCGAAGCGGGTTTTATAGATGATGAACCAAGATACAATCGCAAACGCAATTGCCACATAACTCATCACCGGAACATTTTTGAAAAAGATATCGCCAATCACCGGAATGTCTTTCAAAACAGGAATATCCGGCTTGCCGAAATAATACGTAATTTGGTCGGTTTGTCCTTTATCATAGAAAACTTTCACTAAGAATAGTGCAAGACCAGTAGCTAAAAAGTTGATTGCTACCCCTGAAATAACATGATCTGCACGGAAATTAATAGTTGCAACCGCATGAACAAGCGAGAAAATTCCGCCGACAATCATCGCCGCAATCAATGAAATCCACGGTGTAAGTGCGCCAAAAATGTGATCGAATGTCAAGTTGAACACGATCGCAGAAAACGCACCCATGACCATCATACCTTCAAGTCCGATATTTACAACCCCGCCTCGTTCTGAGTAAACGCCGCCGAGCGCGGTAAAGATAAGCGGACCAGCCATTAAGAGTGTACTAGAAACAAGCGTCGCAATTATTGCTGTAGCTGTCATTCTGCTTTCGCCCCCTTCTTAAATTTCGACATCGCCCAACGAATGATGTAGCTCGATGCCACGAAGAAAATAATTAATGCGATAATCACATTGACGAGCTCATTTGGCACACCTGCAATTGCCGGCATGTTAAGCGCTCCAATTTTAAGTGCCCCAAATAAAAGTGCAGCAAAGATAATTCCGATTGGTGAACTTCCACCAAGTAGTGCTACAGCAATTCCATCAAAACCGATTCCAGGTGATGAACTTAAAACATAAGCGTTACCGTATGTTCCAAGCCCTTCCATCACACCGCCTAGACCAGCAAGTCCGCCGGCTAGAACCATTGACATTACAATCGTTTTCTTGACGCTCATTCCGGCATATTGTGAAGCATTTTCGTTAAAACCGACTGCTTCAATTTCATAGCCGAATGTCGTTTTATTAAGAACAAGCCAAATGATTAGTGCGAACCCAAGTGCTATCAAAATTCCCCAGTGAAGCGTCGAATACTGCGTCATGTTTTGCAAGAAAACAGATTGCAGCGAGGCGCTATCGGAAATGGTTTTTGTTTTATCAAGTCCGTCAGTCAGCACATTTTGCACCACATAGTTGAATACATAAAGCGCTGTGTAATTCAGCATGATCGTTACGATAACTTCATTGACACGAAGCGTCGCTTTCAAAATACCTGGAATAAAAGCCCAAATAGCTCCGAAAAGCATGCCGACGATAACAGCAAGTGGTAAATGAATCCATTTGGAAAGGCCGTCAAATTGCAAAGCCACAATAATTGAACCAAGCCACCCCATTAACATTTGTCCTTCCGCACCAATGTTGAAAAGACCTGCTTTAAACGCCACCGCAACGGATAATCCGACTAAAATATAAGGCGTCGACTGACGGATGGTTTCTCCGATATAATAAGGCTGCCCTACGACACCGTTAACTAGAGCTGAATAGCCAGCAACCGGATCATAACCGAATATAAGCATAATAATCGCACCAAAAATTAAGCCGAGAAGAACTGCCGTTACAGGGATAACAAGTGAATTTAAGATGCTTCTTACTTTACTCATGCACTTTTCCCTCCGTTTCCGTGAGTTCTTCTTTTTTCGAACCGGCCATTAACAGACCTAGTTCTTGCTCTGTCGTTTCTTCCGGGTTCACAATCGCAACAATTTTACCTTCGTAAATGACTGCAATACGATCACTTACATTCATAATTTCATCCAGTTCAAACGACATGAGTAGAACGGCCTTTCCTTTGTCACGCTGCTCGATCAAGCGACGGTGAATAAATTCAATCGCACCGACATCAAGTCCGCGAGTTGGTTGTGCCGCAATTAAAAATTCAGGATCACGGCTAACTTCACGCGCGATAATCGCTTTTTGCTGATTACCACCGGAAAGTGCTTTTGCAGGAACATATTCGCTGCTTGTCCGCACATCAAATTCTTCAATCAGTTTTCTGGCATAGTCATACATCGCCTTATGATTTAAAAAACCTTTATTCGAGATCGGCTTTTGATAATATGTTTGTAACGCAATATTTTCGCCGAGCGTCATTTCAAGAACAAGACCATGCTTGTGCCGATCCTCCGGAATATGGCCTAAACCCGCTTCAGTAATTTTCCGCGGTTTCTTATTTTCAATGGACTCACCGTTTAGTTTAATCGAACCATTTGTCACTTTAGTAAGACCGCTAATCGCTTGAATCAATTCGCTTTGTCCATTTCCATCAACCCCGGCTATTCCAACGATTTCTCCAGCACGCACTGTCAAATTAAGTCCGCGTACGCTTTCCACACCGCGACTTTCCTTCACGACTAAATCTTTGACTTCAAGCACATCTTTTCCAGGAGAAGCAGGTTTCTTTTCCGTTGTAAAGACCACCTCACGACCTACCATCATATTGGCCAGTTCTTGCGGATTTGTTTCAGAGACATTGACTGTCCCCATTCCTCTTCCGCGTCGAATCACCGTTACACGATCACAAACATCCATAATTTCTTTCAGTTTATGAGTGATTAAAATAATTGATTTTCCTTCTTTGATGAGCGCACGCATAATTTGAATTAATTCCCCAATTTCTTGCGGCGTTAGTACCGCTGTCGGTTCATCAAAGATTAAGATATCCGCCCCGCGATAAAGTGTTTTCAGTATTTCCACACGCTGCTGCATCCCGATTGAAATATCGCGTACAACCGCATTTGGATCAACTCGTAATCCGTAACGATCCGAAATATCTTGAATTTCTTGAATCGCTTTTTTCTTTTCGATTACTCCGAGTTTATTCGGCTCTTTTCCCAAGATAATATTTTCCGCAACCGTGAACTTATCAACCAACATAAAATGCTGGTGAACCATTCCGATACCAAGCTCATTCGCTTTGTTCGGGTTGCTGATATTTTCTTTCTTGCCGCGTACGCGGATTTCTCCGCCGTCCGGCTCATAGAGTCCAAAAAGAACGTTCATCAGTGTCGATTTGCCCGCACCATTCTCACCTAATAAAGCATGAATTTCTCCCTGCTTTAATTGTAAGGTAATGTTATCGTTAGCTACAAATCCAGAAAACTCTTTTCTGATTCCTAACATTTCAATAACATAATCCACATTCTCACTCCCCTTATCGCTTTTTCATTGCGGAAAAACAGCCACTCGCGTATTTCTCTCGAAAAACGCCGCCTCTCCAAGTTATGCCGTCTATTTAAATAGGTGGTAAACTTGTTTTTTACCCGCTTTCTGCCGATATTTTTCACCTAATAAAGTTTCCTTGCCTAGAGTTTCATTCTATGTATAAAAGAATCCAATATTTGAGTTCCAAAAAAGACATCACTTTATTTTATTTCTATTTGCCAAGCATTGCAATCTTATTTTAGAAAAAAACAAAAAATAATAGCTATTTTATCTTAGTAAAAGGGTTTACTTCGCATGAGTAAACGGTTTCATTTTAATTAGAAAAGAGAGCCGACAAAATTGTCGGCTCATAAATAGAACTCATCAAGGTTTTTCTGGAACTTTGATGTCTCCATTAACAATTTTCTTCTTGTATTCATCCACTTTTTTAAGAATATCCGGTGTGATGTTATCTTGATGCGGAGAAAGGCCTACAGCGTCTTTATCCAAACCATATTGGATTTTTTCGCCGCCTGGGAAATCACCTTTTTTCGCACGAGCAGAAAGGTCTTTTACAGCTACGTCAACGCGTTTGATTTCAGAAGTCAAAGTAACATTGTATTCTTTGCCGTCGCTTGCTTTTACTTTTCCTTCATCCCACTGATCGCGGTCAACACCGATTACCCAAACTGCACGTTTAGGATCTTTTTTCTTCAAGTTTTTCGCTTCAGCGAATACACCGTTACCAGTACCGCCAGCAGCATGGAAGATGATATCTACACCGCTTGAGTACATTGTCGAAGCAATTTGTTGTCCTTTATCAGCTTTCGCGAAGTCATTTGCGTATTGAACATCAATTTTTGCATCTGGATTAACAGCTTTTACGCCTTCAACAAATCCAGCTTCAAAACGGTCAATAACAGTACCTTTTACACCGCCGACAAAGCCGACTTTATTTGTTTTTGTTGTCAAACCTGCAACAACCCCAACAAGGAAAGAACCGTCATTGTCTTTAAAGCCAATGCTTACAACATTATCACGATCATCAATCGTATCATCTACAATAGCAAAGTGATTGTCAGGATTTTGTTTAGAAACCGTTTCAATCGCTTCTTTCAGTTTGTAGCCGATTCCGAAAATCAAATCGTAATTAGAACGAACAGCAGTGTTTAAGTTCGTTTTGTAATCCGCTTCAGAAGCAGATTGCAAATAGTTGTATCCGCTTTGCCCTTTTTTCATCTTGTTTTCACTACCGAATGCTTTAAGACCTTCCCAAGCCGATTGGTTGAAAGAACGATCATCAACACCGCCAGTATCTGTAACCATTGCTACTGTAAAATTCTTGTCGCTGTCTTTACTTCCGCCTTTTTTGTCATCAGAACTTTTTGATCCGCAAGCTCCAAGTACTAAAGAAGTAGCAAGAACTGCTGTGAGTGCCAAAGCAAATGTACGCTTTTTCACTTATAAACCCCTCCCAAGAGATAAAATATCAGCCGGATTTAACGGTTTACCCGAACATTTACCTCGATTCAGGTTATGTACGTTCCCTTTTGTCTCGAAGCATAATAGTTTTGGAACCGTATTCTCCAACTCTTTTAAATATACCATGTTATCCCTAATAAATAAATCCTCAACTCTCTAATCTTTAAATACAAGTAAATTCTGACAATTAGTCAATGAAATCGTTTTCTTTGTTTCTGGGAAAGGGAAGGAGCAAATTTGTTAGGCTGACCTTCTTTATATAAAAGTGACTTGTAAAGAAGAGTCTCTTAACCACCATGCATTAAATCCCTAAAATGACAATCTCCTGCTGCTTCACCAGTGCCGTGTCAAGCCAGATAATCAGCTCTTCAAGCAATTCTTTAATCGCAGAATACGGCGGCTTCCCCGTCTTCGCTTCCATCTGCGTCCACAATTTAGTATCCGCTAAGTCGATTGATTGTTCTAGCTTCGCAGAATTCACCTTTTTCAATTCACTTTTTAGTCGCTTCATTTCGATCAGCGTCAACCGGTTTCTCCCAAACTTACTAAAATGCGAGTTTGATGAGTCAAAAATAAAAGAAATGAGCGTAAAGATTTCTCCGTCGATATATTTTGATGCCCCATCCCAAAATTCCCGCTTTGCTTCGCCCATTTGGAACTCGACATAGCATGTACCCTCAATGGTTTCATAGCTTTGAAAAAGTGATGTATTCATGAAGATCCCCTCCAAGCCGTAATACACACAAATTTGTTAGGCAATACTTTGCATGTTCAAGCTTATCTTTTTTGTTGCTATAAAATAACCCTCTAAGTCTGAAAAACAAAGTTTGCAGAAACTTAGAGGATCAATGTTCATTAGACCTTTACTCGTGATTTGGCTGCTGTTCCGCAAGCGATTCAATGTTGACGCGGCGCGGTTTGCTGCCTTCATGCGGTCCGACAATTCCGCGCTGTTCCATTTCATCGATCAGACGCGCGGCGCGGTTATAGCCAATCCGGAATTTGCGTTGCAACATCGACACAGAGGCTGTCTGCATTTCAACAACCAGCAAAACAGCTTCATCATATAATTCATCTTCTGCTTCATCGGTTTGTTCCGGAATTTCATCGGGAATCATTTCTTCATCATATTGTGCTTTTTGCTGGGCGATAACAAAATCAACCACCTGCTCCACTTCGTTATCCGAAAGAAAGGCACCTTGCACACGAACAGGCTTGCTTGAGCCGACTGGCAGAAACAGCATATCGCCGCGACCTAGCAGTTTTTCAGCTCCGCCCATGTCAAGAATGGTTCGTGAATCGGTTGAACTCGATACGGCAAAAGCAATTCGCGATGGAATGTTTGCTTTGATAACACCGGTAATCACATCAACAGACGGGCGCTGGGTTGCAATGATTAAGTGGATTCCGGCGGCACGAGCCATTTGAGCAAGGCGCGTAATCGCATCTTCCACATCGCTTGAAGCGACCATCATTAAATCTGCCAACTCGTCGACAATGACAACGATGAAAGGCAATTCCGTTTGTTTTTCTTCATTTTTTTCATTGTGTTTGCGCACATGTTCATTATAGCCTTCCATATTTCGAGTTCCGGTGTGCGAGAATAAATCATAACGCCGTTCCATTTCTGCCACAACTTTTTGAAGCGCCTGAGCGGCTTTTTTTGGATTGGTTACAACAGGCGCAAGCAAATGCGGAATGCCGTTATACACATTTAACTCTACCATTTTTGGATCAATCATCATCATCTTCACTTCATGCGGTTTGGCGCGAAGTAAAATGCTCGTGATAATGCCATTGATACAAACTGATTTCCCGCTTCCGGTCGAACCTGCTACAAGCAAATGCGGCATTTTATTGAGATGTGCGAGAACAGCTTCACCGGAAATATCACGGCCAAGCGCAATTTGAAGCTTATCTTCCGGTTTATTCGCGCTGTTATTTTCAAGCACCTCGCGAAGCGTGACGACCGCAACTTGCTGATTTGCCACTTCGATTCCTATTGCTGATTTCCCAGGAATCGGAGCTTCAATCCGAATATCTTTTGCTGCAAGTGCGAGTGCGATATCATCACTTAGCGATACAATTCGGCTTACTTTTACACCAACCGCCGGCTGAACTTCATACTTTGTTACGGCTGGTCCAAGATGCACTTGTGTAATTTTCGCTTTGACGCCAAAGCTTTCAAAGGTTTCTTCAAGCTTTCTTGCATTCGCTTCAATTTGTTGATATTCCTTTGATTGATCGGCTGGAGCCGCTTCATCAAGCAACGTAACAGGAGGAAGCTGATAAATTTCATGCTCAAATGACTCTTGCTCAAACTTCATTTCTTGCAGGGGTTCGTCGTCAGGTTCAGTCGGTTTTTCTTCATCCGGCTTACTAGCTACAGCTGATTTCTCCAAGACCCGCTCGCTGAAATTTGAAATAATCGGCGGTGTTTTCTCCCCTTCCTCCTCCACCGTATTGTTTGGTTTGCTTTTTTTCGCAACCGGCTTAGTTTCAGGTTCTGCACTCGCTTCTTTAACCTGTTTCTTTTGTTCGTGTTCTTGCCGTTTCACCTCAGCTTTTTCTTTCAGCTGCCGGAATTTTGCCACAAGCCACGAAATCCCGGTTTTAATTTTCTCAAAAACGACGCGGAGCGGAACCCCAGAAGCAAGCGAAAGTCCAACTGCCACAAGAAGCAACGCGACAACATTTGTACCTGCACTTGATACGAGAAAGTACGTTAGAGCCGTGATTAATGCGCCAATCATCCCGCCGCCGACAGAACCGATTTGACTTGGATGGATCATATTTTGAAAAGCTAAATGGCTGGAATAGCCGAGTATCGTCTGATCCGCCGGGAATGTTTTTAAAACTAAACTCATATGTAATAATACAGCTAACCCAGTTGCAATCAAATAAATGCCAACCAGCCGTTTAGCAAACAGCCTCGGCATTTGGCGTTTAATTAAAAGAAATCCGCCAAGTAAAATAAACCCCAGCATGATTCCGTAACTGAGTGATCCGAGGAAAAACTCGCCAATCGTGTATATGAATGTTCCGACGAAGCCAAGTTGAAACAAGCCGAGCAAACCGGCTGCAACTAAGACTAAGCCGCTGATTTCCTTTTGATAATGATTGGTTTTCTTTTTCGACCGCGTCCCCTTTGATTTCCGTGTCGCAGTCGTTTTTTTTCTTTTGTGCCGGCAAAAAAATCTCCCCACCTTCATTCAAAAATGCTTGTTCCATTATAGCATACTAAAGCATGGCTTTGCTCCCTCTAAAGACCTATTTGGCAAACAAATGTACGTAAAAAAACAGATGGAATCTACTCGATTACCATCTGTTTGATCATTTATTTCATTTCGTTTGCTTGTTCAATGATTTTCGTCACGATTCCATAATCTATCGCTTCATTTGCAGAAAGCCAAAAATTACGGTCGGTGTCTTCCATCACTTTTTCAAGTGGCTGCCCCGTTGCTTCACTAATCAAACGATTGATCCGTTCGCGCATCCGAACAATTTCGCGCGCTTCGATTTCAATTTCACTGCTTTGGCCTTGAACGCCGCCAAGTGGTTGATGAATCATGTAGCGTGTATTAGGCAAGCTGTAGCGATTTTCTTTTTTTTGCTGCCAAGTAAATGGTGATCCCTGCACTTGCTACCCAGCCCGTCCCAATTACTCGAACTTCCGGTTTCACATATTTAATCATATCGTGAATCGTATCACCAGCTTCGACGTGACCGCCTTGGCTATTGATAAAAATTGTAATCGGATCATCACTTAATGCTTCTAACAGTAAGAGCTGACTCGATACTTCCTTTGCTAAATCTTGATTGATCTCTCCGTATAATAAAATCATTCGGTTATCAATCATTTTTTGTGTAAGCAAGTTGTTGATATCTTTTCGTTTGTTTTTCATCTGCCATCTTGACACATCCTCTCTCATCTCAAGTAATAATCCCATTGTACACTTTTGGTCAAAAAAGGTCAAAAGATACCACTCTTTGATCGCTAATTAAAGATGAGGGGTACGTTTTGGCATCATTTTGCCACCTCGCACTTCCGACATACTTCCACCGACCGCAAGAAAGGCATCTGGATCAATATCATCTAAAATTGATTTCAATTTTACTTCTTCAAAACGCGAAATAATCACGAAAATCACTTTGTTAAGGTCGCCTGAATAGCCACCTGTCGCATCAATATAAGTAACGCTTTTCCCAAGTTGTTCCATGATTTCAAGCCCGATTTCTTCGTAATAACGGCTGATAATGAATGCACTCTTTGATTCATCAACGCCTTGAATGACAATATCAATCACTTTATAGGCCAAAAAATATGTAATCAACGAGTACATCGCCCGATCCCAGTTAAAAGCAAAGCCGGCTACTGAGAATATCAAAATATTAATAATCATGATAATTTGCCCCGTCGAAAGCGGTGTTTTACCGTTCACAATGATGGAAACAATTTCTGTTCCATCAAGCGCCCCTCCGTTACGAATCACAAGCCCTACTCCAAGGCCGAGCGTAACGCCACCAAATACCGTTGCAAGTAGCAAATCATCCGTCACAGGATCAATTGAATGAAGTAGCAATGTCACAGTCGACATCACAGCAATTCCGTACAACGTGAAAAGTGCAAATACTTTTCCAATTTTTTTGTATCCGATAATAAAAAAAGGGATGTTCAACACAAAAGTTAGAACTCCTAGAGGAAGCGGAGTAAGCTGCGAGATAATGATCGATATCCCAACCACGCCGCCATCAAGAATTTGATTATTTACGAGGAAAAGCTCAAGACCGACACCCATCAATATTGCACCAATCGTAATCAATACAAAGCGGTAAAAAAACCATTTCCATTTTCTGCGGCGATGCTGCCGCACTTCCTTCAAAGCCATTTCTTCTATTAAACTGCTGTCTACCTGCACATAAATCACTTCCTGTCAGTTTTACAATTTTCTCACTTATTTGAAATCGTTTACAACGATTTTGATGCATTTTTATTTCTTTATTAGTATAGCATAGCCACATATAAATTGTGAAACTACTTCACTTTTTGAAGTACTATTTTTCTTGCCCCAACCTTGCGCTTTGTAGTATAGTATTAAATGCGCAAGCTGTGAAAAATGTTGAATTTGCAACACTTTTCACAAGCAATCAAATATAAAGGTGGTTAAAAAACATGAGCGACTATCAAGTGTTGTTATACTATAAATACACGACAATTGATGATCCAGAAACCTTTGCAAAACAGCACCTTGCTTTTTGTAATGAACTTGGACTTAAGGGGCGTATACTTGTTGCAACTGAAGGGATTAACGGAACAGTTTCCGGGACAACAGAAGCAACTGAAAAATACATCGAAGGTATGCATAATGATCCGCGTTTTGCTGACATGGTTTTCAAAATTGATCAAACAGATCGGCACGCATTTAAAAAAAATGCACGTTAGACCGCGTTCTGAAATTGTGTCGCTTCACCTCGAAGACGATGTAAATCCGCTTGAAACAACAGGTAAATATCTAGAACCGGAAGAATTTCGTGAAGCATTGCTTGATCCTGATACTGTGATCTTAGATGCCCGAAATGATTATGAGTTTGACTTGGGGCATTTCCGCGGAGCCGTTCGACCAGATATTAAAGCATTCCGCGATTTACCTGAATGGGTGGAAGAAAACCGCGAACAATTTGATGGCAAAAAAATCGTCACCTATTGTACGGGAGGAATTCGCTGTGAAAAATTCTCCGGCTGGCTTAAAACAGCTGGATTTGATGATGTTTCTCAACTACACGGTGGCATCGCAACATACGGTAAAGATGAAAAAACGAAAGGCGAGTTTTGGGATGGTATGATGTACGTATTTGATGAACGTATCGCTGTTCCGATCAACCGTGTTGATCATAAAATCGTCGGTCGCGATCATTTTGACGGTGCACCTTGCGAACGCTATATTAATTGTGCGAACCCGCAGTGCAATAAACAAATCCTCGCATCTGAGGAAAATGATGAAAAATATTTACACAGCTGTTCACACGAATGCCGGGTTCACCCTGACAACTTATACGTGAAACAACACGGCCTTTCAAAAGATGAACTTGAAGCCCGACTAAACGCAATCGGCGAAAGCTTATCGGCTGTTACTGAATAAATAAAAAAAAGCGATTCTCTATCTAAAAGAGATCGCTTTTTTCTTATTCTATCGTTCATTTAATGTAATACCGCGTGCTTCACAAAAATCTTTCAATTCTCCCGAAACAAGTAACGGCGCAGATTTTAGTTCATCCAAATTTCGTGCATCAAGCAAAACGAATAATGCTGTCAAATTTTCTACGACCAAATTCAGCTCCCGAATCGCCGCATCCAGCCCGTCTTTTTTCAATCGATAAAGAACCTTTCCGGCAATCCCTGCCGCTTTAGCGCCGAGCGCATAGCATTTTACCATGTCGAGCGCCGATTTAATCCCGCCGGAAGCCAAAATTTCTACGTTCGGCATTTCAGTTGCTTTCAAATCAAGCAGACTTTCGGCCGTTGTAAGTCCCCAATTGGTTAAAAAATCAAAAGCCATGATCACGTCTTCTGTCATTTTCAATCTTGGCGAAATTTGTGCCACCTCTCCCGCCGAGGTCAACCGTCTTCACCCCAAGAGAAGCTAACCTTGCAACCGTCTCGCGGCGCATCCCGAAACCAACTTCCTTCACAATAATCGGTATCCGAATCTCCTCGGTATAGCGCTTAATCGTTTCAATCCAATGTCCAAATTCACGATCCCCTTCCGGCATGATAAGCTCTTGCGCTGGGTTAATGTGAATTTGAAGTGCATCCGCGCGCAGCATCTCAATCGCTCGTTTTGCCGCATCGACCGGAACTTCTGGGCTGACATTGGCAAACAAATAGCCATCCGGATTCACCTTTCGAGCGATCCGGTAACTGTCTTCAAGTAACGGATTTTGAATAGCCGCCGACTGAGATCCAACCGCCATCGCGATACCAACTTCGCGCGCGATTTCTGCTAAATCGCGATTAATGCCGGCTGTATGTGCGCTTCCGCCTGTCATTGCATTGATATAAAAGGGCAATTTCATGGTAAGGCCAGCAAATTGGGTAGCCAGACTCACATCACTCACGCCGATTTTCGGCAGTGACGTGCCAAGCAGTCTGATTTCGTCAAAGGCTGTTCCCGTTTCTTCATAAGATTTGTAAGCCAGCGTCACATGCTCATCTTTTCTTCGCTCGCGTAAAAGATCTTCTTTTTTCCCCAAACTTTCCACGTCCTTAATTTGCTAAATCTGTTTGAAATGGTGCAACTTCTCTGAACCAAGCTGCTTTTTCCGCCTCATTCGGCTGGTAGACTGCCCCGTCTTTCAAAAGGATTAACCCATGAAAAGTTTGGATGTCGTCTTCGCAGTCCTCGCAGTACAAAATTTCATCTTCATTCCAAGCCGCAAACAACACTTGTTTTTTAAGCGCATGGTGCGGATAATTTTTGATTAAATCGGCCGCGATCTTCTGATACGTTTGAAAAGCTTCGTCACGATTCGTAAACCGGAACTGTTCGCTGATCGTTTCCTCCCAATCTTCAAAAAACCACCACGGCTCGTACTCACCCGTCGTTGTCAAAACGCTCCATTCTGTCAAGATCTATCATCTCCCGAATTATTTGCTAACCCGATTATAGCAAGCCTCAAGCGGAATGTAAATTTTTGAAACTCGCACCAAAACACGCTAAACTAGAAGTAATTGATAAAGAAAGAAGGAGATCAATTTGGCAATTGAAACAGCAATTATTCGTGTAACTGGGCTCGTACAAGGCGTCGGCTTTCGCTACACAACGAAGCACCTTGCGTATCAATATGATGTCAGTGGGACGGTGAAAAATTTGGAGGACGGCTCTGTTGAAATTAGTGCGCGAGCTGAAAGCGGACAGCTTGAAAACTTTATTGAGGCTGTAAAAAAGGGGCCTTCGCGGGCAGCGCATGTGAACGAAGTTTTTGTTTATAAAGGGGCTCCTGTTCCAGAAAGCAAAACTTTTGATATCATCTATTAATTAAGCCTTGAAATCCCTTGTCATTTGAATTATAGTAAAGGAATGATGCCGCAGGAAAGGAGCTGATGCGCGCATGGGAATACTGGCGCAAATGTTTGCTGAACCTGAATTTATTTCGATTTCAGTCACGTTCCTTTTGACGCTTGCAATTTTTCGGTTCTGGCCGGTTATCACTTTACTGAAACCTGCGATGGTGACGCGAACTCATGATACCATTCGTTTGTTTCGTCTAACGCCATGCAAAATAACTATCAGTAAGCCGACCCGCACCAGTTTTGTTGTAAACTGGATTGTTGCAACGCTTAAAAAAGGCCAGTTCGATGATGATGAAAATCACAGTTCTTATTCCTTATCCGAACTCAAATGAAACTTTAGGAGGAAATAAGAATCTTGAAACTTAAACAAAAACATATTATTTTAATCAGCATGTTGCTTGTCGGCTTGCTAGTTCTCTCTGGCTGTAGTATGGACCCTTCTCAAAATCAGGACGGTTTTTTCTACAAATATTTAATCTGGCCGCTTGCTTGGTTTATCCAATTTGTCGCTTCTTTTTTCAGCAACAACTACGGAATCGCGATTATCATCACAACGCTCGTTATTCGTGCTGTGATCATGCCACTCAACCTTAGAACGGCAAAAGCGCAAATGGGGATGCAATCCAAAATGGCTGTTGCCAAACCGGAAATTGATGAAATCCAAGCGCGTTTAAAACGTGCAACAACGAAAGAAGAACAATCTAAAATCCAACAAGAGATGATGGTTGTTTACCAAAAATATAATATTAATCCTATGCAGATGGGCTGCTTACCACTTCTCATCCAAATGCCTATCCTGATGGCATTTTATTATGCGATTCGTGGTTCAGAAGCCATCGCAACGCATACATTCCTTTGGTTTAATCTTGGAACACCAGATATGATTCTTGCGATTATTGCCGGTGTTGTCTACCTTGGTCAATACTATGTATCAATGATTGGTTATACACCGGAACAAAAGAAACAGATGCGTATTATGGGACTGATTTCCCCAGCAATGATTCTGTTCATTTCCTTCTCAGCACCAGCTGCACTTGCACTTTACTGGGCTGTCGGCGGGATTTTCCTTGCCGGGCAAACCTTGCTAACGAAGAAACTTTACATGAATAAACACCCTGAGATAAAAGAAATGGAAAAAAGCGAACGTGAATTTGAAGAAACGGTTGAAAAACAAAATAAACAATAAGAGTGTTAGTAAAAAGAGGAGAGCGAATCGCTCTCCTCTTTTTATATTCAGCGAATGAAGGGTTTGCCTTCATAACACATTAAATCGCGGTAGCAAGCATCGTGCTGTTCATTCACAAGTTTTGGAACCTGATCAAGTGGGAAAAATGCCAGCTCAAGTGTTTCGTTATTTGTCTCTTTAAACAGTTCTCCGTCTCGATACTCCACGTGAAAGAAAAATAAAATCGGCTGAGCTTTATCTCCGTTTGGATAGCAATCTTCATACTTGGAATAAACTCCGATCAACTCTTTCGTTATTACTTTAAGTCCAGTCTCTTCATAGAATTCTCGCTCTACAGTTTCACAAACTGATTCGCCAAGCTCGACTGCACCGCCAGGAAAGCCCCAGCTTGCTCGATCACTTCGCTTTTGCAGCAACACTTCTCTGTTTTTGTTCAGCAAGCAGCCTCCGGCAAAATTCAAGATAATTTGATCGTGCCCCACTTTCGTTCGAATCCATTTTATATAATCCATCTTCATTCTCCCTTCATCAAAAAACAACCCGGCTGAAAATCATACCGGGTTGTTCGAATCAGCAATCTTAATTACCGTTTTTCTTTTCTTCTTTTTTCTCACCAGCCACTTTTTCAATCAGCGGCAGCGTAATCGTAATTTCGGTTCCTTTTCCTTCAGCGCTAGTTGCACTAATTGTGCCAAGGTAGCCTTCAACCAGCTGTTTGGCGATCGCGAGGCCAAGCCCGTTCCCACCTTTTTCTCGACTCCGGGCTTTATCCACCCGGTAAAAGCGGTTGAAAACTTTCTCGATCTCGTCTGCTGAAATTCCGACCCCGTAATCGCGAATTGTCACTTCGACTTTTTCGCCGCTACGCGCAACTGCCATATCGACTTCTTTTGCACCATCTGAATATTTCACTGCGTTATCCATTACAATAATCAACAGCTGTTCCAGATGGTTGTGCTGAATCAGTGCATGCAGATTATCCGCTTTCTCATCAAGCTTAAATGTAAAGTCGGTGTACATTACTTCAAAATTACGTCGCACTTGTTCGACAGTGTCATTGATGCTCGTAATTTGTAGTTCTTTCGTTTGCGAAACTTGTTCTGCTCGTGACAGGTCAAGCATTTCCTGTACCAGTTTCTTCATTCGTTCAAGCTCTGTGAGCGATGCTTGAAGCGATTCATCAAGTACTTCGGGATCATTTTTCCCCCAGCGGTCAAGTAGCTTGAGATGCCCTTCCATAATTTGAACCGGCGTCCGCAGTTCATGCGAAGCATCCTCTACAAATTGTTTTTGCTGTTCAAAGCTCGTCTCAATGCGCGTCATCATATCGTTAAAGATAACCGTTAGTTCGGTAATCTCATCGCGTGATTTCGTTGTTGTTTCAATTCGTTGTTGGAACCCGTTATTTCGGACATCGCTCATTCCTTTTGCCAGTTTGGTAAGCGGGCGGAGGAAGTTTTGAGCGAGCAGGTAACCAAGCATACCGCTGATAAATAGAGCCACTGCCCCAAGAAGGAACATTGTGAGTAAAAGCTTGCCCATAATTTTATTGTAGCTTGTCAGCGGATTGATAATCTGAACATAACCGATCACGGTTGAATTGTCATTTAGTGATGTAATCGGTCCTTGCGAAATCAGCATCTTATCTCCGCTGATTGTCGGTTTATTTGTTACCCGATCATTCGTATACGGTTTAAAATACGAGGAAAAGTCATTATTTGCCGTTTTTTGACTGGAATTAAGAAAGTATTTATCAAGCTGTTCACCTTTTGCATTATAGATGGCAATCACTTGATCTTGAATTTTTCGGCTAATGCTCGGACTTTTATCAAAAACTTCTTTTAAAAGATCAGCATTATCCAAGTTTCCCGATTTCAAAACTTGATTAGCTGTTGTTTCTGCAAGAAGTGAATTTACTTTTTGCTCCTCTTCATTCAGGAGCATTTGTCCGATTCCTTGATAAATCGCATAAGAAAATAAGAAAAATGTCAAAAAAATGGCTGCCGCTGCCCCGAAAGTCCATTTAAATTTTAGTGAACGACTTTTCAGTGAAAAGCTGCTTACATTTGTCATGTACGCATCACATACCCTGTACCGCGAACGGTTTGAATATAGCTCTCTTCCTCTTCATGGTCGATTTTATTTCGCAAATAACGTACATAGACATCCACCACATTGGTTTCCACTTCTGTTTCATAACCCCACACTTTATTGAGCAGAACCTCGCGTGTGAGAACGATATTAACATTTTCCATCAGCGTAAGTAGTAGCTCATATTCACGCTTTGTTAAATCAATCACCTCTTCGCCTCGTCTTACAATCCGGCTTTCCTTCTCAACCACTAAATCACGGTATTCAAGTGTGGTTTGTTTTGCCGATTGTTCTGCATTTTCAACACGTCTTAGAAGCGAGCGAAGTCGCGCAAGCAATTCTTCAATGGCAAACGGCTTTACAATATAGTCATCCGCACCATGATCGAGTCCTGAGACACGGTCAATGACAGAATCCCGAGCTGTGATCATTATGATTGGCGTTTGCTTCACTTGGCGAATCCGCCGGCATACTTCCATCCCATTCAAATGCGGTAGCATTAAATCAAGCAAAATCGCATCCCAATCTTCATCAAGTGCTATTTCAAGCCCTGCACGGCCATCATTTGCAACCGTCGTTTCATAGTTTTCATGTTGAAGCTCAAGTTCAATAAAGCGAGCTAAATTCTTTTCATCTTCCACAATTAATATTTTACTCATCTAAAAAACCTCTCTTCTGGGTTTATGACTGTTGTCCTATTTCTATTGTAGCGAACTTTAAAGATAAAACAACTCCTAACCGCCACCCTGGATACTTTTTTAGTAAATTATTATTTAAAACCGCTGATTTCTCATGAATTTATTAGAATTTCGATCAATAAAAAAGCACATCCTCAAGCAAGAGGATGTGCTTCTTCGTTATTTAATCAATCTTCAACTTCAGGCCACTCCGTGTGGAATGTTCCTTGTTTATCAACACGTTCATACGTATGCGCTCCAAAATAGTCGCGTTGTGCTTGAATCAAGTTTGCAGGAAGAACACTTGAACGATAGCTGTCGTAGTAGCTGATCGCAGCTGAGAATGTTGGAACTGGGATTCCAGCTTTCACAGCTTCTGCCACAACTTCACGTAGTGCACCTTGATAATTATCTGCAATGCCTTTGAAATAAGGATCAAGCAAAAGGTTATTCAAGTTTTTATCGTTGTTATAAGCATCGGTAATTTTTTGCAAGAAGCGCGCACGAATGATACAACCCGCGCGGAAAATCTTCGCAATTTCACCGTATTGTAAATCCCAGTTATATTCATCGCTTGCCGCTTTCATTTGTGCAAAACCTTGCGCGTAAGAAGCAATCTTACTGAAATACAGTGCGCGGCGTACCGCTTCAACAAAAGCTTTTTTATCTCCGTCAAAATGATAGCTTGATGGTCCAGTTAAAACTGTACTTGCATGAACACGTTCATCCTTAAGAGCCGAAATATAACGTGCAAATACTGATTCAGTAATCAGCGAAAGCGGAACACCTAAATCAAGCGCGCTTTGGCTCGTCCATTTTCCTGTTCCTTTTTGACCAGCTTTATCTAAAATAACATCCACGATTGGTTTGCCTGTTGCATCATCGCGAACCGTCAAAATGTTTTTCGTAATTTCGATCAAATAGCTGTCAAGTTCGCCTTCATTCCATTCAGCAAACACTTCAGCAAGCTCATCGTGATTAAGCCCTACGATGTCTCTTAAAATCGTATACGCTTCAGCAATCAATTGCATATCGCCGTATTCGATTCCGTTATGCACCATTTTTACATAATGACCCGCGCCATCTGGACCGATATAAGTCACACACGGTTCCCCGTCTGCAACTGCTGCAATTTCACGCAAGATCGGTGCAACAAGGTCATATGCTTTACGCTGACCACCCGGCATGATTGAAGGTCCCTTAAGCGCTCCTTCTTCACCGCCTGAAACCCCAGTTCCGATAAAGTTAAAGCCTTCTTCGCTAAGTTCTTTATTACGGCGAATCGTATCTTTGAAAAAGGCGTTTCCACCGTCAATTAAAATATCGCCTTCTGAAAGGAAAGGTTTAACCGCTTCAATCATCATATCAGTAGCTTCTCCTGCTTTTACCATGATGAGAATACGGCGCGGAACTTCTAACGATTCGACAAACTCCTCCAAGCTGTATGTCGGAACTAACTTCTTGTCCGAATGTTCTTCCATAACTGCTTTTGTTTTTTCAGTCGAACGGTTAAAAATGGAGACTGTATGCCCGCGGCTTTCAATGTTTAAAGCCAAGTTGCGTCCCATTACGCCCATTCCGATTACTCCAATTTCTTGTTTTGCCATTTGAAATATTCTTCCCTTCCTGAATTTATTAAGGCAGAAAAACTGTCTTACATTTCTCAACCCCTTTACTATACCAAAGAAACCCCGCCCGGGCAAATGAATCTTCCTCAAAACGTTCGGCTAGCGCGGCGGAAATTCCGTTATAACTTCCATTCCGCGAGCAGAGCTGATGATGGCAAGAAGAAGTCGTGATAAGTTTTCGAGTTCGGCCTGCGCGATCCTTTCTTTTTCTGTGTGCGGATTTTCATATCCGACAGAAAGAAGCAAGGTCTCAAGTCCTCTTTCATTGAATATGCTCGCATCTGACCCTCCGAGAAAAACCACTTCTTGATTCTTGAGTTCTGCTTTCCTCGCTGCTTGCTTCGCAAGCAGCACAGCCGGATGCTGATCACGAATTTTAAAGCCCGGATAACTAATATGCAGTTCAGAATCCACACTGGCACCGTATTTAGCCCCCGTTTGATCAAAAAGTTGGCGAATCCCTTCTATTGCCTCCAAGCGGCTATCCAAAACAAACTCTCCCGCAATCGTTAACTCAACCCGTACCGTTTCCTCACCGAGCTGATTTTTAGTTCCGTCAAACCGAAGCACATTGACTATCATATCTTGCGGCATCCTAGACTTTCTAATCCGGTGAAGAGCTGCGCGAGCAATATTAATCGCCGAAACATCACTGTCTTTAAAACTTTGAATCACTGTAACGTTCAGTTCCGCATGCGTATCCGAAATCCGCTGAAACGAACCTACCTTGCCGGGTGCATCTAAACAAAAACCATATCGCGATTCAAGTACTGTTAAATCAAGCATTTTCGCACCAAGTAGCCCTGCTTCTTCCCGTGTCGTAAAAATGAATTCAAGCGGTCCGTGCTCAAGCGAAGTATCTTCTTGAACCGTCTTAATTACCGCAAGCATTGCCGCAACCCCTGCCTTGTCATCCGCACCAAGATAGCCTGAACTCGACCGATAATAACCGTCTGAAAGCTCGATCACAGGCTTTTCTCCGTTCGTTGCCGTATCCAGATGTGCAGCAAAAAAAAGCGGAGCAAACCCCTCTTTTGTCTCAGGAATCCGCGCTATAAGTCCGCCAGGCCCAGTATGAATCAGCGGCACTTGAAACCCATCAATTTCTGCCTTTATGTATTCAAGAAGTTCGTCCTCAAAAAGCGAAGGCGAATAAATCTTTGTAATCGTTTCAAAATAAGCAAACACATCTAAAACTGCCATAGTCAGACCTCTTTCTCCTTACGGCTTTTTCTGTTTATTCGTAAAGTTCTCCTTGAAGAACTGCTTAAAAATTGTTAGAATCAAACTAGAAAAGTATTTTGAGAGGAGCAGCACGTCTTATGTCTAATAAAAAAGTCATGCGCTTTGTCGTCATCTTGATGCTTGTAGCCATTGTCTTATCGAGCATCCTAACGGGTGTACTCATGGTTCTGTAGAAGCCGATTCCGATCGGCTTTTTTATTTTTGACAAAAAAAAGAGCAGCACCGCAAAGAGTACCACCCAAAAACATCTAGGGAGTTTAGGGGTATGAATCTAGATGTAAAATACTATACCCCTATCTCCAAAAATGCAAACATTATTAATAAACCGAAGTGTTATCTTTCGAAATTTCTTCCACTGTCTTCTTAATCGTTTGAAGGAACCTGCCTGCCATGAGACCATCTAGAATCCGGTGGTCAATCGACAAACATAAATTCACCATATCGCGGATCGCAATCATATCCTCAATGACAACTGGGCGTTTCACAATCGCTTCCACTTGCAGAATAGCCGCTTGCGGATGATTAATAATCCCCATCGACTGAACTGATCCGAAAGAACCAGTACTGTTCACCGTGAACGTTCCACCCTCCATGTCTGCCGTTGTCAACTTGTTATTCCGAGCTTTTCCAGCCAGTTCACTGATTTCGCGCGCAATTCCTTTGATTGATTTTTCATCTGCATTTTTAATAACTGGTACATAAAGCAAATCATTCGCAGCGATCGCAATCGAAATATTAATGTCTTTATGCTCGATGATCTTGTCTCCTGCCCAAGTACTGTTAAGCATTGGGAATTCCTTAAGTGCTTGTGCGACTGCTTTAATGAAGAAGGCAAAGTACGTTAAGCTGTATCCTTCTTCTTGTTTGAATTTATTTTTAACACTATCGCGGTAGCGAACAAGATTTGTTGCATCTGCTTCCGTCATCATCCATGCATGTGGAATTTCGTGCTTGCTTTCCACCATATGTTTCGCGATTGCACGACGCACTCCGTTAACCGGAATTTCACGATCGCCGTTTGCTACCTTCAGAAACTCTTTTGGAGCTGCTGGCTGTTCCGCCTTAGCAGGAGCTACTGGTTCAGCCTGCACTGATTTTTCTGCTGCAGGTTTTTTAGCTGGACCCGCTTCAACAAATTTCAACACATCTTTTCGCGTAATCCGTCCGCCGTTCCCGGTTCCTGGAATTTCGCTCAAGTCCAGATTATGTTCACCAGCAAGACGAAGCACTGCTGGAGAAAAGCGCGCGCCAGACGGAGCATTTGCTTTCGCTTCCTTCATACTTGCTCCACCATTTTGCGGGGCTGCAGCTGGTTCCACAGTTTCCGCCGGAGCCTCAACTGCATGTTCAGAAACATCCGCAGTTGCATCGCCGCCATCCGTTTCAATCGTACAAATAACCGCTCCGACTTCAAGCGTTTCATCTTCTTTTGCAAGTATTTCTTTGATTGTTCCTGTATAAGAAGAAGGAATTTCAGCCGTTACCTTATCCGTAAGCACCTCAGCAATCGCATCGTATTTTTCGACCTTTTGCCCCGGTTCAACCAGCCAAGAACTAATTGTCCCTTCCGTCACACTTTCGCCAAGTTTTGGCATTGTGATTTCCATAATTGCCACGTCACTTCAACCCCTTCATTAAAATTCTGCAAGCTCGCGCATTTTATCTAAAACCTTATCCGGATTAATCATAAAGAATTTTTCCATTGTCGGTGAAAACGGCATTGCCGGCGTATCCGGTCCTGCAAGACGCATAATCGGCGCATCGAGATCAAACAAACAATGTTCCGAAATAATCGCCGCTACTTCCCCGATAATACTGCCTTCGAGGTTATCTTCCGTTACGAGAAGGACTTTCCCGGTTTTTTTAGCCGCCTCAATAATCGCTTCCTTGTCAAGCGGGTAAATCGTGCGCAGATCAAGAATATGCGCCTCATGCCCCTCGCTCTTAAGGCGTTCCGCAGCCTGCTGTGCAAATTCGACCGCAAGCCCGTACGTGATCACAGTAATGTCGTCGCCTTCACGAACCACATTTGCTTTCCCGATTGGAACCGTATAGTCTGTATCCGGAACCTCGCCTTTAAGCAGCCGATAAGCCCGCTTATGTTCAAAGAAAAGAACTGGATCATTATCACGTATCGCCGCTTTTAAAAGCCCTTTTGCATCATAAGGATTAGAAGGAATCACAATTTTTAGTCCCGGTTGACCAAAGAAAACCTTCTCAACCGATTGCGAGTGATAAAGCGCTCCGTGAACACCTCCGCCAAATGGAGCCCGAATAACCATCGGAACACTCCAATCATTATTCGACCGGTAGCGAATACGTGAAGCTTCCGAAATAATTTGATTGACCGCTGGCATAATGAAGTCCGCAAACTGCATCTCAGCTACTGGACGATAGCCGTACATAGCAGCACCAATCCCAACTCCGGCAATTGCCGATTCAGCAAGCGGTGTATCAATTACACGACCTTCGCCGAATTCGTCATAAAGACCGGCTGTTGCTTTAAACACGCCGCCCTTTTTTTCCAACATCTTCTCCTAAAACAAATACTTTTTCATCGCGTTCCATTTCCTCGCGAAGCGCCATTGTGATGGCATCAATATATGAAATGACTGGCATGTTTTATTCCTCCCCCGTACGTTCTTCATAAACATAAAGAAGTGCTGATTCCGGCTCAGAGTAAGGTGCATTTTCTGCATACTCTGTTGCTTCATTGACTTCCTTCGCAATCTCTTTTTCAAGCGCTTCTAAATCAGCTTCCGTCATAAAGCCTTCTTCAAGCAGCTGACTTTGGAAAATAAGTAGCGGATCATTCGCTTTTGCTGCATCCACTTCTTCACGTGAGCGGTACGAACGGTCATCATCATCTGACGAGTGAGGCGTAAAACGATAAGAAACTGTTTCAATTAAAGTCGGCCCTTCGCCGCTTCGTGCACGATCAACCGCTTTTTTGAATGCTGTATATACAGCCCCAATATCATTTCCGCTGACACGTTCACCCGGAATTCCGTATCCAAGCGCTCGATCAGACAGTTTTTCCGCTGCATATTGCTTTTCAGCAGGTACGCTAATCGCGTATTTATTATTATGAATCACGTAAACAACCGGAAGTTTGTGTACACTTGCAAAGTTGATTCCTTCATGGAAATCTCCTTGGTTTGATGAACCTTCCCCAGTTGATGTATAGGCTACAATTTTATCTCCGGCCATTTTTGCTGCAAGTCCGATTCCAGCTGCGTGAGGAAACTGTGTCGTTACCGGTGAACTTTGCGTTACAATGCGGTTTTTCTTTTGCCCAAAGTGAGCCGGCATTTGACGTCCGCCCGAATTCGGATCTTCCGCTTTCGCGAATGCAGAGAGCATCACATCACGTGCTGTCATACCGAAAGCAAGCACTACAGCCAAGTCGCGATAATATGGCAAGCAGTAATCCTTATCCAAATCAAATGCATAGGCTGCCCCGATTTGAGCAATTTCTTGACCTTGCCCAGAAATTGTAAACGGAATCTTCCCAGAACGATTTAATAGCCAAATCCGCTCATCTAATCTTCTAGCAAGTAATGTCGTACGAAACATTTCTTGTAATTTATCTTTTGACAATCCTGTATCTTTTAAAGCCATTATCTTTCCTCCTATACGTCACCCGATTTTCATTTAACCGTGAATTTGATTGCCATCAACAGCAAGCGCCGCTTCTCCGAATGCTTCTGAAAGCGTTGGATGCGGATGGATCGTCTCACCAATTTCCCAAGGAGTCGCATCAAGAACTTGTGCAAGCGCAGCCTCACTGATCATATCCGTTACATGCGGTCCGATCATCGAAACGCCAAGCAGATCATCTGTTTTTTCATTCGCAACAACTTTAATGAAACCATCAGATTCACCGAACACAAGCGCTTTTCCGATCCCGCGGAAGAAGAACTTGCCTTTCTTAATATCATATCCGCGTTCTTTTGCTATATCTTCGCTAATTCCAACACTTGCAATTTCAGGCGAGGTATAAATACAACGCGGCACGAGATCATAATCAAGCGGCTTAACGGCTTCACCCGCAATATAATTCGCTGCAATAATCCCTTCATGCATTGCAACATGTGCTAGTTGAAGCGTTGGGATACAGTCACCGATTGCAAACATATGACTTTCCTTCGTTTGAAATCTTTCATTCACTTGGATAAAGCCGCGTTCCACGACTACATCTGTATTTTCTAAACCGATATTTTCAACATTAGCTGCACGTCCTACAGAAACTAGCATTTTTTCCGCAGTAAAAGTTTGCTTTTCACCTTTTACAAGCGCATCAATGGATACCGTTCCTGCTTCTTTTACAAGTGAATCCGCTTGTACCTCAGCACTTGTAATCATTTTGATTTTCTTTTTCTTGAAAAGACGTGTCAGTTCTTTCGAGATTTCTTTATCCTCAGTTGGGATAATCCGATCTGCATATTCGACCACCGTAACATCTACACCAAAATCATGTAGCATGGATGCCCATTCCATTCCAATGACACCGCCGCCGACGATAATAATTGATTTTGGAAGTTCTTCCATTTGAAGCGCACCGTCAGAAGAAAACACATCTACTTCATCGAGCTCAAGTCCTTTCAAAGAACGTGGTCGTGAACCCGTTGCGATAATCAAGTTTTTCGGAATGATCATTTCATTTTCAGAGCCATCATTAAACTCAATCGAAATCGTTCCAGCAGTAGGCGAAAAAATGGATGGACCAAGAATTGTTCCCGTTCCTTCATAAAGATCTATTTTACCTTTTTTAAACAGCTGATGGATACCAGTTGTGAGCTGATCAACAATTTGATTCTTCCGTTCAATTGCTTTCAGGAAATTCACAGAAGAGCTTCCTTCTACCGAAATACCGAATTCTTCTGCCTTTTTAACCGTTTGAAAAACCTCAGCCGAGCGCAGAAGTGCTTTGCTTGGAATACAACCACGATGCAAACACGTTCCGCCAAGACGGTCTTTTTCGACAACCGCAACTGTCAGTCCTTTTTTTGCGGCTTCGATTGCTGCTACATATCCGCCTGTTCCTCCGCCTAAAACAACGACATCATATTCTTTTGCCATTCTTGTTCCTCCTTTTAATACTCTTTTGCTTGTTCAACTTTCGCTAAGATGCGCTGTGTACCTTCATTCAAAGCTTTTAACTCATCTTCGCCAGGTGAAAGAATCACTCGACCAATCCAAGAAACAAGCTCCGTTACTTTATCCGTAAATGCTTGGCTGCGTGCAAGACCGCCAGTCAAAATAATCCCATCGAAATTTCCTTTAAAATAAACCGATACAGCTGCAATTTCTTTGCTGACTTGAATCGCCATCGCATCAAAAACGAGCGCCGCTTCCGCGTCACCAGCTTCAATCCGACGTTCAATTTCACGCATATCATTAGTTCCAAAGTAAGAAATGATTCCGCCTTCCCCGACAAGCTGCTTTTGCATCTCTGCTTTACTTGCTCCTGGCTCAAAACAAGCCTCAAGAAAAGCCGACATTGGAAGTGTTCCTGAACGTTCAGGACTAAATGGTCCCTCTCCGCCAAGCGCATTATTGACATCAATCGCTTCGCCGCCAAGATGCGCAGCAACCGAAATTCCGCCGCCAAGATGCGCAATCACAAACCGACTTTCTTCATACGTTTTCCCGAGCTGCTTGGCTACTTTTCGCGCCGTTGCTTTATGATTTAAGGCGTGAAAAATGCTAATCCGTTCATAAGCTGCGTGTCCTGATATCCTTGAAGTCGGGATAAGCTCATCTACAACAACCGGATCAACGATATAAGCTTTGATACCAAGTGGAGTACTTAAATCCTTTGCGATCAAACCACCAAGATTACTGGCATGCTGACCTGAAACTCCAATTTTAAGATCATTCACCATCTTTTTTGTAACCTCGTAGGTTCCACCTTTCAGCGGACGAAGTAAGCCTCCCCGACCAACGACAGCATCGAGTTCCGCTAGTTTAAAACCGGTTTGCTCTAATCGCTCAACAATTGCCTCTTTGCGAAAGTCAAGCTGATCCAAAATGGTTTCAAATTTCTTTAACTCATCAAACGAATGACGCATTTCTTCTTCAAAACGAAGTTCCTCTCCATCATAAATTGCAATTTTTGTGGATGTCGAACCTGGATTGATTGCAAGAACTGTGTGAGACATTTTTTACCCCCTTTAAGCACTTTTACGATGAAAAATCAGCTAAATCAAGCTTCATTTGTGAAATTCGATTTATGTTGTCAGTCTATTCAGTACCATTGTAACACGAGGGTTTAAGAGAAAAAAAACCGTTTGCATCAAATTAAAAGAAAACGCTTTATTCACATTTGTTTATCATATTCAGACCATTCTGCCAGTTAACAAAAACGACATCAATTTATTCTCTGCAGAATCACTTCTTGAAGAAATGACAATCGGAGCCTTCGCGCCGATAACCGAGCTCGCAACCTTCGCACCTCCGAAGTAAACAAGCGCCTTATAAAGCGCGTTACCCGTTTCAATGTTTGGGACAACGAGAATATCAGCATCACCCGCTGCCGGATTGTCAATTCCCTTATGAAGTGCTGCTTCTTTTGATACCGCAACATCGAGTGCAAGCGGACCAGCAGCATCAAGTTCTGAATATTCCTCTTCCATAAATTTTAAAAGCGCCTCTGCGTCGACCGTAGACGGCATCTTAGCTGTTACTTTTTCCACAGCACTCAAAAAAACAACTTTCGGCGACTTAACCCCAAATTTCCGCACAGCTTCCACCGCATTGGCCGTAATTTGCTTTTTCTCTTCCAAACTCGGGGCAATATTCATCGCACAGTCAGTAATAAAAATCGGCTTATGATAGCTCGGTACCTCAAACATGGCGATTTGCGAAAGCAATTTATCCGTTCGAAGCCCTTCTTCTTTGGCAAGAACTGCGCGAAGGATGGTTGCCGTCGCCACAAAACCCTTGACGAGCACATCTGCTTTTCCTTCACGCACCGCGCGTACCGCTTGCCCGGCCGCATCTTCATCAGAACTTGCTTCAAACACCTTTACCTGATTTTCATCATAAACAACCTCTCCCGGACCGAACAGCAAAAAATTTCCCAGTCCTTTTTGAAGCGCCAAATCCACAGTTTCTTTGATGACCGGATCATTTGCACCCGCCACCGCATAAGTCCTTTTAACCGCGATATTTGTTTCTAAAAGTGATTTCCCTTCCATGACAACTCCCCCTCTAGTATGTTTCACACAAAAAAGGCTTCATCTAGAATTAGCAGTTGTTTTTATGACCTGGTAATAAAATCACCATTTCATCATAAACAAAAACTCTCCCATATGCAAGCCGTTTTGTCTTATTTATGTGTTTTCTTGATTGCATTTGCTTGTTCAATCATTTCTTCCGCGTGTTCTTTCGCAAGTTTAGTCACTTCTGTTCCAGCAATCATGCGACCGATTTCAAGCACCTTATCCTGACCTGACAGTTGCTTAACGAGCGTGATCGTCCGTTTATTTTGAACCTGTTTTGCAATATAAAAATGATGATCTGCCATTGCAGCTACTTGAGGCAGATGTGAAATACACAAAACTTGAGAACCAATTGAAACAGCATAAATTTTTTCGGCAATCGCTTGAGCGACGCGTCCACTAACTCCGGTATCGACTTCATCAAAAATAATCGAGGTAATGCCTTGGTGCCGCGAAAAAATCGTCTTGAGCGCGAGCATCATTCGCGAAAGCTCGCCGCCGGAAGCCACTTTCGAAATTGGTTTAACCGGTTCGCCTGGATTGGTCGACATATAAAAGACTGCATCATCCGTTCCGTTTTCTTGAAAATCGTTTAATGTTTCAAAATGTACTTCAAAGATTGCTTTTTCCATATAGAGCTGCTGCAATTCCTGTTTGATTTGTTTTTCAAGCTTTTCAGCAGCCTCGCGCCGAACTTTGGATAAGCGTTCCGCTTTCTTAGTCAGACTTGCCTGTAAGCTTTGTACTTTTTGTTCAAGTGCATCGACATTACGCTCGCTGTTTTCAAGCTGCTCGATTTCTGTGCTGATTTCTGATTGGTATTGAATGATATCTTCAATCGTCTTACCGTATTTGCGCTTCAGCTGACTTAATTCAGCCAAGCGATTTTCAATATCGTTCAACTCTTCCGGCTGAAATTCTAGTTGGTCAAGTGCTTGCCGAATTTCCAAGACCGCATCCTCAAGTTGATAATAGCTCGAGGCCACGCTTTCCTGCAAATCTGCGTAATCCTCTGTGACGGTTCGAGCTGCTTCAAGTTCGCGCATCGCCTCGCCTGTATACGACAACCCGCCTGGATCACCTGTCAGTGCGTTATATGCTGTTCCTAAACTATCCGACAGCTTTTCAAAGTTAACCAGCCGGTTTTTTTGCTGCAACAACGCTTCTTCTTCGCCGGAACTAAGTCCTGCTTCTCGAATCTCTTGTTCTTGAAAATGTAGCATATCCAGACGTTGCGCCATTTCTCTTTCATTTTTAGTGAAGTTGCGTAGCTCTTTTGAGGCCCGCTGATAAGCTAAAAAGTCAGTTTGATAGTCTAGAAGTGGCTTGGCTAGCTCTTTTTGCGCAAATCGATCGAGCAGCGTCAAATGAAACTCATCATGCATCAATTCTTGGTGTTCATGCTGCGTATGAATATCGAGTAGCTTCGTTCCGATATCACGTAAAAGTGTCGTTGTGACAAGCTTTCCGTTTACTCGGCAAACATTTTTTCCAGACTTAAAAACGGTTCGTTCAAGTACGACACTATCGTCCGAAAAATCAATTCCGTTTTCAGCTAACACTGCCGTAACCGCTTTATTTTCTTTCGGCAGCTCAAACAAACCTTCAAGCGACAGTTTATCTTCCCCGTGTCGAATAAACTGGCTCGAGCCTCGTCCACCGACAAGAAGACCCAGAGCATCAATAATAATCGACTTCCCTGCGCCTGTCTCCCCGGTTAAAACTGTCATCCCTTCTTCAAAAGAAAGCGAAAGGGATTCGATGATTGCGAAATTGTGGATGGTTAATTCCTGTAACATCCCTTCATCAACCTTTCATTAAAGCATTTCAATTAAACGTTCCGATAGCTTGATTGCATCCTTCTCTGAGCGGCAAATAATGAGACAAGTATCATCGCCACAAAGCGTACCTGCTTTTTCCGTCCAGTTTAAGTTATCAAGCAAAGCCCCAATCGCATTTCCATTTCCCGGCATAACTTTCAAAATCAAAATAAATTGAACTGTGTCGACACTGATAAAGCAGTCAACGAGCGCTCGCTTCAGCTTTTGCTGCGGGTTGAATTTATTGTCGGCAGGCAAACTGTATTTGTATGTTCCATTTTGCGTCGGAACCTTCACAAGATGAAGCTCTTTAATGTCCCGAGATATAGTCGCTTGTGTCACTTTCACATCACGTTTTTGCAAAAGCTCGACCAGCTCTTCTTGCGTATCAATCTCATGTGACGTTACAAGTTCTCGAATAATAATATGACGATGGCCTTTATTCATTATTTTATCACCTCGCGAAATTTTTTCTATCTCCATCTTATCGGAAAAATCGCACAATGTCACGGATTTAACGCAAATTTTTTCAGGAGAATTTTGGAAATTTTTATTCATAATCGCTCATAAAACCTGCAAATTCTATTCAAGCTACGCAAAAACACCTGTTTCTCCATCGATGTTTCATTGAAACATGTGGAAAAACAGGTGCTTCTCTGTTAAATTAAGGCAGAATTGGAATATCTAAAGTTAGATTTTGTAAACTATCCTTTGAAGAGAAATACGGAGCCGCAATGATATTTTTATCTTTCAAACTAGCAGGAATATAGCCGCTGTATTTCTTACCGCCAAATACTGCATTTGCGTCGTTGATTCCGACATACATTTGCGTATCAAATGGCAGTTTATCCATTGTATAGCTTGTCAAAATTTTCGATGTTGTGATCGTTTTAAGCACACGTCCATCACGATCATAAACCGTCAGCCCAGTTGAATATGCTTTCTCAGAAGTATCGAAAACACCGTTTTGATTGGCATCTGTGAATATTTTACCTGTTAGTTGCGGCAGTTTGCGAATACCAAAATCAAAATTGGTAGTTTTCGTAAACTTGAAGCCAGTCAAATCATAGGTATCTCCATTTAAATCTACTTTAATCACACGTGTTGCTGGGAGCGCACTCACTACGTTCATGATTTGCTTCGTCATGTTAAGCGAAGTTTGAACATCCGCCTCGAGATACTTATCAATGTTCAACGCAGAAACTGCACGAATTGCTTCTGGAACATATTTTGCGACCGACTTAAGATATTCATTATCAGGAGCTGTTGCTGCATCACCAGTCGCAATTAACGAAGGATCATCGAGTAATTTTTCAACATCGCCTGTTGTAAGAATTGAAACAAGCGCATTGATCTTGCTAAGATTTCCAAGCAAATCACCTAGTGTTAAGTTAAACGGCGAACGCATCATGATATACATGCCGGAATCCACATTCGGAAGCTGAATTGCTGCACCTTTTGCACTTGTACGGAATAAAATCGCATCTTCAATATCAAGACTTCCGCTAAGCGCACTTGTAATTTGACTGTTCAAGTTAAAATCATTTAAACGTCCGCTTTGAATCAAATCAGCTGTCTTCTCTAAATTGATGAAGATAACCGTTTTGCCGTTCATGATGCTCTCATTTGCATCTTTAACACCATTAATATTCAAATCTTCAAATGGCGTTACCGTTAAGTTCGCTGTTCTTTTTGCTGCCAAGTCTTGAAATCCCATCAATTGGTTGACATTCACTTGAACAATGCCAGCTGTTTTTGTTCCATCGGCATTTGCAAGCGAACTTGATTGCACAACCGGTTTCAAATTCGTTTCAAAACCGTAACGCATAAAATAGGTGCCTTTCGCAAGCTTCGTAAAGCTATACATTCCTACTGCATTCGTTGTTGTTTTTGCTACAGCATTTTGGTCATTCTTAGCATCATCTGCTGTTTTATACAATGCTACTTGAATTTTCGGAATTGAAAGCTCAAGTTTTGCAAGTTCCTTTACCCCATTGCCATTTTTATCCAAAAAGACAGAACCTGTGACTCCATAGATCGATGCGTTAAAAAACGCCGAACCAGTTGCTGGTGCAATTGTCGTAAAAACTAAAAGTGAGAGTAATAGTACACAAAACAGTTTTTTTTAGACCCTTTTTTAAACAAATAAACCCCTCCTTGTGAAGTAAAACCTGTTTGCTGCGTTGCTTACCATAAAAAAGTCATTTCAATCAATTTTGTCATCGCATCAGTCCCTTTCTAGTTGCCGTTATCAACCATAGTATACCATATAATAAAATACTTTATAAACCAAAAATAACCAGAATTGAAAAAGCGTTTGAACAATTGGAAGTCTATCCCCGTCGTTCAAACACTTTTCATTAATTATTTTCTTTTTTTCTTATCTAACTCCAGATGTGCACGTTTTACAGTTTCTGCAAACGAATCATCGCCGATAAAGTTCGTTCCTTGCTTTTCAAAATCTCCGCCCCACACAAGATGAGCAATAAATTCAATATTGCCTTCTCCACCCGTAATCGGCGAAAAATCAAGTCCTTGTACATCAAATCCATTTTCGAGAGCGAATGATAAAATATCGTGAATAACCGCTTCATGAATCTTTGGATCACGAATGACCCCCTTTTTCCCAACTTGTTCTTTACCTGCTTCAAATTGTGGCTTGATAAGTGTCATCACATCCCCATTTGATTGAAGCACCGTTCGTAGTACTGGCAAAATCAATTTCAGTGATATAAAGGAAACATCGATCGTCGCAAAATCCGCGAGACCTTCCAAAAAATCAGCTGGAGTTACGTGTCTAAAGTTCGTCCGCTCCATAACCGTTACTCGGCTGTCGCTTCGCAGTTTCCACGCGAGCTGATTATAACCGACATCAAGCGCATAAGAGTGGCGTGCTCCATTTTGCAAGGCGCAATCAGTGAATCCGCCCGTTGAGGCACCGATATCAAGCATTAATTTATCTCTAACATCAAAGTCAAAAACAGCAAGCGCCTTTTCAAGTTTTAACCCGCCTCGGCTCACATAAGGCAACGTTTCGCCTTTTACGCGTAACTCGCTGTCGACAGGGATTTTTTCTCCTGGTTTATCAACAAGCGTATCTGTCCGAAAAACAATTCCAGCCATGATCGCTCGTTTTGCCTTTTCACGTGTTTCAAACAAACCTTGTTCCACCAAAAGAACATCTGCACGTTCTTTTTTCACATTCATTCAGTTCGCCTCAAGCTTTCTGAAACGCGCAAGCATTTCCGTGATTTTTCGTTCAATATGCTGTTTTGAAACCCCATGTTCTTCGAGTAGCAACTCCACCGAACCATGACTAATAAATTCATCTGGAAGACCAATCCTATGAATAACCGCATCATCATATCCTTCTGCCTCAGCAAACTCAAGCACTGCACTACCAAATCCGCCTGCAAGAAGGGCTTCTTCGACAGTTAGAATGGCTAGTTTCCGATTCAAGAAATCTCGCAGCATGGCTTCATCTAACGGCTTAATGAAGCGAGCATTGACAACACCTACTCCAAGCCCCTGCTGATTTAGTTTCTTCGCTGCTTGAAGTGCCATCTCAATCGTCGTACCAAATGTAATAATCACGGCATTGGTCGGTTCGATTAACAATTCAAAACTTCCAATCGGAAGCGTTTCTTGATTTTTCTTTACTTCCATACCGGTAGCAGTTCCACGTGGAAAGCGTAGCGCAAATGGTCCGTCAAACTCATGGGCCGTTTGCAGCAAATGATAGGCTTCCTGTTCATCTTTCGGCATTGCAATCACGATATTTGGAATACTGCGCAAGAAAGCAATATCAAAGATCCCTTGATGGGTTTCTCCGTCGCCGCCGACAAGGCCTGCACGGTCAATACCAATTAAAACATTCAAATTTTGACGACAGACATCATGAACGACTTGATCGTAACCACGCTGAAGAAAAGTCGAATAAATTGCAAGAAACGGCTTCAAACCTTCCGCAGCGATCCCTGCAGCTAGTGTAACCGCATGCTGTTCTGCAATTCCAACATCAAAGAAACGATCCGGGAATTCCTTCGCAAACTTTTCAAGTTTTGAACCAACGGGCATAGCAGGTGTAATCGCTACGATCCGTCCATCTTCGCGAGCAAGTTCTAAAATACCGTCGCTAATCACTTCACTCCACGCAGGAGCATTTGAGACCGGTTTAATAAAGTCACCTGTTTCAATTTTATAAGGACCGTGCCGTGCCAAGCCCCGCTTCGATCCGTCTCAGCTGGTTCATAGCCTTTTCCTTTTGTTGTGACAACATGAATCAGCGTTGGCCCTTTCACTTTCTTAGCAAACTCCAGATTCGTAATCAGATCTTGGTAGTCATGTCCATTTACAGGACCAAGATAAGTAAAGCCCATCTCCTCAAAGAACGTTCCTTGAACAAGCAAATATTTGATGCTATCTTTGATCCGTTCCGCCATATTGGCAATCCGGTCGCCGGCTTGCGGAATTCGCTTCATCGCTGCTTCCACATCTTTTTTAGCACGTTTAAACTTGCCTGAGGTACGGAGCTTTCCAAGCATATTGTGCATGGCACCTACATTAGGCGCAATCGACATATTATTATCATTTAAAATGACAATTACTTCTTTACCCATATCTCCAATGTGATTCAGCGCTTCAAGTGCCATACCGCCTGTCAGTGCCCCATCACCGATGATTGGAACAACATGATAATCCTCATGCTTTATATCGCGTGCAATTGCCATCCCTGCAGCAGCAGAAAGCGAAGTCGAACTGTGTCCCGTTTCAAACACATCATGAATTGACTCTTTTCGCTTTGGAAACCCGTCTAAACCGCCATGCTGACGCAGTGTATCGAACTTTTCGGCCCTACCCGTCAAAATTTTATGGACATACGACTGATGCCCGACATCAAAAATAAATTTATCTTTTGGGCTGGAAAAAGAATAATGGAGAGCAATTGTAAGCTCCACCACACCTAGATTCGGTCCAATATGACCGCCCGTTACGGAAGTCGATTCAATCAGAAATTTACGTACATCTTCTGACAGAGCTTCAAGCTCTGGAATCGTCATCTTTTTCAAGAAGGCCGGATCCTTAATTTTTAAAAGATCCAATCCAAACCACTCACTTTCATTCCGATTTTAATCAAAATAAGAAAAAACGCCCGAAAAAAGGGCTTTTCCAACTTTTCTTTATTAATTGACACTATTATATCATTTCTCCAGTCGTTCACCAAGCAAATTCAAAATTCTTTCACGAAAAGCAAAAAAAGCAACCCCGCAAGCGGGATTGCTTTTTAAAAGTCAAAATAAATGTGGCTTACGCTTTTTCAACGTTAGCAGCTTGAGGTCCGCGAGCGCCTTCTTCAACGTCGAAAGTTACTGCTTGACCTTCTTCAAGAGTTTTGAATCCGTCACCTTGAATAGCGCTGAAATGTACGAATACATCGTCTCCGCCTTCACGTTCGATAAATCCAAATCCTTTTTCTGCGTTAAACCATTTTACTGTACCTTGTTCCATGTTAATTTCCTCCTCGTGTGTTTCGCACACATATATTGTACTATTCTTGCTTAACGGCACGAGATTGGAAAGTTGTTCAACTTTGTATCTTTACCCACAAAAATAATGCTCTTTAATAATAACATGGTTCAAACGGAAAAGCAACCATTGTTCCATTAAATTGCACAAAAATTGCTACAGATATCTAATATGTACGTTTCACAATCCAATCAGCCAGTTCCATCAGCCACGTATCTTTTAATCCGTGCCCCGAAAGTGCAGCGACGGCAATGTGATAATGCTCCTCAAGAGCTTTTTTAAGCTCCGTCAAGCGTAAGCAAGCTTGGATACGTGCTCTTCGAAAGCTCTGCATCTTTTCCAGCTTCTTTCCCAAGCGTAGCCGTGTCTCCTATCACATCAAGGATATCGTCGCAAATTTGGAAAGCAATCCCAATATTCTCTGCAAAAACTTGAAGCCGCTTCGTCTCTTCTTCGTTCGCTCCGCCGATAACACTTCCCGCATAAACAGCCGAACAAAGTAGCGCTCCGGTTTTACGACGATGAATTGCCGCAAGCTCATCAAGCGTAAGCTGTTTCTTTTCTCCGAGAATATCTGCCTGCTGGCCGCCAACCATTCCAAAAGCTCCAGCACTAAACGCTAAATTTTGAATAATTTCAAGTCGTTTTAACTCAGAAATTTCATCCGCCTCGGATAACTCCGTAAATGCGAGCGTTAAAAGAGCATCCCCCGCAAGAATGGCTGCTGCTTCACCAAAGACCTTATGATTTGTCAGTTTTCCTCGCCTATAGTCATCGTTATCCATTGACGGCAAATCATCATGAATCAAGCTGTACGTATGAATCATTTCAAGCGCACTGGCAGGACGAACACCAAGCAACATATCCCCTTGAAGCGCTTCAATAGTAGCAAAGACAAGCAACGGTCTAATCCGTTTTCCACCCGCTAAAAGCGAGTAGCTCATCGCTTCCTTCAAGCTAGGTTCAATATCGCGGTCAAGCGCTTCCGCTAACCGTTCTTCTACTAGTACCTTATAATATCTGCTAAATTCCCGAAATTCCAAAGCGTCTCATTCCCCTTCCGCTTCATCTAACGGCTTTTCTTCGCCGGCTTCATCCACGACTTTCGCCATTTTTTCTTCCGCACTTTTCAGCTTCGTTTCGCAAAGTTTAGAAAGCTCAATCCCGCGCTGATACATATCAAGCGACTCTTCAAGTGCTGCCGATCCATTTTCAAGTGCCGCTACAATCTCTTCTAGTTCTTTAAGCGCTTCTTCAAATGTCAGTTCTTTCTTCGCCAATTTCCTTTTCCTCCTTTGCCATTACGTTTGCCTGAAACGTGCCGCCGTACATTTGTACTGTCACTTCATCACCAGGTTCAATTTGCTCAATTTCTTTCACAAGTTCCCCTTCTTTGTAGGTGAGTCCAAACCCTCTTTTCAAAAGAGCGAGCGGATTAAGATACTGCAGCGCCTCAATTTGCCTAACAAACTGATGCCGCTTCTCCCGAAGGGCCTCAAACGCCGCCCGGTCAAGCCGCTTTTTCGCCGTCATCACATACTCTTTCGTTTTTCCGATCTCATAGCCCGGCGAGTTGCTATCAAGTTTTTGCTTAAGCAGTTCGAGTTTATTTCTTTCAGAGGCTATTTTTTGCTGCACTGCTCGATTGAGCTTTTCGAGATCATAATCAAGCCGTTCAATTTGATTTTCGACGAGACGCTTTGGCCCGTAAAACTTAAGCTTCTCTTGTTTAGAACGAAGTTCAGCTTGATTTTGTTCTAGAAGCCTCCGCGCTAAATAAGTCAGCCGGTAATCACGTTCCCGCAAACGTTCGAGCAAGTCAGCAGCATGCGGTACCGCAAGTTCAGCGGCTGCTGTTGGTGTTGCCGCTCGAATATCTGCAGCAAAATCCGCCAAAGAAAAATCTGTTTCATGTCCGACAGCTGAAATAACAGGTACATCCGAATCATAAACAGAGCGCACCACCACTTCTTCATTAAACGCCCAAAGCTCCTCAAGCGAGCCGCCACCACGTCCAATAATCATCAAGTCAATGTCATTCCGCGCATTGATCCGTGCAATGTTTTCCGCAATCTTTTGCGCAGCACCGTCACCTTGAACGAGCGTCGGATAAACGAGAACCTCAACACTCGGCATTCTTCTGTGAACAGTTGTCAAAATGTCACGAATTGCAGCACCTGTCCTGCTTGTTACAACTGCAATTTTAGAAGGGAAAGAAGGAAGCACTTTTTTTATGCGCTGCATCAAAAAGCCCTTCCTTTTCCAACTTTGTTTTCAGCTGTTCAAACTCGACGTAAAGCGCGCCGATACCATCTGGTTCCATACCTTCAGCATAGAACTGATAGCGTCCAGCTTTTGTAAAAACCGAAATTCGACCTGTTAAAAGAACATTCATTCCGTCTTCCGGTTTAAAATTTAATTTTGGGACAGATTTTGCAAACATCACAACTCGAATCATCGAGGCTTCATCTTTCAGCGTGAAATAAAGGTGACCGCTTGTCGGCATCTTCAAATTTGAAATTTCACCTTTAACAAAAACTTGTTTCAAATAAGGATCGGCTTCAAATTTTCGTTCAATATATTTTGTTAGCGCCTGCACGGTTAAATACTTTTCTTGCAAAATCATCACATCCAGTTATTAGCCTTGTTTAGCAAATAAATTTTTTGCGGCCTTAAGCGTATTCGTTAAGAGCATTGTTATCGTCATCGGACCAACTCCACCAGGAACAGGTGTAATATATCCGGCTTTATCAAATACATCATCGTAATCAACATCGCCGCAAAGCTTGTTGTTTTCGTCGCGATCCATTCCGACATCAATCACAATCGCGCCTTCTTTCACATAATTTTTCTTCACAAATTTTGCAAGTCCCGTAGCTACTACTAAGATATCTGCTTCACTTGCCACCCCTGGAAGATCTTTTGTACGGCTGTGCGCAATCGTGACAGTAGCGTTTTCTTGCAACAACAACTGCGCGACAGGTTTCCCAACGATATTGCTTCGGCCGATTACAACCGCACGTTTTCCTTCGATCGTTTCGCCCGTTGATTTGATAAGTTCAATAATACCCGCAGGCGTACACGGAACTAACGTTTCTTTTCCAATAAATAAATTGCCGACATTTAGCGGATGGAAACCGTCCACGTCTTTTTCCTGACTAATGGCATCAATCACTTTGTCTTCCGAAATGTGTTTTGGAAGCGGAAGCTGAACGAGAATTCCATGAATCGTTTGATCATTGTTTAAATCATAAACCGTTTGAAGCAGTTTTTCTTCAGAAACATCTTCAGGAAGCTCGATTAAAACAGACTTCATCCCAGCTTCTTCTGTTCGTTTCTGCTTATTTCTTACATATGTACGCGAGGCTTGATTATCACCGACAAGAACAACTGCTAAACCTGGTTGTTTTCCTGCCGCAACTAGTTCGCTTACTTCTTTGGTTACGCTTTCTTGAATCTCTTTAGCTAATTTCTTTCCGTCAATTACTTGTGCCATTTTCAAATTGCCCCCTTAAAAACTTATGATTAAGTAACAGTAACACCCTCGAAAGAAGCTGGTCTGCAGATGAAAACTACAGCGTCCCTACTTCTTTCAAAAGATATTTCTCTTACAGTAAAACCATTAATCGTTTTGCGCAATATTTGCTAGAACACCATTAATAAACTTACCAGCTTTTTCATCACTGTAGACTTTAGCAATTTCAATTGACTCATTTAAACTTACGCGATCCGGCACATCTTCTAAATAAAGCATTTCAAAAGCGCCGACACGTAAAATTGATAAGTCCACTTTATTCAAGCGATCGAGTTTCCAATTTTCTAGATGTGCTTCGATTTTTTGATCAAGTTCTTGTTTATGTTCTGAAACACCGAACACCAGTTTTTTAACGTAATCATCTTCCTCTTCATCCATCACATTGGTAATGGCTTGTTCTGCTGTCATTTCATTCAGTTCCATTTGAAACAATGCTTGAAGCGCTCGTTCACGTGCTTCTCTTCTTTTCATTTTCGTGCTCCTTTTCCTCTTTTAAAGACCCGTTTAAAATGTTAAATCATCAAGTGACAATGCTTCTGTTTTTTCAAACTGCACACCGACGATATGAACATTTACTTCTAGCACATTCAAACCGGTCATATCAAAAATCGTTCCACGCACAGCGTTTTGGACGTTTTCTGCTACGATCGGAATGCTTGCTCCAAATAAAACGGTACAATAAAGATCAACTAAGATGCCGTCTTCTACTAAATCGATTTTCACACCTTTACGGTAATTGACTGCTCCGCCAAGACGCTCTCGCATTTCACTAGCAAATCCGCCTTGCATTGACGCCACGTAATCCACTTCGCTAGCAGCAAGACCCGCAATAACACCAATCACTTCCGGTGCAATTTCGATTTTTCCAAGAGGTTCATCCTGTCCTTTGCGTAAATCTTTTGTATAGGCCATGATTATTCCTCCTCGCTATTTTTCATCACATCATTCTGTTCAAGAAATTTCGTATTGAAGTCTCCAGAACGGAACGCTTCTGTATCAAGCACGCGCATATGAAAAGGAATCGTTGTCGGAATTCCGTCAATCGCAAACTCACTAAGCGCCCGTTCCATTTTATCAATTACCTCTTCACGTGTATCTGCGTGACAAATCAATTTAGCAACCATAGAATCATAGAACGGCGGGATCTTGTAGTTCGGATAAGCAGCCGAATCAATCCGTACACCGTTGCCGCCGGGCGGCAAATAAAACGTAATCTCTCCAGGCGCAGGCATAAAATTGCGTTCTGGATTTTCCGCATTAATACGGCATTCCATTGCCCAGCCGTTCATTTTAATATCCTGCTGTTTCACAGAAAGTGTTTCCCCGGATGCCACTAAAAACTGCTCTTTGACAAGATCAACGCCCGTTACAAGTTCAGTAACAGGATGCTCAACTTGAATACGTGTATTCATTTCCATAAAGTAAAACGACTTTTCTTTAGGCTCGTAGATAAACTCTATGGTACCTGCTCCCGAATAATTAACAGCTTTTGCCGCCTTTACTGCAGCTTTTCCCATCTTTTGACGCATCTTTTCATCTAAGGCTGGCGAAGGACTTTCTTCGATCAGCTTTTGTAAACGCCTTTGAATCGTACAATCTCGTTCTCCTAAATGAATCACATTACCGTGATTATCTGCCATGACTTGAATTTCAACATGACGAAAATCTTCGATATATTTTTCAATATAAACACCCGGATCTCCAAACGCTGCTTCTGCTTCTTGCTGCGTTGTTTGAATTCCAGCAACTAATTTTTCTTCATTTTCTGCGACACGAATGCCTTTTCCGCCGCCGCCTGCTGTTGCTTTAATAATAACCGGATAACCGATTTTTGATGCGATTTTTTTTGCCTTCCTCTGCGTCTTGTACAATACCTTGCGAACCAGGCACTACTGGAACTCCAGCTTTTCGCATCGTTTCACGAGCAACATCTTTTGTCCCCATTTGCGAAATCGCTTCCGCACTAGGCCCAATGAATGTGATATTACAATCTGCACAAAGCTCAGCAAAATCAGCATTTTCAGCTAAAAAACCATATCCAGGGTGAATGGCATCGCAGTTTGTCAAAACTGCTGCGCTAATAATATTCGACATATTCAAATAGCTTTCCTTGGACGCTGCAGGACCGACGCAATAAGCCTCATCTGCTAACTGACTATGTAAGGCGTCCCGATCCGGCTCAGAATAAATAGCGACCGTTTCAATTCCAAGCTCTTTTGCCGCACGAATAATACGGACAGCAATTTCACCACGATTCGCCACCAATACTTTTTTTATCATAATGCAGGACTCCTTATTTTTTTCTCACTTTAAAGAGCGGTTGACCATACTCCACTAGTTCCCCGTTAGAAACTAGGATTTCTGCGATCTCTCCGTTCATATCTGCGGTAATATCATTAAACAGTTTCATCGCTTCGATAACACATACAACAGTATTGCTGGAAACCGAAGATCCCACTTGAACAAATGCCTCGTCTCCTGGGCTTCCCGATGTGTAGAACGTCCCTACCATTGGTGAGGTGATTACATCTAAGTCTTCACTGGATGTAGCTGCCGTCTTAGTGTTATTAGCTTCTTCAGGTGCAGAGCTACTAGTAGCAGCCGTTTGAACAGCTTGAACCGGTTCTTTATAGTTTACAACCTTAGCAGGTTCAGCAAGAACAGTTCCGCTGTTTTTTTTGCAAATGGATTTTAGCATCTTCAACTTCTAATTTAAATTCATCCAGATTGGATTCGTCAACCAGCTTAATCAGCTGTTTAATCTCATCAAATGATAGCATTTTGATTCTACACTCCTTAATTTATCTATATTAGACATCATTGACATTGTATCATAATTTGTTATGAAAAAGTATCACTCGAGCACGATTTTAACAAAAAAAAGCACTTGCTGAAAAGCAAGTGCCGCAAAAATGAATTATGCTCGTGAGACATAACTTCCTTCTGTTGTATTAATAACAAGCGTATCGCCTTCATTCACAAAGAAAGGAACTTGAACGACTAGTCCAGTTTCAAGCGTCGCTGGTTTTGAACCACCAGAAGACGTATCGCCTTTAATTCCTGGCTCAGTTTCCGTCACCTTAAGCTCAACCGTGTTTGGAAGATCCACACCGATTGTTTCGCCTTGATACATAATGATGTTAATTTCCATATTTTCTTTTAGAAATTTAAGCTCATATTCAATTTGTGCAGCCGGCAATTCGATTTGTTCGTAATTCTCATTATCCATGAAAACATGGTTGTCTCCATCTGCATAAAGATACTGCATTTTACGATTATCGATTTGCGCTTTCGCAACTTTTTCACCGCCGCGGAAAGTTTTTTCTTGAATAGCTCCCGTGCGAAGATTACGAAGTTTCGAGCGAACAAACGCTGCCCCTTTTCCTGGCTTTACATGTTGGAAGTCAAGAACGCGCCAAATGCCGCCGTCTACTTCAATCGTAAGACCCGTTTTAAAATCATTTACTGAAATCATCTTTTTTCCTCCTGTTAACAAACCATGATCATGGAATACAATTTCCGTTAATACTATCCTTTTTTATTTAACCATAAAAAGCCCGAACTTACAAAGAAAACTTATAAAATAATCAGCTCTTTCGGCGAATGGATCAAGACTTCGTTTCCGTTTTCCGTAATCAAAAGATCATCTTCAATACGTACACCGCCGATTCCAGGCAAGTAAATACCCGGTTCATCCGTTACAACGTTGCCAGCCACAAGTGCTTTTTCTGCCTTCATCGAAAGATTAGGACCTTCATGAATCTCAAGACCGATACCATGACCAAGCGAGTGTCCGAATGCTTCGCCATATCCAAACGAAGCGATATGATCACGCGCAATTTTATCCGCTTCAATTCCCGTAATCCCCGGTTTAAGTGCATCAATGACTTTCAGCTGTGCATCAAGCGTAATCTGGTAGATCTCCTTAAGTTTTGCATCCGGTTCCCCAATTGCAACCGTCCGCGTCATATCCGAGCAATAACCATTATAATAACAGCCATAATCCATCGTCACAAAATCCCCAGCTTCAATCACCTTATCCGATGCCACACCATGCGGAAGCGCTGAGCGTACACCACTTGCAACAATCGTATCAAACGATGACGACGTTGCTCCATTTCGCCTCATAAAGAATTCCAGTTCATTCGAAACTTCGATTTCTTTCATGCCAGCTTTCATAAACGTGATAATATGGTCAAACGCGGCATCCGCAATTTCACACGCAACACGAATTTCTTTCATTTCATCTGCTGTTTTCACTTCGCGCATCGTTTCAAAAAAGCCTTGAATTGGTGCAAGTTCAGCAGCAAAAGCTTGGCCCATTGCTTTAAATTCCGCAACCGTCACATAACTTTCTTCAAAAGATAGCTGTTTTACTCCGTTTTGAATGAGCAGTGCATTTACCGTCTCGAAAATCGGCCCGCTATGCTTCACAACCTCATATCCAACCGCTTGTTTCGCCGCTTGCTCCGTATATCTGAAATCTGTCACAAAATAAGCCTTATCCGGCAAGATAAGCGCAACACCGCTCGTACCAGTGAATCCTGATACATAACGTCTGTTAAATTCACTTGTTACAAGAACAGCTTCAATATTTTCAGCTTGAAGCGCCCCTTGAATCTTTGCTAATTTATTCATTCCATTTCCTCCCCGGCTAGTCATTTTCTCCTTTTCATTGTAGCATAAAATAAAGCTTGATAGATAGAGTGAGCAGCCCCGCGGCGTTCTAGCGTCATCAAGCCTAAAGTGCTATAATGTTTACTTAGAAATTACAAAGGCTGGTGAAACCATTTGAATCAAACCAAAAAGCCTGCTTACGGAGGCCAAGCGGTCGTTGAAGGTGTCATGTTCGGCGGCAAAAAACAAACCGTAACAGCTATCCGCCGTAACGACGACTCTTTAGAATATTTTTATTTAGAAAAAAACAGCCCTGCTTGGGTAAAGACCATCAAACGAATTCCATTTATCCGCGGCATCGTCTCCCTTGTCGAATCTAGCGCCCTTGGGTCTAAGCATCTGACATTCGCTACCGACCGCTACGACGAGGATCCGAATGCACCGCAAGAAAAGAAAATCGAACAAAAAGAATCCAAGCTGGCCATGTGGCTTGGCGTTGCAGTGATCGGCGTCCTTTCATTTATTTTCGCAAAATTTGTCATGACATTAATCCCAGTTTTTCTCGCTCAATTCTTTCGCTTTCTCGTCCCCGGCGATGTTGGACAAGTTATTTTAGAAAGCTTTTTCAAACTGCTTCTTTTACTGGGTTATATTTTCGCCGTATCACAAACACCCATTATCAAACGTGTTTTCCAGTATCATGGTTCCGAGCATAAAGTAATCAACTGCTATGAAAATGATCTTCCGTTAACCGTTGAAAACGTCCAAAAACAATCGCGACTTCACTACCGGTGCGGCAGCAGTTTTATATTATTTACAGTTATTGTCGGGATGTTCATTTATTTTCTTGTCCCCACCGATCCGCTATGGCTACGCGTTGTCGATCGAATTCTTCTGATTCCAGTCGTACTTGGTGTCGCCTTTGAAGTGTTGCAGCTTACTAATAAATGTCGCAACATTCCTGTGCTTCGCTACCTAGGTTATCCTGGCCTTTGGCTCCAGCTGCTGACAACCAAAGAACCTGATGACAAACAAGTTGAAGTGGCAATTGCTTCCTTTAACGAATTGCTCCGCATAGAGCGTGAAGGCATTCCCGAAAAAGAAGAAAAACTGCCAAATCTAGAACTATTGGAATGAGGGATTTTACTTGAGAAAAAGTTCACTAGTTATCTTTATCCTATTACTTGCTCTTTGCTTGTTCGGTCTTTTCACCGGTGGGCTCACCACAATGCTAATTCTAATTGGTTCTGCAGCCTTGTTTGCCATTTTGTTTTACTTTATCGTCCGGCCAAAAAACAAGCAAAAGACAGATGCTAATTACCAAAAAGCAGTCAAGCAATCGCAAGAATTACAAAAGGCAAAACAAAACGCGGCTTCAAAAAAGAAAAATTCTTCCTTCAAAGTAATTGAAGGCGGGAAAAAATAAGGTATAATAGTTATGATGCTTTTTTACAGAGAGGAGTTTAGAATTTGGGTAGTTGGATTTTAGCATTTGCCATCTTACTGATCCTAGTTGTTTATGAAGGATATCAGTTTATTATGCGCAGAAAAGCACTTACTGTATTAACAGAAGATCAATTTAAAGAAGGGTATCGTCGTGCACAATTAATTGATGTGCGCGAGCCGAATGAGTTTGACGGCGGTCATATCCTCGGAGCACGAAACATTCCGGTCACACAATTAAAACAACGTACATCGGAAATCCGCAAAGATCAGCCCGTTTATCTTTACTGTCAGTCTGCTCAGCGCAGCAGCAGAGCGGCTATCTTACTTTACAAGCGCGGTTACCGAGATATTTACCAGCTTAAAGGCGGTTTCCGCAAATGGACTGGAAAAACAAAAGCCAAATAATATTTGATAAGCCGCGCCAGACTTGGCGCGGCTTATTTACACAAGGAGGAAACACAATGAAAATTACTGCTCCGCGTATTCCAGATCAACTAACCAGTCAAGTTTCTATTTCAACAGATGAAACCGTCTTTAATCAAGTACATTTTAGCGGCGAATTTCCGCTTGCTGAAAGCGAGCACTACATTATCGAGAACTCAAGGTTTGAAAATGCTTATTTCTCTGACACCTATTATCCGAGAATCGAATTTACAGATGTTTCTTTTGAAAAAAAGCGACCTAGCGAATCTTGCCCTGCACTCAAGCGCCATTCACCGCAGCTCGTTCATAGATTGCAAACTAACAGGGATAGACCTCTCTGATACGCTGCTTCAAAATGTTACCTTCAAAAATTGCCTATTAAATTTGGCCGGCTTTAGTTTTAGCCGTTTTAAATCCGCTACTTTCATCGATTGTGACCTTCGTGGTGCCGAATTTGAAAACGTTGATTTCAAAAATTTCTCATTCGTCCGGTGCAATCTCGACGACTGTATGTTTGCTGAAACTTCACTCGCTGGTCTTGATTTCACTGACAACACATTTGAAAAAATCACCGCCACTATCCCTTCATTAAAAGGTTTAAAAGTGACACGAGACCAAGCACTTAAATTATCTACTATTCTCGGAATTGTTATCGAAAACTGAAAAACGCCTGAAGGTACATTGACCTTCAGGCGTTTTTATTAGCTTTCTTTTTGATAACGAAGAACTGGCTTACGAGCAGCTTGCGTTTCATCAAGCCGTTTCACGTACGTATTATGCGGAGCTTCTTGAACGATTTCAGGATCGTCTTCAGCTTCTTTCGCAATTTGTAGCATTGTATCAATAAATTTATCTAATGTTTCTTTTGATTCTGTTTCAGTCGGCTCAATCATCATCGCTTCTTCAACGATTAATGGGAAGTAAACCGTTGGTGGGTGGAAATTATGATCAAGTAGGCGTTTCGCGATATCCGTTGTTCGAACACCTAATTTCTTCTGACGGTTTCCACTTAATACAAATTCATGTTTGCAAATTTGATTAAACGGTAAATCAAATGCATGTTCCAAGCGGCGCATCATGTAATTAGCATTCAGCACAGCATATTCCGTTACTTTCTTAAGCCCTTCTGCGCCCATTGTGCGGATATAGGTATACGCACGAACATTGATACCAAAGTTGCCGTAAAAAGGTTTTACCCGGCCGATCGATTGCGGATAATCGTAGTCGAATACAAATTGATCCGCCTTTTTCGTTAGCACCGGTGTTGGCAAGAACGGAATCAAATCTTTTTTGATACCAATTGGACCTGAACCAGGACCCCCTCCGCCATGCGGACCTGTGAATGTTTTATGCAAGTTAAGATGTACCACATCAAAGCCCATATCACCAGGACGAGCTTTTGACATAACCGCATTTAAGTTTGCTCCATCATAATACAGTTTACCGCCAGCTTCATGGATAATTTCAGCAATTTCGACGATATCTTTTTCAAATAAACCGAGTGTATTTGGATTTGTCAGCATAAGAGCCGCTGTATCCTCACCCACTACAGCACGAAGGTCTTCCACGTCAACAAGACCTTTTTCATTTGACTTAACAGTAACTACTTCAAAACCTGCAACAGTAGCAGAAGCAGGGTTTGTTCCGTGAGCAGAGTCTGGAATAATTACCTTGGTACGTTTTGTGTCACCGTTTGCCTCATGATAAGCACGGATTAGCATTAAGCCTGTCCATTCCCCTTGGGCACCTGCTGCAGGTTGAAGCGTCACTTCATCCATTCCTGTAATTTCAATCAAGCTTTGTTGAAGATCATACATTAATTCCATCGCACCTTGAACCGAGCTTTCAGGCTGATAAGGATGAATATTCGCGAAACCTGGAAAGCGTGCTACACGCTCGTTAATTTTTGGATTGTACTTCATTGTACAAGAACCAAGCGGGTAGAAGCCGGAATCTACTCCAAAATTGTGATTGGATAATTCCGTATAATGACGCATGATTTCGAGCTCACTTAGCTCAGGCATATCCGCTTTTTTCGAACGAATTGTCTTCTCATCAAAAATACTATTTAAGTCCGTTTCTGGCACATCTTGTTCCGGCAAGCTAAAACCAATTCTGCCTGGAATAGAGCGTTCAAAAACTAAAGGCATTGTCTCGCTCATTTGACTCCCTCCAAACTATCAACTAATGCTTTTACAAACGTGTCGATTTCCTCTTTCGTACGCAATTCTGTAACCGCAACAAGCATGTGATTTTCATATTTTGGATAATACTGCGCAAGATCATATCCGCCGATAATATCCTGTTTTAGAAGCTCTTCGTTCACTTCAGCAACCGGTTTGCCAAGTTTTACAACAAACTCATTAAAGAACGCATCACTGAACAGTACATCAAATCCAGCATCAGCAAAACATTTTTTCGCATAATGAGCTTTATCAATGTTTTGCTTCGCCATTTCAGGCAAACCTTCTTGTCCAAGTGCAACCATCGCTACAGATGAAGCCAGTGCATTAAGAGCTTGGTTTGAACAAATATTACTTGTCGCTTTATCGCGTCTGATATGCTGTTCACGAGCTTGAAGCGTCAGAACATAGCCGCGTTTGCCGTTCTCGTCAACCGTTTCACCAACTAAGCGACCAGGAACTTTGCGCATCAGTTTGTTAGTCACAGCAAAGTAGCCGCAGTGCGGCCCGCCGAACGATTCCGAAATTCCAAAAACCTGCGTATCTCCCGCAACAACATCTGCACCAAACTCTCCAGGAGGCGTTAATAGACCAAGAGAAAGCGGATTGCTCGAAACAATAAACAACCCTTTTTTATCATGAACAATCGGCTCGATGGAAGCTAAATCCTCCACTTGTCCGAAGAAATTTGGATACTGCACAACCACCCCGGCAACTTCATCTGTCATTGCTTGATTAAGTGCCTCAATATCCGTTTTTCCATCTTTTTCAGGGATAAGTTCAACAGTAGCATGGTGACCTTTTGCATAAGTCTTAACAACATTAATTGCTTCTGGGTGAACGGTTTCCGAGATTAGAATTTTTTTTACGTTTCGTGTGACCAACAGCAAGCATTGCTCCTTCAGCAAGAGAAGTCGGGCCATCATACATTGATGAGTTCGCTAAGTCCATTCCAGTCAACTCAGCAACCATCGTTTGAAATTCAAAAATTGCTTGAAGTTCCCCTTGTGAGATTTCTGGCTGATAAGGCGTATATGCCGTATAAAATTCAGAACGTGAAATAACATGATCTACAATCGTTGGAATGTAGTGCGAATATGTCCCAGCTCCAAGGAAAGATGCCGCATCTTGTGTGTTCACGTTTTTTGCAGCCAGTTTTGTTAATTCTTTCAGCAAATTTGGTTCTGAAAGCGGCGGCTTAAGGTCATAATCACGCTTAAACCTCACTTTTTCGGGAATATCTGCAAACAAATCTTCGATCGAATTCACTCCGATCGTTTGAAGCATCTCTTTTTCATCTTGTTCCGTCATCGGTAAATAACGAAATTTCGCCATGTTTCTTCCTCCTTTAACTTACGTAAAATCTCCTAATTTTCACGCTTGTAGAACGGTGTTGCAATAACTTCTGCTTTTATTTTTTTTATTTCTAACTTCGACTTCAACTTCTTGTCCAACCGTAGCATAATCTGCTTGAACGAGAACAAGGCCGAGGTTTTTACCCAGTGTAGGTGATTGCGTGCCGGAAGTGACTTCGCCAATTTCTTTACCGTCTGCAAATACTTTATAGCCGTGGCGCGGTATACCTCGTTCAATCATTTCAATCCCGACAATTTTACGCGGAACGCCTTCTTCTTTTTGTTTAATCAATGCTTCTTTTCCAATAAAATCCGCGTCTTTTTTAAGCTTTACAGCAAAGTTAAGGCGCGCCTCAAGTGGAGAAATGTCTTTCGAAAGCTCTTGCCCATAAAGCGCAAGATTCGCTTCAAAACGTAAAGTATCACGCGCGCCAAGCCCAATCGGTTTCACACCTGCATCAATTAACTTTTCAAAAATTTCTACCGTATCTTCTGCTTTTGTATAGATTTCAAACCCATCTTCGCCAGTGTAGCCTGTCCGAGAAATCAGAACTGTTTTACCAGCTACAACTGCATTATCAACAAAACCAAAGAAGGGAATAGCCGAAAGGTCAGTATCTGTTAACCCAGACAGAATTTTTTCAGCTTCTGGTCCTTGAACCGCAAGCTGTCCAAATTTGTTCGACTCATTTGAAACTGTTACGTCACCTTCGACGTGTTCTTTAAACCAGTTAAAATCTTTTTCTGTATTTGCTGCGTTCACAACAAGCAAATATCTATTCTCTTCCAATCGATAAGCTACGAGATCATCCACAACTCCGCCATTGTCATAGCAGACGATATTATATTGCGCACGTCCCGGCTCGATTGTTGCGATATTATTTGTAAGCATCTTGTCTAAGTATTTCGTGCTATCTGTTCCCTCTACTAAAATTTCCCCCATGTGTGAAACATCGAAAACACCAGCATGCGTTCTAACCGCTTCATGCTCTTCCTTGATTCCAGAAAATTGAACGGGTAGGTCCCATCCCCCGAAATCAATTGTTTTAGCCCCATACTTCGCATAAACCGGATGTAAAGGTGTTTGTAAAAGCTCTGTCAACATGAAAACCTCCTCTTAATTTTGTGCACAGGAAAAAGGCTTACCTAATCTCAATAAGCCCTGTCGTTTGCTTCACTCCAGAGTTGCGTCCTATAAGCATCCTTTTGCCTGAGAGTTTCACATAGTCCATGCTTTCCCCGTCGGCGCTGCTAGAGCAGTCTCTCTGCTTACACTCACCCGCGATTCTTCTATGTACTCTTTCCTTTTCTCTAGCTTACCATGCCAGCGATTGTTCGGCAAATAATAAGGTTATACGGATATATAACTGTTTTAACCAATAAATGTTCGTAATGAAAAGGCTTAACTTTATTATTTTTAACGAAATGTCCGTGTTGTTTATATTTTCACAATCTTTTTCACGAACGAAAAAAATTTTTTTTATACACTATGCATGACTTTTCCTGATAAAAAAATCTCTAAAAAACTTACTTTTAGGTAAAAATGCCCCATCACAGCTTAAAATCCATATTTAGCAAACGAGGAGTTTTATTATTTATGGAGAAAAAGAAGAGCAAGGGGGTGTGACACTTGCCAAAAACTATTCTTGAAAATCTGCTCCACTATGCCCTTTCCTTAAACGCAAGCGATATCCATCTTCATCCCTGTCCAAACGGTGCGTCGCTTCGCATTCGGGTTGCCGGGAGACTATATCCGTTTAAACTTCTTGATCAAGATGCTGCAGAAAAGCTGACTCTCTACTTAAAGTTTCAATCTGGTTTAGATATTGGCGAAAAACGCCTGCCCCAGTCTGGAACATTAGATTACGACTTCCGTTCTGAAAAAATTGCCCTACGCATCTCAACGCTGCCCCACTCTTCCGGTGCAGAAAGTATAGTTTTGAGGCTCTTTCGATACAACCGAGCCTTACCCTTTCTCGAATCAACACTTTTTTCAAATGAATCTCAGGCGATTCTTTCTTGTTGCACAAATCAAACTGGCCTGTTTTTGTTTTCTGGAAGCACAGGGAGTGGAAAATCCTCGTCTATGTATGCGCTTGCTGAAATATTCTCATCTAGAGAACTGCTTAGTGTTATCACGATTGAAGATCCTGTTGAGCATGGTAACAATGAATTCCTTCAAGTGGAAATTAACGAAAAGGCAGGGCTAGGATACAGCTCAGTCATTCGCTCCGTATTAAGGCATGACCCCGATTTATTGATTATTGGGGAAATCCGTGATTCGAAAACCGCTAAAATGGTCGTCCGTGCTGCCTTGACTGGTCATCTGGTTCTTAGCACCGTTCACGCCGACAGCCTATCTGGAATTATTGCACGAATGCTCGAATTTGAAATTCCAGAGGCACATTTGAAACAGGCACTTCTTGGAGTAAGCCATCAAAGCCTTCACAATGTGTATTGTCCGCTTTGTTTAGGAAATTGTGAGCTTTACTGCACACATCTTACCGAGAAGCAAACCGTATTATACGAGCAAGCAACGAAAAGCGCGACGCTAAGTCTACTCTTTTCTGGAGAAGAAAAAGCTGATGGCCTAAGCATTGCGCAACAAATTGAGAAAGGAGTTAATTATGGATTTTTTTGAAAAAAAACACGCTTGAATGATGATGGCGACTTTTTGATTCGGCTGGCTGAATTACTTGATCAAGGGTTTTCAATCGAAGTAGCCATTTCTTATCTATCAATCACTTCTCCGAAAGAACGACTGAGATACAAACAAATACTTACATCGCTTGAACAAGGAAATACTTTTTATACAGCCATCAAGCAAGCAAATTTTCCTGAATTTATTTCAGCCCCGATTTTTTATGCTGCAGAACACGGTTATTTTACTAAAACTTTGCATGAATGCGGAACGCTGTTAAAAAAAAAGAGCCGAACAAGAAAAAACACTTAAAAAAACCTTTCAATACCCTATCTTATTATTTTTGACCGTCATCATTGTGTTTTTCTTACTTCGCATTTTTCTACTTCCAAAATTTGATTTACTTTTCAGTCAAATTGGAGATCACCAAAATCTTTCCACTACTTTTACACTTTTTTTTGCTAAAACAACTTCCTCTTTTTTTTATTCCTTTTTACTTTATGTATTTTCTTTATCAGTATTCTTATTGTTCGAAAAAGCAAGCGCAAAGATGCTTTAAGTCGAGCTAAGTTCTTTGGGAAAATCCCATTCATTTCTGTATTTACAAGGCTGCACTATTCTCAAGTTTTTGCAAGAGAATGTGGCTACTTGCTTAAAAGTGGGCTTTCAGTGCAAAAAATGCTACAGCTTTTTATCAGTCCCCATTCTCCTGTGTTCTTTAAAGCAGTTGGTGATAAGCTACTTTCAATGTTAGAACGTGGATATCCGCTTGCAAATTCCGCTAATCAGCTTCATATTTTTGAGCCCGAATTAATTGCTATTATTCAACATGGAGAGAAAAATGCAACTATTGCGGAAGAAATGTTATTTTATTATGACTTGTGCCATCAAAAGATGATGGACAAAACAGAAAAACTATTTAGCTGGATACAACCTGTTGCTTTTCTAATCATCGGTCTATTAATTGTTTCCATTTATTTATCCATTCTCTTTCCAATGTTCAGTATGGTAGATCAAATTTAAAGGAAGTGTCATTATGAAAATTAACTGGCGAGACGAGCGAGGGTTTACGCTTGTGGAAATGCTTGTTGTTTTACTTGTTGTTAGTGTCCTACTTCTCCTTATCATTCCAAACCTCACTAAGCAGAGCAAATCGATCAACGACAAAGGCTGCAGCGCATTTGTGTCGATGGTTGAAACGCAAGTTCAAGCTTACGAGCTTGAGTACAATAAAATTCCAACATTCGATGATCTACATGCAAAAGGTTTTCTGTCCGATAAGCAGAAAAGTTGTCCAAATGGCAATCAAGTCGCTATCAATAGCGATGGAACCGTTCATGAAAAATAGGCGCATCAATCGAAACGGCTTTACTTTAATTGAAATGCTTATCGTTTTAGCGATTTTTATGATTCTTATCAGTTTATCTATTAAACCGGCATTTCAAGCCCTACAGCATATTGAGAAAAAACAATTTCTGCAAGTCATTAAAGCTGATATTTTTCTTGCTCAAACTCGTGCCTTAGTCACGAATCAGCCTATTACTCTTACATTTGAGGAAGATCGACTATTGATTCAAGAAAAAGGAGATCAGAAAACACAAGATCTTTACCCGAAAACTTTAAAGCTTAAGCAAAAAGAGCAATTTTCTTTCCTAGGCAAAAGCGGTCATATCAATCGGTTTACAACAGTGTTCTTTAAAGGACAGAGTAGGTCGTACAAATTGATTTTTCAAATCGGGAAAGGAAGATTTCGTTTTGAAGAAAATTAATGGTTTTTCACTAATTGAAAGTTTACTGTCTTTAAGTATTCTTTTACTTATCTGTACATTTCTTTTTCCGCTTATGCTTGGCATGATTCAACAATTAGACAAAGAAAAAGATTTTACTCTTTTACTGCAAAATATGCATAGCGAAATACAGATTTACCAAGGTGTCCAACATCAATCTACTACAGCCGATTATAAAATTGAGTTGAAACTTGAAGAAGGCAGGCGAATTATTTGTGGCACATCCCAAAAAAATCAAACATGCATTTCTGCCCGCTAGCAATGGTTTTACATTAATAGAAGCTCTTTTGTCTCTTTTCACAGTTGCTTCCGTCCTCACATTAGCTCCTCTAGTCCTGCAAGCAGAAAATCGAATTATTTCAGCTAGTCACATTAAAGCTTCATCAGAGTGGCACATCTTCTTAAAACAACTTCACGAAGAACGCAGTGGTCAGCAGCTTTCTAAAATACTCCCTCATGGCTTTTGTTTTATTGCTACTGACATGGATAAAGAAACCTGTTATTCTCAGTATAAATCAATTGTGCGCAAACAAGTTGATGGTCACGGGCATGAAACTGTTCTGACTGATATAGAAGATTTTCAAATCTTATCTCGCTCTAAATTTATTGAAGTTGCTGTTTCTTTTAACGATCATCATTTTTTACAAACAAAAATGCCTCTTTAGGATGTGTTTTTTATGAACCATAACGGATTCACACTTGTACTCACACTCATGCTATTATCCCTAACTTTAATTAATTTTTTCTTCAGCTATTAGCTTATTTAATCGCCAAATAAGCTTTGAAAAAAGTTGGCAATCCTACTATCACTATGTCATCTCAAGAGATTTATCATCATAAAAAAAACCGAGCTGTCAAGCCGTTTTCAACTTGACTGCTCGGATTTCCTAATTTAATAAGTTTTGCTTGGAATCACAATTAGTTCAGACATCTTTTTTTGTTTAACATCTATGACGCGCTCAAATTGATAACCATACAGCAGATACTTGCCGTTTGGCGAACTCAGAAGCGGGCGATTATCCAGCAACTCCATTACTGTGCTTTTTTTACCAGTCAGAGGGTTTATTACAATAAGTTTGTATTCACCTTGCAACGTTTTAAGCTTCCGACTTTTATAGGGCTCAAAACTTGCAAACATCTTCTTGGAAAAGTTCAAATCAAAATAAGGTATGAATGTACCGAGTTCATCATATTCTCGCGGCATTTCATATTTTGAGATTGTTTGAAAACCAGTAGTATGAAAATCATACGTAACAGCATCCGCTCTGTTAGAACGTTCCATCGTAATCAATAAATCTCGATTCGTCGCAAATTGTAAGATATTTGCTAAAATCAAACTTTCTTCTTCACAAGATCGGGTATCTTCTAAATATAGATTCCCTAACTCCTCTTTATTTGACTTACGATTTTCTAAGTAAAAATGATCACTATACCAGGAAACAAACGGTGAAGAAATAGGAATCGGCTCATAGGTGCTTTCTTTGAAATTATAAGCATGAGCTTGAAATGTGAAATCATGTTCATAAGTAACAATCATTATTTTTTCAGGCGTTTCTTGATTCCAATAAAAATTAGCAGCAAGCGGCTCCATTTCTAGGTGTTCAATCTCATCGCCTGTTTTACTATCATAGATAGTTAAGCCTGCTTGATTTGGATTTGAAGCCGCGTAAACAAAGAAGTATTCATAATCAGGACTAACTTTGATTTCAGATATGGTATTGCTCGTTTCAAAAATAGTTTTACTTTTACCAGAAAAAATTTGATAACGGATCAAATATGTTTTTCCAGAAGTCTGTTTTTGCAACAAAACAGTATTATTTGAAAGCCAGCCGATCGTTCGAATAAAATCGCCATTCTGGATATCAACCGATTGGATAGGTTGAGTTTCTGATTTGGTCTTTTTTTCTTCCTGTCGTTGCACGGAATTATCTTGTTGGCATCCAGATAGTACAAGAATAACCCCGATAAACAAAAAGAAAAACAGACTAATTCGATTTATTTTCATCGTTGGCCTCCATTCTATTCGTTACCATACAAACTACCCTTTTTAGAATACAGTAAAACCCTTTAGGAATAGAGGCTCTCTATCAATATCGTTTTTATGCTTCGCTGTTTGGTAGAACCAGCCAAGCAGCACCAATTACGCCAGCATCATTTCCTCGTGTCGCAATCGAAATTTTGGTTGATTCAAGTACTGTTGGGAATACCATTGTCTCAAAATGGCGTTTAACTGGATCAAGCAAAGCATCTCCCGCAGCTGAAACACCGCCGCCGATGATTATTTTCTCTGGATTTAACATGTTTCCGATGTGGCTAAGAGCAAGTGCTAAATAAAAAGAGATCTTTTCTACTACTTGCTTCGCAAATGGATCGCCATCTTTTTCAAAATCAAAGATTAGCTTCGAACTGATTTTCTTATCTGCATGAATCAATTCCACAAGTTTAGACTTGTCGTCAAATTGTTCAGCCATATCTTTCGCAACTCGAACAATTCCCGTCGCAGAAGCAACAGTTTCCAAGCAACCTTTCTTTCCGCACGTACACTGATATCCATTTTCAGGCATGACCGTTACGTGTCCAATTTCACCAGCTGCTCCGCGAATACCGTGCAAGATTTGTCCTTCTGCAAAGATACCACCACCGACGCCTGTTCCGAGTGTCACAAAAACTACGTTTGCTCCGCCTTCACCAGCACCTTTCCAGCGCTCACCAAGTGCAGCTACATTTGCATCGTTATCAAGAGCAATATCAAGACCTGTTAATCGTTTTAAGTCTTCTGAAACCGGTTGTTCTTCGACCCAATTTAAATTATATGCACCTTTAACAGTGCCAGTTTCATAGTTGACTGTTCCAGGAGTACCAAAGCCGATCCCATAAAATTCGTCGTTATCAATCTGTAAGTCTGTCAACTTCTGATTAATGCTATCACCAATATCACGAACAATATGCGACCCGTTATCCGAAATATCAGTTTTGATACTCCATTTTTCTTGAATTTCGCCTTCTTTTGTCAAAATCGCAATCTTTGCTGTAGTTCCACCTAAATCAACACCGATTAATTTCTTTTCCATTTCGACTTGCTCCTTCTACTCACTGCCCAGAATGGCTGTTTTTCTTTTGTTCCTTGATTAGTTCTTGTTTTAATATGCTTCGTGCACGTGCATATCTTTCACGTTCAATCATTTGATGCTTGAAAAGTTCGGTCAACTCATGTTCCATCATTTCAATATCATACTCGCGCTTTCCCAAATAAACGATGATGCCATATTTCTTCAACAGCTGCGCGACATCATACACTGAATTCATAATGATCCCTCTTGCTTTTGCATATTTTTTTGGAGCTCGTTATAAAAATCTTGATACACTTTTTCTGAAGATAGATTTTTAGCCAGTTCAGCCTGCTTCAATGCTTCCTTATGATTTCCCTCACGCATATAACAAACAGCTAAGATATAATGTGGCTGCGGCAGTTCATTATTCAAGAAAACAGCCTCTGAAGCTCTTTTCTTCGCTTCACCAAAGTCTTGCTTTTGTAGCGCTTGTCCTGCCATGAGCGTATTACTGTATTCATCTGCATTGCCGCTTTCATCCAAATAACGGAAAATCTTGTCTGCTTCTTTAGGCTTACCTTTTTGCAAGTAGTATTGAGCTACACCATTTGAAAGAGCCGGATCTGCTTCATCATCTGAACGATTGAATCCCATGAACAGAAACAATCCTGCCAAAATGATAACAGCGGCTCCATACAGCCCACGTCGAAGATTAAAGTATTGCTGCGGTAGAGAAAGAACACCTGCTAAGAAAAATCCACCAACAAGCCCGCCGACATGCCCAGCTAAATCAATGTTTGGCATAAATAAGTCAAGTACAAGATTAATTCCAACTAATACAGCAATATTTACACCAATCGTTTTAGCATAAAGGTGCGGTTTTAACACAACCACATAGAGCAGACAGCCAAATAGAGCGAACACGGCAGTACTTGATCCGACCGCCACATTATTATTTAGCGCAAAACCTGCAATGTTTCCTGCAATACCGCCAAGCAGCAGAATGACAGCATAACGCCATCTGCCGTACAATCGTTCTGCCCACGGACCGACAATATAAAGCATTAAACAGTTGGCCGCAATGTGCATAAAACCTGTGTGTAAAAAGATCGGTGAAATGAAACGCCACCATTCACCTTCATAGATCAGCGGATTAAACTTGGCTCCCCACTCTACCAATGAATATGTGCTAAGTTGGCTGTCTTTTAAAAAGACCCAAATAAAGTAAAGCATTTGCATCAAAATAAATGTGTAGGTAACGAATGGCTTGGTTGTACGGGCTTTTTGTTCTTCATCGTTTACTTTCTTTGTAATGTATGTGATTACTGATTGACGTTCATTAACAACCAGATCATCTGTAATTTCATTTTCGACATGGAAAGTGCCTCTAGGTATTTGAAGTTTTTCTTCAAGTGCTTCTAAATGGTCGTTAAGCTGCTCAGATGACACAAGCAGGTTTTGAATTGTAATTTTTTCAGTTTCATTTTGAACTTTATCTTGAAATAACCCATGTTCACCCACAGGAACAAAAGGTGTAATATAAATGTTGGCGACCTGAAGATTCGTTGCCCCCATCTGTTTGCGAAGATTTTCGGCCACCGTAAATGTGTGACTGACGTCCCTTTCTACAACACTCGTCCATCCGAGTTCACGAATTTGAATGCGTATCACAGGACGTGTTTTTTGGCTGGGATTTTCTAACCAGAGTTCGTGCTTTTCTTCATGAAGGTGAATCAAGCGATAGTTTTCTTGCTCTAAAAAATAGTTAGTTAACCGCCAGAAAATATAGTTTTCTTGGAGACTCAAAAGATTCCCTGCTTTCTATCGAATTTGCCAATTATATTTACTACTATACGCAAAAAAACAGGCGTTGTAAACAACAGAACCTGTTTTTAAGAATTTTTATCACAATCTCTTTTTATTAAACTGAAAGCAGCTTTTTAACGGGGATATCATGGGCTTCAGGAATTATTTCTCGGCTAAGCTGTTCTGAAAAAAGCAGTGAGATCGTATCGCCAGAAAAATCTGTTAAAAAGCGATCATAGAATCCTCCTCCAAAACCAATCCGATACCCCTCGGAGTTAAATAACACACCAGGGACGATCAAAAGATCCAATTTTTTCTTTGGAATGAGTTCTGCTTCACTATTAGGTTCAAGCAAATCAAACTTTTTACGAATCAGCCGGTCTCCTTTTTGATACTTACGAAACTGCATCTTGTTCCCCGGATAGATTGTTTCTGGAATTGCTGTTGTTTTTCCTGCTTCCCATGCTTTTAAAATAATGGTTTCTGTATTAATTTCTGGATAGCGAGACAACGTAATCCCTATCGTATGAGCGCGCTTCCATTGCTCGGTTTGGAAAAGAAGGGATGCAAGCTGATCCGACTTCTCTTTATGATCCTTTTTTTCAAGACTTTCCAAGCGTTTCAACGTTTCTTTTCTGAGTTCTGTTTTATCCATCTTCAAACTCCTCCCTAAAAGGAAAAAAGCAACAGGAAAATCTGCTGCTTACTTCGTTTCGCGGTGCAAAGTTACACGGCGTAATCTTGGACAATATTTTTTTAGTTCAATACGTTCAGGATTTTCACGTTTATTTTTAGTCGTAATGTAATTACGATCACCACATTCAGTGCACTCTAAAGTAATATTTACGCGCATCTTTTTCCCTCCAAATCTGCATGAAAGATTATTTAATAACCTGTATAATGATATCATCTTTCCCGCATTTCTGCAAGGTCGGGCGACACTTTTCTTTTTAATTTCTTTACAAAACGCAATTTCCATAGCCAAGGGCTTATCTTTGTGTTATAAATAGAAGGTAGAAGTATAGGGAAAAGAGGTGTTACTCCATAATGACAGTCGTAATTATTATCCTTCTTGTTGCGGCGATTGCGCTTTTTGTTCTTTCTTTTATGCAAAAAGGCGATAACAAACAATTAGAAACAGAACTTGAAGAAGTAGCTTCACAGCTCATGCATGAAAACTACGAGTTGAAAAAGCGTGTTTCAGCGCTTGAAAAGTTGATGAATCCTGAAAACGGACAAACTACCGATCTTCCTGCTGAAACGGAAGAAAGTACAGATTTGAGTCCGAAAATGAAAGATTTGCTTAAAAAACAAGTAATCACTCTTTATACAACAGGAATTGCAACAGATGAAATCGTCGAACAAATCGCGCTTCCAAGAGAAGAAGTGGAACAAATTATCGAGGAATACTTGGAACATTAATTCCAATTGAATAAAACATGGCGAGAAAGGAGCACACCCTTTGAAGAACAATTTAAGGATGATTGCTGTTGGTCTCTTAATCTCAGCAGCAGTATTGTTTGTTTTCAACCAATTCTTTACTACAAAAACGGATGCTGCTGTCGAAACCAAGAAAACAGAAACAAAAGCAAAAGACTGAAACAACAACCTCAAAAGAAAACAGCGATACATGGAAGAAAAAATATGAAAAACTGCTAGCTGAACAAGAACTTGAGAAAAACAAAGCAGCAGAAGAAAAACGCTTAGCTGAACAAAAGAAAAACGAAGTTAAAAAATACAAACTAGTAATTGCAAAAGGCGATCCTTCGTCAAAAGCAAGTCAAGATCTTGAGAAAAACGGCATTGTTAAAAGTGCAACCGAATTTGAGAAGTTCTTAAAGCAAAATAACTACGAAAAATATATTCGTGACGGCTCTTATGAAGTAACGAATAAAATGACGTATGATCAAATCGCTAAAAAATTAGCACACAAATAAAAAAGATTGCCCTCACCGGGCAATCTTTTTTATTTATCTTCTTTATTAAACCGAGGTTTGCGCGGACGATCATTTCCGCCATTTCCCCGTCCTTTAAAATCTTTGTTATCACGAGGCTTCTTCTCTTCATAGCCTTCTGGTTTTTCAAGTAACGCCTTACGTGACAAGTTCACACGGCCTTGATTATCGACTTCGATCACTTTAACCGTTACTTCGTCGCCAAGTTTAAGTACGTCCTCTACCTTGCCCACTCGTTCATAAGCAAGTTCCGAAATATGCACAAGTCCATCAGTACCCTTAAAGAGTTCCACAAACGCACCAAATTTTTCAATTCGGCGTACTTTACCAGTGTAAATTTCACCAACCTGAACTTCGCGCACGATGTCTTCAATAATCGCCATTGCTTTTTTGTTCATCGCTTCATCCTGCGACGCAATGTAGATTGTTCCGTCCTGTTCAATATCAATTTTCACGCCAGTTTCATCGATAATTTGGTTGATTTGTTTTCCACCAGGTCCAATAACATCCTTGATTTTTTCTTCTTTAATATGCATCGTCATGATTTTCGGTGCATATGCTGATAGATGCTCACGTGGTGCACTGATTGTTGTCATTAAGTGCTCAAGAATGTGAAGACGTCCAGCTTTTGCCTGCGTAAGAGCTTCCTCTAAAATTTGACGGCTTAAACCATCAATTTTGATATCCATTTGTAGCGCTGTAATACCATCACGTGTTCCTGCCACTTTAAAGTCCATATCCCCGAAATGATCTTCCATTCCTTGAATGTCGGAAAGGATCGTGTAATCTTCACCGAGCTTCACAAGCCCCATTGCAATACCAGCAACAGGTGCCTTGATCGGCACACCAGCATCCATAAGAGCAAGTGTCGATCCGCAAATACTTGCTTGCGAACTTGATCCGTTTGATTCAAGCACTTCCGATACAAGACGCACTGTATACGGGAATGATTCTTCATCTGGAATAACATAGGAAAGTGCACGCTCGCCTAAAGCTCCATGCCCGATTTCACGACGTCCTGGTCCACGACGCGGTCCAGTTTCGCCCACACTGAATTGTGGGAAGTTATAATGATGCATGAAACGCTTATATTCTTCGGCACCAAGCCCATCAATAATTTGGTGTTCACGCAGTGGTGCAAGCGTACAAACACTCAGTGCTTGCGTTTGTCCACGCGTAAAAAGACCTGAACCATGAACGCGAGGAAGTAGTCCCACTTCAGAAGACAGCGGACGAATTTCATCCACTTTACGGCCGTCTGGACGGATTTTTTCCTGCGAAATCAAACGACGCATTTCATCTTTTTCAATGATTTCAAGAATTTGTGCGACTTCATCCAACACATCTTCTTCATTTTCCAGTTCTTTTACCTTATAGCTTTCAAGCACTTCTTCCTTCACAGCGTCAATAGCTGCTTCACGTGCTTTTTTCTCTTCTGTTTGAATCGCTTGTTTCATTTTCGCTTCGCTGACAGCCTTCACTTCTCTTTCAAGTTCAGGGTCAGTTACGAAAAGTTCGATTTCACGTTTTTCTTTCCCAACTGCTTTTACAATTTCTTCTTGGAATTTGCAAAGGCGTTTAATTTCTTCATGACCAAACATGATCGCTTCAAGCATAGCTTCTTCTGATACTTCTTTCGCACCAGCTTCTACCATATTGATTGCATCATAAGTTCCGGCAACCGTTAGCGAGATATCGCTTTTCTCGGCTTGTTCCATTGTTGGATTGATGATGTATTCACCATCAACACGACCCACTTCAACTCCTGCAATTGGTCCGTCAAACGGAATATCTGAGATGCAAAGCGAAATAGAAGAACCAAGCATTGCAGCCATTTCAGGCGAGCAATCTTGTTCTACACTGAAAACCGTAGATGTAATTTGAACCTCATTACGAAATCCTTCTGCAAAGAGCGGTCGAATCGGACGATCAATTAAGCGAGCCGTAAGTGTTGCACGGTCACTTGGACGCCCTTCGCGTTTTAAAAATCCACCTGGTACTTTACCAACAGAGTACATTTTTTCTTCATAGTTCACTGTAAGCGGGAAAAAGTCACCCGGTCTTGGTTTTTTCGATCCGACAGCCGCAGTTAAAACCGCTGTATCCCCGAAACGAACCATTGCCGCTCCGCTCGCTTGTTTAGCCAGCTGGCCTACTTCAATTGCAAGCGTTTTGCCCGCAAGCTCAGTCGTGAAGACTTGTTTTTCAGACATATTTTCACTTCTCCTTTTTATTCGGAGCGTAGAACTTTACCATGCATAGATTCTTTCATGCACACTTCTTTTTTGAAGCACACATGAATCCAAAAACCTGCCAGATGACGTATCTTCTAGCACGTTTTTGGATTCATGCGATAAAGCTACAAACGCTCAATTCATTTTTCTTTAAAAAAAAGCGGGAAACCAAGAAGTATCCCGCTTTTTCCAGTCTAGTTTTTAACGACGTAAACCTAAACGTTTGATAAGTTCGCGGTAACGTTGTACATCTTTATTACGAAGATAAGTAAGCAGGTTACGACGGTGACCTACCATTTTCATTAGTCCTCTGTAAGAATGATGATCTTTCTTGTGTACACGAACGTGATCATTCAAGCTGTTGATTTCCGCAGTAAGTACAGCAATTTGTACCTCTGGAGAACCAGTATCAGTATCATGGACACGATATTCAGCGATAATCTTATTCTTTGCTTCTTGAGTTAAAGCCATGTTAACTCCACCTCCTTCATTTCTAATCCCCTGTCACTGAGCGAAGCGTTGGTGATTCGCATACGCCAAGTAAAGGTTCTTTTCGTACAGAATTAAAGATACACTAATTTTTTGGGAAAAGCAAGCAAAAATAGAGTTTTTCTGCCAAGTTTGACCCAGCAAATTTATTTGGCGAAGTAGGCCCGCGTATTCGCCTCATCTTGTTTAAGTTGCTCGATCAACCCTTCCATGCCGCTGAATTTCATCTCTGGGCGGAAGAAATGGTACCATTCAATTTCTGCTTCTTCTCCGTATATTTCTCGATCAAAATCGAGAATAAAGACTTCAATTGACATTTCTTGATCCGTCTTAAACGTGACATTATAGCCAATGCTTGCCATCCCAGCATAGCTTTTCCCGCCGATAATAAACTTAACCGCATAAATCCCAAGCTTAGGAATCAAGTAATCATCTTCAATTTTCATATTAGCCGTCGGGAACCCAAGCGTGCGTCCACGTTTATCTCCGTGAATCACAGTCCCTTTAATTTTATAAGGATACCCTAACAGTTCATCAGCCGTATCCAAGTCTCCACTTTCAATTGCACTTCGAATCTTCGTGGAACTGATTTTTGCGGCAAAAGCTTCCTGTTTGTTAATCGTTGTTACATCAAAACGACCTTTCGCATAGCCAGCAAGATCTTGCATCTTACCTGCACCTTTTTTTCCATAAGAATAATCAAAGCCTGCTACAACATGTTTCGCGCCAAGCGCTACTAAATAGTCTTCAACAAACGCTTCTGGCGAAAGATTGGCAAAAGCAGCCGTAAAACGTACTACATAGACAATATCCACGCCAAGCTGTTCAAGTTTTTCGAGTTTTTCATGAAGCGGCGTTAAGTAATGAATCTGTTTCCTTGTCTTGCCTAAAACGACCGACGGATGAGGATCGAATGTAAGTACAGCTGTTTTTTCACCATGCTCATCCGCAATCCGTTTTGCTTCTTTAATAACCGCTTGATGCCCGCGATGAACCCCATCAAAAAATCCGAGTGCAATCGTTTTTGGATCGCTGTTTTCTACTTCAATATCAGGGTGATGCAAAAAATAAGTTTCCATGATTTCTTCTCCTCTATCAAAATTCCCATTTATCATAATACAATATATTGCATCCATGCAATAATGTGGATCGCTAACCTTAGGTTTCACGTAATTCGATAACCTTCTCCGGTTTCCACTTGCCAGGTTTATTCGGATGCGGTCTGTAAATAGCCGTTAGTTTTTCATGAAATAACAGTGCCGCAATATCCGGTTTGGCATCCACATCTCCACTGAAAAGTTCTGTTTGATCGAGAACGGCTCCGTTTAAAACACGCTCATATAGCTCGCTTGATAAGGCAATTTGCGGCATATTGGATACCCCTAATTCTAGCGGATGAAGGAAGTCAAATTTGTTTGCAAGGACTTTTTCTTCGATGTCAGAAAGCGTGGCGCAGTTTTCTACCGAAAAAAAACCACTTTTAGTACGTTCAAGCGCCGACATGTGTGCCGGATATCCGAGCGCCTCGCCGATCATAACCGCAAGCGTGCGAATATATGTCCCCTTGCCGCAGCGAATGCGTAGTTTAAAACTCGGGTTATCTTGTGTTAGTGCGCCACTGTCAAGCCGTTTCAGCTCGTTAATTGTAACGATTCGTTTCGGTCGCTCTACTGTTTCTCCAGCACGTGCATATTCATATAGTTTGCGCCCGTTTACTTTGACAGCCGAATACATCGGCGGAGTTTGAGTGATATCCCCGGTCAACCTTTGTAGTACAGCTTCAAGTTCCGCTTCTTCTATTTGTGCCGAAATAGCCTTTTCAGCGACAACTTCACCGGTTTGATCTTCCGTTTCCGTACTCGTACCAAGCGTGATTTCTGCCACATATTCTTTGCCTTCATCTGTCAAATATTCGGCTAGTTTTGTTGCGCGTCCGATACAAATTGGCAAAACTCCAGCCACAGCTGGGTCAAGCGTTCCAGTATGTCCCACTTTTTTGGTTTTTAAAATTTTACGCAACTTAAAGACACAGTCATGACTTGTCATACCTGGTTCTTTATAAAGCGCGATTATTCCGTCCATCTTAGCTCGCATCCTCCTTTTCAAACAAAAAAGCCGAAACGAAAACGCCTTATCCGTTTTGTTTCGGCTCCTGTTTCAGCTGTCTTTATTTAAGTCGCGCAGCAGTTCGTCAATTCGATTACCGTATTCAAGCGAACTGTCGATTTCAAACAGAATCTCAGGAACTTTGCGTAAACTCATCCGGTTGCCGATTTCAGAGCGAATAAAGCCGTGTGCCTTCTCAAGCGCGAGAAGTGTTTGTTCGCGTTCTTTTTCATTTCCAAGGATGGAAATATAGACCGTCGCTTGTTGCAAATCTCCTGTTACTTCAATATCCGTAATCGTGATAAAACCTAAACGAGGATCTTTGATTTTTCGGTTTAAAATATCGCCGAGTTCTTTTTTCATTTGCTCCGCAACCCGATTTGCTCTTACACTCATTTTGTTCACCTCTATAACCACTCGGTTTCAGTTTGATGCCTCTCCCATTCAGGAAAAGAATCTAGAAACGCGAGAACTTGATCTGCTTCTTTTTCGCCTTGAATGCGAGTATCAGATATGACTGCAAAACCAATTTCAGTTCGCTGCCACTTATCTTGATACCCGATTTCGGCGATTGAAACATTAAATTTTTGACGTGCACGTGTTAAAATTCGCTTTAACACGGCACGTTTTGCTTTTAAATTTGTTGCGTCGTATATGAGAAATTCACAAACGACACTTCGAACCATCATTTCCGTTCAATTTCTTCCATCACAAAGGCTTCGATCACATCGTCTTCTTTAATATCGTTAAAGTTCTCGATCGTGATCCCACATTCATAACCTTTAGCTACTTCTTTGGCATCATCTTTAAAGCGTTTAAGTGATGAAAGTTGTCCTTCAAATACAACGATACCATCACGAATCAAGCGGACTCCGCTGTCTCGTGTGATTTTACCGTCAGTAACAAAACAGCCGGCAATTGTACCGATTTTTGATACGTTAAACGTTTGGCGAACTTGAGCTTGTCCGATAATTTTTTCTTCGTATTCTGGATCAAGCATCCCTTTCATCGCTGCTTCGATTTCTTCAATTGCTTTATAAATAACGCGGTGTAAACGAATATCCACACTTTCATTTACAGCTGCTTCACGAGCTTGTGTTGTCGGACGAACGTTAAAGCCGATAATAATCGCATTCGATGCTGCTGCAAGTGTGATATCAGATTCATTGATTGCACCTACAGCTGTATGAATGATTTTGACATTAACACCTTCCACTTCAATTTTACGAAGGGATGCGGCTAAAGCTTCAACAGAACCTTGTACGTCCGCTTTGATGATAACGTTCACTTCTTTCATTTCTCCAGCTTTCATGTGTTCAAACAAGTTGTCAAGGCTGACACGGTTTGTCGCAGAACGTTGTGCTTGAAGTGCTTTTGATGCACGTGATTCCCCAACTGAACGCGCTGTTTTTTCATCCTCAAAGACTACAAAACGGTCGCCTGCTTGTGGTACATCATTTAACCCAGTAATTTCAACCGGCGTACTTGGTCCGACTTTTTTAACACGGCGTCCAAGATCATTCACCATCGCACGTACACGTCCAAATGTGCTTCCGACAACGATTGGATCTCCAACATGAAGCGTTCCGTCTTGGACAAGAAGTGTCGCAACAGAACCGCGCCCTTTATCAAGCTCTGCTTCTACAACCGTACCGATCGCACGACGATCTGGATTTGCTTTTAACTCTTCCACCTCAGAAACAAGCAGAATCATATCAAGCAAGTTATCAAGACCTTCACCAAACTTCGCAGAGATTGGCGCGAAAATAGTATCGCCGCCCCATTCTTCTGGAATAAGCTCATATTCAGTCAGTTCTTGCATTACTCGTTCAGGGTTTGCTTGCGGTTTATCAATTTTATTGACAGCTACGATAATTGGCATCTTAGCCGCTTTCGCATGGTTGATCGCTTCAATCGTTTGTGGCATAACTCCATCATCTGCTGCAACAACGAGAATCGTAATATCCGTAATTTGCGCTCCACGGGCACGCATTGCTGTAAAGGCCGCGTGCCCAGGTGTATCAAGGAATGTAATTTTCTTACCACGCACATCCAACTGATAAGCACCGATATGCTGCGTAATTCCGCCGGCTTCGCCGAGCGTCACTTTCGTGTTGCGCAGTGAATCGAGCAAGGTTGTTTTCCCGTGATCGACGTGTCCCATGATCGTTACAACTGGTGGACGTTCTTCAAGGTGTCCTGCATCTTCTTCTTCAGCACTTTCAAAATACACATCAAGATCTGTAATATCTACTTTGATTTCTTCTTCAACTTCAACCCCGTATTCTGCACAGATTAGTTCAATTGCATCTTTATCAAGCTCTTGATTGATCGTTGCTACGACGCCAAGCATAAAGAGTTTTTTAATGATTTCAGATGGCTCGCGTCCAAGTTTTTTCGCAAGTTCTGTAACTGTAAGTGACTCTGTGAAAACAACCTTTTCCGGAAGTGGTTTAGGTTTTGGCGGTGTAATTGGCGATGCAAACGTATTTTGTTTCGCCTTTTTCTTGCCTTTTCCGCCGCGATTTTGATTAAATCCGCCGCGTTGATTGTTTCTTCCGCCGCCGCGGTTTTGGTTATTCCCGCCACCAAAGCGATTACCGCCTTGACCTTGGTTACGATTTTGATTCGAGCCTTGTGGTTTTGAACCAGTCGAACCCTGCGTCTTCGCTTGACCAGAAGATTGCGGTTTCGATTGATTCGAGCTTTGTTGTTTTGCTACACTCGATGAATTGTTTGATACAGCATTTTTGTTTGATGAATGAGAAGGACGATTATTGCCTTTATTGACACCAGCTGTATTAGCCGGTTTGTTATCTTTTGGTTTTTGGTTTTCGTTTTTATTCAGTTTGTTTGGCTCCTTACTGTTCCCTGCGCCTTGCGGTTTTACACTCTTAACCGGAGCAGGATTTTTATTCTCTTTATTTGAAAATGATTGATCAAGTTGTCTTAACGCATTGTCATTGATTGTAGACATATGATTTGATACTTCAATCCCTAAGCCGCGTAATTTTTCAATGATTTCTTTACTAGAAACTTGTTGCTTTTTTGCATACTCATATACACGAATTTTACTCATGCCGTACACCTCCACTAGGTAATCAACCGAGCAGTTCTTTTAGTTTCTTAGCAAATCCTTTGTCGAGAATAGCGATGATCGCGCGCGACTCTTTGCCGATCGCACCTCCTAATTCTTCCCGAGTTAACAGTTTCCTTAGGTCGACCTCGTAGTATTCGCATTTATTCCGGATTTTCTTTTCGGTTCCGCTTGAAACATCACCAGCTAAAAGAACAAGCGATGCTTTTCCGCTTCGAATTGCTTTTAAAACTAATTCTTCTCCGGTTGTTATTTTCTTTGCACGATAGGCAAGACCGAGGAGTTGGAGAAATTTTTCATCCATGATGTTCTCCCTCAAGCGATTTTACATAGCTAATTAACTCGTCGTAAAATCCATCTTGCTCTTTCATTTTTAATTGCTGAAACAAAGCGTTTTTTGCTTTGGCACGCTCGGCAACAGCTACATCTTTTTTAATATAAAAGCCGCGTCCAAGTGCTTTCCCACTCGGATCAATTGTAAGCGTCCCTTCTTTGGAATAAGCAATCCGTAGAAGTTCTTGCTTCGGTAAACGTTCACCGGTTATAATGCACTTCCTTAACGGGATTTTTTTGTTACGCATGTTCGGCTCTCCTTTATTCTTCATCTTCCGAAACGATTTCGGTTTCTACCGCTGTTTCTTCTGTTTCTTGAACAGGCGCTTCCTCGCGCGGATAAATACCCATTTCACGGGCAACGGTTTCACTCTTAATATCAATTTTCCAACCCGTAAGCTTAGCTGCAAGACGAGCGTTTTGGCCGCGTTTTCCAATAGCCAGCGAAAGCTGATAATCAGGGACGACAACGGTTGTCGCTTGCTCCTCTTCATTTACAATAACATCGAGAACTTTTGAAGGGCTAAGTGCGTTCGCAACAAACGTATAAGGATCATCCGACCATTCTACGATATCAATTTTTTCGCCTTTCAACTCGTTCACAATCGTTTGGACACGTGCACCTTTTGGCCCTACACAAGCACCAACTGCATCTACTTCCGGATCTGCCGTATAAACAGAAATCTTAGAGCGATCGCCTGCTTCGCGAGCAACCGATTTAATTTCGACAATTCCTTCATAAATCTCAGGAACTTCCATTTCAAAAAGTCGTTTCAAAAGTCCTGGATGTGTTCTTGAAACAAAGATTTGCGGACCCTTTGTCGTTTTTTCAACTTTGGTCAAATACACTTTGATTCGGTCATGCGGACGATACGTTTCATTCGGCATTTGTTCATTTTGCGAAAGAATTGCTTCAATTTTGCCGAGGTTCACATAAATGAAACGTGAATCCTGACGCTCAACAATCCCTGTCATGATATCATCTTCACGATCAATAAACTCATCATAAATGATACCACGTTCTGCTTCGCGAACACGTTGAGTAACAACCTGCTTCGCGGTTTGCGCAGCAATTCGACCAAAGTCTTTTTGGCGTTACTTCAAGTTCAACTACATCTCCAACTTTATAGACGGGATTCAGTTTATGTGCCTCATCAAGCGACATTTCAAGACGAGAGTCAAAAACTTGATCAACCACATCTTTTCTTGCAAAAACTTTAATTGAACCTTTTTCAGGGTTAAAATCAACACGAACATTTTGTGCTTGATTAAAATTGCGTTTATATGCGGAGACAAGTGCCGCTTCGATTGCTTCTACGATTACATCTGGGGAAATTCCTTTATCATGTTCCAAAACATGAAGAGCATCTAGTAATTCTGTGCTCATTTTTTATTCACTCCTTATTCATTTTTTTAAAATTCAATGGCTAGACGTGCTTTGGCCACTTTGTCTTTTGGAATCACACATGTTATTTTACGTGTTTTATCCTTGATCTCTACCTTGAGCTCGGTTCCGTCGTAGGAAAGAAGCGTTCCCTCCCACATTTTGCGACCATCAATTTGTTCATAGGCTGTTACATGAACATATTCGCCCACGGCTTTTTCGAAATCTGCTTCCTTTTTAAGAGGACGTTCAGCACCTGGTGATGAAACTTCGAGAAAGTAATTTTGTGTGATTGGATCGGATTCATCCAATTTTTCACTTACCTTTTCACTAACGAGCGCGCATTCATCAATATCAATGCCGCCTTCTTTATCGATAAAGATTCGTAAAAACCAATTTTTTCCTTCTTTTTCAAATGCTAAATCGACAAGTTCAAAACCCAGTTCATCGGTAATAGGCGTAACAAGTTCCTCTACTTGGTCTAAAACCTTACTCATTTCAGCCTCCTTAGAGATATGCTCTGCTCTTCTTGCGGCTCTCACCAAACCACCGCAAAATGAAAGAGTGGGCAAAAGCCCACTCTTAGCTGAGTTATCGTTGTATTTCACCTGTAATAATAGCATAGTTTCACAAATTTAGCAAATCCGCCGTTTTTACGGTTTTTGTTAAAATAGCGACAGTTGGTTTTGATCAGGCAATCCTTCAAGACATCCTTGATCGTCCATGTATTGAATGATCGTCTTCGAAACCTTCCCACGCTGCTGCAAATCTTCTTTCGAGAGAAACTCCCCATCCGCACGCGCTGCAACAATTTGACGCGCAACGTTTGTTCCAAGACTCGGAATCGCATTAAATGGTGGAATCAATGTATCTCCTTCAATCACAAACTCGTCAGCCTTTGATTTGTATAAATCAACCTTCTGGAATTTGTAGCCGCGAGCGAGCATTTCATTCGCAATTTCAAGCACCGTCAGCAAATTCTTTTCCTTGGTAGAGGCTTCGAGTCCTTTGTCATTAATCTCTTTCATAACAGCCTTAACCGCTTCGCGTCCGTTCACCATTGCAGTGAGATCAAAGTCATCAGCACGAACCGAGAAATACGTAGCATAGAAATAAAGCGGATGATGCACCTTGAAATAGGCAATCCGAACTGCCATCAGTACATAAGCAGCTGCATGGGCTTTCGGGAACATATATTTAATCTTTTTACATGAATCAATATACCAAGCCGGTACATTGTTTTCGATCATTGCAGCTTCCATTTCCTCAGTTAGCCCTTTCCCTTTCCGAACAGATTCCATAATCCGGAAAGCAAGAGAACTTTCGAGTCCTTGATAAATCAAGAACACCATGATATCATCCCGACAACCGATGACATCCGGCAATTCACAAATTTTATTTTTGATCAGCTCTTCAGCGTTGCCGAGCCAAACATCCGTCCCGTGAGACAATCCTGAAATCTGAACCAGCTCAGAAAATGTTGTCGGTTTGGTTTGTTCAAGCATTTGACGAACAAATCGCGTTCCAAATTCCGGTATACCGAGCGTTCCAGTCTTAGAATC
>NZ_AODF01000014.1 GCF_000525875.1 Listeria floridensis FSL S10-1187 | reverse complement strand
ATACAGACGAAGCATCAGCAGTTCCATCGCTGAAAAAAATTCTAGCTTTTCCAAACCAGCCGATCAACTACGAAAAAACTTGTCCAAGAAGCTAAAAACTTTGATTGGCAAATTATTAGTAAAGAAGAACTTGCGGCAATTAATGCAGAATAAAAAAACACCCCCCGGCTTACATATACACGCCGGGGGTTTATTTAATCATCAAGTATTTCATTTTTCAATTTGTTCAATTCTAAAAACTGAATTGCATACATTGTTTTGGCATCATAGATTACCTGCTCAGCAATCAACTGTTTCGCTTCCTCAAGTGAAACCGAAAGCAAATTGATAAACTCATCTTCATCTTGTGCCAGCGGTTTTTTCATCTTCATTAAATCACGCGCTAAATAAATATGTAAAAGTTCATCCGAAAAACCCGGTGCCGTATAAAAGGAAGTTAAGTATTCAAGATCCCCGCATGAATAGCCAGTTTCCTCTTCCAGTTCGCGTCTTGCTGTAATTTCCTTTGCTTCATTCGGTTCCATTTTCCCAGCCGGAATTTCCACAATCGTTTTCTCGAGCGGTTTGCGAAATTGCTCAACTAAAATGATCTCTCCTGTTTCAAGAAGCGGAATAACGGCTACAGCCCCGGGATGCTTTACGATCTCCCGACTCGATTTCTCGCCGTTTGGCAACTCCACTTCTGCCGTAACTAATTTAACCACACGTCCATCAAACCAAGTCTTTTCGCTCAGTGTTTTTTCTTCTAAATTTTGCAACGCCGCACCTGCTTTCTTATTTTTATTTATTGTAACATATGAGGCGGTCCGAGATGAATTTACGTCGCACGACGGATAACATGAAAAGCATGAATATGATATGATTAGTTTAAATCAAATATCCTTTCTAAACGTAATAAAAATCGGTCATTGATCGGTTTTAGAATAAGGAACTGAAGGAGAAGATATACAATGACTTTATTTAAAAAAATTATGGCATTCACCGGTTCAATTATCATTGTTTTCGTGCTGTTTGGCATTCTTTCAGCCATCTTCACACATCGTTTACTCTTAATCTCGATCATTACACTTGTCGTAGCCGGCATTTTGTTTTTCTTTTCTTCGAGAGCCGGAGAAAAAGCGTTGTCTGAAAAAACTGGTTTGACGAAAAAAGAATATCAATATATTCGTTCGAACTTAGAAGAAGCACGTGCAAAAATTATGCGCCTGCAAAAAATCATGAGTTCGCATAAAACACTTTACTCATTTCAAGAACGAAACAAAACATTGCAGCTTACGAAACGAATCTATACTATAGTAAAAGATGAACCAAAACGGTTTTATGAAGCAGAAGATTTCTTCTTTTCACATCTTGATTCGCTTGTCGAACTTACCGAAAAATACGCCTTCTTGGAAAGTCAGCCGGTAAAAGACAAGAAAATTTACCAAACGCTTTCTGACACGCGCTCGCTTTTAAATGACTTAAGCCGCGTGATTGAAAAAGATTTATTTACCATGCTGAATCAAGACGTAAACAGTCTCGATTTTGAGCTAGAAGTCGCTAAAAACTCGATTTCGAAGCAAAAACAGAAATTCGAAAGGGGTCAAAAAGATGAGTGACTCAAATGAAAAGAAAGAAATCAACCAAACAGAATTACTAGAAAAGGAAATGAATCAAACGCTTGATGATCTGCTTGCAAACCCATTTGGAACAGACAGTTCAAGTGGAGATACAAGCCTTATAAATAATGAAAATAAAGCCGCACCAAGACTGGTTGACATGCTTCCAGAAAGCAATAAGCGGCAAGCAATGGAACTTAGCAAACAAATCGAACCTGGTAATCAAGCGGCTATTTTAAGTTATGGTGCCCCTGCACAAGCAAAATTGCATGATTTTTCTCATTCGATGCTTGCTCACGTTCAAAAGCAAGATGTCGGACCGATTGGAGATATTATTAGCGACTTGATGTATCGCCTTCAAGAAGCCGACCCTGACGAACTAGCTGCGCGCAACAAAAACGTTTTTACAAAAATGTTTCACCGTGTTAAACAGTCCATCAATGAAATTACGTCAAAATATCAAAAAATCGGTACGCAAATTGATCGTATTGCCCTAAAACTTGAACATTCGAAAAAACGGTTGATCGAGGATAACTCATTCTTAGAACAGCTTTATGATAAAAATAAAGACTACTTCCAAGCGCTAAATATTTACATTGCGGCGGGCGAGTTAAAAATCGAAGAAATCAATACGCAAATGCTTCCAGAGCTTAAGAAAAAAGCTGAACTAAGCGGCGATCAAATGGATTTTCAAGAATACAATGATTTGACCCAGTTTGCCGATCGTCTTGAAAAACGAATTCACGATTTAAAATTAAGCCGGCAGATCACCATTCAGCAAGCTCCGCAAATTCGTTTAATTCAAAATACGAACCAAGCCCTTGCTGAAAAGATTCAATCATCCATCATGACAGCTATTCCGCTTTGGAAAAATCAAGTTGCGATTGCTTTAACGTTGTTACGCCAACAGCAAGCTGTTCAAGCACAACGACAAGTATCTGAAACTACAAATGAGCTCTTAAAACGCAATGCCGATATGCTGAAAACAAACGCGATCGAAACGGCTCGTGAGAATGAAAGAGGGATCGTTGATATCGAAACGCTGAAAGAAACTCAATCTAGTTTGATTGAAACGTTACAAGAGACACTAAAAATTCAGCAGGAAGGCCGTGTAAAACGTGCAGCTGCTGAACAAGAACTTGTTTCAATGGAACAAGAACTGAAAGAACGCTTAATCGAATTAAAATAACAAAAAATAAACCCCTGTTTTCTTTTTAGAAAATGGGGATTTTTGTTTGCATAAATTTATAAGCCTTCTAAACGCAGATTTTCAAATTCGATCGGCTTTAAGTTCGTGACGGTGAGTCCGATTAAACGAATGGAATCTTCACCATGATAGGTTTCGCTTAATAAGGCCCTTCCTGCTTCATAGATCCACCTTTTTTCATGAACATAGTCGGTGAGTGTGACACGTTTTGTGATCGTTGTAAAGTCGCTGTAGCGCAGTTTCAGAACGACTGTTTTGCCGTGTTTGCGAATTTTAGCAAGGCGCGTTTCAATTTTTTCCGCAAAACGCATTAAGCTTTCCTCAAGTACTTTTTCATTCCAGACGTTTTGAGCAAACGTGGTTTCTTTCCCGACAGATTTGCGGTCGCGGTTTGGATTGACAATGTTGTTTGAGCGGCCGCGCACGTGGCGATAAAGCGAGTATCCATGTTTGTGAAACTCACGGATTAAATCCCATTCCTCCCATGCGCGCAAGTCTTTGCCGGTATGGATGCCAAGGCGGTGCATTTTTTCAGCGGTTACTTTGCCAACTCCGTAAAATTTGTCGATCGGTATACTGTCGAGAAAGGCTTCGGCTTGTTTTGGCGGGACGACGGTTAGTCCAGCAGGCTTTTGATAGTCCGAGGCAATCTTGGCAATAAATTTGTTATACGAAACTCCGGCTGAAGCAGTTAGCATCAGTTCGCGGTATATCGTTCGCTGGATTTCACGTGCAATCAGCGTGGCTGATTTAATGCCCACTTTGTTTTCAGTTACATCAAGATAGGCTTCATCGAGGGACAAAGGTTCAATCAGATCGGTATAACGGCTAAAAATTTCACGAATCTGGCTTGAGACTTCCATGTAATGTTCCATGTTGCCATGGATAAAAATGCCTTCTGGGCAGAGTTTTACAGCTTGGCTGGAAGGCATCGCAGAATGGACGCCGAACTTGCGCGCTTCGTAGGAACATGTCGATACTACACCACGCTTGCGCGGATCACCGCCGATGATCAGCGGCTTATTGCGATATTCCGGATGATCACGTTGTTCAACCGACGCATAGAACGCATCCATGTCCACATGAATGATTTTTCGGCTTGTATCCATCTTGGATTCTCCCCTCTCAAAAAAGAACGTTTGTTCCCTTTTATTATACTAGGGTTTGCAAGTTTTGCCAAGTCTTCTTAATCGAAAAAAGCAGCTTCAGGCGATCTTCTTTCCCCAAAACTGCTTTCTGCTATTTTTTCATGAAGGCGCTCTTTCCAAAAAACTCGATCACGCTCGGAATAACTTGATAGACGCGTGTTCCAATGTTCATTAGTAATGGTAAATTCACTTCGCGACGAGGTTTCCCGATAATCCGCACGGTTTTTGTGGCTACTTTTTCAGGTTTCAATGCAAAAAAGCCTACGTTCTCAAGATACTCGCCGGATCGGTCAGCGATATCGAAAAATTGAGTTTTCATCGGTCCCGGATTGATCGTTGTCACATGGACACCCGTTCCGGAAAGTTCCATCCGGAGCGCGTTGGAATAGCCTAAGACGGCAAATTTTGTTCCTGCATAGGCGCTTGATTTTGGTGTTGCGATCTTCGCGGCTTGTGATGCAATATTGATCACATGACCGGAATGTTTCGCAAGCATCGTTGGTAAGAATAACTGTGTCAATTTAATCAAGCCGAGCACATTTGTCTCAAACATGGCTTTCACGGTTTCAAATGGAGTATCTAGAGCTGTTTCAAACAAGCCGAAACCGGCATTATTAATTAATACGTCTACATCATGTGCATCAAGGATTTTTTTACTGAGAGCGTCAAGGTTTGCAAATTCAGTCAAGTCTGCCTTATAGACGGACACATTGACTTCGTAGCTTGCTTCGATCCGCCCGGCAAGTTCTTCTAGTTTTTCAAGGTTCCGCGCGATCAGCACAAGATGGGCTTTTTCCTCTGCACAGGCATGCGCCAAACTTTCGCCAAGTCCGCTTGAGGCGCCGGTTATTAAAACGGTTTTTCCCGCTAAGTATCGGTTCATCGCTTGTTCCTCCTAAATCTCAAACACATCAAAGTCATTCGCAATGTCTGTCGCTTGGAATATTTCTCTCGCTTCTTCTACTAATCGAAGGCTCGCTTCTTTATCATATCTAGAACTGATGTGTGTGATAATCAGCCTCTTGGCTTCTGCATCACGCGCAAGCTCGGCCGCCTCAGCAGTAGTTGAATGCATATATTCGGCTGCCATTTCGCCTTTTTCAGCTTCAAAGGTCGCTTCGTGAACGATAAGATCTGCTTGATACGCAAGTTTGTTTTCATTTTTACAGCTTCGTGTGTCGCCAAAAATAGCCAAAACACGTCCTTTTTGTGGCTCGCCGATATAGTCATTTCCGTTAATGGTACGACCATCTGGAAGGAGAAGCGAACCGCCTTCTTTTAGTATTTTAAAGCTTGGGCCGGGACTTACACCGTCACGAATTAAGCGCTCAGCATCAAGCGCACCCGGTTTGTCCGCCTCTTCAATTCGGTAACCAAAGCTTTGGACTCCGTGATCAAGTTCCATGGCTGTGACTTTCCCAAACGAATCTTCAAAAATCAGTTCGCTCTCGATTTCTTCGATTTTCAGTTCATAGGTGAGATGTGTGCCGCTCAGCTTTAAACTCGTTTCAATAAAATTTTGAATTCCCTTTGGCCCGTAAACGGTGAGTGTGCTTTCGCCGCCTTGAAAGGAACGGCTTGAAAGCAGTCCCGGAAGTCCGAAAATATGGTCGCCATGCAGGTGAGTGATAAAAATTTTTTCGATTTTACTGAGTTTTACTTGCGAGTGTAGCACTTGATGCTGTGTTGCTTCGCCGCAATCAAACAACCAAATTGCATTTCGTTCATTCAGCATAGTGAGAGCAATTGAAGTCACGTTGCGCCCTTTAGAAGGAACGCCTGCTCCTGTACCTAGAAATATCAGTTCCACTTTGCCTTCCCCGCTTTCTGTTTATCATCTTTTCTATTTTAGCATAATCATGGATTTTGCGGAAATATCAGGGGATTTCTACCTATACCAATTTAATAACTGGTTCAAACAGTTGCACATTAGGCGCTGAATGGATAAAATAATAGGGAGCTAATGAGCTTTTTGTGCTCGTTTAGACTTTGATCGAGCAATTTTAAATTCGATTAAGAGATACAAACAAGGAAAGAGGGTCATGTGCGTATGGCAGACGAGTTAGAACCAAAAAGCTTTAATTACAATATTCGGCGGAACGGGAGATTTGGCAAATCGGAAACTCTACCCCTCGCTATACCATTTGTTCAGCAAAGGATATTTAAAAGATCATTTTGCTGTTATCGGAACTGCACGGCGAGAATGGAGCAATGAATTTTTCCGCGAGAAAGTCAAAGAATCGCTGAAAGATATTGAAGGTGCATCAGAACACGCAGAAGAATTCGCTTCGCATTTCTACTACCAGGCTCATGATGTGACCGATCAAGAATCTTATACTTCATTAAAAAATTTATCCGATGAACTGGATGAAAAATATAGTTTAGCCGGAAATCGCTTATTTTACCTTGCGATGGCGCCGAACTTCTTCGATATTATTGCAAGCCGGATTAAATCAGAAGGATTCACAGATACTCCAGGCTTCCATCGTTTGATCATTGAAAAACCATTTGGTCATGATCTTGAAAGCGCAGAAAAGCTGAATGAATCTTTGCGTGAAGCTTTCCATGAAGATGAAATTTACCGAATTGACCATTATCTTGGCAAAGAAATGATTCAAAATATTTCGGTGATCCGCTTCGCCAATTCAATTATTGAATCACTTTGGAATAACCGCTATATCGACAATATTCAAGTTACGTTAAGCGAAGTTCTTGGTGTGGAAGATCGCGGTCGTTATTACGACGAAAGCGGTGCGCTTCGCGATATGGTTCAAAATCATATTCTTCAAATCGTTTCTCTCCTTGCTATGGAGCCGCCGATCAAACTGACAACGAAAGAAATCCGTAATGAAAAAGTACGCGCGCTTCGAGCTTTGCGTGTATATGAAGGCAAGGAAGTACACCACCATTTTATTCGCGGACAGTACGGTGAAGGAGAAGTGAATGGCAAAACGCTTAAAGGCTACCGTCAAGAGGAAAATGTCGATCCGCAGTCGAATACCGAGACTTTTGTTGCGGCAAAACTAATGATCGATAACTTCCGCTGGGCAGGTGTTCCTTTTTATATTCGTACTGGGAAACGCTTAGCGACAAAAGCGACACAAATTGCGATTCATTTTAAAGATGTACCAATGAATTTGTTTGGCACTCAGCAATCACTCGGCGGCAATGTGCTTGTGATTCACATTCAGCCGAATGAAGGAATTACCTTGCATTTAAATGTGAAAGAACCTGGTCAAGGAATGGTAACAATGCCGGTTAACCTTGATTATGTGCATTCTTCGCAAGATGGCATGAACACGCCTGAAGCGTATGAAAAACTGATTCTCGATTGCTTACGCGGCGATGCGACTTATTTCTCTCACTGGGATGAAGTTAGCTTATCGTGGAATTTCGTTGATCATGTTGCCGACGTTTGGACCGCAACAAAGGATCACTTTCCGAATTACAAACCCGGTTCGATGGGGCCAAAAGAAGCTGATGAGCTTGTACAGCGCGACAGCTTTACTTGGTTTCCAGTAACGGGCGAATAATGAAAAAAAAAACCTCATTTTGGAAAAAATGAGGGGTTTTTTTCATTTATCTGTCACGACAACATAAGTTACTTCGATTGGTCCATGAACACCAACAACAAGCTGCATTTCGATATCTCCAGAATTCGACGGTCCCGAAATAAAGTTGATGGATGAACCGACTGTTTCACCACTTGCTTCTTTCTGATCATAGTATTCTGCCGCCTGCGTTGAACGTGGTACAATTTTACTTTTCGGAATTACCGCAATGTAATGAACCGGTAAAAAGTGCAGCGATCTTCCTTGTTCAGGACTCGATTCGACTACAACAGAGCCGCTTTCCGCCAGCAGAAATTCAGCAAACGCAATCGCAATATTTGCCTTGCTGGCAGTATCAATATTTACAGTTCGATTCTCACTTCCTTTTTTCCAAACGGCTACATCGACATCCGGCCATTCCCCATTACGAAGTCCGCTAAGTCCATATTCTTCAAAACGCGTATCGTCTGCAATCAAGATTGACTCGTTACCAAACGTAGCACTGATCTTCTGAAGTGTGCCTGTCAAACTTTCAAGCGTTGTTTCAACTAAGTCCGTATGAATTTTTTTACATGATGCTTTCGCAATTTCAAGCAGTTCATCTTGCGTTTTCCCACTAAGCGTCGTATGAACGACATCATGCAAATAGTTTGGATGCGCTACCCTTTCTCCGTGATCACGTTTACGTCCGAGGCTTTTAGCAACATGATTTAAAAAGTTTTCTCGTTTTTGATTCATTCGTTTTGCCCTTCTTTTATTCTATTTTTATACCAATGACGGAAATTATCTTTTGGTTTTGGCGGGCGCGGCAAGTCACGAACCGTTGTCCAACCTTTAATGAGACCAAAACCACCGGAAACAAAGCCGCCAAACTGATACATGTTTTCAATTTTTGAATCGTGATGCAGACCGAGCATACTCATTCCCGCATGTCCAAAAGTTATCGCTTGTTTAAATAGAAATGGAGATGCCGTTGCCTTTGCAATCACCTTCATTTGTGTATTTTCAAAACCGTGTTTCATCTTTAACTCATCCGTCATCACCCGGCGATGCGCAATTAGAAGCTCGTGTAGCGGAATTTTTACTGGACACGTTTCCGTACAAGCACCGCAAAGACTGGATGCATACGGCAGTTCACCAAATTGTTCATAGCCACCAAGCACTGGAGAAAGGACTGCCCCGATCGGTCCCGGATAAATCGAACCATAACCATGTCCCCCAATCGCTCGGTACACCGGACAAACATTTAAACAAGAACCGCAACGGATACACTGTAAAATCGATTGAAATTCTGTTCCAAGCATTTTCGATCGTTTGTTATCAAGAATGACCACGTGAAAGTCTTCGGGGCCGTCCGATTCAGCTTGCAATTTTGGTCCCGAAAAAGTGATATAACTAGTCAAACTCTGTCCGACTGCACTGCGCGATAATAAGTTGTCCATCACTTCCGCATCAGCCATCGTAGGGACAATCCGCTCCATCCCCATTAAAACAATTTGAGTATCAGGAATACTTTCACAAAGATCAGCATTTCCTTCATTCGTGACGAGATTTACCATTCCACTGTTTGCAACAGCAAAATTACATCCGGTAATCCCGATATCAGCTTCAAGGAAAAATTCGCGCAAAACTTCTCTTGCAAACCGCGCCATATGTTTTGGTTCATTGTCCCCAGTGTAATTTAGTTTTTCCGCAAACACTTCTCGAATTTGCTCTCGATTTTTATGTATATCCGGAAATACAATATGCGAAGGTTCATCCCAGTCATCCATCTGCAAAATAAATTCTGCCAAATCTGTTTCCATCACCGAAACGCCCTCTATCCCGAGCAAAACTTGATCCAAATCTATTTCCGTTGTCACCATTGATTTTGATTTCACAATTTTCTTCGCTTGCTTTTCACGTACCACTTTTTCAACATACGCAGTAGCTTCTTCTTCCGTCCGAGCAAAAAAGACTTTCCCGCCCTTTTTCTCCACATTGTCTGCAAATTGCTCCAAATAATAATCCAGATGCATCAGCGTATGCTGCCGAATTTGCTCGCCGACATCGCGCCATTCCTGCCAGTTTCCAAGTTCTTCTCGTGCCGTCTCGCGCTTCACCCATTGATCATCTTGCGATTTAGCAACAGCTTTTCGCATAAACGTATCATTCATGCTGTCTTCTATCCGCGATTTAAAATCTTTTTCACTTGTCGATAACGCCATCTTCATTCACTCTCCCATCACTGTGCTAAGCTTAGCATCATCAGAAATCCGGTTATTCAAAACCTCTGCAATATGCATGATTTTAATTTCTTTTCCAAGCCGATTAAATTTTCCACCGATATTCATCAAACATCCCATATCTGCGCTGATCAAGATTTCTGCATCCGTATCAATAATATCCTGCACTTTTTCCGAAACCATCTGCTCAGAAATCTCAGGCATTTTCACAGAGAACGTTCCGCCAAAACCGCAACAATTTTCGACATGAGGAAGCGGCACCATCTCAAGTCCACGTACATTTTCAAGCAATACAAACGGCGCTTCCCGTTCCCCTAAAATCCGCGTCATGTGGCAAGAACGGTGATATGTTGCTTTTCCTTGAAGTTCTGCCCCTACATCCGTCAGACCAAGCACACGATAAATAAACTGTGAAAACTCATACGTTTTCTCGCTTAATTTCTTTGCTTCTAGGCGAAATTCCGGATCATCTTTAAAAATTTCCTTATATTCCCGCATCATCCCAACACAAGAACCAGAAGGACCGACGACATAATCCGAATCCTTAAATGCCTGTAATTGATTTTTGAGCGTTGCTTTCGTATCTTCCATGTAGCCGCTATTATACGTTGGCTGACCGCAGCACACCTGTGATTCAGGAAAATCGGTTTCAACACCAAGTCGCTCCAAACACTCTACCATCGCGATACCGACATTTGGAAACATCATATCGACCAGACAGGTCGAAAAAATACTGACTTTCATTTTATACGCCTCCATACTTTTTATACAGCAGATAGGGCACACTTATTTTCAAGTTCAAACTGCTTTATTCCCGTTCGCCTCTTCTCTGCTGTTCCTTTCAAATTGATCGTACTTTATTCGGCAATTTTTCCAGACTATGCACCCCGAATTGGTCTGCTTTTTAACTCACAATGATCCCGTTTTTCCCTGAAAACCTTGCTTTTCAAGGTGTGTATGTAAGTATATTTCATTTCTCACACCTCTTTTCTTTAGATTTATTATAAACTAAAAAACAAGAAAATTCCCGGATCAGCCGGAAACAGCATGATAAAAATCCTATCAAAATAAAAACTCCTCAAGTCAATCACGACTTGAGGAGTTTTTGCTGACTAAAAAATAGATTTTCCAGCCAAAATCAATAAAGAAAAAGAATGGCCGCTTTTATTTCGCTGTCACAATCTGAAAAACGCGCTAATTGTCATAAAAAAAGAGTTAGCCGTAACCTTTTGATCGTGCTATACTAATGGATGCAAGCAAGTTTATCGTGGTGCACCGGCCTTTTTCTAGCAAAGAAAGTAGGTGGTGCTGATGCTATTTTTAAGCGCCTTCCGGAAAGGAAACGCAAATGTCTGTTTTTGAAGCACTTTCACTAGCAATCGGTTTTTTCGGTCTAGTGATTCTGCTGACAAACGGTAAAAATGGTCCAAAATAAAAACCACTCATAAGCTTGAACGGCCGAAATGAGTGGTTTAAACCATAAATAAAGGCTAAACACCATCTTAAAAGGTGCTTGCAGATAGAGTCGTGTTCTCCGCACGGCTCTTATTTCTTACTACAATAACACATTCTCTTCCTTCTCGTCAATCACCCCTTCCTTTTCTTGTTCAATTTAGCCGAACTAGGTTCGAAGCGTGTGAAACTTTGCACCTTTTCTTTCTCCATGCTACAATGAATGGGAAAATCGCTTTAAAGGAGTTAATTTTATATGGAAGACAAAGTTGGAGAATATTTAGAGAATGGCTTAGCTGGCGGAAAAGAATTGCATCCGGCGGAAAAAAAAGAAATACCTTGGTACATTCCGGGAGCGAGTTATCGTTGCTCTTTCTGAATCTGAAGTTCTTTCAAAAAAGCTGCTTCCTGAACTCACACAGAAAATGAAAGAAAATCCTGATGCAAAAGTTTTGCTGAATGGGTCACTTGATTACATGATGCTTCGACCTTATATCAAACTTGCAGAAGAAACCAACCATGAGTTTTCGATTGTACAAAGAGAAGTCGGTGAAACCGATATTTTCCTCGTCCTTGCTGCAAAACAAGAAGTAGATATCGAAAACATTCAACTCGAAAAAACAGCTGATGATGCGGAACAAGAATCACAAGCAGATCGAATCAGTTTGCTCGATAAAATCAAAAATTTACTCAAATAAAAAACACGGCCAGATTTTCCGCTGTCCGTGTTTTGCTCTCAGGAGGTTACAAGATGCTGCATATTATCGCCGTTTCACTTTGCATATTAATGCTGCTCCAATCGCTTTACTTTTTTATTCGTAAAAATGTAAACATGGGCGTGTTATTTTTACTTATTACTGCCGCGCTTTTCTTGATCAGTCAAATCGGGTAACGGTTTACCGCTCAAGAGTGCGCGTTTTAACCTTCCCTGCATATCGCCGATCCCCTTAGCACCCGATAGCGGTGTGCTAAGGGGATTTTTGCCTTCGGTAATCGCTTCAATCAGCGGTACAAATTTCTTTCCGGCAACAATCGTCACAAGTTCCTGAGGCTCACACCCCTTTTCCTTCCAAAGAGCCTTCAAATCTTCCATTTGAATTGTTTCCGAGTTTACACCACGTATAGTAAACCGAACATCATAAGTTTCTCGAACCCAGTCGTCCGGAGCTAAAAAGCCGTAGCGCGGAGAAAGAATCAAATACTCGCTTGCAAATTTGCGGGCATAAGCTTGCGACAACCTGTGGAACGTTCCTGTGTAGGCCTCCGCTGCTCGAACAGCACCAAGTTCAGGCTGTTTATCCCAAATTTTCGGCTTGCCCGATGCAATAATCATCATAATTCCGGCCACTCCCATTGCGTAATTTTACCTCCCGGCTGAAAATCATCCCCGTCCGGTTGATAAATAAAACCCGTCTTTTTGAGGACGTGAATCGAAGCCTCATTACTTTCATAAGAGCGTGCATATATCCGCGAAATCACCGGTTCATTTTCGAGCCACTCAAGCATCCCTGTAAGTGCTTCCGTCATAAATCCGTTTTTTTTGAAACTCCGGCACAATGCTGTATCCCAGTTCAATTTCTCCCGTTTTATCCGGATCGCCTTGCCCGCCGATTTCACCAATGACAATAGCCCGTTCTTTCAATACCACAAGCCGCGTCCATTTCGTCATCGCCGGCTTTTTTTTGACATTATCGAGCACGTACGGCAGATAAAAAAAGAAATCGATTCCCGGCCAGTCCTCTGAAACTTCATATCCCGCAACCTTTTCCAGCTCACCGATCCCTTTAATCGTCGCTTCGATCATTTCTTTCGTGTATTCAATCAGCAAAAGACGTTTTGTCTCGATAGGTTCCATACCTCTCCCTTACTTTCTGTTTTAAGATAATTTAAATTTACCAAATCTAGAAGCTGCCGTGCAAGTTTCTTCTCCCTTTCACACCACTTTCTTTGCGTGAATTTCTATAGCCTAATCTGCCCAGCAAATTAAAAAGTGTGCCAAACTACGCTTTGGCACACCTCTTTCTATTCCGTAATAATCTTATGAACAAGCTTCGGCGCCGAAGCCTGTTCTGCTATCTGAATACTTGCATAGATTTTAGCTTTCACTTCTGTGACGTCCTCACGATTGCTGAAAATGGTCACAAGCGTTTCACCCGCTTCGACGCGGTCTCCGATTTTCCTTCGCAAAAGCAGACCTACACCAAGATCAATTTGATCTTCCTTAGTCGCTCTGCCAGCTCCAAGCAGCATTGCAGCCACACCGATTTCATCTGCGATAATTTCACTGACAAAACCGCTTGATTTTGCCTTAACATCGATTTCATAGCGTGCTTGCGGCAGTTTTGAAGGATCATCCACAACACTAGCATCTCCGCCTTGATTTTCCAGAAAGACTTTAAACTTAGCCAACGCTTCACCGCTTGCAATCACTGCCTCCAGTTTTGCGCGCGCTTCTGCAAGATCCGCTGCTTGTCCAGCCAAGACAACCATTTGACTGCCGAGCACAAGCACAAGTTCCGTCAAATCTTCCGGACCATTTCCACGGAGTGTATCAATAGCTTCCTTCACTTCAAGCGCATTTCCGACTGCAAAGCCAAGCGGTTGCGACATATCAGAAATAACCGCCATCGTGTTCCGCTGAACCCCGTTTCCAATCCGAACCATAGCCCTAGCGAGTTCCTCAGCATCCTCTTCCGTCTTCATAAATGCCCCGGCGCCTGTTTTCACATCCAAACAAATTGCATCAGCGCCGGCTGCAATCTTCTTACTCATGATTGAACTTGCAATTAGCGGAATCGAGTCGACGGTTCCCGTTACATCACGGAGCGCATAAAGCTTTTTATCCGCAGGCGTCAAATTTCCGGATTGCCCAATTACAGCTACTTTATCACGATTGACTAGCTCAATAAAATCCTTTTGAGAAAGCTCAACATGAAACCCTTCAACAGATTCTAGTTTATCAATCGTCCCTCCTGTATGCCCAAGCCCGCGCCCAGACATCTTGGCTACTGGGACACCAAGAGCTGCAACAAGCGGTGCAAGAACAAGCGTCGTCGTGTCGCCTACTCCGCCAGTTGAATGCTTGTCCACTTTAATCCCGCTGATCGCCGAAAGATCAATTGTTTCGCCGGAATTTACCATTGCAAGTGTCAAGTTTTGCCGTTCTTCATCGTTCATATCTTCAAAATAAATCGCCATAAGCAGCGCACTTGCCTGATAATCTGGAATGTCTCCCTTTGTATAGCCTTCAATAAAAAAATCAATTTCTGCCTTTGAAAGCGAATTTCCATCGCGTTTTTTCGAAATAATATCAACCATTCTCACCTTGCAGCACTCCTTTATTTAACCGTTTTCATAGTAAACCGTTTTACTATACAAAATAAAAGTCCTCATCTGATTTCACTATACGTTACACGGCGCGCCTCTGTCAAATTCTTTTCGTACTGCCGCGCACAATTAATTGCAAATCAAGTAAATGGTTCGGCATCGCTTCATCAGGGCGTTCGATTTTCCCGAGGAGCGCTTTTGCTGCAAGCGTACCAATTTCATAAATCGGCTGCCGCACAGTTGTAAGCGGAGGGGAAAGAAAAGCTGCAAGCTCGATATCATCAAACCCGATCACAGAAAGATCTGCCGGAATTTCAAGACCTTTATCATAGGCAAAGCGATACGTTCCTGCTGCCATCAAATCATTCGTTGCAAACACCGCAGTTACCTTGTCTAAACTGAAAAGCCTACTTGTGGCATCAAATCCGCCCTGCATCGTTTGATTGCCGCTTACAATCCAGTCCTCAGAAACCATAAGCCCTGCATCCGCCATTGCGGCCAAATAGCCTTCATAACGTTCAAATACATTATAAAAGGAAGCATCCGAGATAATAATCCCTATTTTTTTATGCCCCAACTCGATTAAATGCTTGGTCGCAAGATATCCGCCAGCATAATCATCAACTGCTATCCGTCCTTCTGTCCGCTCATTTCTTTCTCGGTCAAGCAAAATAAACGGGCATTTTTTATTCTTCAGGCGCTTGAAAATATCCGAAGCAAGGATATGAGGACTCGCGATAATCAAGCCATCAACAGCTCGGTGCAGAAGCTCTTCCACATAACGGTCTTCTCTCTTTGTATCATTGGAAGAATTGCAGAGCATGATCATGTAACCTTCTTGATTCAAGTAGTCTTCTGCTCCTTTTACCATCTGCGAAAAAAAAAGCATCTGTCACTTCTGGTACAATCATCCCAATTGTATTCGTATGACTTGTGACCATATTTTTGGCAAAAAAATTCGGCTTATAGTGCATCTCTTCAGCCGCTTTTAATACTCGTGCTTTTGTAGCTTCACTAAAACGCGCTCCTTTGCCATTTAATATTTGTGAAATCGTAGTGATCGAAACACCAGTTCGTTCTGCAATTTCTCGAATCGTTGTGCTCAAACTAAATCTCCCCCGCTCCCAGTCCGCTTTCCTTTATTGTGACACAAAATGAGCGGCAAGAAAAGTATTAAATGCGCATCAAAAAACTCAAGCGGCATGGCCGCTTGAGTTTTTCTGCAACTTAATAATCAGAACTTCCTACTTCACCTGAAACGATGGCAACACCTGCACTAGCTCCAATACGCGTTGCTCCTGCTTCAATCATTTTCAACACGTCGTCCTTCGTCCGAACGCCTCCAGATGCTTTTACACCAATATTAGGTCCGACGGTTTCACGCATCAGTTGGATATCGTGAACTGTAGCCCCGCCAGTCGAAAATCCGGTCGAAGTTTTTACAAAATCTGCACCTGCCTGAACAGCAAGTTCACAAGCCCGTACTTTCTCTTCGTCTGTTAACAGGCATGTTTCGATAATTACTTTAACAAGTACGCCATCAGCAGCCTCAACAACTGCTTTAATATCGTTCAGTACAAGTTCATCATCACGATCTTTAAGCGCTCCAATATTAATCACCATATCCACTTCTGTTGCCCCATTTGTAATAGCATCCTTTGTTTCAAATGCTTTGACAGAAGATGTATTTGCACCGAGCGGAAATCCGATTACCGTACAAACATCAACATCTGATCCCGCTAATTTTTCAGCCGCTAGTTTCACCCAAGTTGGATTCACACAAACAGAAGCAAATTGATACTTCTTCGCTTCTTCAATTAATGTTTCAATTTGCACTTTCGTCGTTTCCGGTTTAAGCGCGGTATGGTCGATCATTTTGGCAATATTCATCCTCAAAACCCCTTTGTTTTATCCTAATTGTATCTTACTCTAGTTTCTTTCAGATTTCAATCGTCCAAACAAAAAAGCTGCTTTGAAAAGACAAAGTAGCTTTTAACGTTTAATAAAATTGGTCAGGAAGCAGTGTTTCTCCGAGTTTAATATTTTCACGATAGTCGATTGGAATATCTACAATCACTGGGCCTTCTGAATTTAGTGCTTCTGTCAAAACAGCATCCAAATCTTCAGGACGTTCGACACGTAAGCCTTTGGCACCAAAGCTTTCTGCATATTTCACGAAGTCAACTCCGCCAAAACGGACTGCAGCTTCTTTTCCGTATTTCATTTTTTGCTGGAAGGCCACCATATCATAACTGCCGTCGTTCCAAATCAAATGAACCAAAGGAATGCGCAGACGGACGGCAGTTTCTAGTTCCATTGCGGAAAACAAGAACCCTCCATCTCCTGAAATCGAGACGACTTTTTCCCCAGGACGAACGAGTCCAGCAGCTATTCCCCAAGGAAGCGCAACGCCGAGAGTTTGCATCCCATTGCTGAAAAGCAGGCGGCGTGGTTCATAGGAGCGGAAGTGACGTGCCATCCATATATAGTGCGAACCAACGTCCACTGTGACTGTCACGTTATCATCAATTTTTGAACGAAGCGAATCAATCACTGAAAGCGGGTGTACAAGACCTACTTCATCAGTTGGTTTAGGAATATCTCGTTCCTCAAGCTGAGCGCGCAAAGTTTGCAAAAAAGCTTCCTCTGTTTCAGCAAGTTCTAAACCGCTGAATTTTGCATTAATCCTATCAAGAGTAAGCGCAATATTACCTACAAGTTCAGTCACCGGTTGATAATAATGATCGATTTCGGCAATGATATCATCAATATGAACAATCGTACTGTTAGATGAGCTATTCCACGCTTTCGGTTCATATTCAATTGGATCATAACCGACAGTAATAACAAGATCTGCTTTGCTGAGCAGAATATCTCCCGGCTGATTACGAAATAAACCTACTCGCCCGAAGAAATTACTTTCAAGTTCTCGAGAAATAACGCCCGCAGCTTGAAAGGTTTCAACAACAGGAATGCTTGTTTTTTGAAGAAGACGGCGAATTGCTGCTGTTACTTCCGGACTGCTCGCACGCATGCCTAACAAAAGGACAGGAAGTTTTGCTTTTTTCAGCCGTGCAATCAGTTTCGCAACCTGTTCTTTCGACGCCGGTCCAGTTTCAGGTCGTGCAAGCGGACGAATAGCCCTTGCAGGGACATTTTCCTCCGTCACAATATCTTGTGGCAAACTGATGAAAGCTCCGCCTTGGCGTGCCTCCTCAGCAGCACGGAATGCATTGGAAAGTGCTTCTGGAATATTTGCAGCATCCACGACTTCTTCACTATACTTTGTAATTGATTTAAAGAGTGAAGCATTATCCATCGATTGATGTGTTCGTTTCAGACGATCTTGTCGTCCAACATTTCCTGCAATTGCAACCACTGGATCTCCTTCTGAAGTTGCCGTTACAAGTCCCGTCGCTAAATTAGAAGCTCCCGGCCCGCTTGTTACAAGTACCACACCAGGTTTGCCAGTCAATCGACCTACAGCAGCAGCCATAAATGCAGCATTCTGCTCATGACGGCTTACAATTAAGTTCGGACCGCGTTCTTCCATCACATCAAATACTTTGTCAATCTTAGCACCTGGAATACCAAATACATGGGTAACTCCTTGACTGATTAAACTGTCAACGACTAAATCCGCTCCAGACTTGGTTGCTATTTGCTTCTCTTTCTCTCTAAACATTCTACTCAGCTCCTGTATCAATATACAATCATATAAAAAATAAAACAGTTCTAAATCCAAACTTCATTATACTCTTTGAATTGATTTATTCAAGTATTCAAACTCGAAATCTGTTATATATTTATAAAAAAACTGTATTATATGTTGTTTCATTTCAATAAAAAAAATCTAGCAAACCTTGAATACAAGGATTTGCTAGATATGATTGAGTGATTATTTATCTCTGCTGCGAGAAGCTAAAATTATAGTTTTACTACGTTTTCAGCTTGTGGGCCGCGTTGACCTTCAACTACTTCAAACTCAACTTCTTGACCTTCGTCTAAAGTTTTGAAGCCGTCTCCTTGGATCGCGCTGAAGTGTACGAATACATCATCTCCGCCTTCAACTTCGATAAATCCAAATCCTTTTTCACTGTTGAACCATTTTACTTTACCTGTCATGTTTCCACAAACCTCCAAAATTTTACTTTTTAATATGGTCTTTCCAACAAAAAAAACAAACTGGTATAGCTAAACAACAAACACCTGTATGCTTTTCATAAAAAAAATTCACATATTATAAAAAGTATTCATATGATAAAGCTTGAATACTCTTTATAACATGTGAATAATCCCCGTACTTACAAAATCAACTTGTAACCCCATATTTTCTTATCAATATAACTATCTTACCGCTTCTTTTCACAAAATGCAAGTAAAAAATAATGGCGTTTACATTTTGAAAATTCACGCTAAAAAAAATAAAAAAAAGTAACGGGTGAAACCCGTTACTCAATAATTATTCCGTCTTACTCAAATCTTTTAAGCGCCATTTAGTAAGCAATCCGTGAAGTGGTTTTCTAACAAGGAAATAAACCCCCGTTGAAATAGCGACTGAAGCTGTTCCAAATAAGAATCCGCCAAGTACATCAGTTGGATAATGTACGCCAAGATAAACACGTGAATACATAATGTACACAATCATAAGTAACGCAAGGGCTCCAATCACAATTTTAGCCCAAATTTGCTTCACTGTAAAAATCAAGAAAAGAGCAGCTAAACCGTAAAACACAGTCGTAGCAGTCGCATGTCCGCTCGGATAACTGAACCCATTTTCAGGAACCAACCAGTTCGACGAATTCGGACGATTCCGCTCCATGAACTGTTTGAGCAGGTAGTTACAGACAACACCGCAAAACAGAAATGTTCCGCCAAACCAAAGTCCAACCGTGAACTTCCGTAAAATAAATAGGATAATTACAACAATAATTGTCGCTACAATTAAGTACTCCGCTGATCCAAGATGTGACATAAATTCTGTTATTTTCGTTGTTCCTGATGAAATATGACCGTCGCGAACTCGCGCAATCCAGCTTAAATCAAATTTTGCCACCCAGTTACTGCTTTTTGCTACACTTACAGCTTCAAAAATAAAAGCGATCAGCGCGATAATCCCCACTATAAGAAGGGGCATTGCTTTTGTTCGATTGGAATTCATTCTTCTCTCCTTACTTTACTCGCTGCAAAAAGTGTTTGACTTCACTTTCAAGCTTCAAGTAATCTTCTTGTTCGTTTGTTTCACGATTATCTAGCACTGTAATTGTGCCATTTTCCGACAGTTCAAGTGTTCCTCTTGCTGTGAAGGTTGCGTTGCCGATGAGCTGAATTGAAAGTTCATCTCCCGTTTGTTTTGCACTCACACGGACCTTACCACCATCATTATAGACATCAATCACTTCTTCCAGTTTATCATGGTCAAGCAGTTTTTTAATCAGACTAGAGGCCGACATTGCTGTTCCGCAAGCATTAGTAAACCCTACGCCACGTTCAAATGTACGAACAAAAATCTGGTGGTTGGAAAATTTGCGAACAAAACTGACATTGACACCGTCTGGGAAAAATGGATTGTCTGAATTTAAATAGCTTGCCAATTTTTCTTGCTTGTCTGATTCAAGAACAGCTTCATCTACGAAACTGACGAGATGCGGATTAGGAACGGCAAGTGCCGAGAAATGGAGCTCAGGATCAAGCTCAGGAATTTGTCCATCCAAAAGCTGTTTCCCCTCATAGTGAAAAGGAAGACTTTCCGGATCGAATAAGACGGGTGAAATTTCCACTTCAAAAGTCGGAATATCATACCCTAGAGACTCCCGCTTTTTCACAATCAGATCTGCCTTCATCGTTTCCACTTTCGCTTCATCAAGCTGCTCCTGCTCTAGCAGATACCTAGCTACTGTTCTGAGACCGTTGCCGCACATCGAAGCTTCAGAACCATCTGAATTAAAAACACGCATTTTCCCGATCGTACCAGGTTTTCCTTCGCCGACGAAAAGAATGCCATCTGCTCCGCCTAGTTCATGCGATCGTGCGCATAATTTTTCAGCTAGAGCTGCTTTTTCTGAATCATTCCATGTTCCAAGTTCAGTAGTTCTTTCATCCAAGATAAAAAAATCATTTTGTGACCCGTGTACTTTGATAAAATCGAGCTTCAACGCCTATTCTCCCTCTCCAAAAAAAGTTTTGTTTTATTTTATCACATTCTCTATAAAATGCCTAGAAAAGGGCTGCGTCCCCGCAGCCCTTCCATTAACCTTCATAATTCTTCGTTACAATTTCAGCACAGCGTCCGCATAGTGTCGGATGATGCGGATCAACTCCAACATCTTTTCGCACAACTCGGCAACGCTCGCATGTTTCACCTTCAGCAACTGTAATCAAAACAGCTGCATGGTCGATAGAAAGGGCTTTTTCAGGTGCTTTTTCAATGCCTTCCACTAATTCGAAATCAGATACAATGAATAACTGTGCAAAATCGCCTTCTAATGAATCAAACAGCTTTTTACCTGTTTCATCAACATATAGCGTCACTTTCGCAAGCATTGATTTCCCGATTAGTTTTTCATTACGTGCTTCTTCAAGCGCTTTTTGAACACCATCGCGCACTTTCATGAAGGCATCCCATTTTTCTTCAAGCGGCTTCATATCATCCAGATCTTGTACTTCCGGTAAGTCTTCTAAATGAATACTCGCTGTTTCTTCCCCTTTTAAGTTTGCCCAAACTTCTTCTGTCGTATGCGGCAAAATTGGGGCAAGCAGTTTCGTCAATGATACAACTGATTCATAGAAAACGGTTTGCATAGCACGACGGCTTGGACTGTTTGCAGCTTCGATATATACAACGTCTTTCGCGAAGTCCATATAGAACTGACTGAGCAGTACTGTACAGAAGTAGTTAATTTGATGATAAATCGTCGAGAATTCAAATTTTTCATAGCTGTCTTTCACAGTGTCAACCAATGAATTTAGTTTTACCAGCATGAACTGATCTACTTCACGCAAATCAGCAAATGCAACCTTGTCCGTTTCTGAATTGAAATCACTGACGTTTCCAAGTAAGAAGCGCATTGTATTGCGGATTTTCCGGTAAACTTCTGATACTTGCTTCAAGATATCATCACTAATCCGAACATCTGCTTGATAATCAACCGATGCAACCCAAAGGCGAACAATATCTGCTCCCAGCTGGTTGATAACTTTGCCCGGTAAAATAGTATTACCAAGCGATTTACTCATTTTACGACCTTCACCGTCAAGAGCAAAACCATGACTTAATACATTGCGATATGGTGCTGCACCTGTCATTGCAACAGCCGTTGTAAGTGAAGAGTTAAACCAACCGCGGTATTGATCGGAACCTTCCATGTAAAGGTCAGCTGGACGGCTCAGTTCTTCACGCGCTTCAAGTACTGCTTGGTGACTCGATCCTGAATCAAACCACACATCCATGATATCTTTTTCTTTCGTAAATTCGCCATTTGGACTAGACGGGTGAGTAAATCCTTCTGGAAGAAGTTCTTTCGCTTCTTTTTCAAACCAAATATTCGAACCGTGTTCACGGAATAAATCTGAAATATGCTGAATCGTTTCATCAGTGATAATCGCTTCTCCATTTTCTCCGTAAAAAATCGGCAGTGGAACACCCCAAGCACGCTGACGAGAAATCACCCAATCCCCGCGATCGCGTACCATATTGAATAGACGTGTTTCACCCCAAGCAGGCGTCCAGTGTACATTTTGAACGGCATCCATTAGATCCCCGCGGAATTTATTGATCGAAGCAAACCACTGTGGTGTCGCACGGAAAATCACAGGTTTTTTAGTCCGCCAATCATGTGGATAACTATGCGTGATAAAGTCCATTTTGAGAAGTGCGCCAGATTCTTTTAGCTTTTCGGTCACCACTTTGTTAGCATCATCATAGAACAAACCCTCAAAACCCGGTGCTTCTTCTGTAAAAACGCCTTTTTCATTGATCGGTGCTAAAACTTCAAGCTCATATTTTTGTCCGACGATGAAGTCATCTTCCCCGTGTCCAGGAGCGGTATGCACAGCACCAGTACCAGCATCAGCTGTCGCATGTTCCCCGTTAATGACAAGCGAATCGCGATCATAAAATGGATGACGCGCTACGACACGATCAAGTTCACTGCCGCGAACGGTTTGAATAACTTTTCCGTCTTCCCAGCCAAGTGTTTCTTTTAGCGAGTCAACAAGATCTGCCGCTACTAAATATTTCGTACCTGCTGTTTCTACAACAGCATAGTTCAAGTTTGGATTCACGGTAATTGCCATGTTCGATGGAATTGTCCAAGGAGTTGTTGTCCAGATTACGATTTTTGTATCGTTATCAATAACGCCTTTTCCATCTTTCACATCGAAAGCGACATAAATTGATGCAGAAGTTTTATCTTGATATTCAATTTCTGCTTCTGCAAGCGCTGATTCACTTGATGGAGACCAGTAAACCGGTTTTTTTCCCTTTATAGATATAGCCTTTTTTCGCCATTTCGCCGAATACTTTAATTTGTTCTGCTTCATATTCCGGTTTTAAGGTGATATAAGGATCATTCCAATCGCCATTTACACCAAGTCGCTTGAAGCCATTACGTTGTAAATCAATTTGTTTGTAGGCATATTCTTCACATAACTTACGGAATTCAGCCACTGTCATTTCTTTTCTTTTGACGCCTTTTTTTCGTAAGCGCTTGTTCAATTGGAAGACCGTGTGTATCCCAGCCCGGAACGTAAGGTGATCTAAAACCCGACATTGATTTAAAGCGAACAATAATGTCTTTGATCGTTTTATTCATCGCGTGTCCCATATGAAGCTCGCCATTCGCATATGGAGGTCCGTCATGTAAAATATAAGTCGGACGTCCAGCATTTTTTTCCTGAATCTTATGATAAAGGTCTTCTTTTTCCCATTTTTCTTGCCAGATCGGTTCCTTGTTTGGCAAGTTGCCTCGCATTGGAAAAGCCGTTTTTGGCATTAGTAAAGTATCTTTATAATCCATAAATTAGTTCGCTCCTTTTTAATTTCTTTTAGCAAAAATAAAAATCTCCTCCCTCAAAAAAGGGACGAGATTATCGCGTTACCACCCTTGTTGATAAAAAGACACGCTTTCTATCCACTCGTTCCATTAACGCCTGGCCGCGCCAGTCCTTACTTCATTCAGGACTGAAACTCCTTGAGTGATTTCTGTTTTTCACCGCTTCTGGTCTCACACCGCCACCAGATCGCTTTAAGCCGGTCTATAAAAACATACTTGTCTCAAATCATCGTTTTTTATTTATTCGTGTTCATTCTCTGCATCTTCTTGAACTTCTTTAATCGACTTCAGTTCCGTTGCATCAACATCATATTCCATCATTTGCTGCCAATCATCGCTCTTAATCAAATCCATTTGAGCTTCAACTAGCATTCTGAGGCGTTCGCGGAACACCTTCGATTGACGTTTTAAATCTTCAATTTCAATCGCAATTTTTCGTGCTTTGGAGAGCGAGTCTGCCAAAATTCGATCTGCATTTTTTTTCAGCTTCGCGAATGATCAGCTTCGCTTCTTTATCCGCTGACTGTTTTACTTCTTCAGCCGCAGTTTGAGCAACGATCAGCGACTTATTTAAAGTCTCTTCAATATTTGTGAAGTGACCTAAACGCTCTTCATTATTGTTCAGCGAATCTTCAAGTCGTTTTTTCTCTTTCAATACTTGTTCATAATCTTTAATAATTTGATCGAGAAAATCATTCACTTCATCTTCATCATAACCTCTAAAACCACGGGTAAATTCTTTGTTATGTATATCCAGTGGTGATAATGGCATAGTCGACACCTCCGTACGAATTATCGAAGTGACACATCTGAAAGACTTCAGAATCGTCAGTTCGGATAGGTTTCTATTTTTTTCTAAAACAAGCCTAATATAAAGCTTATTTTACCATAACAAACTCATTTTTCCTAGTGCAATCTATTTTTAGCTGACAAGTATCCCAAGTTTTTCTAACGCTTCTGCGGCTTTTGTCAATTGTTCGGTTGTATCTGCTTCAATCGTATGCAGATGAAGTCCATTCGTTAAACCCGAAAGCATCCGTGCATCTGTCGTTTTAAGTTTTTGTACAAATTTCTCAACATCAAAACGACTGTTTAAATGAAGACTGCCGGTAAGTTCTCCGTAAATCGGATGTTCCACAATCACATCGATCACCGAAACACCAAAATCGACAAGCGTAATCAGTTCAAGTTCTGCCTGTTCCTTCGTATGTTTGCACGCGATGACGCGACGCGGCCTTTTCGAACCTTCCTTCACCATCAGATAACCTTGTGGTGTCGAAATAATCGTTTCATTCATTGCGCGGAGAAGTGAAATATCTTGGACAATCACTTGCCGGCTTACCTTCGTCCGTTTTGCGAGTTCCGCACCAGATATCGGCTCAGACGAATTTTCTAACCAGCTGAGGATAGCCTCACGTCGGTCTTCACCAAGCATTTTCTTCAACGTATTCACACCTTCTTCCAAAGAATATTCCTTGAATCCATTATAGCACAGCCGTTTTCAAGTGGTACAGATTTCGGTAAAACCTGCTAGTTGAAAAAAGAAAGCCGCTGAAGGGTCATTTCAAAAAACCGATATCCAGACGAATTTTATTTTTCTTGGTACGTCCATGAATTAGCATCAGCTTTAATCTGCCATAACCGCGTGCCGAAAGTACATCTTGTTCTTCGCATTCAAAATCTGGATTTTCAATTGTTTTCCAGTTTACTTTTACAAGACCAGATACAACCATTTGTTTCGCTTTTTGCCGAGATAAATTCAGCGCACTTCCAAGTACTGCATCGAGACGCAAGCTTGCTGTTGTAATCATCTGCTCTTCCCATTCTTCCACACTGATAAGCGCATCATCAAGCGGAATCTTTTCGAGCATCACATTCACTTTGCCGATTTTTTCAAGCTGTCCCGAAACATAATCCGCCATTTCTTCATCAAGGAAAAATTGCCATTCTTCGCCTTCATTCAATATATCACCGAAAACTTCACGCTTAACGCCAAGGGACATGAGTGTTCCAAGAATTTTTTGATGCGAAAGTGCCGTAAATTTCACCGGATATCGTATATGAAAAAGTGCAATTTTAAAATCGGCTTCTTGTGGTTCATAATAATCTGGATAAATAAGCGCCCGCTTTCGTTCTGAATGCTCTGAACCACCGAAAAATTCAACGCGAATAGTTTCGTAGCTTCCGATCACCGTCTCTGTAATAAAACGCTGTCTCGGGTCAAGAAAATCTGTCAGACGCGGTGTATATTCATTTTCAACTTGAACGGTTATATCCAGTATTTGGTCAATAAACGCATATTCTTCTTTTCGAAAATGCTGATAAATCCCTTCCAAATTTACCACCTCCTTTTTTGCTGAAAGACTGCCGCATTCGACTTCTTTCAACCAAACTCTCCTTGCCTAAATTCATCACCTTGCTACAAAAAAAGTCATGCCGGAAAGACATGACCATTAAATCCCATATAAAAGCGGTACGACGTATTGATAAATCAAATTTGTGAGCACTGTCATTGCAAACTGGAATGCAATAAATGCAACGAGTGACGAGATATCAAACATACCAATTGGCGGAATGATTCTCCTAAACGGCTCTAAAATGGGTTCGAAAATTTTGCCTAGAAAGCGGCCGATTTTTGATTCACGCGCACCCGGAAACCAGCTCATCAAGAAATAGACAAACATTAAGGTTGGCAAGTAACGAATGATAAACAAAATAACATCAACCACTTGAATTAAAAAAGTTTGCAAACTTATGTGCCACCCCTCTTTGCTTACATGTAGTCTTGCTCTTCAAGCATCTCAGAGATCGAACCGTCAACATTTACATTTTCAGGTGTACACAAGAAAATGTTATTGCCGATACGTTGAATGTCTCCACCTAAAGCATAAACAGTTCCGCTCAAAAAGTCAACAATCCGAATAGCCTGGTCGTGGCTGATGCGCTGTAAGTTAACAACAAGCGTTTTATATTCTTTTAGATAGTCAGCAAGTTCTTGTGCTTCTGCATAGACACGCGGTTCCGAAAGCATTACTTCGCTTGAGAATTGTGCGCCTTGCATGCTGACAACATTGGATTCCTCTTCTACTGCACGAAAACGATTTTTAGCGGGTTTCTCAGTTTTTTTCTGTATCATCGGTTCAGGCTCCTGTGCTTTTTTTTTGGTTTACTTCTTCTTCGTAGTAATCTTCTTCATCAAGGAAGAAGAATGATTTAAATTTGTTTGATAGTCCCATGATCTTGCACCTCCATAATTAGTCATTCACTAAAGCTCTGCCCACGCGTATAAATGTGGCGCCTTCTTCTACTGCAATCATGTAATCGTTTGTCATTCCCATGGATAGTTCATTTGCCGTTACTCGATTTAGACGAAGCGCTGCAAGTTCCTCCTGAGCCTCTTTTAAATCGTGAAAAATGTGATGAAGATAGGTTTCATCTTCGGTAATTGGAGCCATAGTCATTAACCCAACAATTTCAATCTGCTTAAAATCAGCACGTTTTAAAAATTCAGTTGCTGATTCTTTTGTAAAGCCATGTTTGCTTTCTTCACCTGAAATGTTCAGTTGCAAAAAACAGCGTACAGGTTGTTCTGCCCGTTTTTCAATTTCTTTCGCAAGACTTTCACGATCAAGCGAATGAATGTAATCCACCTTTGTAAGAATTTCTTTTACTTTGCGAGTCTGAAGCGACCCGATAAAGTGCCAGCGGATATCTGAATAGTCCTTTAGAGCTTCATACTTTTCAAGAAATACATCCACTCTGTTTTCTCCAAAGTCGCGGATTCCGAGATCATATAGCTCTTTAATCCCTTCTACATCAATGGTTTTTGTAACTGCAACCAAGTGAACTTCATTTCTGTTTCGGCCAGCCTTGCGACAAGCTTCATCAATTTTTGCTTCAATTTCAATTAAGTTGTCCTTTTTAGACATTGTGCCTCACCTTTTGTTCATGTGATTTCCCGATTTTATGCGCTTTAAACATTCTTACTGTTTACGTCTGTTGCGGTTGCGAATAAATGCCGGTACGTCTACATCACCATAATCTGCATTTGATGTTTCTTCCGGATTATTAGCCTCACGCTGCTGCGGTTCAGTTTCAACCGGACGGCGAGTTTCTTCCGGCTTCGCATAGTTTGGACGATTAACTTCAATTTTTTGGCTAACTTGACGGCGAATTTGATTGTTCGCTTGCTGTTTTGATTCGTCAAACCCTGTTGCGATCACAGTTACAACAAGTTCATCTTTCAAGTCATCGTTAATCACGGAACCAAAAATCATATTCACTTCCGGATCAGATGCACTTGAAACAATCTCAGCAGCTTCTTGTACTTCATACAAGCTGAGGTTTGATCCTCCTGTAATATTCATCAAGACACCTTTTGCACCGTCGATTGATGTTTCAAGCAGCGGAGAAGAAATTGCTTTTTTAGCCGCATCGGCTGCACGATTTTCTCCTGTTGCAATCCCGATTCCCATAAGAGCAGAACCACGGTTTGTCATGATCGTTTTCACATCGGCGAAGTCAAGGTTGATTAGACCCGGTACAGCAATCAAATCAGAAATCCCTTGAACCCCTTGACGAAGCACGTTATCGGCTTCGCGGAATGCTTCAAGCATTGGTGTATTCTTATCCACAATTTGAAGCAACCGATCATTTGGAATAACAATCAGTGTGTCAACAGCTTCTTTCATTGCTTCTGTTCCAGCAAGCGCTTGCTTGGAACGTTTTGGTCCTTCAAAGCCAAATGGACGTGTGATTACGCCTACTGTCAGTGCACCCATTTCTTTTGCAATTTGTGCAATCACAGGGGCAGCACCTGTACCAGTTCCGCCTCCCATTCCGGCAGTGACAAATACCATATCCGCACCTTTCAAAGCTTCTTCAATCAATTCGCGGCTTTCTTCAGCAGCTTTTTTTTCCGATTTCAGGAACGGCACCGGCTCCAAGTCCACGAGTCAATTTCGAGCCGATTTGCAGTTTCACTTCTGACTTGGAAAGATTCAGTGCTTGAGCATCCGTATTAACGGAAATAAATTCTACACCCTGAACACCGTGATCGATCATTCGGTTTACAGCGTTATTGCCGCCGCCGCCGACGCCGATAACTTTAATCGTTGCCAAGCTCTCAGAATTAGTATCAAACTCTAACATTCTATTTCCTCCTACTTTACTTTCTTGGTTTTCTTTTGAAACCGCTGTTCATTATTCAAAAAAAGCGCCAAAGAAGTTTTTCATTTTTGTCGTTACTTTTTCTTCATCCGATTTTTTCGGTTTAGAAGGCTTAGCCTTCTTCACAGGCTGCACCTCTTCTTCATAGTCATACGACTCGTCTTCAAAGCTCGAACCTTCTAATTCTTGCAGGTTGTACGCGTATTGAATTAAACCGACAGCCGTCGTATAAGCCGGATCTCTAACGCCAATATAATCTGGCATTGCGAGACGAACATGTTCACCTAAAACTTGAGCAGCCAAGTCAATTGCCCCCGGCATTGCCATTGTTCCGCCCGTTAAAATAAAACCGCCGGGCAAGTTTTTAATGCCGATTCGTTTAAGCTCGTCTTGTGCTAAAACAAAAATTTCTTCAAGACGCGCTTCAATAATATCGGCAATTTCAAGCTGGTTAAAATGCTGCTGCTTATCGCTTCCGATAACATCGACAGAAAAGACCTCGTCCTGTGATGCGTCTTCATAAAAAGCATAGCCGTGTTCAAGCTTCACTTTTTCAGCGTTTGCTGTTGAGGTATTAAGTCCAAGTGATAAATCTTTTGTGATATTCTCTCCTCCAACAGGAATGGAGCATGTAGCAAGAAGCTTGCCTTGATCAAAAACACTGACCGTAGTAGTTCCGGCACCAACATTAATCAGTGCAGTACCGAATTCTTTATCATCTTCTGTCATGGTCACAGAAGCTTCAGCTAATGGTTGCAGGACGATTTCAGCAATATCAAGCCCTGCTCGCTCAACACAACGAAGCGTATTATGTAATATTGTTTTTGAACCCGTGACAAGTGATCCTTCCACTTCGAGCTTTATGCCGCTCATACCACGTGGATCAGTAATTCCGCTAAATCCGTCAACTACAAACTGATGCGGAATCAAACTGATTATCTCACGTTCAGGCTGTAATGGAGCAACTTGTGCTGCATCTAAAACATTCCACACATCTTGATCCGAGATATCCGAAGTATCGCTGTTAATAGCCACAACGCCGTGGCAATTTTCAAGGGTAATTTGATTCGATACAATGCCGACGATGACTTGCGAAATTTCAACGCCTACCATTCGCTCTGCTTTTCGAATCGCTTTCTTGATTGATTCCACCGTTTTATCAATATCTATCACGATGCCTTTTTTTTATACCCTCTGATGCAACATCCCCTACACCAATGATGTTTAAGCGATCATTCGCCATCTCTGCGATGATCACTTTGATTTTCGAAGAGCCAATATCAAGGCTCACATATATTTCACTTTCTCCCACTTATCGGCACCTCCTTCTATTTTGTCAAGCTCGCATAGTCTACTTTAAAAATCGAATTGATTCATTTAGATGCTTATACCTTCTCATTTTAACTCTCTTCTTCATTTTCAAAGGATAAGTTGAATTCACTTATTTACAGTCTACACTAACAAACCGCTGAATTAAAGCACAAAGAACAATTTTCTAGCTTTTTTTTTCGGTTTTTTCAATTTATATGCTCAAAAGGCGAACAAACGATCTTATATTCGTGTTTTCATTCGCGAACGCCTTATTTTTTCTTGTTTGCTTTTTCAGATTGATTTTGCTTGTAATAACTCTCAAAGTAAGCTCCGACTTCGAGATCAATCACACCTTTTTGACCAGGATTGAGCTGTGCTGCAATCGAGGGATAGTAAATCATTTTTTCAGAGAAGCTTTCAATCGTCGCTGATACTTGATTACCATCATTCATATAGAGTAGAAGATGTTCAGGGTCACTTTTTTTCGGTTCTAGGTGAATCTCAGATACGGCACTTTGAACTTCGCTTGGAAGCTTTTGCCACTCTTTCACCATTTTTGTTAAAAGTTCTCCATTTTTGAATCTGACAAATAAAACACGATTGCCAATCGGAAACTTCCGCGAACTATCGGTTAAAAGTTTTCCGTTTTCAAGAATGTCATAATAAAATCCGTTTTTTGGCTCATAACCGATTGTCTTGTATTCTGTGATGCTAATTTCAATTTCGTTAAAGCCTCGTTTTGTGACAGTAGCTTTTTTTATCAATGGATTCTTTTTAATTTCGCTTACCGTATTGCGGTTATTAATTGCAATGACATAATCACCTTTTTCAATACCGCTCGCTGTTCTGACTTCTTGTTCAGTCAATTCTCGATTGCCGGTCACATAGATGGTTCCGACTTTGCTGAGCGGCGACAAAAAATAAAGTGTTATAAGGATTAGGAGGGTGAAGAAACCGATTAGAAGCACGAGTTGGCGAACTAATTTTTTCTTGCGGTATTTTTTTAATTCAGGGATGCGGTTTTCAATGGAAACCACCTTTTTATTTTTCGCCATGTTTCAAATCGGACCTCCTCTCTTCAAATGTTTCTGCTCACGGCTTCATAAGGTTAACAGCAACATCAACTAAGCGCTTGGCTGCATCTGGAACACCAATTTCTTTTGCATGAAAAGCCATTTCATTTAATGCCATTTCATCGCTCATGATCCCATCCACTTTTTGCATCAAATCTGTTTCGCCAAGCTCTTTTTCTGTGATCACAATACTTGCTCCATTTCGCTCAAGCGAACGCGCATTGTTTTCTTGGTGATTTGCCGTCACGTATGGACTAGGAATTAAAATACTCGGCAAACCAAGCGATGTGAGTTCTGACAGCGTTGTTGCGCCAGCTCGTGAAATAACGAGATCAACTTCATTCAACACTTCCGGCATGTTGTATATAAATGGCACTACACTGATCGTCTGATTCAAGTGCAGACTTTCAAGTTCGTCTTTGATTTTTTCATAGTGTACATCGCCGGTCACATAAAGCAGCTGATAGTCTTTTTTATTCCATTCTGGCAAGATTTTCCAAATCGCTTCGTTGATAGCTCTCGCACCGCGGCTTCCACCGAACGCAAGTACCGTTTTTTTGCTATCGTCAAGATGATATTCAGCGAGCGCGTTCTCCGATTTAATTCCGACGACTTCAGATGCACGTGGGTTCCCTGTAAAGACAATTTTTTCGGAAGGAAAGGATTCGCTGACCTCTTCAAAGCAGATCGCTACTTTATCCACATATCGGCTTAAAAATTTGTTGGTCAGACCTGCCACGCTGTTTTGTTCGTGAATGATCGTTGGAATCTTAAGCTTGTGCGCGGCATAAACAACTGGCCCGCAAACATATCCGCCTGTTCCAATAACACAATCCGGCTTAAAATCGCGTAGAATCTTTTTACTCCGCGTAACTCCCTTTAAAAAGCGCGCGATCGTCTTCACGTTTTCGAGAGAAAGCGAGCGTTTAAATCCGGTTACGTCAACTGCTTCAAATTCCAAGCCTGCTCGCGGCACGATATCCGCTTCAAGCCCCTTCCCTGTTCCAATATAAAGAAATTCAGCGTCTGGATACTCTTTTTTGCATTCACGCATAAATGCGAGCGCGGGATAAACGTGTCCACCTGTCCCTCCGCCAGTTAATACGATCTTCATTTTTCCACCTCATCTGTGTCTGTAAGTGTGCGAATGGCACGCATGTAAGCATTGCCGCGCACTTCAAAAGTACGGTATTGATCCCAGCTCGCACACGCTGGTGAAAGCAGGATGACATCGCCTGGCTCTGATACTTTATATGCAACGGGGACTGCATCTTCAACGTCTTTTACGAAATGAACCTCTATATCAGATTCTTTTGCAACTCGTGCAATTTTATCAGCGGTTTCGCCAAAAACGACAACATCTTTTACGTTTTTTAGGAATGGTTTCAGTTCATCAAATTCATTGCCGCGATCTAATCCACCTGCAAGGAGAACTACAGGCTGTTTGAAGCCTTTCAACGCACTTTGTGTTGCTAATATATTAGTTGCTTTGGAATCATTATAAAATTTGCGTCCTTTATATTCAGTCACAAACTGTGTCCGGTGCGGCACGCCTTTGAAAGTCCGCAGAACGGTCATGATCGCTTCGTTTGAAACACCGATTGTTTTTACGACAGCTATTGCAGCAAGTATATTTTCCAAGTTATGATCCCCCGGAAGTAAGATATCATCACGTTCACCAATTGCTTCTTCACCGAACATCAATTGGCCATTTTGAACATAAGCTCCTTCTTGAAGGCGCTGAGTTGTTGAAAACGGTATAACACGTGCTGCTGTTTTCTTCGTCAAGCCTTGAAGTTCTTCTTGATCCCAATTAATGATAAGCACATCATCCGCTGTTTGATTTTTTTGGATGTTCCACTTGGCTGCGACATATTCTTCGCGTGTTTTATGATAATCCAGATGGGCTTCATAAATATTTGTGATTACTGCAATTTTCGGTTTGAAGGTTTTGATACCCATTAGTTGGAACGAAGAAAGCTCCATCGTGATCCACTGATCGCTCGTTGCGTCCTCTGCAACTGTTGAAGCAGGAAACCCAATATTTCCGGCAAGAAGAGATTTTCCTGCGATTGTTTCATTTAGCATCGCATCAATGATCGTCGTAGTCGTCGTTTTCCCATTTGTTCCGGTAATTCCGATGATTGGTGCTTCAGAAATTTGATACGCAAGTTCCACTTCTGTAATAACAGGAATGTTCAATCGCTCAGCTTTAGCTACCATTGGATTGTTATATGGAATTCCTGGATTTTTTACAACAAGTTCAAAACCCTCATCAAGAAGTTCTGTCGGGTGACTTCCGCAAATCACTTTGATTCCTTGCTCAAGCAAGCCTTGTGCTTCTGGATTCTCGCTAAATGGTTTTTGATCGTTTACTGTGACAAATGCGCCAAGCTGATGCAAGAGACTCGCTGCACTCACGCCGCTTCTCGCTAGCCCTAAAACGAGTACTTTTTTATGATAATACATTTCGATATTTTTCATTTTGATATCCTCCGCTAATTCCCTTTTTTATTTCTCCTTAAGAAACGACTAAAAGCGCCAACTAAATCAGGTTTTAAAACCTGTTAGAGACGCTGTTCAGTTTCTTATAGAACGACCATCCAAATGGAGATAAGAGCCGCAAGCAACCCGACGCTCCAAAAAGTCAGCACGACGCGCCATTCGCTCCAGCCACCAAGTTCAAAATGGTGATGGATCGGAGTCATTCGGAAAAGCCGTTTTCCATGTGTTGCTTTGAAATAAGATACTTGCAAAATCACTGAAGCGGTTTCGACAACGAAAACGATGCCGATTAAAAGTAGCATCCATTCTTGCTTAAGCAAAATTGAAACGGCTGCAAGCGCCCCGCCGAGCGCAAGCGAACCCGTGTCACCCATAAATATTTTCGCTGGATTTTTATTAAAAAGAAGAAATCCAAGCATTCCTCCAACAACAGCAAAGCAAAACAGCGCCACTTGAAACTGATCTTGGTAGATTGCAATCACGCCGAATGCTAAAAAGGCGATACTTGAAAGTCCTGAAACCAGTCCATCAAGTCCGTCTGTTAAATTGACCGCATTCGAGAATCCAACGAGCCAAAAAAGTACGAAGATCAAAAAGAACCAGCCGAGGTCGATTTCCGTCTGAGTGAACGGAATTCGCAGTGTTTCTTCAAATTTCCCAAAATGATAGATCAGGTAAAAGAGAAGCGCAATCGCCAATTGACCTAAAAAACTTTTTGTTTTGAAGTTAGGCCTAGGTTACGTTTTTTCACAACTTTAATATAATCATCAAGAAATCCTAATGTTCCAAACAGCAGAATAGCGATGAACAACAATACGGTTGTTAAGTTGAAAGAACTGGTGATCAAACTGATGATGAGATAACTCAACATGATTGCTGACAGAAACACAACGGCTCCCATTGTAGGCGTTCCTGATTTTTGGGCATGCTGTTTAGGTCCTTCTTCTCGAATGCTTTGTCCAAATTTTAATTTAACTAAAAATGGGATCAGCACCGGCACGAATGCAATTGTAAGGAAGAAAGCGATCGCTAGCGCTGTAAATAACATATAAAATGACACAATGATTTCTCTCCAATCTTTTTATGAAACAATTTTAAACCGTTACTTATTGTATTAAAGTTTCAGCTTTTTTTCAATAGCTTCGCGTGCCATGACACGATCATCGAAATCAAATTTCTCAGTTCCGATAATTTGATAGTCTTCATGACCTTTCCCGGCAATTAAGATTACATCACCAGACTCTGCTTGCTGAATGGCATAGTCAATCGCTTCTTTACGATTCGGTTTTACAATATATTTTTCTCCTGGAACTCCTGCCTCCATATCTTTAATGATCAGAAGCGGATCTTCTGTTCGAGGATTATCTGATGTAAAAATCGGATCTGTGGCATAGTCAACCGCAATCCGCGCCATTTTCGGACGCTTCCCTTTATCACGATCGCCTCCACAGCCGACAACAACGAAAACACGACCCTTAGCAAATTCATCCACTGTCTCAAGAACATTCAAAAGCCCGTCCGGCGTATGCGCATAGTCCACAATCACAGGAAAATCTTGCCCCGCATGCACGAGCTCAAAACGACCCGCTACGCCTTTTACTTGGCTGAGGCTTTCAATTGCATCCTCTTCTGAAATGCCAAGTGCATAGGCTGTTGAAAGAGCCGCAAGTACATTGTAGATGCTGAATTTGCCGATCATTTGAATATGAACATTTCTCACCGTACCACTTTTTGAAACGAGTTCAAAACTTGAACCTTTACTTGTAATGGTAATATTTTTCGCCATAAAATCCGCTGCTTGATCGATTCCGTAACTAATCACAGGCGCTGCAGAGGCTCGGCTCATGATTTCTGATGCCGGATCATCTGCATTAAGCACCGCAATTTTCGGGGCATTTTTTTGATATTTATTTCCAAGTTGCGCAAAGAGCAAGCTTTTCGCATGTGCATATTCTTCCATCGTTTTATGGTAATCGAGATGATCTTGTGAAAGATTGGTGAAAACCGCAACATCGTAATCCGTTCCGTAAACACGACCTTGGACAAGTGCGTGACTCGAAACTTCCATCGCCGCTGTTGTAATACCTTTATCGTTCATTTCGGCAAAGATTTTCTGCAAGGTAAGGCTGTCTGGGGTCGTATTTTTTGTTTCAATTTGTTCGTCACCAATTCGCATGTACATTGTCCCAATTAAGCCGGTCTTTTCACCCTGATCGCGCACAATCTGATCAATCAAATGTGTCACGGTCGTCTTTCCGTTTGTTCCAGTCACGCCAACCATACGAATCTTCTGACTAGGCGAGCCGTAAAACTGATCAGCCAAAAGTGCCATTGCTCGTTTTGTATCACCAACTTGAATGACTGGGATGGAAACGGGGACATCGTGTTCTGCCAAAATGACACTTGCACCATTTTCCTCGGCGGTTTTCGCAAATTGATGCCCATCTACAACTTCACCGTCAATACAAATAAACAGTGTTCCCTTGGCTACTTTGCGGCTATCTTGTTCGATTTTTTCAATCTCGAGATCAGCTTCTGCAGTGCCGTAATAAAGCGGCAACACGCTTAAAAGCTCTTTTAATTTCACAAATTCCATCTCCTTCAGACATTGCTTTTCGCTCTTTCCTAAAAGAAACAAGGCGAAAATTCTCCTTCTCTATCTTAGCAAAAAGTAAAAAGCTTTTCCATATGACATCTTGTAAATACATCCTGACTTCTTTTCTTGAAAGAAGCCAGGATGCTTAGGCTAGGTGCATCAATTGACAAGCTTGATCAGCCGTTCAACAGGTCTCCTACGCCTTGGTTTTCCTGAATATTAGTATCTTTTTTAACTTTTTCTCGATCAGTTTCGTCTTTATTTTGATTGAACGCGTCTACCGATTCCGGTTCGAGGAGTTCAATCTGCATGTTGGTCTCTTGATTGAGCACCGTTCCTGCAGCAGCACTTTGCTTCGTGACATAGCCCGTTCCCTTAAAAGTAAAAGGTACACCGGTAATTTCTGACACCTTGAGCGCATCTTCACGCGACCAATTTGTCATATCCGGAACAGTCATATCGCCGTCCGTTAGCAAAATCACTTTTTGACCTTCCATCATGAGTTCGCCTTCTTGCGGAAGCTGCTGCACAATTTTTTTTCCGTTTCCGATAATGATCGGACTTAGCTTTTGTGCTGTAACAGCTTTTTGCGCTTCTTCTTTTGTCTTTCCAGCATAACTTTTCACTTTAACCTGCTCGTATTTCTTTGCTTCAGCCGGTTTAATATTCAAGTATTGCAAGCTGTTTTTCATAACAGGATTAAAAACTTCCGACACGGCTTCACCGCCCGTTTGTGTATCCGAAAGCTGCGGTTGCTGCATCGTAACATACATAATAATTTCCGGATCGTCTGCTGGTGCCATACCCATGAAAGAAAAGATATAATTGTTTTTCCCAGTCATATATTTTCCAGTTGTAGCATTGGCAATTTGCGAGGTTCCTGTTTTACCAGCAACTGAATAACCTGGAATTGCGTAAAGTTTCCCAGTTCCATTCTCACCGCTTACAACTTGTGTTAATTCTTCGCGCGTTTTCTTTGCCGTTTCAGCACTAATCGGTGTTCCGGTTACTTTCATTTTTGTTGTTGTCGTTTCATCAGTATTCGGATTCGTAATGGAAGACACCACGTAGGGCAGCTTCATTTTGCCATCGCTCGCAATTGCCGAAGCACCTTGCAGCATTTGCATCATCGAAACGGTCGTCCCTTGACCAAATACCGTTGTCACTTTTTCAACTGGATATTGATAAAGGATTTTGCCGCTTGCTTCATTTGGAAGTTGAATTCCAGTTTTTTGACCAAACCCGAATTTTGTCAAATAATCTTCAAACCGATCCGTCCCCATCTTATTAAGAAGTGTCGCAAAGGCTACATTACTCGAGCGTTCAACACCTTCTCGATAAGTAATAGATCCCCATCCAACACCGCCGTTATGGTCATGGATTGGAATGTCACCGACTTTATAGATCCCTGACTTAAAATAAGCATTTGGATTATATACATCCGAATCAATTGCCGAGGCAAGCGAAAAGATTTTCATAACAGAACCTGGTTCATACGCATACTCTACTGGAAGATCTTGCCAAACCCCCGCCGAATTTGCATTGAGGCCTGCCTTTGTTGAAGGATTAAATGATGGACGCTGACTCATCGCAAGAATTTCACCAGTCTTTGGATTCATCACAACCGCCATCATATTTTTAGGTTTATACTTGGCATTTACAGTCGTCATCGTGTCTTCAAGAAACGTCTGAATCTTTTTATCAATCGTAAGTTGAATGTCACTTCCGTCCACTGCTTCCGTCACATTCTTCTTTGCATTCGGCAAAATATAGCCCATCCTGTCTGTGCTGTACGTCAGCTTACCGTTTTTACCCGTCAAAACCGAATTATAGCTTTTCTCAATACCCATTTTACCGATCAGCGTATTTTCACCACCACTTTCATCAGATTGCTGTGCAAATCCGATTAGTTGTGTCGCAAAAGTTCCGTTTGGATAAAAACGCTCTGCTTGTCTCGTAAAAACAAGCCCAGCCAGCTTTTCTTTTTCAATTTTGTTCTTTGTCTCAACCGAGATATTCTTGCCGGCTTTGCCAAACTCAACTTGATAAACATTCTTCTTTTGAAGTCGCTTCAAAATATCTGCTTTTGACATTGGAATGTATTTAGCAAGCGCTTCTGCCGTTTTTTCCTTATTTGTTACGGAAAGTGAATTTTTTTTCAGTTTTAGAAAGCTTATCTGAAACAACAGCTGCAAGCGTATAGGTTGCCGTATCTTCCGCAAGCACTTCGCCCTTTTGATCAAGTATCGAACCGCGCTTCGCTTGAATTACTTCTGTCTTCGCGTGCTGTTGTGCTGCTTTCGCTGCAAGCGGTTCGCCGTTTGCTTCACCGCGAATTTGTAAATAAAGAAAGCGACCTGTCAAAATGAGGAAAAGCGCAGCGAAAAAGACAAAAAGTGCTAACGCGCCTCTCCTCATATTTCCTCTGCGCCGATTCATTTACCGTCGACTACTTTCACGTTGTCTCCGTCTAGTTTCAAGCCTTTTTCTTTTGCTTTTTGCAAAATGCGCTCATAACGCCCCAAGTCATTCACTTGTACTTTCAAATCATCATTATTTTTTTCCTGATCTGAAAGTTTCGCTTGAGTCGTTTCAATATTTTGATTGATGCTATAAATACTTGTTTGCACGCTAATGATTTGATAAGCCGCAACTGCTAAAACCACTACCGCAATGGCCATAATAATTTTTTTCCCCGGTAGTTATTTTCTTGCGTTTGACAAGCAGTTGTTTTTGTTCTTCAATCTCTTCATTATGTACTCGCTTTGGTTCCAAATTTGATTTGTAGGCCACATTACTCACATATCTCAACTCCTACATTATTTTATTTTCTCGATTACACGCAGTTTTGCTGAGCGTGCTCGATTATTATGTGTCAATTCTTCTTCACTTGGAAGAATAGGCTTTCTTGTTACAAGTTTAAAATCCGGCTGAAACTCATCTGGAAGAACCGGAAGCCCCCGTGGAATCTCAGGTCCTTTAGCTGCTTCTTGAAAAAGCTGTTTCGTAATCCGGTCTTCAAGTGAATGAAACGTAATCACGCTGATTCTACCACCTTTTTTTAGTAGCGTGAGCGCATCTTGCAACGAATCCTCCACCGCTGAAAGCTCATCATTTACAGCAATTCGAATGGCTTGAAAAACTCGTTTTGCTGGATGCCCTCCTTTGCGCCTTGCAGCAGCAGGAATAGCAGTCTTGATAATATCAACAAGTTCCCCAGTTGTTTCAATTGGCGCATTTTCACGTCTACGCTCAATCTCGCGAGCCACTTGTTTAGAAAACTTTTCCTCGCCATAACGAAAAAAAATCTTAACAAGCTGTTCATAACTCCACTCGTTGATAACTGTGCGCGCAGAAAGTTCTTGCGATTGATCCATTCGCATATCAAGTGCCGCATCATTATGGTAGCTGAAGCCTCGTTCCCGCACATCTAATTGCGGCGATGAAACCCCTAAATCATATAGAATCCCGTCTACTTTAGTGATTCCATGTTTTAGAAGCTCGGTTTTAATCGTACGAAAGTTGGCTTTAATTAACGTTACTCGCGGATCATCCAATTTTTTTTTTAGCGTTTTGAATCGCTGTTTCATCTTGGTCAAAGGCAAATATCCTTCCATCTTGACCAATTTTTCCCAGCAAATAAGCAGTATGACCCGCTCCGCCAAGCGTACAATCGACATAAACCCCATCTTTTTTCACTTCAAGCATATCTACTGTTTCGTGTAGCAACACCGTTTCATGTTGAAACATTCAGCCGTCCTCCTTAAATATCGAAACCGATCATATTTTCTGCAATATCCGCAAAGGACTCTTCAGCTGCTGAAAAAGCAGCCTCCCATTCGAACTTGCTCCAAATTTCAATCCGATTCGAAACTCCGATAATTACCGATTCCTTTTCAAGTCCAGCATAGCTTAGCAGGTTTTGCGGAATATTAATCCGTCCCTGCTTATCAAGCTCGCATTCAGAAGCCCCTGAAAAAAAGAATCGAGTAAAGGAACGGGCATCTTTTTTTGTAAGTGGAAGGGTCTGCAGTTTTCCCTCCAATTTGTCCCACTCGGAATTTGGATAAGCAAATAAGCATTTATCCAGTCCACGTGTAATCACAAACTGCTCCCCGAGGAGTTCACGGAACTTAGCTGGCACAATTAATCGGCCCTTTATATCAATGTTATGTTGATATTCGCCCATGAACATTAGACTTCCCCCACTTTCTAAATATCACTTTACCACATCTCCCCACTTTACTCCACTCATAACTAAGAAAAGCGAAAAAAAAATCTCATCCCTGTTTCCAGAGAAGAGATTAGAACATTGATATAAAGCCATCTATTAAATTAAAAAATAAAGTGGGGGCAAGTGGCTGGTAAAACCATTCCCCACTTTATGCCCCAAAACAGCACATTCATTAATTTAAAAGCAGATAAATAAGTGCAAGTACAAGACCAATCACATAAAGCAATGAGTATACTAAACCAAAAACAAAAAAAGCAAAGCCTCCAATACGTTCGAAATACACGTGAAACATATAATTCTCCGTCACGGCGTGCATAGGCTATAATAATAACGATACCCAAAATAAAAAGCACAAGCAGCAGATACAGCAAAAAAGAATGACCAAACAGTAGAAGCATCCATACATGAACTGCCAAGATCAAAAAGAATGTAGAACCGTCTGCTGCCCATTTAGGTGCCCGATTCCGCGTTTTGGGAAAACTTGCAAAAAAGATATATATAATGAAGAAAAGTACAGCTGGCAAAATAAGCAACCAAGCTGCAAATTCAGTAATCCAATCAAACATTCCTTTTCTCCATTCCTTTCACTAGCTCATAAAGTATCACTAAGCTGTCATTTTTCAATTTTGCCTCTTCCAGCATTTCAATCACAGGCAAAAGAATCGCATCAATTTCTGTTGGTCGATGCGTGCTGATATCTACCGCCATCGAAGACAAATTTTCTGCAGTTTTTCGGCAAACAGTTAAAACACGCTCCTCCGCATCAGCCACATTTAGTGCTTGATTGGCTTCAGCAGTTACATGAAGCATAATTTTTTTTAAAATATGAATTTTCGAGCAGCTCGCCATTTTTCACTCCAAGAATCGCGGTCAACGGATTGATGGCTACATTTACGATCAGTTTCTGGTAAACCGCTTGCAAAATAGTGGTTGTAAAGATAAACGGAAAATGATCTTGACCCGAAAAAAGCTCGAGCTTGGCAAAATCGAATCCCCCTCGTAAGAAACCAAATACAGTTTGACCGAATCCACGAAGCTCCACCTCAGCATCTCCGCTCTTATACGCCCCGTGACTGGTTACACCGATCGCAATATTTTTGTTTGGAAGAGTTTCAAGCAACTTAAGATGCCCCAGCCCATTTTGCAAAAAAAGAAGCGGAATATCCGGCATCACTTTTGCAAGTTCAGCTTGTAAAACTTTCAATTGATAACTCTTTACTGTGATAAACAATATACTTTGCTGATTAAGGCGATCTATTTCCCGAGTTAGTGCTGCACTCACCATGATGTTTCTCCCTTGGTAAGTTAATCCGGATTTTTGTAGTTCTCGTTTTTGTTCTTCACGTCTCACAAAAACTGTGACTTCTGCATACTCAGAAAGATTGGCTGCGAATAACAGCCCGATCGCTCCGCCGCCGATAACGCCGATTTGTGGTTTCATTATTTCACCGTTCCTTTTAACCGTCTACTTTCTATTTTACACTATTTTATTTTAGGCGAAAAGATGTCTTCGCAAAATAAATAAAAGCACGACAAGATCCATGGTATCTTGTCGTGCTTTTATAACTTACAAGTGTACGTATCACTTGTTTTTACAACTGATATTAGCTGTTCGCTACATCTTTTCCATCGTAATGTCCGCATTCAGGACACACACGGTGAGAAAGCTTCATTTCCCCACAGTTCGGGCATTCATTCATACCTGGAACTTGTAATTTGAAATGCGTGCGGCGTTTGCGTTTTTTGGTTTTAGAAGTTCTTCTAAAAGGTACTGCCATTTCATTACACCTCCTTAAGAGTTTAAAGCTCTCAAATTTTCAAGGTTTCCCTCAAATATATTCCAGCTTGGCAGATACTAGTTTTCTTTTTTATCATTAAAAAAGTCTGCTAGTCCTGCAAGACGAGGATCCACTTTCGGCGCTTCCGAGGCTTGTTCCTCAAGAAGCTCATCTTCTGTTTTTACTTCCCAATCTTCGCCTTTTGGAAGTTCTGCTTCATCAAGCGCTTCTTCACTAAAAACCTGCATTGGGATTTCGACTAGTAATAACTCTTCTAGAACCGGTACCAAATCAACCGTATCCTTTTCAATTAAGTGAAAGGATTCATCTTGGATTTGACTCGCTGATTTCACAAAAGTTTCTGTAGTCAAAATTTCATAAGGCGAAGTGACATCAACAAGCGTTCTTGCACATGGCAAAACAAAAAAAACCGCTTATTTTTTAAATGTGCTAACACTTCATCGCCTTGTAGTTCGAGTTTCCCTGTTACAGAGACAGGCGAAGCATTTCGTACGTCTTGATTATTTGCTTTTAAAAACTCAGTTAAATCAATTGATTCATCAATTTTAAAAGGTTCGTCACGATATTTTTTTAATTGACTTAATGACCATTTCATCATTCATCACTCCAAGCGCAACAAAAAATATTATAGCTTTTCTAAAGGCTTTTGTCAATGCCCTTTTCCGCTTTCTTAAAAGGATTTCCAAGTAATAATGTGCTAAAATAAAAATAAAAAGAAGTTAGGTGATTCAATTTGCGAGCTGCTGGAATTATTGTAGAATATAATCCGTTTCATAACGGGCATCTTTATCACATTGAGCAAACGAAGAAAGTGACAAAAGCCGACATCCTCATCGCGGTTATGAGCGGCTCATTTGTACAGCGTGGCGAACCCGCTATCGTCTCCAAAGCCTTACGCACAAGGTGGGCACTCGAAGCCGGCTGTGACCTTGTTATCGAGCTACCAGTCCGCTACGTCATGCAGCAAGCTGACATCTTCGCTACAGAAGCGGTACGGATTTTGAAAGATTTGCATGTTTCTGCGCTTTGCTTTGGCAGTGAAAACGGGAATGCAGATGACTTTATCCGCGCCGCTGAATTCGCAAGCCGGCCGGAATTTGAGACGCGTCTTCAAGACAATCTGCAAAACAAAGAACATAGTTACGGCCGAGCATACACAGATGCTTTAGCCTCCGAAATCAGCTCTCTTGACGTAACAAAACCGAATAATATATTAGGCTTTCATTATGCCTTGGCTAATCAAAAACTAGGAGCAGAGCTAGAACTTTTCTCGCTGAAACGCACAAGTGACTATCATGCAAAAGAAGCAGAGCAATCCAATATCGCAAGTGCAACAGCAATTCGCAAACTGCTACTTAACGATGATTTTTTTGCCGTTCAAAAACTAGTCCCTTCTTTCGTCTATCAAAGCTTGCTTGATAATCCAGCTGAACTTCTTTCATTTGAATCGATTTATCCTTATTTGCGTTATCGCCTTTTAAGTGACAGTGGTTCCGCACTAGAATCCATCAATAGCGTGACAGAAGGCATCGAAAATCGTTTAATCCGTGCTGCGTACAAAGATAATGCCGACGCTTTTTTGAAAGTGGCAACAACAAAACGCTACAGCAGTTCACGAATTCGCCGAACAGCCATGCAAATTTTGCTCCAGTTTAAAAAAGAAGATATTGCTCTGCCTTATCACCGTTTGCTCGGCTTAAACAAACGCGGACAGGCTTATCTTTCCATTGTTAAGAAAAAGCTCGAGTTACCGCTTGTTTCAACCCTTTCAAAAGCAGACCCGAAGCTCATTCAATATGATGTAGCAGCTTCACGGTTATATCGACTTTTTGCCGACGCTGAAAACGATCTTGACGGCGAATTTGCTTCACGACCATTGCTTTATTTCTGAGACCCTAACATCTTCTGTTTCTTTACCAAGCACAATACGAGGCTTTTTCCCCAAATAAAAAATATGGGCTATCACAACATGACTCGCTCGATATTGCACTGCCAAGACTTGACTATGAAGATCATCACTAACCGCAAAATAGGAGATACTGACCTTTTGATACGCAGAAACAACCAAGGCTCGTGGTTCGCTTTTTTGATAAAGTGGGGTTGGCTTCGGGCTTAGAGCAACTAGAAACGTCGCCCGAATTCCAATTGCCGTTCCACTAAACTCGTCCCCCTCGCGGTGATGCCCAATATGCCTAAAATTATAAGCGCGGTTATCCGCTTTCGAATAATGACCGATAATTTGCGTGTCATAAGCCGCAGAACTCGTTTGATGCGCTTTAACTTCCACGCCACCGAAGCATTCTTCGGTGGCGTTATTGTGCAAAACAACATGCCGCGAACCATCATCTACCTCTATCCCATTTGAATTAGAAAACCCATCTGCATGAGCGCGTCCGCTTGGATGATGCGCGTAACAATGCGAGATATAAATAAAATCACTATGGTGCGTCGTGATACCATCATCACCAAAACCTGACGTTTCCACACGGTCAATCCAGACATAGCGGCTTCGAAGTCTTGATGTTGTTCCGTCCCCTTTATAACTATAATAAGCACTCGTCACATCAATACCGTGAAGACCCGGCCGAAGTACTCTTACATCACGTACAAGCGCGAATTTGACATTAGCAAGTGTAATCCCGCTTGAAGCAATCCCGCCGCTAGCACTCCGCTCGGGCTTCGGAAACCGATCTGCATCCCAATCAAGCGTAAACCCTTCAAGCCGAATTCGTTTATTACCGCGAAACAAATTACGATTGCGTATCCCTTGGCGAAATTTAGGTGCATCCTCCTTCATCTTCAAAAATGTCCTATCCGTCCCTGCTCCAATCAGCTCTGTGTTGGATGGTATCCGCAGGCCGCTAATTAAGAATTCGCCTTCAGGAATACTGACCGATCGGCCGCCATTTCCCATCGCCCGTTCAAACGCCCCAGTTGCATCTGTTACTCCATCAGGTACAGCCCCAAAATCTAGCACCGAAACGGCTGCCGTTTCATCTTTCAGCCAGCCGAGTTCAGCAAAAAGCAGCGGCTGCCAGTCTACCTCTAATAGCGGCCGTTTTTTAATCGCCGCTGCACGACTAAAAGTTCCAGCAACATTCCGCTTCGTCAAAATCCCCCATTTTTTCGCACTTCGCTGTTCCGGCAGGTGATACTCTAACTCTTGAAATCGCCGTTCAGTTTCCGCAATTCCTTCATCAAGTCCAACCGCTTCCTTATATTTTGGAAAAAAGGCACTGATAAGCATTTGATTTCGCACTTTTAAACCCATTTTCTTCACCCGATTTCCTCTCATCGTTTTCTGCACCATCTCGCTCGCCCGCATTTCGCAGCTCCGCTTACTCACTAAGCAAACAAAAGCGGTCATCTCGCTTTTCATATGCGTGGCAGATGACCGTTTCTACTCTGTTATTTTGTTTTCAGCTTCTCTAAATAAGATACTGCTTCCTGAAACGTTTTAACCGGTACAATTTTCATATTCGTATCAATTGCTTTCGCAGTTTCTTTCGCTTCTTCATAATTGGATTTCGTTTTCGAATCTGCTTTCTTCATTTCAGCCGTCACCGTATCATTTGGCGCAAAAAAGATTTTTGCCCCACTTTTATCTGCAGCCACTACCTTTTGGTCAATACCACCAATACGTCCAACTTCACCGCTTGCGCTAATTGTGCCTGTCCCAGCAATTTTGACACCATTTGTCAAATCCGTCTCTAAAAAGCGGGAATAAATTTCTAAGCTGAACATCAAGCCAGCAGATGGGCCACCGATTTTTTCAGAGTCGATCGAAATTTTCGGTTCCACCGTCAGCTTTTCATCATCAACAAGTGTAATTCCGATCCCGGCCGTCCCTTTTTTATCCAGTTTCGTCAGCTTAATATCTGCTTCACGCTTTTTCTTCTCATGGACATAGTTTACACGGACGATATCTCCAGGCTTCTTGCTTTTTACGTAGGCGATAAACTCATTGCTCGATTGAAACGTTTTCTCATCAATCGCTGTGATCAAGTCCCCAGCGTGCAAATACTCCGCCGCCGGAACACTTGATTTCACGCTCATTACATAGATGCCGTCATATTTCACTTCCACCTTTTGTCCAGCCGCTTTGTAGGCCACTTGGATCGCATTATTTTTTGATTCGTTCATCATATACATCTGTCTTACATTATACTCTTCATCGCTTTCATCTTCATAGCGTACATCGCTTTCCATTTCAAGTTCATGATAAGGAAGAAATTTTGCCAATCCGTACGTATAAATATTCGCTTTGGCCATAGCAATCGTAACGAGGCTGAATGAGCCTTGTGCTTCGCTTTCGTGTCCTTTCACACGGACAAGTGAACTTAATTCATCAGCCGATCCCGGTTTAGTAATATAATAAGGAACCGGAATAAAAAAACCAATAATGATACAAACTAATAGAACAATCGCAATGATTTTTTTCCACTGTCTCTGCTTTTGCATCTCTACCTCGACAACTCCCTGTTTTTTATTCCTTGTGATATTTTGCTTTCAGCGCCCGGTCAACTACAGCAGGCACAAGTTCTGTAACATTGCCGCCATAACTTGCCACTTCTCGAACGATACTTGAACTCAAAAAGGAATAATTAGGACTGGTCATCATGAAGAAGGTTTCAAGTTCCGGATCCAGCGTCCGGTTCATTGCTGCAATTTGCAGTTCATATTCGAAATCACTGACCGCCCTCAATCCTCGAATGACCGCATGAGCCGATTTTTCCTTTGCATAATCGACCAGAAGTCCTGCTGAGCTTTCAACAAGTACATTCGGAAGATGGTCTGTTGCTTCTTTAATAAGCTCCATCCGTTCAGTTAGACTAAACAGCGGCTTTTTACTGGAATTGTTCAACACCGAAATATATAAAATATCAAAAGTCTTAGCTGCTCGCTCGATAATATTCAGATGTCCATTTGTAATCGGATCAAACGTTCCCGGATAAACTGCGATTTTATCTTTCATTTTTTCACACCCCATACTGATAGATTGATAACACTGTGATTCCATAAACAGCTTGCTTGATCTGCTTATATCCCGACATGTCTGAGGCGATCTCTGCCTCCTTATCGTGTTCGCAAACAACAACTGCCCCGCTGGAAAGAAGCTCAAGTTCAGCTAGTTCAGTCATAAGCTGTTCAATTTGTTGTTTTTTATAGGGCGGGTCGAGAAAAACAAGATCAAATTGATGTTCATTTTTATGTAAAAGTTTTAACGCCTTTTTAGCTTCATTTCTAAAAATCTGTGCCTCAGTTTCGAAATGTGTCGCCCGAATATTTTCATTAACTGTTTTAATCGCAGCACCTGCTTGATCAATAAATACAGCACTCTTAGCGCCGCGGCTTAATGCTTCGATACCAAGCCCTCCACTTCCAGCAAACAGGTCGAGTACACGTTCGCCGTCAAAGTAAGGTCCAATAATCGAAAATAGTGCTTCTTTAATTTTGTCAGTTGTCGGACGAGTATTTTTTCCAGGAACAGCTTTTAAACTATGTCCCTTGCGTGATCCAGCAATCACTCTCATAATTTATTTTCCTCCCAAGATGAACGGAAGGCAGCGCCGCATAAAACAGCACTGCCCCCATTTTTAAATACTGATTTGAACATCTTCATTTTTATGTTCGTACATCATTTCTTTTTTCGACTCATATTCTGTTTTTAAAAATGGTCGAAAAGAAGGTTCAACGCGCTTTACATAATTAAAACGCGATAGTTTCGCAGAAATCTCATCAATGTCGCACATATCGCAATAAAGCACGGCATATTTTAACTTGCGCGAAACGTAATGCACATTGCCAAACCGCTTCAGCGATCTGACTTGCTTCAAATGATTCAGCCAAACCACAACAGCTTGTCTATCATTTTCCATCTTTTTTTCTCCTTTATTCTGGAAGAAACACTTGCTTAATTTCTAAGCTGAACAGCCACAACTTCCTCCGCTACCGCATCCGCCTGTTGAGCATCCCGATTTCTGTTCAAAAAACGGATTTCCCGTAGGAACTTTAATGTTCGGCGACACGGCTCCAGCAAGCAACATACTGATTTCATCAAGCAACGACTGCAAGTCAGTTTCTGCACGACGAAATTCAGCAATGTGTTCATCCATATCTAATTCGCGTTTAAGAGCACGCGTTTTTCGTGTTACTTCTTTGTAATCAGGATGGTATCTGCCAAAACGCTCCACTTCTTCAAATGCTTCTTTTATCTTTGTAAAAGCATGAATTCTCGCTTGTGTTTCTGAATTTTGCAAGGCTTTCCGCTTGGCGCAATAACGCTTTGCTTCGTCCGATTCCAAAATCAAGGCAGACAGTTCATCTGATAAGTCAAGAAGTGCTAAACTTTCCATCGTAGCAAACAAACTGATCCCTCCAAACTTTTCTTAATACCCATTCATTATAACATGAAGTCTAACAAGCGTCTTTTATTTTGTAATAAAATTTTGCGTGTAATACTTTTGAAACGTACCTTCACCCATATACGTATAGCTTTGTTCAAGTAAATTTTTTCGATGTCCAGGCGAGTTTAACCATCCTTCGACCGCTGCACCGGCATCAATATAGTTATAAGCGATATTTTCACCAGCTTTTGTATATTTTACATTCGCACGTGAAAGTCTATCGCTAAGCGACCCGTATGTTGGCGAATCGTGACTAAAATATTGATTGTTCGCCATATCCACACTATGACCGTAAGCCACTTTTGCTACGTCAACATCATTTGCAACCGGCTCTGCATCGTAACGCTCACGGATTACATTCGTGATTTCAAGCACTTCGATATCGCTCGCCTTATCCACCTCATGCCATAGATCAGCTGACACATTCTCTTCATAAATCTCGCCTTGATAATTCAGTTCATAAGGGTGCATTTTGATGAACGATAGTTTATTTAAATAGCGAACACTTACAAGCTTACCGTCAATTTTATCGAAGTTAAGCTGCGCATAGACGCCGCTTCCAAGGCTCACAACCGGACGCACATTTAAATCATTTTCGGAAAGCTCAAATCGGTAAAAGTTGTTTTGATAATTAAACGCAATATCAGATTGAAGTTTGGCATTCGTAAACACTTTTTCTACAGACATTCCAATTTTATACGGATTTAAGTTGAGATCTTGACCAAGTGCATAAATCGTTTCCACTTTATTTTTTCGAACGCCAACGAGCATGTAGCTTGTATTCGGCTGGTTATACACATAGTTTTCAAAACCATAAGGCGTTTTATCGATCCGAATCGGATCACCGAATTTTGCTTTCACTTTGCTGATGTCCTGATTGATAAACGTCCCTAAATGATCATCATTCGCCGGAAGTTTTTCACTTGTTTCATTCGTTTTTTTTTGCTTCCGAAGATAAATTCGTCTGCTCAATTTTATCTTGCGCTTCATTTTTTTCAACCGAAGTTTCAAAAAATAAATCCGTATTGTAGCCGATGAATAGACAAATCACAAGCAGCACCAATACCCTAAATACAAATTTCACACCGCGCCCTCCTTGGCTGGTTGGTTTCCTCCTATTGTAGCGGTTTTCGGGTTGAAATGCCACCCTGTCTGCTCACAAAACCGCATTTCCTTTAGTAAATTTCGGTATACTTGCCATCTGAAATAATATGTGGAAGCATGCCTTCCATGGTCAGCTTATCTTTTGGATCATCTGACCAGTTATCACCATAAATTTGACTAACCTGATTATTTTTTATCAGTATGACTAAACTAAACTGCTGATTTTTCTGCGTCAAATAAGCGTGCTCGCCATTTTCGAGCGTGAGCATTTGATAAAAGCGCATGTTCATAAAATCAGCGCGGTTAGCTGTGTCCTTCATTTTTTCTTGAAAAATACTTACGTAATTAGGTGCGATGTAACCCGCTAGCTGTTTACTAGTTGGGCTCCCCGTTTGGTAAAGCGCTCGTATCGCTTCGATTTGCTGAAACTCCTTTAAAAAAAAGCGCATTATCCGATTCACTCGGTACGCGGCGACGCGATTCTTCAGTGGACGCTGTTTCTCCTGCTATTGTAGCCTTCGAGACTTGTTGCTGTCTTACCGTCGTTATCCGCTGTTCTTGCCGCACTTCTTTTGCATATTGAAGCACCGTTCCTGCAACCCTGACCCCAGCAGGAATCAAAAGCCCAATTAAAAGCACAATTGCGATCGGCAGTCTAACATAGCGGTTCTGCCGATCTTGAATCCCCATTTTCCCAGGTTCATCCGTTTTTGAAATAATTGCCGCAATGATAATCACGAGCGGAACAACTAACATCAGCACTGAAGTGTATCCAATATAGCGAAGCAAAACCAAAAAGACAACCGCATACAAGATGACAAATCCGGCCGTAACCGGAATCGGAATTCGATGTGTCAAAAGACGAGTTCGTTCATAAATCGACCAAAACGGATTTTTCGTGAGCTGCATTTTTGCAGCAAGCGCCTGATAATCTGGATTCTCCGGATCAATCACACACAGTTTTCTCGCAAATTCGCGTGCAGCTTCAAAATCACCGCGTGCATAACTGATATCGGCAAAATAAACTAAGTTTGCTTCAAACATCGGCTCACGCGCAAGCGCCAAGTTTTGTAAGGCTAAAATTTGCTTGTCGCGCGGGTCAATTTGAAATAAGTAAAAAGCGAGCCTACCCATATAATCAATCCGCTCAGGTGCATACTTAAGCGCTTCCTGATAGAGCGCCGCTTTCTCGCGGTAGCTGCCCGCATGATGCTCCGCAAGAGCCGCGTAGAATTCTGCTGCCGTATAATCAAGCAAAAGCCCGGCTCGCGCTAGCTCGGTCACTCGTCGATGATTGCCTCTTGCCACATAAATTTCGATACCCACTTGATAACTCTCTAAAATATTTTGATTATAGGAAAGTGCCAGTTCAATGTTGCGACTTGCTTCATCCAAGTCTTGGCAAATCCAATCCATGTACGCTAAACAAAGATAGCCGGCAAAGTGAGACGGATTTTCAAGCACCATATTACGGCTTTCCAGTCTTGCTTCGGCTATTTTTTTTACTTTCAACCAATTGTTTCATTCTTTCAAAGCTTGCTACTTTCATAACATCCACTCCGATATATTTTCTCTATTTTCACTATAGCATTTGAAAAAAAGAAAACGGTGAGGAAAAGTTCAAGATTCTTTAAAGAAAAAAACGAGTCTCGTATATGAGACTCGTTCCAGTTATTAAATAAAAATCGAAAGGACAATCATCGCTACAAAAAGAATCGTCATGTAGTTTAGGGAATAGATAAACATCCATGTTGCCCATTTTAAATCATCTTTCATCTTGAAACCATACAGACTAAGCGCAAGCCAGCCTAAATTCAAAATTGTCGCTAAAACGACGAAGACAATCCCCAGTTCCATCATGAAAAATGGTAATATCGTAAGCAGTGCTACCCAAATCAGCATGCTGATCTTCGTGCGCGCCACTCCTTTAATCACTGGAAGCATCGGGATACCAGCTCGACCGTATTCCCCTGCGCGTCGAATCGCAATTGCATAAAAATGCGGCGGCTGCCAGCAAAACATGACTAAAAATAACATCAACGGCATAATGCTGAATGTCGGATCTACTGCAAACCAACCGATCAGCGGTGGTACAGCCCCTGAGAAACTACCAATTACAGTGTTGCTGACAAGTTTTCGCTTCGCATACATGGAATAGATTACTACATATAAAAACACCCCAGAAAGACCCAGAACACCTGCTTGCCATGTTGTCATAAAGAGCATTGTTGTTCCGATTGCAAGCAAAATTACAGCTACTAGAAGCGCCTTTCCGCCAGAAATCTTCCCAGTCATTGTTGGTCGATTTTTCGTCCGCTCCATTTTTCCATCAATATCGCGGTCAATCACATTGTTAAATGCGCCAGATGCCCCAACAACCAGTGCAGAACCAGCAATAGTAAAGAAAATCGTATCTAAATTCTGCATAAATGAAATACCATTTAATTGAAAAGCCAACCACATTCCTGTGAAAGCCGTAATCGTATTTGAATTAACAATTCCCACTTTAATTAGTTCTGTAAAATCTTTTACAGTAAACTTACTGACCACTTCCCCTTTTTGCCATGCGCTAGTCTCCTCGAGTCTGCTCAAAACATTTCCCCCTTAATCAGCCTATCACTTTTGCTGCCTGCTTGTTCTCTTCTCTATTATGTGAAAAAGTTGCATCATTTGTCAACCAATCGGCTTCACACATTTCGGGTAAATAATGACCAGATATTGATTCACCATAAATATAGTTTGTGAATTTATTATCATTCGTGCTTTATGACATTGTGAAAACCGCATAAAAACGCGCTTCTTTACTTCTTATATAAAACACGCTACAATTAAAATGATGTGATTACATAACAAAAAAGGATAATGATTTTCATCTAAAGGAGAGATTGGGAAACATGAATAAATTCTTAAAAGTCTGGTCCGTACTTACAATTCTGGCCATGACCTTTGTTGTTTTTGGAGGCGCTCTCGTTACAAAAACCGGGTCAGCTGACGGTTGCGGAAATTCCTGGCCACTTTGTAATGGACAACTCGTGAGACTAACAGATGTTACACCTGAAAAACTGATTGAAGTGGCTCACCGGATGACTACCGGATTAGCTTCCATTTTTGTCGTTGTACTTGCTATTTTGGCGTGGATTAAGATTAAAGATCGCCGTGAAACTAAACCGCTTGCGATCATTTCAGTTGTCTTTTTAGTCTTGCAAGCTTTCATGGGCGCCGCAGCCGTAATTTGGGGACAAAATCCATACATTATGGCACTTCATTTTGGCATCTCGATTATTTGCTACTCAGCGATCGTTTTACTCGCCTTATTAATATTTGAAGTCGATCGCAAGTTTGATGCTAGAAATTTGGTTATGGGAACAAAACTGCGGCTGAATATTTATTTTCTAACAATATACACCTATCTAACCGTATATACCGGAGCACTTGTACGGCATGAAAAAGCAAGCCTAGCGGTTCCTGTCTGGCCGTTTGAGTCTGGCAAATTTATTTGGCCTACCGATGTTCAAGATTACGTCCAGTACTTTCACAGGCTCGCAGCTGTGATACTCGTCATCTGGATATTATATGTCACTTGGCTTGTTTTCCGCGATTATAGGCACTACCGCGTGTTGACATACGGAATGGTTTTAGCAATCATCCTTGTTGTCATCCAAGCAGTGACTGGGATTCTATCCGTGTATACAGAAGTCAACCTCTATATTGCGCTTTTCCACAGTTTAATTATTACGATTCTGTTTGCGCTGTTCTGCTACCTCTGCATGCTCGGCGGAAGAAGCAAGAAAAATCGATTGCGGATTCGTTAATTCCAGTTCAATATCAACCCTGCAACTAGTTGCAGGGTTTTTTTATATCCAAATAAAAACAAGCCAAGGTTAAACAACCTTGACTTGTCTTTTTAAGATGTCACTTCTTAATTTTGAATATCAATAGTTTGACGAGTAATAAAGTGGCTATCCTGAATATAAAGTTGAACTTTATCTGTCGATAAGATACCTGCTGCACTTGCAGAGAAAGTACCGCCAGAAAGAGTAGCAAGACGTTTTACAGTTCCGTTAACAACAAGTTGAATACGCGCTACATCAGAACCATAAGTTCCTGTAATTGTTGAGTCTCCAAATGTATATGGATTTGCTGTACTTGCAAAGTCAAGCGATCCATTAGGTGTAACAGTCTTACGAACTTGAATCGTGTTCGTAGAATCAACACCAATTACTTCATAAAGCGCACCGTCATCTTTAATTTGTGCATAAGCCTCTGGGAAAGTATATTTTCCAGTACCGTCAACATTACGGTTAACGACTAGAGCACCATCTTTATAAAGGCGAACGGCTGTAATATCTTTGCCATATGTTCCTGTTAAAGCATCTTGACCAATCTTATATTCATCTACAGTTAGAGAATAATCTTTTGGCACAATAACAGTAACATTTTTGCTAGCTTGTTCTTGAGCACTACTGTCCACACCGACTACTTTTACAATATCTGATCCAGATGTAATATACGTATCAGCATTCGGAAATGTGTAAGTTCCGTTGTTCAATTGAGCTTGAGCTTTTTCTTCACCATTCACTACTAGACGAACTCCGGCAATATCTGCACCGTATGTTCCAGTGATTGTTTTAGTTCCGAGCTCATAAGAAGCAGGAGCTGTTAAGCTGTAATCTTTTGGAATGCTTACAACATTAACTGTTACGCTTGCTTGTTCAGCAGATTGTTGGTCAACACCCACAACCCGAACTACATCAGTATCTGCCTTGATGTATTGTGCAGCATTTGGAATTGAGTAATTTCCATTACCATCCAATTGAGCTTGTGTCACTGCAACACCATTTACTTCTAGACGAACTCTTGTGATATCATCACCATATGTTCCAGATAGCGATGTTGAACTTCCAATTGTATATGGATTTTCATTAACTGTTAACGCATAATCTAGTTGCTCATCCACAGTAACTTGGATGCGTGCTTTTTCGGCAAACTTGTCATCTACACCAACGATTTCAACTAAATCACCAGCTTTGATTCTAGAACCGATATTCGGGAACGTATAGTTTCCGTTTCCATCTAGTTGAGCTTGCGTTACAACTACACCGTTGATGAAGATACGAACGCGGGCAATATCTGCACCATATGTCCCAGTAAGGTCAGCTTGATTCAAACGATAAGAATCTGCAGTCAGACTGTAGTCATACGGACGTTGAATTGTAATTGTTTGACTTGCTTGTTGTACAAATTGATTATCTACACCAACTACTTCAACTTTATCAGTATCCGCTTTGATATATTGAGCCGCATTTGGAATTGTATAGTTTCCATTACCATCCAATTGGGCTTGCGTTACTACTGTACCATTAACAACTAAACGTACTTGAGTTAAATCTTCACCATATTTACCAGAAATAGTTGTCGAAGTTCCAATTGTATATGGATTTGGAGTAGCTGTTAACGAATAATCCAAGTTTTCATTTACATTTACTGGAATACGAGCTTTTTCTGCAAAGCTGCTATCTATTCCGACAACTTCAACTTTATCCCCTGCTTTAATATATGATGCTACGTTAGGGAATGTATAGTTGCCATTGCCATCTAGCTCTGCTTGACGAACAATTTGATCATTAACTACTAAACGCACATAAGCAATGTCTTTACCGTAATTCCCAGTTAAGTTTGCTTGATTTAATTTGTAAGGATCAGCTGTCAAGCTGTAATCATAGTTGATGCTTCCTTGAACATTAACAGGCACTTCTGCTTGTTGAGCAAATGCACTATCCACACCGACCACTTTTACTACATCTGTATTGGATTTAATGAAGTTAGCTGCATTCGGGAACGTATAATTTCCAGCGCCGTCAGTTTGCGCTTGTGCTACAGTTTCCCCATTAACAATTAGGCGTACACGTGAAATGTCATCACCGTAGGTTCCGGTTAACGCAGTTGATGTGCCAATTAGATAAGGGTTTTGATTCACAGTAAGTGAATAATCACGGTTATCTTCAACTGTAACTGGGATACGAGCTTGTTCTTGATAACGACTATCTACACCTACAACTTCTACTTTATCCCCTGGTTGGATATACGATGCAACATTAGGGAATTTGTAGTTGCCATTGCCATCTGTTTCTGCCTGACGAACAATTGCTCCATTGACAACAAGACGCACTTTGTAAATGTCTTTTCCGTATGTTCCTGTCAGATCAGCTTGGTTTAACTCGTAACGGTCTGCAGTTAAACTATAATCATAGTTAATGGCACCTTGAACATTTACCGGTGCTTCAGCACGTTGAGCAAACGTACTATCTACACCTACAACTTTTACTACATCACTGCTTGAAGTAATATACTGTGCTGCATTTGGGAATGTATAGTTTCCAGCACCATCAGTTTGCGCTTGTGCTACAACAGTACCATTGACAAATAGACGTACACGAGATAAGTCTTTTCCATAGGTTCCTGTTAAAGCAGTTGATGTGCCAATAATATATGGGTTTTGGTTTACAGTAAGTTTGTAATCCAAATCATCTTCCACATTTACTGGGATACGAGCTTTTTCTGCATAACGACTATCTACACCCACAACTTCTACTGTATCACCCGGTTGGATGAATGATGCTACGTTAGGGAATGTATAGTTGCCATTGCCATCTGTTTCTGCTTGACGAACGATTGTACCATTCACAACAAGACGTACTTTGTAAATGTCTTTTCCGTATGTCCCTGTCAAGTTTGCTTGGTTTAATTTGTAAGGATCAGCTGTCAAGCTATAGTCATAATTAATACCGCCTTGAACCGTAACTGGTTTTTCAGCGCGTTGAATATATTGACTGTCTACACCTACAACTTTAACAGTATCTGTACTTGATGTAATGAACTGAGCTGCATTTGGGAATGTATAGTTACCGTTACTATCAGTTGTTGCTTGTGCAACAACCGCACCATTTACAAATAAACGTACTTTAGATAAATCTTTTCCATAGGTTCCAGTTAAGGCTGTTGATGTTCCAATAACATAAGGATTTTGGTTAACAGTCAAGCTATAGTCCATCACGTCAGTACCGATAACAGTCACTGGTTTACGATTACGTTCTACATATTGACTATCTACACCTACAACTTCAACAACATCAGATTTTTTCGTAATAAAACTATCCACATTATTAAATGTGTAGTTTCCATTTCCATCTGTTGTTGCCTGTGCGACAACCGCACCATTTACCCATAGACGTACTTTCGAAATATCTTTTCCATATGTTCCAGAAATAGTTTTACCGCCAATTGTGTAGTTTGCAGGAGCTGTTAGGCTATAATCTTTAAGATCTTGGCCAACTACTGGTACTGTTAAGCGATTACGTTCTACATATTGACTATCTACACCAACGACTTGTACTACATCAGTTGTTTTAGTAACGAAGTTGTTCACGTTGTTGAACGTATAGTTTCCATTTCCGTCAGTTGTTGCTTGTGCGACAACTGTTCCATTTACCCATAGACGTACTTTCGAAATATCTTTTCCGTATGTTCCAGAGATTGTTCCATTGCCAATTGTATAACTAGCTGGAGCTGTCAAGCTGTAATCTTTCACAACTTCACCAGTAACAGGAATCGATTTTCTGTTTTGTTCCACAAAGCTACTATCAAGGGCAAGAACTTCTACAACATCCGAATTCTTCGTAATGAAGCTGCTGATGTTATTGAAGACATAGTTGCCGTTTCCATCTAATGTTGCTTGTGATACAACAGTTCCATTTACAGAAAGACGAACATAAGCAACATCTTTACCATAAGTTCCTGCAATTGAACTTGTGCCGATCGTATAGCTTGCAGGTACAGTCAAGCTGTAATCTTTCACTGGAGACGCTTGAACAATTGTGCTTACAGAAGTTGAAGTTTTACCATTTAATGATGCAGTAGCTTCAATTGTAGTTCCGGCTTTTTGAGGTGAAATTGTAATTGAGTAGTTGCCTGAACTATCTGCTGTCCCAGTATAAACAAGAGCTGATCCATCTGCTTGTGGAATGCGAAGTGTAACTGTTGCATTCGGTACAGCAGTACCAGTTACCTTGTTATCTGTATCCATAACTGTGTTGATCGTAGGTGGTGCAAGCGGATTCGATGTAACTACTTGCATAGCTGGAGAACTTACGTTACCAGCTGCATCCGTTGCAGTTGCAGTTACAGTAGTACCTGCAGTTTGTTTAGGAATTGTAATTGTATAGGCTCCATTTGCACCTGCAGTTCCTTGTGCAATTTGATTCCCATTCGCATAAATTTTAACAATAGCTCCTGCTTCTGTTTGACCAGTTACAGAAGTTTGATCATCATTGATTGCACCAAGAGTAATAGTTGGCGCAGTTTTATCAACAACTGTTGTTTGAGCTGTTCCACTTGTTTTGTTTCCAAGAGTTGCTTGAGCTTGGATAACAGTTCCTGCTGGTTGTTTAGCAATTGGAATCGAGTAATTTCCGTTTGCATCAGCAACACCGCTATAAACTAGCGAACCGCCGCCTGCTTGTGGAATTGTAATAATAACCGTTGCGCCTGGTTCTGTTTTACCAGTTACAACTGTATCTTGATCCGTTACTTCATTGATCGTTGGTGTTGGAAGAGCTGTTCCAGTAACTGTAGCGAAACCTCTCTCACTTGTATTGCCAGCTGCATCAGTCGCAGTTGCACTCATGATTGTTCCTTCTACTTGTTTAGGAATTGTCATAGAGTAGCTTCCGTTTGACCCAGCTGTTGTTTGACCAACTCGTACGCCGTTTGCATAAATTGTAACTGTGCTAAGTGGTTCTGCTTGACCACTAATTGTAGTATCTTGATCTGTGATCGGATTAATTGTTGGTGCATCTGGAGGTGTCACATCGACAACCGTTGTGCTTGCATTTGGTGAAGTTAATCCGTTTAGAGCTGCGCTAGCTTGAATAACCGTGCCAGCCGCTTGTTTAGGAATTGTAATGCTGTAATTTCCACTTGAATCAGCAGTTCCAGTATATGTTAGATAACCGCCGCCTGCTTGTGGAATACGAAGCGTTACAGTTGCATTTGGTTCTGTTTTACCTGTTACGACTGTATCTTGATCTGTTACTCGATTAATCGTTGGTGCATCAAGAGCTGTACGGATAACCGTTGTATTTGCAGTTGGTGATGTTTTACCATCTTTTGCTGCAGATACTTCGATCACAGTTCCTGCCACCTGTTTAGGAATCGTAATGCTGTAATTTCCATTAGAATCAGCAGTTCCATCAAATGTCAAGTAACCGCCGCCTGTTTGTGGAATACGAAGTGTTACGTTCGCATTTGGTTCTGTTTTACCTGTTACAACGGTATCTTGATCTGTAACTTGGTTAATCGTTGGTGTTGGAAGAGCTGTTCCAATTACTGTTGTGTTTGCAGTTGGCGATGTTTTACCATCTTTAGCTGCAGATACTTCAATAATTTGGCCTTCTTTTTGTTTTGGAATTGCAATTGCATAATTTCCGCTTGCATCAGCAGTTCCTGTGTAAGTTAAGTATCCACCGCTTGTTTGCGGGATACGAAGCGTTACGCTTGCATTTGGTTCTGTTTTACCAGTCACAAGAGTATCTTGATCTGTTACTTGGTTAATCGTTGGTGTTGGTAAAGTTGTACCAATAACCGTTGTGTTTGCAGTTGGTGATGTTTTACCATCTTTTTGTGCATACACTTCAATTACTGTACCTTCTGCTTGTTTCGGAATCGTAATGCTGTAGTTACCGTTTGAGTCAGCAGTTCCATTAAATGTTAAGTAACCGCCGCCTGTTTGCGGAATACGAAGCGTTACGCTTGCATTAGGTTCTGTTTTACCTGTTACGACTGTATCTTGATCCGTTACAGAGTTAATCGTTGGTGTTGGTAAAGCTGTGCCAATTACTGTTGTGTTTGCAGTTGGCGATGTTTTACCATCTTTAGCTGCTGACACTTCAATGATTTGACCTTCTTTTTGTTTCGGAATCGTAATCGAATAGTTACCATTTGAATCTGCTGTTCCAGTGTAATTGAGGTAACCGCCGCCTGCTTGCGGGATACGAAGCGTTACATTTGCATTTGGTTCTGTTTTACCTGTTACAACCGTATCTTGATCCGTTACTTGATTGATCGTTGGTGTTGGTAAAGTTGTGCCAATAACCGTTGTGTTTGCAGTTGGTGATGTTTTACCATCTTTTTGTGCATACACTTCAATTACTGTACCTTCTTTTTGTTTCGAAATGGAGATAGCATAGTTGCCATTTGAATCTGCTGTTCCAGTCCAAGTAAGAGTCGAACCGTCTGTTTGCGGAATACGTAGTGTTACGCTCGCATTTGGCTCTGTTTTACCTGTTACTAGAGTATCTTGATCCGTTACTGTGTTAATCGTTGGTGTTGGTAGAGCTGTTCCAACAACCGTTGTATTTGCAGTTGGTGATGTTTTACCATCTTTTTGTGCATATACTTCAATTACTGTTCCTGCTACTTGTTTTGGAATAATAATTGAATAGTTGCCATTTGAATCAGCTGTGCCTGTATAAGTAGCACCAGTCGATGGGATACGAAGCGTTACGCTCGCATTTGGTTCTGTTTTACCAGTCACAATTGTATCTTGGTCTGTTACAGTGTTAATCGTTGGTGTTCCAAGAGCTGTTCCAGTAACAATTGTGCTAGCTGGTCCACTGACATTACCTGCAGCATCAGTAGCAGTTGCAGTGATTTGAGTACCCGCTACCTGTTTCGGAATTGTAATACTATAGTTGCCGCTTGAGTTAGCAGGTCCACGACCAATTTCAACACCATTTACTTTCAAAATAACCGTTGAATTTGGTTCAGCCGTACCCGTTACAATTGTATCTTGATCTGTTACCGAGTTGATCGTTGGTGCATTTGGTGCAGTTTTATCAACAACAACCGCTGATGAAGTACCACTAGTTTTTCCATTTAGAGTAGCTTGCGCTGTGATAACCGTTCCTGCTACTTGTTTTGGAATTGTAATAGAGTAATTTCCACTTGAATTAGCCGTACCCACATATTGAGCACCGTTAATTGTCAGTGTAACAGTTGCATAAGGATCAGCAACACCCGTTACAATCGTATCTTGATCAGAAACTGGTTGATTGATTGTAGGAGTCTTAATTGCCGCACCTTGAACCACCGTTGAAGCCGGTTGGCTGACATTTCCAGCAGCATCGCGTGATGTTGCAGAAATAACTGTACCCATTGTTTGTCTTGGAACAGTAATTGAGTAACTACCTGAACTATTTGCATAGCCGCTTCCGATTACTGAGCCATTTACTTTAAGCTCAACATAGGAGTTAGCTTCTGCCGTACCTGTTACAATCGTATCTGTATCCCATACAGCGTTGATTGTCGGTGCATTTGGAGGCGTTTCATCCACAACGACAGTATTTACTCTCTTACTATGGTAAGTGGAGTCATTTGGAACCGAGATCACATAATCAGCATAGACAACAGATCCTGCTGGTTGTCTTGGAATTCCAATGCTGTAGTTACCATTAGCATCTGCTGTTCCCGATCCAATTTGTTGTTGTTGTGAATTATAGATGTAAACTGTTGATCCAGCCATTGCAGTACCTGTAGCTACTGTGTCTGTATCTCTAATCTTGTTAATCGTTGGATCTGGCAAAACAACGGCTCCGTTGTTATCCAATTCAAAGATATACGCTGCTTTTAAGCGAACTGACCATGAAGGGATTGCTGTTCCTTCAACCTTTTTAAAAGCTATAATATATCCATGTGGATTAATTCCTTCAACAAGATTATTTACTTTCACATCAAATTTCATGATGTTATTTGTATTCAATGACACTATGTCCGTTGCACTCCATTTCGAAGGATTGTATTCATTTAGTGTTAGTGCAGGTTGTGTCTGTGCTTGACCAGCTAAATTATTGAAATAGAAACCTGAAGCACTTGACCCACCAGGCATCGGCATCCACTGCACGCCATAGTTTGCTGATACGTTAGCATCAACAACATACATTACTCGATATTTTTTCCCAACTTGAATATTAGTTGTAGTACGAGGAAAACCAATATTAAACCGAGCAATAGATTTAGTAGCCGTATAATCTAAAGTTTTTAAGCTACTGTTGTACTGTGAATATGCATCTGATTGAGCAGATTGGAACATATTCGCTTGCGCCTGTGTCATTGCCCCTTGAGGAACAATATAAGATGCTGCTTCCGACTCTTTGTCTGGAACAACATTCTTCCCGAGAAATGTTCCGGTCACAGTACTAGAAAAGATCGCTGCTGCTGCTGCAATTTTAAGAATCTTGCTAGCAAGCCGTTTCTGTTTTCTTCCCATAGTTGTTTGTCTCCTTTTTTTATATTCATAAGTAAGAGATTGCCAGCTCTCCACTTACATTAAAATTGTACATGATAAATTTTCTCTCGAACTAGCCCATGGGGTAGTTCAAATTGATATTTTTTGACAAAAAAAAAGAACATAATCATTTGGGAAAAAAAGTCAGCTAAACTTAGAGCCTAGCTGACTTTTGCATCACTTCATCTCGATACCTTTTTGAGAGTGCTTTCACCTCTTAAAATTTTAGAAAATTCAGCATTTCCGCCTTTTTTGTGAAGTACCATCATGTGGCAATATTCCACCGTCACGTGATGCGGCTCACTCTCAAGCAGAACAATTGAATCCCCTGTTTTGATCTCCCCTTCACGAATCGTTCGGCATAAAAAACCTGTATAGCCAGTACGCCTTACTTCCTGATACAGTTCCGGCATTCTGTTATACTTTGCGATCGTAGAACAAGGATTACGAGCTTCTGTTATTTGAATTACAGCAGTTCCAATCTGAAAAATATCCCCAATAGCGACATCTCGCTCTAGCATTCCTGAGGCTGTAATATTTTCTCCAAAAGCACTTTCAAGCAGTTTCTCGCCAAACTTTTCCTCAAAATAGAGATAATGTTCCGCCGGAAAAACACAAACCGTACGATCAGGTCCACCATGATACTTCATATTAAAAGGACCATCACCCAAAAAGCCGTCAAAAGTCAGTTTGGCCGCCACCACGCTTTGCTTTTCGATCCCTGTCATCATTTTTTTATTATTGGAAAGTTCTAGGTCCTTAGGTTTTCCTATCCCCAAATGTTCCACCTTTGCCAATTTGATCCCCTCCTCATCGCGCTTAGCTCCGTTATCTAAATTCCAAAAAGGAGACCAGCTCCTGCCAGTCTCCTCATTTCTAGAACCCGCGTCCGGCTCCGCCTCCGCCAGATGATCCACCTCCGCCGAAGCCCGAAAAACCTCCGCCTGACGAGCCACCTGATGAACCTCCGCCAAAACCTCCGCCGATAAACGGTCCAAAACCGCCTCCGCCACCTCTTCCGCGATTTCGACCATTTCCGCCTTTACCGCCAAAAAAGATCGAAAGCACAATTACCGCGATCACAATCCCAACAATACCTTTTGTATCAAGACCGCTACCCCCGCTATTTGACTGAGCGGCTTCCATTTCATCCGTATAATTCTTGAAAATGGTTTTATCTTGATACTCATATTCCTTGTTTACCTTAAGCGCCACTTCCGAAAAAATATTTGCCAGACCTTGATTAAAATCATCATCCTTTAAATAAGAAAGATTGTGATCTAAAATCTCGCCTGACGTTCCATCCGTGACCGCGCCTTCAAGGCCATAACCAACTTCAATCCGAATTTCGCGCTCTTTCGTTGACATCAGAATCAAGATTCCATTATTATCGTTTTTTGAGCCGATTTTCCATTTATTAAACAGCTGGTTAGCATAGTCTTCCTTTGAAAGCCCATCGAAGCTTTTCACCGTCGCAAGTACAATTTGCGGCTTTTCCTTTTGCTTTTGATAGGCATAGTTCACCGAAATCACCATGTCTTTTGTCCGCTTATCAAGTATCCCCGCACCGTCTGACACATAAAATTCCTTCGTCGGACTTGGCAAACTGACCGCCTGAGCGATACTAGGTAGCATGATGAAGCTTAACAAAAATAAAATCAAAAAACTAAAAACAGGGGTTCTTTTTTTCATAGTTGACCGCCTCATTTACCTAGAATTAATCAAAGTTAACCTCAGGAGCTTTGTCCGCGCCTTCAACCGCTTTGAAATAAGGTTTCGTATCAAACCCAAGCATGCCGGCTACAAAACTTGTCGGTGCACTTTTTACTTTCGTATTATAGGCTTGAACCTCCGTATTATATTTATCACGTTCCACTGAAATCCGGTTTTCCGTTCCCGAAAGTTCATCCATAAGCCGTGTTACATTTGCACTTGATTTTAAGTCTGGATAATTTTCAACCGTTGCAATCAAACGAGTTACCGCTTGATCCATTTGTCCAGCCGCTTTAATTTGTTCACTTTGCGAACTTGCCTTAGAAACCGCAGCACGCGCATCCGCAATTTGGCCAAACACTTCTTTTTCTTGTTTCATATCACCTTTCACTGCATTCACTAAGTTCGGAATGAGATCATATCGGCGTTGTAATTTACTTTCGACATTTGCCCACTGCGCATCAACCGCATTTTCCTTTTTGTTTAAAGAATTATACGTTGACACAAACGGAATCCCAATGATCAGTAAAACGACCGCGATTCCAATAATGACTTTCCAAGAATTCTTCATAAGCTTGCTCCTTTTTCAATGTTATAGTGTTCATTATAGCAAGAAATCCATTCATTTTCCTACATCTACAGGTGGATTTTCCAAGCTTTCACAAAAATATTGCAACATGAGCTCATTTGCCGCATAATAAAACCGAAAGGATGATTTTATGCAAGAAGCCGTGATATTAACTATTCTCATTGTGATCGGACTAATCTTCCTTGTGATTGAATACCATTACAATGCCCGGAAGAAACTGCGCTACATGAAAGCTAATCAACTAACCAAACAAGCGCTGCGAGACAAAATTGAAATTTATGAGGATTAAAGAAGCTGGAAAGTTAAACTTTTCCAGCTTCTTCATATGTATAACACATCAAAATTATCCAACACAAGAATAACCTTTTCTTTCATCTTTGAACGATTAGGTCTTTGCCTTTTACTAGTTATCAGATTGATTTCTTGTCGCTTCATCTATATGAAACATAATTCCTTTTTCCGCCAATTCCTGTATGAGTTTTAAGGAATGAGATAAAACTGATCTTTGCCCTTTATGAAGAGAACCCAACTCATAAGCTGATATATATAAATTAGCAACTTGAGGAATTATCTTCACATCATAAGCTTTAACCTTTTTCCCTAAAAATAAATATAGGGTAGTTATTAGTAAATCTTTTTTTAATTCATTATTAATAAATGGAATCAGATTTTTACATATAAAAGCTGGCCAACCGTCTACTTTCGCCTTACATCTATTTTTACCAAGAATTGAAAACACTTTTGTTTCTGTAATTACTCTCCTCCCGTTTTCAATCAATAATACCTCTATTTCTATATCCGCAATTTCAACTTTAACTCTTCCGCTAACCCTTTTAAGTTCATTTTCCATTGATATCCTCCTGAGGTTTAGTATTGCCAAAATCCGAGTGAACACATTTATTATAAAATATCATAATCATTCATTATTTTCGAATATACTGAACAATATATCTAACATTGTGTAATATTAACAATATACCTGCTTTCAAATCACTAACAAAAAAGATGTAGGAGAATTTGTTTTCTCCTACATCTTTTTTACTAATATTAAAACTACATATATGTGTATCAAATCCGCTTTCTAGATCAAAAAACAGTAAATGGACATTTATTACATCATGCCGCCCATTCCACCCATACCGCCCATATCAGGCGCAGGAGCCGCATTTTCTTCCGGTTTATCAGCTACAACTGCTTCCGTTGTAAGAAGAAGTGCCGCTACAGAAGATGCATTTTGAAGAGCTGAACGCGTTACTTTCGTTGGATCAACAATCCCTGCATCGATCATGTTCACCCATTCGCCGTTCGCAGCATTGAAACCAATACCAACCGCTTCATTTTTAAGACGTTCTACAATCACAGAACCTTCAAGCCCTGCATTATGAGCAATTTGACGAACTGGTGCTTCAAGCGAACGAAGAACAATTCTAATCCCAGTTTCTTCATCACCAGTTGCTTCAATTTCAGCCACTTTATTATAAACATTCACAAGTGCTGTACCTCCGCCGGATACGATTCCTTCTTCAACAGCAGCACGAGTGGAGTTAAGTGCATCTTCAATCCGAAGTTTGCGTTCTTTCAGTTCTGTTTCAGTAGCTGCCCCAACTTTAACAACCGCTACACCGCCAGCAAGTTTCGCCAAGCGTTCTTGGAGTTTCTCTTTATCAAACTCAGAAGTTGTTTCTTCCATTTGCGCACGAATTTGGTTGACACGAGCAGCAATTTGATCAGAGTCTCCAGCACCTTCAACAATCGTTGTATCATCTTTCGTTACAACAACCTTTTGAGCCGTACCTAATTGATCCATTGTAGCCGTTTTAAGATCAAGACCAAGATCTTCCGTAATCACTTGTGCCCCTGTCAAAATACTGATATCTTCAAGCATCGCTTTACGACGATCGCCAAATCCTGGTGCTTTGACAGCCACAACATTAAACGTACCACGTAGTTTGTTTAGTACAAGAGTCGCTTGCGCTTCACCGTCAACATCTTCAGCAATAATAAGAAGCGGACGACCTTGTTGAACCACTTGTTCTAGAAGCGGCAAAATTTCTTGAATGTTTGAGATTTTTTTATCAGTAATTAAAATATAAGGTTTTTCGAGAACTGCTTCCATTTTATCTGAATCAGTAACCATGTACGGGCTTGTATAGCCACGGTCGAATTGCATACCTTCTACAACATCAAGCTCAGTGGAGAAGCCTTTTGATTCTTCAATCGTAATAACACCATCATTACCAACACGTTCCATTGCTTCCGCAATCAATTTGCCGACTTCCTCATCCCCCGATGAAATCGCCGCTACCTGTGCAATTGATTCCTTTCCTTCGATTGGTTTTGAAATAGCTTTCAGTTCTTCAATTGCTTGAGCTACCGCTTTTTCAATTCCTCGACGAATTCCAACAGGATTTGCACCCGCTGTCACATTTTTCAAACCTTCTTGAATCATTGCTTGTGCTAATACCGTTGCTGTTGTTGTTCCATCACCAGCAATATCATTTGTTTTCGAGGCAACTTCTGAGACAAGTTTTGCCCCCATATTTTCAAAAGCGTCTTCTAGCTCAATTTCTTTTGCAATCGTTACACCATCATTTGTAATCAGAGGTGATCCGAATTTCTTTTCAAGAACAACATTACGGCCTTTTGGACCAAGCGTTACTTTTACAGCATCAGCTAATTGGTCAACTCCACGAAGCATTGCGCGACGTGCATCTTCACTAAATTTAATATCTTTTGACATAATTTATTTCCCTCCGTTTATTCCATTCATTTCTATTTTCTTATTTTATTTAACAACTGCTAAAATATCATTTTCACGAATGATCAAAAGATCTTGTCCGTCGAAAGTGACTTCCGTTCCCGAATACTTGGAGAAAATAATATGATCTCCTTCAGCCACTTCAAGAGGTTCTTTCGTACCGTTATCAAGAACACGACCTGTTCCAACAGCAACAACCTTACCTTCTTGTGGTTTTTCCTTTGCCGAGTCAGGCAGAACAATTCCGCTGGCAGTTTTTTCTTCTGCTTCAAGTACTTCAATAACAACGCGATCTCCTAATGGTTTTAACAATGTAAATAACCTCCTCTAAATAAGTGTTTCATCTTTTAGCACTCTCTTAGACCGAGTGCTAACACAATTCTTATATTAGTCAAAAAAGGTTAAAAATGCAAGCAGAAAGAACTTTAATTTCAAAAAAAAATTTACTCTTAGTTATTTGCAAAAGTAGCCTATTTATGAGTACAATGGAAAAGAAAATTTCGCATTTAATATAGAAAGGAGCGATTTTTTGCCTAAACGCTATCTGACGATTATTTTCGCATATTTCATCTTGCTCTTTTCTGGAGCGATCGGCGCACCTATCGTACAAAGTATTTTAAAAGCTTTGACAAATTATTCAAGTGAAGCAGCCGGATCTCTTGCTGTCGTGATTTGGACAATCTTCTCCAATCTTTTGACGCTGTTCATTATTTGGCTTGTTCTTCGTAAACAGCCCGAACAAAACAAAATTGTCTTTGGAGAAAAAACCAGTTTAGGTAAGAGCTTACTGTGGTCCGTACTCGGGTTTGTCATTTTGATAGCCGCCCAGTACCTGTCTTTTTTCATCATCGCACTGTTTGTCGGTATGCCTAGCGGCTCTGAAAACACCGAAAGCCTATTAAATTATGCTAAAAGCGCACCGATTTTCCTATTCTTCATCGGCATCACCGGTCCGATACTCGAAGAACTCGTCTTTCGGAAAGTGATCTACGGCGGACTTGCCAACATGACAAACATCCATGTAGCAGCTGTCATCAGCTCATTCATCTTTGCACTACTTCACGGCGACATCAGCTACCTCTTGGCTTATTTTGTAATCGGGCTCGTGCTTTGCTATTTATATACGAAAACAAAACGTATTATCGTGCCAATGGGAGCGCACATTCTGATGAACTGTTTCGTTCTCATCCTTGGCTTTGTCACTGGGGGGTAACAAAATGAATCGTCGCTTTCTAACACAAGGATTACTGTATTTCATACTGGGCATTGTGTTTGTCTTTTTTGCAATCCAAGAGGTAAACCGATCTGGCTGGGGAATCTTCGCATATATCATCATCGCCATGGCAGCAATCGACTTCGTAACAGCCTTCCGAATGTTCTATCAAGGCTTGCGCAAAAATCAAACACCAAGCGAATAAAAAAGGCTTTTGGAGTTTCCCTCCAAAAGCCTTTTCTTTTTGTTTCTATTCAACCGTTACACTTTTTGCCAAGTTCCTAGGTTTATCCACGTCACAATCACGGTGTAACGCCGCATAATAAGCAAGTAGCTGGCAAGGGATCACACTAACAAGTGGTGTTAGCAGTTCATGCACATGCGGAATAACAAGGCGATCTCCCGGTTGTTCTAAACCTTCCATCGCAAAGACACAAGCATTCGCACCGCGCGCAAGCACTTCATTCACATTTCCACGAATATTCCAGTTAATGTTTTCCTGCGTCACAATCGCAAACACAGGCGTTTCGTCTTCAATTAAAGCGATCGTACCATGTTTCAATTCTCCGCTTGCAAAACCCTCCGCTTGAATATACGAAATTTCCTTCAGTTTAAGTGCAGCTTCCATCGCCACAAAGTAATCCACGCTACGACCTAAGAAAAAGGCATTTCGCGAAGTTGCGAGGAATTCACCAGCAATGTGTTCAATCAGTTCTTTACTTGAAACCATCGCTTCCATGGCAGTTGCTGCAATGCCTAGTTCAGCTGACAAATCAATTTCAAACGCTTGCTCGACCCCTTTCGCACGCCCCGCCGCAACAGCCAAAATACTTAAAACAGCCACTTGCGCTGTATAAGCCTTCGTTGATGCCACTGCAATTTCTGGTCCGGCATGGAGGTACATCGATTGATCTGCTTCCCGGTCTAACGTCGACCCAGGAACATTTGTAAGCGTAAGTGTTCGATATCCCATTTCTTTCACTTTCACAAGCACTTGACGGCTATCGGCAGTTTCTCCACTTTGCGTAATAAACATAAAGAGCGGTTTCTCCGAAAGCAACGGAATATTATATCCAAACTCACTTGAAATATGCACTTCTACCGGAATTTTTGCAAAGCGTTCGATCATTGCTTTACCTACATACCCAGCATGACTGCTCGTTCCGCAAGCAATAATATAAATTCGATCTGAATTTAATACTTCATCAAGCACAGCATGATCAACCGCAAGGTCACCCGCTTCATTTTGATACGACTGAATGATACGACGCATTACAGCCGGCTGTTCATCAACTTCTTTCAGCATATAGTGCGGATAAGTGCCTTTTTCAATATCCGATGCGTCAATCGCAGCAGTGAATGGTTCACGTTCAATCATTTCTCCGTCAAGCGTTTCAATTTGGATCGAATCACGGCTCAGAATAACCATCTCTTCATCCGCAATTTCGATAAATTGATCCGTCTCTTTTAAAGCTGCCATTGCATCACTTGCAATAATATTAAAGCTAGAACCTTTTCCAATTAAAAGTGGGCTCTTATTTTTTGCTGCATAAAGCAAATTTGGTTCCTTTTGATCGATCACACAAATTGCATAAGAACCATGCAAAAGTTTAAGCGTTTTTCGAATAGCTTCCTTCGTCTCAAGTCCCTCATTCGATAGCTTTTCAATCAATTGCACAATGACTTCAGTGTCTGTATCACTCTTAAGCGGGACATTTTCCAAATATTCATCCTTAAGCAGCGAATAGTTTTCAATGACACCGTTATGCACAATCACAAAACGACCCGATAAACTTTGATGCGGATGAGCATTTTCTTCACTTGGTTTACCATGAGTTGCCCAGCGCGTATGTCCGATTCCCAGTTCGCCGGAAGCATCAGTTGCAACTTTTTTCCGCAAATCAGCAATGCGGCCTTTTTCTTTTACAACTGTTAGTTCTTCTTTATTTAAAAGTGCAATCCCAGCTGAATCATAGCCGCGGTATTCCAACTTTTCAAGACCGTTCAATAAAATTTCTTTCGCATTTTCCGTTCCAATATATCCTACAATTCCACACATAATAAATAAGCCTCCAATAATAGTCAGACAGACCTCACCAATTTTTGTCTATCACGAGTTTTTTCGTTCCCTTGGAGGTGGTATTCACATGTTTTTCAGCATTCTGTTCGCTTGGTCACCCAAACGGTTTGTAGCTGAAACTTAACGATTGCATGCACAACCGGGAGACTCCCGCCGAATTTTCGATTAATCTCCTCCTCGTCAACTGATTTCGAAATCAAGCCGGATTTTCACCCGCTCATTCATCTAGCACAATCAGTTCTGGCGCTTCTATTTAGTTTTTAGCGATCCTCCTTTTCTATGCTATTCAAGGAAACATAATTAAGTTTACATCAAAATGTATACTCCGTCAAGCATTATCTAGTGCCACATCTGTCAAATTGGTCTATACAAAATATTGTGTAAAAATTCTAGAAAATAAAAAAGTCGGACAAGCTTTTACGCTTTCTTCCCGACTAATTGACAAATACCTGATAGAAAAGCAAAAAAAAGCAATCAACAGATTAATACCGAAGATGCGGTTTTCGCCTGAACCAAGCTGCAAGCTATTTTCAGCAGCATAACGCATCCACTGATCAAACCAAAGGTAATTCGTTGCAAACAACAATCCGATCGCAAGTGTAATCCCAGCTAACAGATAAGAGCCCTTTCGAAAGGATACAAATATAACAAGAGCAAAGATCAGCACACTGAAGCCAGCAAAGACGGCATCAAAATCAGCACTGAAGCGAAAAGCAGTTTCAGATTCTTCTGTCGGATGCCTAAACTCGTTTATAAGCAGAGTGATTGCCCAAATCGTTAGCCCAGCGCTGATTAGTGCGGCAGAGATTGCGCTAAGCCTCCATTTTTTCTTTCTTTTATCTGAAACGTTCAAAAGATCAGCCTCACTGTCTCCTTTTACAAAAAACAATGTCACAAAAACTAGGACAGCAAGAATCAACAGAATCGTATTGGTAAAATTAAATGGAATTCCTTCATATTCTTGCATGAGTTTCCACTGATACATATATACCGAAAATCCTAAGTAAAGAATGAAAAGCGGCAAAATAACCAAAGCCGGTATCTTAAAAGTATTTGTTCGAATCAAGAGTAATCCCGCTGTCAAAAGCAGACAAGCTAAAATTCCAATCACCCAAAAATTCCAAATAAACTCGTAATCCGTGGTATTCATAAAATAGCCGTAAATCGCACTGAAAAAGCTGTAAAATTGTGTAACTGCAAGCATAACAAGTAGGCTCCCCATCCATTTTCCTGTTCGTCCAGTCATCATCTAAAAATCCTTTCTCATATGAAAAATCCCGTTATCACTTTGATAACGGGATTTATTATCAAATTATTTATCCAAGCCCATTTCATCTTGAACAATTACAGCAATCCGACTGCAATATTCTTCTGTATCTTCTTTTGTAGCAGCCTCCACCATAACACGAACGAGAGGTTCCGTTCCAGATGGGCGCACAAGAACTCGACCATTTCCGGCCATTTCTTGTTCAACCGCTTCAATCGCCGCATGTACTTTCGGATTATCCGTCACTGCATTTTTATCCGTCACACGAATGTTCACAAGTTTTTGCGGATACGTCTTCATTTCTGCGGCAAGCTCAGACAATTTCTTCCCAGTTGCCTTCATCACATTCACAAGTTGAATCCCCGAAAGTAGACCATCACCAGTTGTATTATGATCTAAGAAAATAATATGTCCCGATTGCTCGCCACCAAGGTTATAGTTGCCATTACGCATTGCTTCTACCACATAACGGTCACCCACAGCAGTTTGTACGTCTCCGATATTCAAATCTTTCAAGCCCTTATAAAAGCCAAGATTACTCATAACCGTCGAAACTACTGTATTATGCTTCAATTGTCCTTGTTCGCTTAAGTATTTTGCGCAAATAAACATAATTTTATCGCCGTCGACAATTTCACCGTTCTCATCAACTGCAATCACACGATCACCGTCACCATCAAAAGCCAGTCCGACATCTGCATTTTTTTCTTTAACAAATGCAGCAAGCGCTTCCGGGTGTGTGGAACCGACACCATCATTAATATTAAGACCATTTGGCGAAGTACCCATCGAAACTGTTTCAGCTTCCAGATCAGCAAATAAATGTGTAGCAAGACTTGACGTCGCGCCATTTGCACAATCAAGCGCTACAAGATACTCACCGAAATCAGGATCAACAGTTTGTTTCAAGAATTGCAGATATTTCTGTTTACCTTCATAATAGTCGCTTATCGTCCCAAGTCCATCAGCACTTGGACGAGGCAATTCATCTTTTTCCATATCGAGCAATGCTTCAATTTCAAGTTCTTGATCATCAGACAGTTTAAAGCCGTCTGATCCGAAAAATTTAATTCCGTTATCTTGTACGGGATTATGCGAAGCAGAAATCATGACACTTGCTGCAGCTCCCTGAGCCGTTGTCAGATAAGCCACTCCCGGAGTCGAAATAACCCCTAGACGCATGACTTCAATTCCGACAGAGACAAGTCCTGCAATGAGTGCCGATTCAAGCATTTCCCCCGAAATACGAGTATCGCGTGCTACGAGAACGCGCGGATGTTCCCCGACATGTCTTGTAAGCACATAGCCTCCCATTCTACCTAGGCGGAATGCCAGTTCTGGTGATAATTCTTCATTAGCAACTCCGCGAACCCCATCTGTTCCAAAATATTTTCCCATTCTTAACTCTCTCCTTCTATTTAAAGAAACATTTTAAGTCATTTTCACAATAAATCAAGCAGGAATCACAAAATCGAATCAGCTACCCAAAATTCACTGCATCTTTCATTATACCTGTTTTAGCGAAAAAATTCACCTAAAGTCTGAAAAGCGCTTTCCTGAATCTTCAAAAATTCTTGCTAGAAAGCTATTCCTCAGTACTTCCTGATTTTTGTTCAATCGTAAAACTTGCCGTCCCAACCGATAACGTATAACTTACGCCTGCCGGCAAATTTCCTATCTCAATCTTATTGCTGTAGCTCCCTGCGGTTGCTTTTGATAAATCAACAAAAGCACTTATATCTGCTTGAGTCAAGCCGTCAAGTAAATTTTTAGGCCCTCGAAGTGTGACAGTAACCCGACCATTAGCTGGCGAAGTCATTGTTGCAGTCAAATCATCTGGCAGACTGCTGAGCGTAATTTCTTTATTAGCAAAGACTTTTGAACTTGTTGTTTCTTGATTTTCGTTTTCTTCCGCTTGATTATTGTTTTGATTAGTGTTATTCGATGAATCTCCGTTCGAGGAACCATTTGTACTGCCGCTTGAAGAATTGGCAGATGATTTTTTCGTCGTTTTTATTCTTACTTCAATCGTTGTCGGCTGTACTGAATTGGCTCCATTCGGCACAGGAATCTTGATTTCTCGAACTGTATCCGCGGTAATCCCTGAAACCGGAACTTGAATCGTAATTTGATTTATCCGATCAAGCACATCGTCATCACCAACCACCACAACTTCACTTTGATCGGCAGTCATACTTGATATCGTAATATCATCTGAAGGATTTCCAGATGCCCTAAGCTTAATCGGAACTGACTTTCCCACCTTCGATACAGGAACAGAAACTTTTACTTTTTGCGGACTGATTTCTACATCTAGCTTGTTCAAGTTTTTATCAAAAGCCGCAACTTGTGCTTCCGTTTCAAAATCATCTTTATGTTTTTTACTTTCGTCGACATTGGCTTTTACATAGGCAATTTGAGAAATCGTATCTTTCGCTCCAGTAATAGAAACACGACCTGGACTAACTGTCGGTGTGCCAGCTTTATAACCGTCAGCAATTGCGCTGTTCGCAAGCTCCGCTTCCACTGAAAACTTCTTCGTTACTTTTTCTTGAACATTGACACGAACCTTCTCAGGACTAATCGTCGCTTTCAGACGTGCTGAAACATTTTTGATTTTCAGCTTCACTTCTTGTTCCCCAATAGAGGCATTTCGCAAATCTGCATAAACTTCAAAATCTTGTTGCGCACGCGTATTTTGAACAATGCTCCGCGGACCGCTGATTGTCACCGTGACCGTTTCTGGCAAGCCGGAAACATAAAGGTTTTTCTTATCATAATAAACTTCTACCGGAATGTTTTGAATCACTTCCGTGTCATTTTGCGAAGTGGTTTGAAAAGAACCGCCGCTATTTTTGTTGTCCGTACTGACCGATGTAAATAAAATAGCAGCAAGAACTAATGCAACAATCCGAATCGACCATTTGTTATTTAAAATTCGATCCATCATTTCTTACCGCCTCCTAACCATTTGGAAAAGAAGGATGTTTTTTTCTCAGGAAGTCGAACTAATTCTGCTTCTAGAATCTCACGTAAACGCTCCTCAGAAATATCGCGGAAAAGCTCGCCGCTTTTAGTCACAGAAATGCCGCCCGTCTCTTCAGAAACTACGATTGTGACACTATCCGTTACCTCACTAATCCCAAGAGCTGCCCGGTGTCTTGTACCAAGCTCTTTTGACAAATAAGGACTATCTGAAAGCGGCAAGTAGCTAGCCGCCGAAGCAATTTCATTTCCCTTAATAATCACAGCTCCATCATGAAGCGGTGTATTCGGAATAAAAATATTAATCAAAAGCTGCGAAGAAACATGCGCATGAAGTGGAATCCCCGTTTCAATATAATCTTCCATTCCGGTATCTTTCGCCACCGAAATAAGAGCTCCAATCCGCCGTTTCGACATATATTTAGTTGAATCAATAATGGAATCTACAAGATGATGCTGTTCCTTTTCAATGCGCGATCCGATCCGCATGAAAATATTCCCGCGACCAAGCGTCTCAAGAGCTCGGCGCAATTCGGGTTGAAAAATAATGATAATAGCAAGAAATCCCCACGTTAGCATTTGATCCGTAATCCAGCCTACCGTTTGCAGACCTAGAAAACTGCTAACGATTTTTACCGCGATAATGATGAAGATTCCCTTTAAAAGCTGTACGGCTTTTGTTCCGCGGATGAGCATAATCACTTTATAGATCACAAACCAAACAACAAGAATATCAATGATGTTTGCAAGATAATGCAAAATCGAAATGTTTGAAAAGCTCATCTTTTCGCCTCCGTCTTTCTCAGGCAAATCCGCCCGTAATTTTAACTAGCCGCCTTGAATCAGCCGATTAGTTCACTCTTTCCATTGTAACACAAAAGCGAAGTGCGAACGATTAATATCTCATGAGAAAAAAAAGAAAGACTTTTCCCTTTTTTTGAGAAAAGTCTTCTACCTTATTTTGAAAAAACTTGAGCCTGATCAAGCTGTCTTTCTTCTCCGTAAACTTTAACAACTAGCGGCGCTCCGTCAAGCAGTGTTAATACCGTTTCCTCATCCTTCACCGAAACTTGAATCAATGATTTGCGGAAATTAATCTTAAAGGCATACTCCGTCCAGCCTTTTGGTAAAAACGGGTCGAAATGAAGCTTGCCAGCTCGAACACGCATTCCAGCAAACCCTTGCACAATCGAGAGCCAGCTGCCAGCCATTGAAGTAATATGCAGACCGTCATCCGTATCATTATTATAGTTATCAAGATCAAGCCTTGCCGTTCGTTCATACATTTCAACAGCTTTTTCTTCCTTGCCAAGTTCTGATGCAAGAACTGCATGAACAGAAGGAGAAAGACTTGATTCGTGAACCGTAAGTGGCTCATAAAACTCAAAGTTGCGCTGTTTCGTATCAAAATCAAAATTATCCCCGAAATAATAAATCCCTTGCAAAACGTCCGCTTGCTTAATAAAGCAAGACCGAAGAATCTTATCCCAAGACCAATTTTGATTAAGCGGTAAATCTGTTTCGCGAAGCGTGTCTGCCGGGCGCAATTCCTTATCAAGAAACGTATCATGTTGCACAAAGATCTGCCATTTTTCATCATAAGGGAAATACATCCGCTTCACAATATCACGCCAAACGCGTACCTCATCTTCCGTAATCCCAAACCGAGCAAAATCTTCATCCTCAAGCTGCTGGAGCGTATACGAAAGCGTCCAAACTGCCAAATAGTTTGTAAACCAGTTATTGTTGACATTATTTTCATATTCATTCGGCCCCGTCACACCATGAATCATGTAACGATCGAGTCGTTCCGACAAGTGCACCCGTCCAGCCCAAAAGCGGCTAATTTCAATCAAAACCTCTAGGCCGTATTCAGCAAGGTACTTCGTATCTCCCGTATAATTCACATAGTTATAGATCGCATAAGCCATCGTCCCGTTTCGGTGAATTTCTTCAAACGTGATTTCCCATTCATTATGGCACTCAATTCCGGTAAACGTCACCATCGGATAAAGTGCACCCGGAAGGCCAATTTTTTGCGCATTCATCTTTGCTTCCGCTAATTGATTGTAACGATATTTAAGCAAGTTTCGCGGTACCTCTTCGCTTGTAAGAGCTAAGTACATCGGCAAAATAAATGCTTCCGTATCCCAGTAAGTTGCTCCGCCGTATTTTTCACCTGTAAACCCTTTTGGTCCAACATTCAGTCTGCTGTCTTCCCCGTAATACGTTGAAAATAATTGGAAAATATTATAACGTATCCCTTGTTGTGCCGCGCTGTCTCCTGTAATCACAACATCTGCTTTTTCCCAGCGAGCTTCCCAAGCTTCGGTATGTTCCTGCCGCACTGTTCCGTAATCTTTCGCTCCTTCACGCGCCATGATCCTTCGGCCCGTTCGGCAAGATCCGCTCCGTCTCTAGAAGTCGTAATCACTACCCGCTTTTCAAGCGAAACCATTTCAGCTTGCTTGGCCTGAACGAGCAACCGTTTTTCTGCATAAAGCGCGTGCTGATTTTCACTTACTTCAAGAATATTCCCCACCATTTCGGTCGCCTGCAGTGCATGAACCCTAAACCGCTCAATCCCGAAATCATTTGGAATCGTCTCCGTTGTCAAAAACTCCATCCCAGCCTTGCTTCCTTCACCACGTGCTTCCCAAAACATTTCCTCATAGTTGGCATCTTCATTATGCACATTCCCGTCTAAAAACGGTACAAATAATATTTCTGCATCCCCGTCAAGCGGTGTAATCGCATAGTGAATCAAAGCAAGCTCCGGAACCGCAATACTAAGCAGCCGCTCCGTTTCAACCAAGTAACGCGCCTTATCTTTGATTACCGTAAAACGCCTCGAAAGTATCCCGTGCTTCATATCAAGATTTTGCTCAAAACTTTGAACCTCATCCGTATAAAGATCCAGCTTACTGCCGTTAATTTCAATCCCAATCCCAATGAAATTTAGCGCATTAATCACCTTACCAAAATAATCCGGATAACCGTTTTTCCACCAGCCAACCCGTGTTTTATCCGGATACCAAACACCTGCAAGATACGTACCTTGATGCGAATCGCCCGAATAGCCTTCCTCAAAATTACCGCGCATCCCCATGTAGCCATTTCCGATCGATGTTAGACTTTCGGCAAGCCTGCGGTCTTCTTTATTTAGTTCTGACGTTTTTATATGCCAGTCATCTACTTCGAATAATCGTTGTCTCATGCTTCTTCCTCCTAAACAAGCTGCGCTTCCTCTTTATAAAAACGCGTTTTTAAAAACGTCCATGCAATGATAAGCACCATGCCGAGCGATTGAATTCCCAAAAGAAGCGTAATATCAAAATAAAATAATCCGATAAATGTCGCTAGAATCGTTGGAAGTCCTAGCGCATTCAGCACCAAGTTACAAGATTCCTTAAAAGTACCGATCTTTGAAAACGCGCTTTTTTTTCGTGAGTAGCAGTACACCTGCACTAAAAACAGTGAGCAAAAGTGTACTAACAAGCGTCAAGCTGCCAAGGATCAAAACCATTGTGAGAAAAATAATCGGCTGATACGCTTTAAAAAATGCCTCTGCAGTAAAGTCTTGCACAGCTTCAACCGAGCTCAAGTCTTTCATTTCAACACCTGCCGGATAGCGAATATTAAAATGATAATGCTCATTTTGCAAAACGATTTCAGTTTGATTAAAAGCGATCACATTTTGAGTTTCTGCAATTTGACGTTCAGAAACCAAAACACCGCTCAAATTATTCTGATCTTGAAAACTCTGCTGCTTCGCTTGCACAAGTTCCCCGTCTTTTAGTTCGCTTCCAGAAAGCGCACCAACAAGTTTGTCATTGATCAATGTTCCCGCTTCTGGAAAGACTTGATTCAAATCAAAACTCGTTTGCTTCGCTTGATGCAGCGTGACCGGAATGAGGAGAAGTGCATTTAGCAAAATAAAGCAGAAAATCAGTTTCGGCCAGGAAAGGTTTTTCCGACCCGAAAAAATCTTATAAGGGTTAAACAAATTCGGAAAATAAAGCGTTGGAAATGATTGCTTTTTCATAATACCTTTCCTTTCTAATTAGCCTTTTGTTCCTCCAGCCGTAAGACCAGAAACAAAGTTCTTCTGCAAGAAGAAGAATAAAATACAGATTGGAAGCGCTGCAAGAATCGCACCTGCCGCAAACAAAGCAACCTTTTGCTGCTGTGGATTAGCAATAAAGCTTTGCAGTCCAACTGCAATCGTCAAATTTTCTGGCGAACGTAACAAAAATTTAGCAAGCAAGAAATCGCCGAACGGCCCCATAAACGCCCAAAGTGCCTGTACTGCAAGCATTGGTCTCACGAGCGGTAAGATAATTTGACCAAAAATCCGGAAGTGACCTGCCCCGTCGAGCTTTGCCGATTCATCCAAGTCGCGTGGAATCGTATCAAAATAACCTTTCATCAACCATGTATTCATCGGAATCCCTCCGCCGATGTAAATCAGCGTTAAGAACCAGTATTGATCAAGCGCTCCAAGTAGCATCGCAAGTACATAAAACGCTGTAAGAGCAGCCATCGTTGGAACCATTTGAATAATCAAGAAGAAAACCAAGCTGTTCTTTCTTCCTTTAAAACGATAGCGACTATACGTATAGCCAGCAAAAGTCACAATCGTAACCTGTAAAATCATCGTAAATACAGCAATGATCAACGTATTTTTATACCAATCTAGATAAAGCGTTTCATTGAATAATCTTGTGAAATTATTAAGCGTCCATTCTTTCGGCCACTCAAGCGTAAAAGCAGCAATATTCCCTGGCTTGAAAGCAGAAGAAGCCGTGATCAAAATCGGATATAAAATAATGATCGAAAGCACAATCAAGAATAAGTAAGTAAAGAATCGATTGAAAAAGCGGCTGGTCCGCTGATCTCTAAAGAAGGCTTTCATCACATCATCTCCTCATTTCCAAAAGCATTTGTTTTCTTAAAGGCAATCATCGAAACCGCAATAACAATCATCGAAATCACGAGTGTAACTGCAGCCGCAAGTGCATATTGCGGAGAAGTACCTGTCGTTAACTTATAAATCCATGAGATTAAAATATCCGTTGAACCTGCCCCGCCGCCGACACTTCCCGGACCGCCTTCGTTAAATAGATAAATAATCGAGAAGTTGTTGAAGTTAAACGTATATTGCGTAATAAATACCGGAGCGGTTACAAACAAAATCATTGGCATCGTAATTTTTCTGAAACGTTGCCAAGCATTCGCACCATCAATCCGAGCTGCTTCATAAAGTTCGCCCGGAATGGCTTGCAGAACCCCTGTAACCATCACATAAATATACGGGAATCCAAGCCAACCTTGAATTGAAATCAAAGCCACTTTTGTCCAAAATGGATCTGTCTTCCAGGAAATTGCACTGATATCTATAAACGGCAAATGATTTAACAGCGGAATCACCTGCGAATTGATAGCACCGATACTGTCATTAAACATGTTTGAAAAACTCATAATTGTAATGAATGCTGGAACCGCCCAAGGAAGGAGAAAAATAACTCCAAAAAGACGTTTTCCTTTGATGAAACTTTGGTTGGCAACAATTGCTGTAAAAATCCCAACCACAATTTGCAGTGTTGTCGCACAAAGCGTCCAAATGATTGTCCACGAAAATACACTCATAAAGGTATCGCGATACGCGCTTAAGAAAAAGATATTGAAAAAGTTTTTAAAGCCGGCCCAGTCAATTAAGTTGGCTGGCGGAATGTGGTAAAAATCATAGTTTGTGAATGCCATAAATAGCGTGACTAAAACGGGGAAAATAATGACAAAAGTCATAACAATATAAGCCGGCATCGTGAATAAATAAGGAAAACCCTTATCGACCGTATTTTTCAAAATTGCACGTGTTGATGTATTAACTGTCTCACCCAGTTTCCAAAGCTTAGCCACACGATTAGCATCATATAAGTTAACCGCATAAAACCCTAGAAAAATACAGGTAATAATCAGTTGCAGACTGCCTTCAATCAATAGGAACAGCGAATGATCAACACCTGGCGTTGTCCCGAGTGTAATTAAATTCACAAGGGCTCTCCCACCAAAAACCGCAACCTCGACTATAAATAGCAGGAAAATGATAAGAAAGAGAATACCTTTAAACATCTGCTTATTATAGAACTGACCGAGTCCAGGTATAATAGATAACAGCGTGGCTTTCTTGACACTTCTGTTTGCATTTGCTTCTTGATCCATGTTTGTTACCTCTCACTTCTATATCGAAACCGATCGAATCAAGAAAGGCGCTCGCTTGAGCTTTAAAGCGAGCGCCAAGTCTCCTCAATCCATGGTGATTTCGTTATTATTTCGTGTACTTTTGTGAAATGTTATCTTCAATCACTTTAACAGCATCATCTGCTGATTTTTTAGGAGTTTTCTTACCAGAAGCCGCATCAAACATTAAGTTTTCAGCCCCAGTCCAAACTTCTGCCATTTCTGGAATATTTGGCATTGGGTCAGCATTTTTATACTGTTCGATAACCGCACTTGTTAGTTCATCATTTTTCTCTGCCGCTTTATCACGAGCTGCTTGGTTTGCTGGTACTTCATTCGTCATGTCATACAATTTTGTTTGATTTTTTTTCATTTGTCAAATAGTCGACAAATTTTTGAGCCAAATCTTTATTCTTCGAGTAGTTGCTTACAACATATCCTTTACCGCCACCAAACGGTGTATATTCTTTACCATTTGTAAGCGTTGGAATTTTCGCTACGCCGTAGTTCAGTTTTGCTTCTTTGTAGTTCGCTGCCGACCAAGGTCCGCCGATAATCGCTGCCGTTTTGCCTTTTACAAACTGATCTTGAATGAAGTCATCTGCACTCTTATTATCTTGCATACCTTTTGGCCAGATATCTTGGAACCATTTTGTTGCATAAGTAATCCCTTCAACAGACCCAGCATTATTTAATCCAACATCTTTTGGATTTGTACCTTCATCACCGAAGACATAGCCGCCATATCCAGCAAGTAATCCATATGAGAAGTAGAAATCTGTCCATTTAGCCAAGAAACCAATGTTTTTGCCTTTTTCCGAGCTGAAAGCGAAACGAGAATCTTTTGCTAAATTTTCAAGGTCAGTAAAAGTTGTCGGTGCCTTGTCGATTAAATCTTTATTATAGTAAAGAACTAACGTTTCAATAATCGCCGGAGCGCCGTATATCTTCCCATCTATCGTAACTTGCTTAACGTCCTTTTTCATCATAGTTATCTTTATTACCCAATTTTACTTCTGCCAAGTGGCCTTGCTGTCCTAATCCACCAATCCGGTCATAAGAGGACATCATCACATCCGGTGCTGTTCCAGCCGGTCCATCAAGCGGAAGAGCTTCTAATTGTTCAAACATATCCTTTTCGACAATTTTCACTTTTGCATTATTATCTTTTTCAAAATCGCCTTTAATCTCATTGATAAACTTTTTATATCCAGCATCCACCGAAATTGTAATCGTTTTATCACTATCTCCACTTTTCTTATCGCTTGATGCTCCACCACCACATGCCCCAAGACTAAGTGCGAGTCCTGTCGCGAGCGCTGCAATACCTAACTTCTTTTTCAAATCCATAACCCTTTTCCTCCTTTTATTTCAAAACACATTTTCGTTATTCGTAGCTTACACCTAAATTATAAACAGCCAAAGAAAACGTTTTCAAGCTAAATTTGTTTGTTACCGATAACAGAATTTTTATGATTTGGTTGTAATCAAAAGAAAGTGCTTGGTTCAATTTTTAACTATCAAAAAGCCTTCCGCAGGCAGTACCGCTTCCCCTGAAATTTCTACTTCCGTAAAGAGATCAAATCCATGACCTGCTTGGACGCTTTGATCCTTATTCGCTTGATTAAAATAAAACCGCAGCGTTTCATCATCTGTTTTCCGTTCAAAAATCACAATCCCTTGATCGAGAAGAGTTTCATCCCAAACCAAATCCCCATCCGAAAGAGTTGCTTGATGTGCTTTTCGAACTGCGATTAACTGCTTCATGAAACCAAGCATTTCGAGGTCTTGATTCGCTTCATCCCAAACCATACATTTCCGACAATCCGGATCATTTCCGCCGTCCATACCAATTTCAGTCCCATAATAAATACATGGCGAGCCAGTATGTCCGAACATGAAAGCAAGTGCTTGTTTAACTTTTGCTTTATTTCCTCCAGCACGAGTTAGAATACGCGCCGTATCATGACTATCAAGCATATTGAACATGACTTCCGAAGCTTGTTTCGGATAGCGCATCATTTGTTCATTAATGCCTGAAATCATTTTCCGAGCATCAATCTTATTTTCAATAAAGTTTTCAATAATCGTCTGGGTAAACGGATAATTCATCACCGCATCAAACTCATCTCCGAGCAACCAAATCCATGAATCATGCCAAATCTCACCTAAAATATAGAGGTCGTCTTTTTCTTTACGTACTGCTTTTCTGAACAGCTTCCAAAAAGCATGATCTACTTCATTCGCCACATCAAGCCGCCAACCATCAATATCAAATTCGCGAATCCAATATGTTGCGATATCAAGCAAATATTGCTGCACCTCAGGGTTTGCCGTATTCAGCTTCGGCATATGAGTTGTAAATGCAAACGTATCATAAGAAATCGTCGGCTGATTTTCAATATTGCCATTTTCACCGTATCTTACTGGAAAACTATGAATATGGAACCAATCACAGTACTTGGAATCTGCCCCGTTCTGAATCACATCTTGGAACATTGGACTCGTATCACCAATATGATTGAAGACCGCATCGAGCATCACGCGAATCCCGCATTTATGAGCCTCCTCCACCAACTCTTTAAAACGTTTTTTATCTCCAAAATGCGGATCAATTTTCAAGTAATCCACCGTATCATACTTGTGGTTGGTCGGTGCCTCAAAAACAGGCGTCAGGTAAATCCCGTTTATGCCTAGATCTTTCAAATAATCTAAGTGGTCAATAATCCCTTTCAAGTCCCCGCCAAAAAAGTCTGTCGTGCTCGGCGTTTTGCTGCCCCACGGAAGCGCATTTTCTGGAGAAATTGCCGGATCACCGTTTGCAAATCGTTCCGGAAAAATCTGATACCAGATCGTTTTCTTTACCCATTCCGGTGCCTTAAATGTGTCAACAGCATGAATATATGGAAACTTAAAATAATAGTCCATCGTTTCCATATTAACCGGATCAGTGCTGAAAAAACCGCGTCCGCCGTAAAAACATTCTTCCCCGTCATACCCTTCAATAACGAAGCCATATTGTACACGATGATGTGTCGGGATTAAACGATATTCAAAATAATCGTGTTCTTCTGTTTGGAGCGTCCTTGTCATTTGATAAGGCCTACTCTGCCACTTGCCGTCCGCAAAAAGATACGGATCACCAGCGATCAATGTTATTTTTGCTACATCCTCTTTCTTCGTGCGTATCCGAATATAAAGATCATCTCCCGTGTAACTGAATGCAAAACTGCTTGCTGGTTGATGATAAATTGCCGCTTTTTCCAAAGTGAAATCCTCCTCGTTTTGTGATACTTTCACGTTAGCATTTTTTTTGTAATCGGTTGCAATCCTTTTTCGCTCGTTAACGGTAACAAAAAAAGAACTACCTCAGTTAGAGATAGTTCCGTCTTGTCCAACAGTTGATTCACGTATGATAAGTTTAGGTTCGAATAAAATTTCCCCCTGCGCTTCTCCGTTAGCATTGATTTTCCGCAGGAGCATCCGTGCGAGCTCTTCCCCCATTTCAATAACCGGTGATTTAACTGTTGTAATATGAGGCGAAGAAATACGATCAAGAAAAACACCGTCGAATCCTGTGACCGTGAGATTCTCGCCGAACTTTCGTCCAAAAGTAAGTCCAGCACGAACTACGCCAAGCGCAATCCGGTCAGAAGCACATACAAAAGCAATTTTTTCTGTGTTATAGCTAAGCAGTTCCCGCGTTTTAGCTTCAGCGACTCGTGAACTGTTTTGAATAAAATACGACTCAGCAGTTAATCCAGCACATTCCATTACATCTTCATAACCCCTTAATCGAGAGCGCATGAACTCTTCCTGCAGTAAATTAATTCCCAAAAAAAACAATCCGCGTAAATCCAAGAGATTTGACATGCTCCGTTGCAATTTTTGTCCCCATTTTATTATCAACATCAATGTAATCAAAGCCGCGAGTATTTTCACCATATAAAATAACCGGCTTATCAATATTTAAAATATTTTGCGAAAAGTCTTCTTCACGAACCCCTGTTACAATCAGCCCATCATATGAGCCGATATTTTGTGATTTTTTAGTCACAAGTTGCAGTGAATAATAGTGTTTATCAAGTTCACGACTTATTCCTGTAAGTAAATTCATGTAATACGGTTCAACAGTATCAATCTCTTCTAAAATCAAAAATTTGATTACCTGCGTTCGATTTTGCACCAGCGCTCGTGCTGCAAAGTTCGGCACATAATCAAGTGCCTTCATTGCTTCATAAACAAGTGCTTTCAGCTCGTCCGAGACTTGACCAGGATGATTAATCACACGCGAAACCGTCATCTTCGAAACATTCGCGCGTTTTGCAACATCAGCTAGCGTAGCCATCTATAACCTCCTCGAGTTCTTTTCTCTAATATTGTACCATGTTTTACAACTGGAACAAGCAGACATCACAAAAAAACATTCTCGTGCACGAGAATGTTTTATACAAGCTTAAATTTTATGATATTGTGTCCCTAAATCTTTTTTTTGTGGAACGTTTTTCCTTATATTCTAAAACAAACTGCAAAACAATTTTGTACAGTTGATACAATGATCCAACGATAACTCCGCAAATCACAGCAATCAGCGATACAAGCAAGAAGTCAAGCACAGGAAAAGCAACACTATTTACAGTCGCAATACCAAGTATAAAAACGACTATCATCGGTATGACATAATACCTAATATCCACTTCCGACATTTCATGCACCCCTTACCTTTGTACTCTAGCAAATTTCTTCTTGAATCACCTTGCTATACTTCAAGTATACTCCCCTGCATACTAGATTTCAAGCCGATTTCAAAAGTTCATAAAATTGTCAAGTTTAAGTAACAAATCGAGATTTTTTTGCTTCCAGGGGACATGAAAACAAGTATCAAACTAGACTTTTCTTTTTGGTTGTGAATTTTTGCAAAACAATCTGATTACTGCTTAAAACGAAACTCACTTTTTTAAGAATTTGTTATTTTGACTTATGAAAAAAAGTTACGAAATAACTTTCAAGAATCGTGCTGATAAATTTAGCTGATTTATTCGCATCATCGTGTAGCGGATTAAGACCAAGAACTGTGATCGAACGTAGCGGAGCGCCAAGCGCCAAATTTTGCATCAAGTAATCCATTTCACGATAATAAAGGCCTCCAGAAGAAATGTGGTCTACTCCAGGAGCGAAAGCCGGATCGATTGCATCCACATCAATCAAAAGATGAATCGGACGCTGTTTTCTATAAAGCCATTTAAGCAACTGATCCGTTACCTTGCCGAATCCGACTTTGTCAATCTCTGTCATATCAAAATGACAAATGCCAAGCTGCTCTAAACACGCTTCATCTGATTGAGGAACTCTTCTCGTCCCAAGAACACTTAGATTACTTGGTTTTACTATACAATCAGCAAAAAGATCAACTGTTCTAGCTTCTCCCTTTCCAATAATTGTCCGCAACAAGCCTCTCCCTGGAGGGAGCGAACAATCTAATTCCGTCAAACTTATATGTGCATTCGCATCAAGCAAAATATAAACACTGTCTGGATCATTTTTCTGCGCCGCTTTAAAGACAGCTAAACTATTCCACTCATCGCCTGCTAATATAAGTGACGTCGAAGTTTTATCAAGCATTGTTCCAATCACATCCGACGCTTCATACACTTTCGATGTAATCGCTTTCAAACCATCTGTTAAAAAAAGCTCTTCTTCAAATTCTGTGAAAAAGGGCATATTATGAAAATCTTGAATTTTAGCTCCATAAGAAGCTAAACTAGCAACTAGACCCGTGTATCGAATGGCGAATGGCCCGAGTCCCGTTCCTTTCCGCTCATTTCCAAATACCCAGGGAAGTCCGAGTATTCCTACTGTTTGCATAAGCCCATCCACCTATTTCCCTTAAGATAGTTTTAATTTTATCACACCTAATGAAAAAAAGAAAAAAAAATTGGTACAGAGTACGAAATTAAATTTTTCCATATTAAGTAAGATACGAAAACCCTTTTTCCTTAAGGAAAAAGGGTTTTCGTATGATTTATACATTCAAAATACATTTTTTTGATTTTTACAGTTCCATACAAATTTGCTAATCTAAAAGCAATCCGCATTAGCCGAATACTTCTAGAACTCCCCCACTTGAAAGTCGGTTTACCTCTATTCCTTTAGATGATACGGATAAGTGGCTACTACAACATCGCGTTTCATCATTAGCTTTGTTCGGATCATCAAACTAGTTTGGTTGTGCAAAAGATTTTGCCAGCCTTGCTTTGGAATAAATTGCGGAATAAGCACAGTTACTGAATAATTATCTTGGTCAGCCTTTTGTTTGGCTGTATCAATAAACTTCATTAGCGGTTCAGAAATCGAGCGATAAGTCGAGTATAAGTGCGCAATCCGCACCTCAGGATGGATTCTGTTCCACCTCTCAACAAATTCCTTCCCTTGGACTCGATCAACCGATACATGAACCGCGATAACTGTGTCGCCAATTGATTTAGCATATTTAAGTGCTCCTTCAACTACTTTTGTCGTATCAGAAACAGCTACAATGACCACATTCCCCTTAAAGTCGGGGACATCTAAATCCATTGACTCATCCACTCGAAGCTGCGGTCCAAGTTTCATATAATGATTTCGCGTCCGATGAAATACGAAAATCATAATCGGCATAAAAAATAAAAAACAGGCCAGACTGATTCAATTCGAGTTAAGAATAAAACAATCAAAACAGTAAACGAAATGATTGCTCCGAGCAGATTAGCTGCAAGCTTTTTGTGCCAACCAGGCGAGCGTTCCTTCCACCATTTAATAATCATCCCTGTTTGCGAGAGCGTAAACGGAATAAATACCCCTACTGAATAGAGCGGAACAAGTAGTTCTGTTTTCCCTTTAAAAAGGACAATCAGCACAATTGATCCGACTGCTAGCGTGATAATTCCATTAGAATAACCGAGACGGTCGCCTCGCGCTAAATACATCCGCGGCATATACTTATCTTTTGCCAAGTTAAAAGCAAGGAGCGGAAATGCCGAAAAACCCGTATTAGCTGCGAGTACTAAAATAAGTGCCGTCGTAGCTTGAATGAAATAAAACATGAAATTTCTACCGAAAACATTTTCGGCAATTTGAGATAATACCGTTACTTTAAGTTCAGGAACAGTGCCGTAAACAAACGCCAAAACAGTAATTCCCATAAAGAAGAATCCAAGCAGTGATGCCATGATCGTTAATGTTTTAGCCGCATTTTTAGCTTGTGGTTTTTTAAAGAGCGGAACTGCATTTGAAATAGCTTCAATCCCAGTCAGTGATGCAGATCCAGACGCAAACGCACGTAAAAGCAAGAATAAAGTTACTCCTTGGACATGAGTACCGACAGATGCCGTTTCATGCCCCGCATCAATTCCCATCACTACTTTAAACAAACCAGTAAAAATAAGAACGACGATAGAAAAAACGAATAGATATACAGGGATTGCGAGTATGCTAGCCGATTCAGTTATTCCACGCAAATTGATAATTGTAACACCAATAACAAGAATCACTGCAATCGGAATTGCAAACGGATAAAGTGATGGGACAGCTGAGACGATCGCATCAGTTCCAGATGAAACACTAACCGCAACAGTCAGCATATAATCGACAAGTAGCGATCCGCCAGCAACAAGTCCTGCATTCTTTCCAAGGTTTTCGCGTGATACCACATAAGCTCCGCCACCATGCGGATATGAATAGATAATTTGTTTGTATGAGAGATTTAATGCAAATAAAAGAACCAACACACAAAGTGCAATTGGAATTGAATACCACATAGCTGCCGCGCTAACAGCAACAAGCACTAATAAAATCTGCTCAGTCCCGTAAGCAATCGATGATAATGCATCAGATGACAGCACAGCCAAAGCCTTTAACTTCCCTAATTTCTGTTCCCCTGCTTCTGAGCTCTTAAGCGGACGCCCAATCAGTAATCTTTTTAGCGGCGATGCCATTTTATTCCCTACCTTTTTTAAAATATTTAACAATCCAAAATACAATATCACAAATTATAGCACAGCAGGCTTCGAATATATATAGCTTTTTATTACAAATAGAATACAGCTTGATGTTGCTCTTTTTACTTACCATATTATTATTTCTTTTACCCTTTTTTTGCAAACTAATACTAGCAACATTTATAAAATTGTTTTCAGAAAAAAAAAAACTTTATTTTAGGTATTTACAAATCAGTACTCTGTTTATATAATAGATTTTGGCTGTAAAATTACTTTTTAAAGTTGGCCCGTTGGTCAAGCGGTTAAGACACCGCCCTTTCACGGCGGTAACACGGGTTCGAATCCCGTACGGGTCATTCATTTTTTTAGCTTTTTTTTAAAAAAAGGCTGGCATTCTTTTAAAAATTGTTATACTATAATAAAGTGTCTTATTTCAAAAGAGATGCGTTTCAGTATAACATGCCGACTTAGCTCAATCTGGTAGAGCAACTGAATCGTAATCAGTAGGTTGCGGGTTCAATTCCTGCAGTCGGCACTTTTATTATAACGGAGGGGTAGCGAAGTGGCTAAACGCGGCGGACTGTAAATCCGCTCCTTCGGGTTCGGTGGTTCGAATCCACTCCCCTCCACCATTTTATTGGGCTATAGCCAAGCGGTAAGGCAACGGATTTTGATTCCGTCATGCGCTGGTTCGAATCCAGCTAGCCCAGCCATTTTTGAGCCGTTAGCTCAGTTGGTAGAGCATCTGACTTTTAATCAGAGGGTCGATGGTTCGAGCCCATCACGGCTCATCAGCTAAAGGATGAAAGAGTTGTCTCTTTCATCCTTTTTTTATTTGGATAAAGCTTTTGCTATGCTATAATAATGAAACAAAATTAGATCTATAAAAGGATGGATTAAAAATGCAGCTTATTATTAACGCTGATGATTTAGGTTATACCAAAGCAAATACAGACGGCATTTTTTACGCGCATCAACATGGGATTGTCACATCAACTACAGTTCTGATGAACGCCCGACACACGGCATATGCTCTTTTAGAAGCTACTCACTATCCTGAACTTGGGATCGGCGTACATCTCACCTTAACAGCCGGAAAACCGCTCACCGAGCCTCAGACATTGATAGGCGCAGATGGTAACTTTCTGCATCAGCTTGCCCTTCGTGATGCTGCTGTTGATCTCCTTGAAGTGGAACATGAGTGGACAGCGCAAATTGAACGTTTTACTCGCCTCACCGACCGCAAGCTTACACATCTTGATAGTCATCATGATGTTCATTTTGATGCGCGTTTTTTTAAGATTGCAAAGAAATTGGCGGCAAAATTTGGAGTTCCGCTACGCGGCGCTTATTCGCAGATACCAAATGTCGAGAATGCTTTTCCAGATCCAAATAGAATTACAGTGCAAAATTTAATGGCACATTTGGAAAATTTAAAAACTAAACCGAATACGGAATTGTTTTGCCATCCCGGCTTCTCTGATGCTGAACTGCGTCAGCTTAGTTCTTATGCGGATACACGTCAAAAAGAAATAGATGTACTAACAAATGATGCGATTAAAAACATTATAAAAAACAGCACATTTCAGCTGACTACTTATTAAGGAGCGATATTTTGACGACAAAGAAACCTTTTAATCCAAACGTACTGCTTGGAGCAGGACTTCTTTTTTCAGTTATTTTTATTATTTTTTGGAAAAGTGTCAGCATAGATGCTGTTTGGATAACAAAACTCGATCATTTTTTTAATCAGCTTATCCGCAGCCAGCTTCCGGCCCCTATCACAAGTTTTTTTAAAGTTTACACAAATTTTGGCGGGACTTTACTATTATTTCTTTTTTCCGCAGCGTTGTTTCTTTTTCTTTTGCTAAAAAAAGGGCTGGCCAATTGCAGTCTGGGCTGGCCTGACTCTCACCCTTGGCGAACTTGTCTTCCCTCAAATCGTCAAACATATCGAATTGCGGCCGCGGCCGCTTGATAGATTAATCTCGATTTCGGGCTACAGTTTTCCAAGCGGACATGCTGCCGGAGCCGCAACATTCTACGGGCTGCTTGCCCTAGTCCTCATCTTCTTCTTTATCAAAAGAAAAGGTTTGAAATGGTTCGTCGGTTTGACTGCACTTTTCATTATCTTACTTATCATGTTGTCGCGTGTTTACCTCGGTGTTCACTATCCAAGTGATGTTTTCGCTGGTTTTATACTCGGCTCTGCTGTACTGTCATTTGCCTTTTATGCTTTATTGAAATCAAAAAAATTACGTGGGTCATATTGACTTCCTTTCTGTAAAAAGATACATTATTATCGAAGTAAAAATTTTCGAGGTGACGGAATGAAAAAGAAGAAATGGCTCGCACTCGTGCTGACGGCTTTTATATTAGTGCTTGCAAGTTGCAGCAACACTGCTGGCTCCAATGAAACAGAAAAAAAAAGAAACAAACAAGAAAACGACTATTTTAGAAACGCCTTACAAGAAAACTGAATTCTTAATGGGAACGGTCGTAACTCTTTCTGTTTATGATAAAGGAAAAGAAAAAATCCTCGATAAAGGATTTGACCGCGTTCGCGAACTAGCGAAAAAAATTGACGTAAACGATGAAGAAAAACGTAGTTCTGAAGTGGATAAAATTAATGCTGCAAGCGGCGTTAAGCCCGTCAAAGTGGACAGCGATATCTACTATCTGATCAAAGAAGGCATCAAGTTCAGTGCACAAACTGGTGGAACAAAGGATATTACGATCGGTCCCATTACTTCTCTTTGGCATATTGGCTTCCCAGATGCCCGCAAACCTACACAAGCCGAAATTGATGTAAAACTTCCGCTCATCGGCTATCAAAATGTCGAACTGAACGATAAACAAAAAAACTGTTTATTTGAAGAAAAAAGGAATGGAACTTGATCTTGGCGGCATTGCAAAAGGCTATATTGCTGATGAAGTTGAAAAAGTTTTCAAGGAAAATGGAGTAACAACAGCGATTATCGACCTTGGCGGTAATATTTTGCTTGAAGGCGACAGTCCAAAAGGCGGCGACTGGAAAGTGGGTATCCAAGATCCATTTTCACCGCGCAACACGATTCTCGGCAAACTTCCTGCCCGCAATAAATCAATTGTAACTTCTGGCATTTATGAACGCTATCTCGAAGTCGATGGTAAAAAGTACCATCATTTGTTCGACCCTAAAACCGGCTACCCGTTTGATAATGACATCGCCGGCGTCACGATCATCAGCACAAAATCAATCACCGGCGATGGCCTTTCCTCAGCTGCATTTTCAAAAGGCATCACAGAAGGACTTAAATTTATCGAATCGCATCAAGGTGTTGAAGCTATTTTTGTCAGCAAAGAAAAAAAAAGTGTATATCACTTCCGGCTTAAAAGGAAAATTTGAATTGACAAGCTCCGATTTTTCGATGGGCAATTAAAAAGAAACACTCTATTCAGCTGAATAGAGTGTTTTTTAGCGGAATAATAATTCCAAGTTATGTGAATAAAAGCTTTCAATAGCTTTATGACAGCGGTCAAATTCTTGCCGCTCTAGCGAGTTGACCAAATCTTCGAGGTAGCAGATAACTTGTTTCGCTGTTGTGCCGTAGAAAAACTCTGGATTTTTCGCTTCAAGATAATCAAGCGTCTCGACAAGATACGTAATATTTTTATCTAGCGTGCGGAGTTCGGTAAACTCAATCATGCATCCGTAAAACCGTTGGATGGATTGTTTGAAAACTACGCCATCAACTTCACGGGCAGCATGCTTCATCTGGAATAAAGCACCTTTTAAGCAATTCAAACAATAAGGTGTCTTTTTTTCTTGCACTTTATGCACGGCAAAACTTAAATTAAAAAATGTCATTTTTAAACGTGACATCATTAGATATTCTTTCTCATTGGTCAGCCTCACATAAAATTCATCTGTTAAAAGACCCATATCACTTAAATGCGTTAAGGCTTCGAGCGCAAAAGATCGGCAGACTCCGAAACGCTGAATGACATATTCAGGCGAAATGAGTTCACCAACGCGAAATTCTTCATTCAAGATGTCTCTTTTCAGTTCCAAATAAATTTGGTCAGCATAAAATGTCATTGTGTTTGTCATAACCAGAACCTTCTTTTTGTGATTGTTTTTCGCTTCTTTCATTGTAGCGAATTCCGGCAAACTTTCCTAATCAATCTTTTCACTCTACTTGGAAAAAAATAAAAAAGATACCTAGTTTTCAGATCTTTTGATAAAATGAAAAGGGAACTGAAAACTTAGGGAGATTTAGGAGGAAACTAAATGACACTTGAACTAGAACAGGTAACGAAAGCATTCGGAACCAAAATTGCTGTCGATGATTTGTCGTTTAAAGTAGAACACGGCAAAATTCTCGGTTTAATTGGGCAAAACGGGGCTGGAAAAACCACTACATTTCGGCTCATACTGCATTTTTTAGAAGCTACAAAGGGACAAATCACGTGGAATGGGGAACCCACAAACAAAATTGATCCGAATGTAATTGGTTATCTACCTGAAGAACGAGGCCTCTATCCAGATGTTACGATTGAAGAGCAATTGATCTTCTTTGCCGAGCTAAAAGGGGTACCTCGTAAAACTGCGGCGGCTGAAATTGATCACTGGCTTGAACGCGCTGAAGTTGTCGGTAAGAAAACCGATCTCGTCAAAACACTTTCAAAAGGAAACCAGCAGAAAATTCAGCTGATCAGTACGATTTTACATAAACCGCAGTTGCTGATTCTTGATGAACCATTCAGCGGTCTTGACCCGGTAAATGCTGAAATTCTAAAAAGTTTGGTTTTTGAAATGAAAGCACAAGGTTCGGCGATTATTTTCTCAAGTCATCAAATGGAAAATGTTGAGGAGTTATGCGATTCACTCTTAATGCTGAAACAAGGTAAAACCGTTCTGCACGGTGACACAGACTCCGTTAAAGAATCATTTGGTCACAAACGAATTCGCTTAAAAGCACCTTTTTCAGATGAAGAACTGCTTGCTCTTCCAGGTGTTAAAAAAATTACACACCAAAGAAACGATATTAGACAGCTTGAGCTAGACGAGGAAAATGCTGCAGAACAAGTTTTTCAATTTGTCACAAAAGACGGCTTTGTTCCGATGTTTAGCCTCGAACCTCCAACTTTAGAAGAAATATTTAAAGCGAAAGCAGGTGAAAAGAATGAGTAAATTTTGGGTAATCACAAAACAAGTGTATAAGCGACATGTCAAAACCAAATCGTTCTTAATTTCACTACTGATTCCACTGATTCTTGGCGCTGTCGTAATTGCAATTCCAAAAATGATTGAATACTTCGGAAGTGATGATTCTGCCAAAATTGCTGTATTGTCTGACAATCCAGTATTTAGCCAAGCGCTTGAACAAAATAAAGAACATTTTAAGCTTGATAAAAAAAATCACCACCAAAAAGGCCGCCGAAAAAGCGCTATCGAAGGAAAAAATTGACGGTTTCTTAACAATCACTGAAACAAATGGCGACTACAAAGCTACCTATACAACGAGAGAAACTGCTGGTCAAGAAATCATGACCCAACTGACTCAAAGTCTGACGGGAGTAAAAGTCGGATTAAAAGCAGCAGAATACGGACTTGATCAAGAGAAACTTTCTGCCATCATATCCGCTGTCCCTGTCAAAAACCACTTGAAATCGAATGACCAGTTTACGAACAGTCAAAAAGATGCTATGAGTGCTGCAATCCTTGTTCTTACACTCATTATTTTCATATTTGTCATCAGCTATGCAAATATTGTGGCCGCTGAAATTGCAACTGAAAAAGGTACACGGATCATGGAAGTGATCTTATCGAGTGTGTCGGCAACCACACATTTACTGGCAAAACTAACCGCCATCATTTTGATGCTTCTCACGCAAATCGGATTTTATGTGGTGATCGGAGCTGTTGCCATGATCACCATGCAAAAAACAGAAATAGTCCAGCAAATCTTTAATCAAATGCAGGTATTTCCTGTTTCATATTTAATTCTAAATCTATTGTTTATCTTCTTTGGGCTCTTGCTTTACATCGTTCTTTCTGCCATGATTGGGTCGCTTGTCCCAAATGTCGAGACCGTTGCACAGTTTATCTACCCGCTTACAATTGTTTCCATTATCGGCTACTGGGGATCAATCGTTGCTAGCAACATTCCAGACAATATTTTGATAGTTATCGGCTCCTATATTCCGCTTTTCTCGCCGATGATGATGCTTGCACGGATGGATATGCTGGCGGTTTCGATGTCGAGCATTTTGATCTCGCTTGCACTATTGATCGTTTCAGTCGCTCTTGCCTTCCTACTCACATTTAGACTCTATAAGAGCAACGTCTTGCTTTACTCAAACGAAGGTTTGATTAAAACTTGGAAAAAATCACTTGCTTACGCGAAAAAGAATAACCAATAGTAAGGGGAGAAAATGAAGATGGAGATTAGACTGTCGCGAAAAGAAGATGCCGCTTCTATGCTCGAACTTGAAAATTTGGTTTGGACAAAAGGTACAACACCAGCAGAAATTCACTTTGACTCTGAAGCGGATTACCTAGTCAAAAATACACCTGGATCAAAGACCGTTGCGGATATAGATGGAAAAGTCGTCGGCATTTTAGGATACAAACAACCGATTCCACTTCCGACAAATGCCCACGTTCTTGAACTTGATATTGCAGTCCATCCAGATTTTCAAAAACAAGGCATTGCTCGAGCGTTGATGGATCATCTGAAAAACATTGCACAAGAAAACGGCATTAAAAAATTACAGCTCCGTGTCTTATCCAATAATCAAAAAGCCGTACATTTCTATCAAAAAAATGGCTTCCATACTGAAGGAACCCTTGAAAAAGAATTCATTATTGAAGGTCAGTATATTGACGATATCATCATGGCTTACTTCCTTGAAGATTAAAAAAACCCATGAATTAGGCAGAATTAAAAACCTAATTCATGGGTTTTTTATTTTTTTAAACAACAAGTAAATAAAATAAGGACTACCAATTAGCGAAAGTAAAATGCCCGCTGGCAAATTAAGCCGCATCGCGATGGTATCCGCAAGCAAAAATAGAAAAGCTCCGATAATCATGGCAACAGGCAAGAACAGCTTATGCCGTGGTCCAACAAGCGCTTTCGCAATATGCGGACCAATTAAGCCGAGAAATGTGATACTTCCTGTGATTGACACAGGAACTGCAGCCAAAAGAACCGCAAAAACAAGGAAAAACACTCGCCACATTCCTACCCTTACCCCAAGATTTAATGCCGTATTTTCATTAAGTGTCAGCAAATCAAGCGTCCGGTTAAAAATGAACAGTATTGGCGTAATAAGAACAAGCAGGCCGATGAAAATCCAAACGAACAGCCAGTCCATTCCCCAAATCGATCCTGACAGCCATTTAGCAAGAAAATCAACTTTCTCGCGATTTGCTGATGACATTAAAAGAACCATCAACCCGCTCATTGCAAAGGCGAAGCCAATTCCATTCAGTATCAGACTTCCTGGACTTCGTCTTGAAAAAAGCAAAATGAAAGCCGCCGTAATCAGTGCGCCAATCCCACCTGCAAGAGGAAGAAGCGCGCCAAAACTTTCCACTTGAAAAGGAACAAATAAAAAGAATAGTGCGATACCTACTCCGGCACCAGAGTTGATTCCAATAATTCCCGGGTCTGCCAAGTCATTTTTTAGTACAGTTTGCAACAAGCTGCCAGACAATACGAGGCTGACTCCAGCAAGTAAGACAATCAAAAGCCGTGGTAACCGAAGTTCAAATAAAATGAAGTTCTCAAGTACTTCCCCATTTCCGAAAAAAACAGCAAAGACACGTGAAAAAGAAAGAGCATCCGTTCCAAGGGTTAGATTAACTAGAATTAAGCCCATCAAAAGAATAAGCCCCGCGCCAAAAATCCATTTAAAAGCTAATCTTTTCATGCTTTTAGCCCCCTTCTTACGATAAAAATGAAGAATGGCAGACCGACAACCGAAAGAATCGCGATTACAGGAATCTCAAACGGCGCAGCAAGCACACGGCTGAGCATATCTGAAATGATCAGAAAAATCGCTCCAACAAGTGCCGACATTGGAAGTAGCACGCGATAGCTCGAACCGGAAACAAAACGCGCGAAATGTGGTACGATCAAACCAACAAACGCAATTTCTCCGATCACAGAAACCGAAGCACCCGTCAAAACTGCTACTAAAATAAAAAGCAAAAACCGAACCTTTTGGGTGGAAACCCCGAGCCCAGTTGCCACATCATCGCTCATTGTGAGAATGCCAATTTGTTTGGCGAAGAAGAAACTGATGACAAGCCCCGCTACTAAAACTGGCACAAGCAGTTTAACCTCGTAGCCGGTTACACCGGCTAAACCGCCAGACGTCCACATCGTTAGTTCTTTTGACGTCTTCGAGAGCAAACTAATCGCGTTCGACAGCGCTAAAAGAAAGGCCGAAATTGCAGCCCCAGCTAGTACAATTTTATAAATGCTGCTCGACCTGCTGATAAAAAGAACGAGCATTGTTCCAAGTGCAGCTCCGATAAAAGCAGCTCCCATCTTGAATGGAAAAGCAAGCCCCGGCAAAAATGCGATAATTATCGAAAGCATTAGTTTCGCTCCTGCCGAGACGCCCAAAAGCCCTGGATCTGCAAGTGGATTTCTCGTGACTGCTTGCATAATCGTTCCAGATACACCTAGAGCCGCACCGATAATCGCTGCGGCAAAAATGCGAGGTATTCTAAGTTCATAGAGTGATGCCATTTCAGTTTGATGCAAGCCTTTCGTGAAGCCTTCCCAAAGAAACGAAAATGAATAATTGACAGCGCCACAAGCAAGTGCAGCGTAGCAGGAAAGGCCAAGCACAAGAAAACCCAGTACAAATCGAAGCGGCATAGAAATTTTAAATGTCATTGTTTAACACCAATCTTTAGTTTCCTAAAAAATAATCTTCAAAAGTTTTAAGTTGATAATCGAGCGTAAGCGCGTCATTAAAGTAAAATTTATTGGCATCTACTTCAAGCACATGATTGTTTTTCACAGCCGGAATATTCGTATAAGCGCTTGTTTTCATGAAAGAAGTATCCGAATCTTCATATTTGCTAAGCACCATGTAATCTCCTGTATAATTGCCTAGTTGCTCCACAGAAACCGCGTAATAGCCTGATTTAGCCGAAGCTTTTTTCACAGTTTCAGGCATTTTCAGCCCCATTGTTTGGTACAAAATTTCCGTTCCACGTCCCCAATTATCACCAAATACATAAATTTGCTTATCAAAATTTTCAGCCACTGAAATCGTCTTATCTTTCCCGATTTTCGCTTTAATTTTCGCACCTATTTTTTCAGCACGTTGTTTAAAGTCCTTTACCCAAGCTTTCGCTTCTTTTTCCTTGTTCAAGACTTTCCCTATTTCGACGTGCTGATCAAGATAGTTATTCTTGCCATAAGTGAAGGTAACAAGCGGCGCAATTTTCTTTAATTTATCTTGATTTTTGATTGTATTTAAGCCAAGGATTAAATCCGGTTTTAAAGCAATAATCTCTTCAATGTTCTCATCCGAAACTTGCTTCGCTCCTTTTAGTCCTTTAGCAAAATTTTCATTATTCATGCTCCAACTATCTGCCCCAACAACTTTAACGCCAAGATTTAATACATCACCTGCATAGGTTGAAAGGACAACTACTCGCTTTGGATTTGCCGGAACTTTAATGTCTCCAGCTTCAGATTTATATGTAATCGTTTCTGACTTTTTGCCAGCTGTTTTATTCGAATCAGTTCCGCACGCTGCTAAAACTAATACCATACAAAATACTATAAAAATAAGACCCTTTTTCATTGCTTAACCTCTTTTCACTGATAATCATTCTCAATGAATATCATATACGTTCCTAGCTGAACTGTCAATTGATTTACCAAAGAAAATTAGGACGAAAGAAGTGAAAGTTCCGACTTTTATTTAATAGAAAAAGACTTTCGTCTCATTTTTAAAAAAAGAGTTTGAAACTGGTGAAAACGGTTATAGTATAGTAACAAAACGAAGGAGAGGCGATGCGAATGAAAGATATAATTATTCATTGCGCACACAATGTTTAACATCGCTTCCAGTTTCTAAGTCGTGTGTGTACAAGCTGAATTTTCAGCTTTGTCATATGCCGGTAACGTCTGATGAATGGTTTAATGGATTTCAAGCTTGCAGGAGGAAGGCGCTGATATTAGCCGCTTCATGAGTGTTTGATTTGAAATCCAAGTTTTGAGAAACGGATTTTTCGTTACGTCAGAAGCTTTCTTAACGCGGAAGCCGACGAACCTAGTATCGTATTTATTTATGGCAAGACTTCACTCTCAAGTGATTCGACCGAGTAAGAAGTAAGTGTCACAAGGTTATAGCGGTTGAAATAGTCAGGGAAAGAAGAATGGGTTCCTGCTGATTCGATAGATTTTCGTTTGATGAATCAGTTAAGACTGGTTTTCACTTTAAGTGAACAACAAGCCTAACCGTTGCTTCTCTCAAAAAGTGTTATGTTTATTTCAGAAACATCAGGCAAACCGGCCATCAGATGAGTGGCAAGACAACTCATCGAAACAACCCCCTCGCATGAACGATGCGAGGGGGTTGTTTTATTCTAATTCAATACGCAAGTCGCCTTCTTTAAGTTTTTCTCTTTTAAGTAAAATTGGACGAACAATGAATGCTACAGCAGCCGGTAAAATAATCGCTACCGCTGCAAATGAAAGAAAAGTTCCGATACCGTAATGGGCAATCATATAAAGCGGTGCTACAAATGCACAGAGACCCATCCCTGCAATTTCAGCGGTTGCTTCTAGATGTAAAACGAGAACCCCGAGCGGACCTGCAACAAGTGTTATAAGTAGCGGGATAATCATCAAGCTTGGTTTTCTAATAATGTTGGCTGTTTGGAGTTTCGGCGTAATAATAAGTTGGGCAAAGAAGGCTCCCCAATTATTATCCCGAAAACTTAAGATCGCAAAAGTGGCAAATTGAACGGTACATCCAATTAATGCGGCCGCGCTTGCAGTCGGATCAAGCTGGAGTGCGATCGCTAGCGCTGCAGATGAAGCTGGACTTAAGATCAATAATCCGAAGATCAAGGCTATGACCATCGAAGAAATAAGCGGTGATCCAGATACAAGTATTGTGATGAACTGACTGATAGCCACAAGCGTCGGTGTCATTATTTTTGAAAACAGCAGTCCGGATAGTCCTCCGGAAAGAAGTGAAACGGCTGGGATCAAAATCATATCAAATCTTGTTCCGGTCACGCGCTTTCCGGTCCAAACCGCTACAATCACTGCTAGGATGGCGCCTACGGGTTCACCGCCGGCTATTGCATAGCCGCCGTTAGCAAGTTCTACGATACCCCCTCCGCCGATAATTGCCGCTGCCCCGGCGCTAATGACAACTAAAGTGTTTGCTTTCAAACAAATCGCGATGCCGATTCCAATTCCTGGTATCAACATGTTTTTTCCAATTGCTCCGATTTTCATGAGAAATTCTAGTCCAGCTAAATCACCGATGGTTTGTAGCAAAAGCCCCATTCCAAGTGTGACGAGTACCGCATTTGCGATACCCATTGAGGCTTTGTAAGAACGGTCAATAAAATACTCTTTCATCTTCAACGTTTCCCCTTTTCAAATTCAATTCTTTACTATTGTACGTCCTTTCCTGTAAAAAAGCTAGCTTTAATTGTCTTGTCACCTGTAAATATAAAAGGAAATAAATTTTCAAGCTGTTATACGGAGAAAAAATAAAATATTTCCCCCCTTTTCCTCAAAAATTGCGTATAATAAAATTAACAAACAGAAAGGAGCGTTCAAATGAAAATAACAGGTCTGATTTTGCTTATTCTCGGAATTATCGGTGCGGCTGTTTCGTTCAGTATTCCTGGATTAGTCGGTTTTGCTGTTTTCCTCATTTCGCTCATTATGATCGTTTTGAGTATCATTTTCCTCGTGAAAGCGAAAAACCGCCGCAACACCTCTTATTCATTCAGATAATCGAAAAAGGAGGCAAAATGCCTCCTTTTTTATGTGGTTATTCCCAACTTCGACGTTTGTTTTTTTCCATTTTCCGCCGCACGATATCTGCCCCGTCAAGGCCAAGGCTGTCCGCAAGCTGAAGTGAATAGATGAGCACATCGCCAAGTTCATCTAAAATCTCGTCCTGCTTGGTTGCGACAGCTTCAGCAGAATCTTTCCACTGGAAGCACTCTAGAAGTTCCGCGGCTTCAATCGAAATTGATAACGCTAAATCTTTTTTTAATTGGTACTGATCTTGCCAGTTGCGCGACTTTAGAAAATCTGCAATTTCATTTTGTAATTCTTTCATGCAAAAGTTCCTCCTTCTAGCAAAAAAGCCTCGTTCGAGGGCTTTTTAAGTAAAACCTTACGCATTTTCTGCCAAGGCTTCTTCAATTTTGTTAGGTGGAATAAATCCGTTTAAACGTGTTACTTCTTGACCAGATTTATAAAGAACAAGGGTTGGTGTTTGACGAATATCTTGATCAAAAAAGAAGTTTTCGCCCATCTCTTCCAATTTTACCTTTAAAACTTTCACCTTATCTGCTTGATCTGAGTTATTGAACTCTTGAAACGATAAATCAAGCATCTTGCAGTTCGGACAATTATCCTTCCAAAAATCCACATAAATGAGTTCGTTACTTGTCATATGTTTTTTAAAATCTTCGAGCGATTTAATTTCAATACTTGTCATTTCGCTTCACTCCTCTTCTCCAGAACCTGCTGGACAAATTGTTTAATTGCAGTCGCATCGTTTTCGGTATGTGGCATTTGTTCAATTTTAAGTGTCGGGTATTCTGTTCCAAAAAACTTCTGCATCCGGTCAACAGCTCCGCAAAAGTTTTCGACACCCCACTGTGTTTCCCCAGTCCCAAACAAAGCGATGTGTTCGGGTTTTTCTGCAAGTTCGGCAATAAAGTCTTTCATATCTGGTGGTGTTCTGCCGAAGTCGACCGTCCATGCCCCCAACATGTACAGGTCGTATGTTTCATCAAGTGGGTAATCCGCATCCGGTGTCACACGAAAAGCTGTCACATCATGACCAAGCTGCTCGAGTTCTTGCATAATCATATCTGCCACCATTTTCGTATTGCCGCTTAATGAATCATATGCGAGCAGGATTCTCATAGATCATCAAATCCGTTATCAATGTTCGTCTTCTTATAGCTTGAGTTGCGCATTTCAAAGAAGTCAGTTTTCGTTTCTGTGAAGTTGTCCGCATATGCTTTAATCCATGTCATTGTGTTGTCACTGTACCCTGGATAAAGCTCATCCATACCTAGCATACCAAGCATTTTGTTTGCACGGTATTTGACATAGTCAACCATTTCATCAACGTCGATACCTTCAATTTTTTGAAGTACTTCACTTGACCATTCTGTTTCAAGCTCTACAGCATGCTTAAAGGCTTCATGTGTATATTCAATCAGTTCGTCTGTTAAAAGCTCTGGATTCTCGCCTAAAATCGCACGAATCACTTCAGAAATGAACTTCGAGTGTGCAAGCTCATCGCGATTAATAAAGCTGATAATTTTGCCTGTTCCTGTCATTTTATTTTGACGGACTAGATTATAAAAATAAGCAAAGCCGCTATAGAAATTAATACCTTCGAGAATAGACGATTGGATTAAAGCTTTTACAAGCGTTTCACCCGACTTATGTTCCATAAAATCATTGTATGCGTCCATAATCGGTTCATTTCGTTTGATAATCGTTTCGTGCGTACGTGCAAAATCGAAAATCCGATTTTGATTTTTAAGGTCTGTAATGGAAGCCAGTACATAAGAATAACTTTCATTATGAATCACTTCTTGCTGTCCAATAATGGCTGCATTCGCATGCACAGCGGGATCTGTCACATATTCAGCAATATTGTAAATAAAACGGGTTTGCGGTGAATCAAGCGTTGCAAGCAAACCAATAATCGCATCAAAAGCATAGCGTTCTTCTTCTGAAAGTTGCGGATACTGCTTAGCATCGCCTTTCATATCTACTTCATCTGGAATCCAGTAGTTTGTTGAAAGTTCTTTATAAGCACGGTAAAACGACGGATAAGGAATGTCATTCCAGTTCAAGATTCCGCTTGTTTTTCCGTTAATAATTGCCGTCGAATGATTGGGATTCAGCGGTTCCAAAATTTTAATGCGCGTTAATTCCTTGCTATTTTCTCCCATCGGTCAAGTGACCTCCTTTAAAGATTTCCGTTTTATGTAAAAGCCGGAGCCGAACAATTCGTCTTGCTACCCCGACTTCTAAACAATCTAAATCAACTTGAGCACCATTCGCACTCTTCTACGTCGATATCATTTGACCGCACATAGTAAGTCGTTTTTAGACCTTCCCGCCAAGCTGTAAGATGAAGTTCAAGTAATTTACTTGCTTTAATACCGCTTGGAACATAGAAGTTAAAACTTAGCGATTGGTCAACATGGCGCTGACGACGTCCGTTCTGTCTGACACTTGCAAACTGATCTAGTTTATAAGCACCTTTTTCATAGTACGGATAGGTCGATAAGCTTAAATCTGGAGCGATCACTGGACGTCTGTAATCTTTCTTCTCTTCATAATAGAATGCACTATATATCGGATCAATTGACGCAGTTGAACCGGCAATTTGAGCTGTACTCATGTTCGGTGCTACCGCTACAAGATACGCATTGCGAATGCCGTTTTCTGCTACATCTGAAGCAAGCTCTTGCCATTTATCGCTCGTATAGTTGCGGCGCGAGAAGTATTCGCCTGTATTCCAGTCACTGCCTTTAAAGATTTTATATGCACCTTTTTCTTTAGCAAGCTTAGCACTTGCTTGGATGGTTAAGAAGTTAATCTTTTCATAAAGCTCATCCGCAAATTCCTCTGCTTCAGCTGAGTCCCATGCGATATTTTTAATCGCAAGCAAATGGTGCCATCCAAATGTACCGAGACCGATAGAACGATATTTTTTGTTCGTAATGGTGGCTTGCGGAACTGGAAGCTCATTCAAGTCAATTACGTTATCAAGCATCCGTACTTCCACATCGATTAAGCGCTCAAGCGTGCCTTCTTCTGCCAGCACAGCACGACCCAAGTTAATTGAAGACAGATTACAAACCACAAAATCTCCAGCTTGTTTCGTAATAACAATTTGATCGCCTGAAATGATTTCTTGAATCACACGAGTTGGACTCATATTTTGCATGATTTCCGTGCATAGGTTACTTGAATAAATCATTCCTTCATGTCTGTTTGGATTCATCCGATTGACTTCATCACGATAGAACATGAATGGATTACCTGTTTCAAGTTGGCTGACCATTATGCGTTTCATAATGTCGATTGCTTTCACAATTTTTTTTGCTGATTGTTTCATCTGCTACAAGCTCTTCATATTTTTCACGGAAAGACCCTTCGCCTTTTTCTTCGTCATAAAAGTCTTGCAAGTACCAGCCTTTTTTTATTTTTCACTTCATGTGGATCAAATAAATACCAGTCTCCGCGGCGTTCAACAGCTTCCATGAATAAGTCTGGAATACAAACTGCTGTAAATATATCATGTGCACGTAAACGCTGATCTCCGTTATTTAAGCGAAGATCAAGGAACATTTCAATATCTTTATGGAAAACGTCTAGATAAACGGAGATAGCTCCTTTCCGTTGACCTAGCTGATCCACGCTGACTGCCGTATTATTCAGTTGTTTGATCCAAGGAATGACACCGCCGCTTGCGCCCTTGACACCGCGAATTGGTGCTCCGGTTGAACGAACATAGCCCATATAAGCACCTACACCGCCGCCATGTTTTGATACACGCGCCACGTCTGTATTGCTGTCGTAAATCCCTTGCAAGCTGTCATCAATCGTATCAATAAAGCAACTTGAAAGCTGTCCGCCAACTTTTCCAGCATTAGCAAGAGTTGGAGTTGCAACGGTCATATAAAGATTGCTAAGTGCCCAGTAAGCTTCTTTAACAAGTTCCATTCGTTTTTGTTTTGGTTCTTCCTGCATCAAGTATAGAGCGATTGTCAACCAGCGTTCTTGGGGAAGCTCATAGACATTACGCGCTTGATCCGTTGCTAAATAACGTGTTGCAAGCAAGTAAAGACCATTGTATGTAAACAGCTTGTCTCTTTCCGGATCAATCAATTTTCCTGCTTCGATCAAGTCTTCTTTTGAATAGTTTTTCAAGATGTTGCCGGAATAAATCCCGCGTTCTCCCAAACTTTCTTGAAGTCCAATATAAGAACCATATTTATCATCATCATTATAGAAACGGTTTTTACTAGCTTTTTTATATAATTTATTTAAATAGAGTCGTGCTGCGAAGTGTTCCCATTCAGGCAGATGAATGTCCGTTCTCGCTTCTGCCTCGCGAATTAAATAATCGACAAGATCATCCGCTGCATATTCTTCTTTTTTCTCAACGAACTGAAAAATTTTCCGTTTATAATCTTCAACATCTAGTTTCGGAAATTCCTCATGAATTTTATCTAGGTAACGATTTAAACGTTCTGGATCGAAAGGCAATTTTCGATTTCCGCCGTCTTTTACAATATAAGTCGTCATTTGCACTCCCCATTTCTCAATAATTCTGCAACTAGTTTCAACCAGCTCGATCGCATATCCCTCTTTTATGTTTGTTCATAAAAATTAACTTTTTTAGTAGAAAAAATCTTCTGTAAAAAAGTTAAATAATAGCGATGCAATATTTGGTGTTAACACTATATATAGTATAACTTTTTAATTGTGAATTCAAGATATAGTACTCGACTGTTCATTTTGAAAGCGAATACATTCTAGTATTATCAAGGAAAAACAGTCATAAAAAAAAAGCAGAACCACTTTTTGTGATTCTGCTAACAACATCTGACCATATTTGATTCAAGTCTTGCTGCCGCAAGGTTTTCAAAATGAACTGCTTGATCTTACTAAAATTGTCAAACGATTTCAAACTTTAATTTTCACAATCTCATTTCTTATATACATAAAACAATAGATTTTTCAAGCGAAAACCCATCATTCATAGATTGTGTATTTTATTACATTAACTTCCTGCTTTCACTTAAGCAGGAAGTTTAAAAATGTGTTTACGATGTGCATAAAGCATGATACTTGTTGCGACGATTAATTCTGAAATTGGGATAGCGCTGAATACGCCCGATGCTCCGAAAAACGGCGGTAGAATTAGTAAGAAAATGACCATGAAGATCATCTCTCTCGCCACTGTAATCCACGTAGCCATTCCAATCCGATTGGTAGTTTGAAAATAAGTCATCATCACAAAATTGAATCCCATGAACAAATAAGCTGAGAAAAAGATTCGTACACCGAGTACTGCAAGGTCATGAATATCTGTATCAAAATTGCCGAACATCCGCACAATTTGATCCGCAAACAACAAGCCGATGATAAAAAATAACACGCCCGTTCCAACTGCTACAAAAGCCGCAAGTCGAACCGTTTGTTTTTCACGCTTTACAAGTTTTGCACCGCGATAGTAACTGATAAGCGGTTGTATGGCCGAACCCATACCAAGAAACATCATCAAGATCACACTGTGCGAGTAATTGAGTACGGAAAAAGCAGCAACACCAGCTGTTCCTGCAACAGCTGCAATCGCGATGTTGTAGCCCATCGTAAAAACTGACATTCCCAGTTCAGATAAGAAGCTCGGGAGTCCAATCGAAAAAGTCTTTTTAATTGAGTCAAAGGTTAAACTAAATCCGGTCAACTTCAATCGGCTGTTTTTTTTGAAAAAGTGAGTACTTAAAATAATTACACCGACTGCCATTGCTGATACTGTTGCAAGAGCCGATCCGCGCACGCCTAGGTTAAAAATGAACAAAAAGCTGTAGTTCAAAATAACATTGACAACCGCTGTCACAATCAAAGCAACCATAGCCAAATTCGGATCTCCGTCGTTACGAACAAAAATACTCAAAATATTTTCAAGTGTTAATACAAAACCAAACAGTAGCAAAACATTCATATATTCCATTACGTAACTAATCGTTTCATCGTTTGCACCAAGCAAGTAAGCAAGTGGAATTCTAAAAATAAAAGCAAGAATCGCAAGTAAAATCGTAATCAAAAGCACCATAATAATGGAACGGGTAAAAATCACCTGCGCCTTTTTAATATCTTTCTCACCAAGTGCAAATGAGTATTGCGAAGCTCCGCCGATGCCAATCCAAAGCGAAATTGCTGTGAAAATGGAGAATACAGGAACGGCAATGTTGATTCCAGCAAGTGCTACTCCTCCAAGTCGATGCCCTACAAAAATACCGTCAATGACAATATTAACAGACATGAGGAGCATGCCAACCAGCGATGGAATAAGGTACTTCACAAATACTTTTCCGACAGAACCTTGTTCTAATGTTTGATCGAAATTTTTCATTGTTACACATCTCCTCATTTACCTAACGGTTATTAGCTTCTCTATTTAACCATACTTTTCCCAGAAAAGGCAAGCTTTTTTTGCTTTTAATATGACAAAATTGTAAGCTTTGCTTTCTGTTTTGTTAGTTTACGAAAGGGAATCTATTCTTCAATTGTTGTAAACTAAATGTAACAAATCAAACTCGTAGATATGGGGAGAGTATCATGAAGAAAAAAACCGCATTACTCGGAATTGTCGCAACTTTGCTTTTATCGACTGTATTAATTTTCGAATATGTCATTCCAGACGATCAGACAGCAAGCCCTTATTTCGTAAAAATGAAATCTGATGGTAAACCTGTCACTAAAAATCAGTTTAAAGGATATAAATATACGGAAACTGTCTATGATACAAAAGGAAAAGCAAAAAGGCTCTCCTTTTACTCAGATAAAAAGTTAGCACGCAATAATCATTTTAAAATTGTAGTCAGCACCAATCATTTAGTATCTACCTACAAAAAAATTCAATCTCTGCCTGAAAACATTCAATATTTAGCAGAAAAATAAGCCGTCCTTTAAAGGGCGGCTTATTTTTTCACTCGAACATTTTCATTATAATATTTAACAACGTGGCGCACAAAAAGCTCAGCAACAATCATCAGTAGCCATGTATAAACAATCATGAAATGTTCGCCAAACGGCTGATAATATTCTGAATCATTTACGAGGAAAAAGTGAGCGAATAAAAAAGATAAGCCTAAACTTCCAAGATTCCAAAGCAGAAGACTCGTCACACGATATTCTTTGCTAAAATACCCTGTTAGTGCAAAATACAGCACCGAAAGCGGCACCAGAAACCACGGGTATGTAGCAGAAGTGGCAAAGGCATATTCTAAGTAAAAATAAAGAAACGGAGCTGGAATAAATGCTAAAATAGGGAATAAATATCGTTTCATTGGTTTCACCTTCCTTATTTCTATCTCTACCCGCTGAAACAGAGTTTTAGACATAAAAAAGAACCCGCAAATCTTAAAGATGTTTCCTTCCGGCAAACTAGACATTAACCGGGGCAACATTAACAATTGCAGGTTCTTCTTATTTTATTTACTCACTGCTTGAGCAGCCGTAATCAATGATAAATTATAGACATCTTGGGTATTACATCCACGCGACAAATCATTGACTGGTGCATTTAAACCCTGTAAAATCGGTCCCACTGCTTCAAAATTCCCTAACCGTTGCGCAATTTTATAGCCAATATTACCCGCTTCAAGACTTGGGAAAATAAAGACATTCGCATCACCTTTTAAGACCGAATCAGGAGCTTTTTGTGCAGCAACACTTGGGACAAAAGCGGCATCAAACTGAAACTCGCCATCCAGTGTAAGCTCAGGTGCCTTTTCCTTCGCCAGTTTCGTAGCCTCAGCTACTTTCTCGGTTTCTTCCGATTTTGCAGAACCTTTTGTCGAGAAACTTAGCATTGCAACACGGGGCTCAATATCAAAGATTGTTGCTGTTTCAGCACTTACAACTGCATTTTCAGCTAAATCAGCTGCAGTCGGTGCGATATTAATTGCAACATCACTGAAAAGATAACGTTCCGTATCGCGTACCATGATCATTGCACCTGCTACTTTAGAAATTCCTGGTTTCGTTTTAATGATTTGCAGTGCGGGACGAACAGTGTCTCCTGTTGAATGGATTGCCCCACTTACAAGGCCATCTGCTTTTCCTGTGAAAACGAGCATTGTTCCAAAATAATTTGGATCAAGTAACATTTTTTCTGCATCTGCTTGCGTCGCTTTTCCTTTTCTTCGTTCAACAAAAGCCGCTACGAGTTCGGCAAAATCAGCATCACCTTCCGGATTTTTGACTTCAATGCCTTCAAGTGAAACTCCGGCTTTTTTTGCAGCTGCTTCTGTCTCTTCTTTTGTGCCTAGCAAAATCGGTTCAACGATTCCTTCTGCTTTTAATTTTGCCGCTGCACCGACAATCCGCTCGTCGCTTCCTTCTGGTAAAACAATTTTAACGTTTTTCCCTGTAATTTGCTGTTTAATCGAACTGAATAAATCGCTCATGTCTTTCATTTCCTCCATTTTCCTTCGAATTCCTCATCTTACCTATCATACTATAAAAAAAACCTAACTTGACAGGCAAAAAAAACTTGAAAAACAGCTTTTCACAAGACCTTTACTGCTATAGGACAGGGAAAAGGGGATTTTACTAGAGCAGAAAATGCTACTTCTTGCTGTTGATTTCTTCCTGTACTAATTTATTTTCTTTTCATTTCTTGCTTCCGCCTCCCTGAAAGCGAGTCCTGCTTCTTTAAGAGCCTTGCGCATCACCGGATATGACTTTGGGCCAATTCCGTGTAAGGCTGCAATTTCACCTTCCGTACATGCTGCGAGCTTTTGATAAGAATCAATCTTCTCCGCAAGCAAAGCGCGACGTGCCGGTTTCGATAGCATACTCAAAAAAAACGTCAAAGTCCATCAGCATTCCTCCCTTTATTCTTTTCATCATTATATAAAGACTTCTTTCTCCTATCTACAATTTAAGCTTACCGATCGGTTATTGCTGGTTTTCTATTCGGAATCAGTTATAATAAGAAATAAATGTATACATAATTAATAATCAGATTTTATGAAAAAGGAGCCTATCCCGATGAAACAATCGACAGAAACTATAGCAGAAGCAGTTTTCATCATCAATCGCCATAGCAAAACCGCTACACGGCCAAAATACTTATACCAATTGAAACGTGCTGCACTCGATAAATTAATTCATGAAAAACGCGCCAATAAAATTGGGTTACAATTTTCTCATAACCCTAAAAATTGCCGACAGCATTCACTTGTCTTGATCGAATGTGCATCATTTTTTTTCCACCTTCCACCAGACCGAGAAGATTTAAAAAAAACTGACTCATCTAGGCAAACAACAAAAACTTTCTCCGACTAAAAAACCTGTCATGAACTTCAAATATGCTAGATCCATCCTCGAAAATTATACGGGCATACAGCCTGAAGAAGAAAATCGGCCAAAGCCATTTGAAAGCACCAGTCCCTATTTCCGCTGATTTATGATATGATAAAACACAGATCAAAAAGAAAAAGGTGAATGTGATGCCAAAACCAATCCGACCCGAACTAAGTGACATACAAGTAAGCGGAATCCGCCGCTTTAATACCCGTGTTTCCGGAATTGACGGGATCATCAAATTGACACTTGGCGAGCCTGACTTCCCGACACCCGAACATGTCAAACAAGCAGCTATACAAGCGATCAAAGATGATTTTACCAACTATACAAACAATGCAGGAATGCCTGAGCTTCTAACAGCAGCCTCTGATTATTTCAATCAAAAATACCAGCTAAATATCACGGCTGATGAAATCATTACAACCGTTGGAGCTACAGAAGCCATCGCTGTTGCACTCGAAACACTTCTTTCAGCTGGCGATGAAGTTATTTTGCCTGATCCGGTATATCCAGGATACGAGCCGCTAATACGCCTTCTTGGGGCTATCCCTGTTAAAATTGATACAACAGACAGCAACTTCAAAGTTACCCCTGAACAACTTCAAGGCGCCTTATCGCCTAAAACGAAGGCTGTTATCCTGCCTTATCCATCCAACCCAACCGGTGTCACTCTTAACGAAGCTGAATTGAGTGGTTTAGCCGATGTTTTAAAAGATACAGGCATTTATGTTATAGCAGATGAGATATATAGCGAATTAAATTATGAAGCGCTCCACTGTTCGATGCGACGTTTCTTGCCGGAGCAAACCATTGTCATTAATGGTCTATCAAAGTCTCATGCCATGATCGGCTGGCGCATTGGTTTTTTGATGGCTGAAAAACCATTGATTCGCGAAATGCTCAAAGTCCACCAGTACAGCGTAACGTGTGCTAGTTCAATCAGTCAGAAGGCTGCGCTTGAAGCTGTTACGAATGGAAAAGACGACTGTTTGCCGATGCGTACAGAATACAAGACCCGTGCCGGCTTTGTTCAGCAGCGCCTTCAAAAAATGGGGTTTGAGATTATTCCACCGGATGGCGCATTTTATTTCTTTGTCAAACTGCCGGATTCCATCACAGAAACGGCCTTCGATTGGGCTGTCCGCCTTGCCGAACAAGCTCGAGTCGCGGTGGTTCCTGGAGAAGCCTTTTCAGAAAAAGGAGATCGTTATTTTCGATTATCCTACGCAGCATCATTTGATATCCTTGTCGAAGCGATGGAGCGTATGAAAGCATTCATGAAAGCGTAAAAAAAACGATTCAAGCCGTGGCTTGAATCGATTTTTTATTTACTGATTAAAATAATTGATAACCATTTCTTTATAAATATCAATCATATCCAAGTAGTTTTTCACGTCAACACACTCGTCTACTTGGTGCGCCAATTGGGCATTTCCCGGACCAAAAATAATTACCGGAAACTCTTTTTTCGCTTTAATAAATTCTGCTGCATCCGTTGTACCAGGAGAAGCCACTAACGGAATAGATTCACCCATTTTATTTTTATAACCTTGTTGAGCCAGTTTCGCAATGCTAGAATCTTTATCGCTGAAAACCGGAAGCTTATTATAATCCCAAACTAGATTTAGTTTGACATCTGCTTGTTCATTCAGCCGATCAACAATCTTCTTAAAGACACTTTGAATTTCAGCATTATCCACTTCAGGAATCGTTCGAATATTTCCTTGTAATTTCGCAAATTCAGGAATGCTATTGACTTGATTCCCTCCAGTTACAACTGTCGCATTATGCGTAAAGTCGCCAAGCAATTTGCTAGTTTCATTGACAGACGCTACAAATTTCTCCACTTCATTGTAAAACAGCATCAAATTGTCAATCGCATTAACTCCTAGTTGAGGCATCGAGCTATGTGCATTTTTACCAATTGAAGTAACTGTATAATTCATCGAGCCTTTGTGCGCAAAGCAAATTTGCGGACCGCTCGGCTCACCAATGACAAGCGCATCAAGGTCATCTGCATAACCATTTGAAGTCAACTGCTCAGCACCCAACTCTCCAACTTCTTCCCCTACCGTTGCAAGCAATTTCACTTTGCCTGGTAACGCTTTTTTCTCGTCTTTTAATTCAATCATCGCAATAACCATTGCCGCAAGACCGGATTTCATATCTGTTGAACCTCTGCCGTAAAGCTTTCCATCTTTTTCAGTAGCTTCAAACGGTGGAAAACTCCATTTCGATAGATCACCGGCATCTACAACATCCATATGCCCCGAAAATCCTAACACTCGTTTTCCAGATTCACCAATTTCACTTACTAAGTTGGCCCGCTTTTCAGCAAACTGCACTTTCTTTGAATCAATTCCGTGTCTTGCAAACAGATCAGAAAGATAACTCGCTACCGCTTCTTCATTCCCATTAGTCGAGTCGATGTTAATAATGTCCTTTAAAATTTGTACTCGTTCTTGTTGTTCCATGCTAAAACCTTCCTTCTATGATTTCTCTAGTCTCTTTCCCTTTATCACCAGAAATAAAACAAAATCACACAAAGAATACAAAACTTAATAATATTAACAAAAACCTCTCTTTCGTTAGAAAAGAGAGGTTTTTATCTTAACGATAATACTTTATCAAAGCTTGAGTACCAGCCTCGCTAAGTCCATTCTCAGCCAAAGTTTGATACATTTTTTCAGCAAGTTCGAGCCCCGGCAGCTCTAGTTTCATTTTATTGGCCTCATCAAGCGCGATCCGCATGTCTTTAATAAAATGTTTGATGAAAAACCCTGGTGCAAAGTCATCCTTTAAAACACGAGGAATCAAATTTGACAGCGACCAGCTTCCCGCAGCCCCAGAAGCAATGGACGCTAGAACAAGTTCAGGATCAAGTCCAGCTTGCTCGGCATAGACGATCGCTTCTGTCACACCGATCATATTAGATGCTATAGCAATCTGATTGACCATCTTCGTATGCTGACCCGAACCAGCCGGCCCTTGCCGCACAATATTTCCCCCTAAAATTTCAAAAATTGGCTTAGCTTTTTCAAACACCTCAACTTCTCCACCAACCATGATCGAAAGTGTTCCGTTTTTAGCGCCGATATCTCCGCCGGAAACAGGGGCATCAAGGACATCAATCCCCGCCGCTTTCCCGTCCTGATAAATCTCTTTTGCAAGTTCCGGCGAAGATGTTGTCATATCAATCGCAATCGCACCCGGCTGCATGGTTTCAAGAAAGCCACCTTCTGATAAGTAGAGTTCCTCAACATCCGTCGGATAACCGACCATTGTGATCAAAACATCAACATGCCCTGCAAGTTCAGCCGGATTATCATGCCACACCGCTCCAGCATGAACCAGCTTATCCGCTTTTTTCTTCGTCCGCGAATACACATGCAAATCAAAGCCAGACTCCATCAAATTTCGAACCATGCTTGATCCCATTACTCCAGTTCCTACAAAACCAATTTTTTTCATTTTTTATTTCCCCCTCTATAAGAATAATGAAAATGCCAAAACTGCAAAGATAAAAAAATAAAAAATCCAATGATAATCAAATGCACCTTTTTGTGCATCATCACAATGGCAATAAATTCACGGAATAAAGCACTTGGCATATAATAAAATGCTGTTTTCGAACCTATCCCCTGGCTTTTTAGCCCAGCCTTACGCGCATATAAACTAGCTCGAAACAAATGAAAATTATTTGTCGTAAAAATACTGTTATACCGCTCCATAATAGCATCCATTTTCGCCTTAGAAAACTGCATATTTTGAAGTGTATTAACCGACTGATCCTCCATAATAATATAGTTTTCAGGAATACCTTTTTCAATCAAATACTTTCGCATCGCATTTGCTTCCGAAGTCAACTCGTCAGCTCCTTGCCCGCCCGAAACAATAATCGTAGCATGTTTTCCTTTTTTATCTGCTTGCTGCCAAAAAAAAGAAGTCGCCTTATCTAATCTACTTGCAAGAAGCGGCGGTACACGCTCCCCAATCAAACCGCTGCCGAGTACGATGATAAAATCCTGATTGAAGCGCGGAAAATTATACTGATAAATAAATGTTGAAACAAGGAAAGTTATAAAGAAAAACGTAAAATAAGCAATGACCGTTAAAATAAAGAAGTACACAACCCATAACAACGGACTGTTAATGGTCAAACCTTGCGCGATTCCGGCGATGAATAACAGTAAAAAACCAAGCCCTGCAAACATCGGAAGAAGATTAGCAATTCTTCTTCCTTCCTTTTTTATCATCGTTCGCCCATTCATAATCAAGCCGATAATCAGACCAAAGAAAAAGAATGGAATTAGCAATACAAGTAAAATCAAAATCCCAGCAACCAGCACATGCATGAGATCTGATCTGCTTGTACTTGTCGCTGCAAACGCCCAGTATAGAATAAATAAAATGGCAAAGAACAGTCCAATTGTCAGGAATACCCCATTACTAATCCTTCGCTTATCCCAAATATAAAGCCCTAAAAAAAATCACTAAAAAAAAACATTGCTGCGTAAGCAAAGAACATGTTTTCAACCCCTTTTTCAATTTCCTTCTCTATTATACGGACTTTAAACCCTAACTTTCAAGAAGAAACGAAAAAATGAGCCGCTTCTTTCCGCCGCGGCTCACCTAACAAATTGATTAGCGATAACACTTCGAGCACGCTGAGAGACCACGGCTTTTTGCCTCAGCCAAAGTTGCTTGTGTATAAGTTCCGTTACCACATTTCCGTTTATGATATTTTGATCCCGTTGCAGTGACAAGTACCGGAGTTGACTCATCTGCCGATGGTGCTTGACCTGAACTACCTCCACCTTGAACGGCTCCATTTCCATTCGCATTGCCGCCACTTGATTTATCTCGCGCTGCTTCCTGTTGCTTCCGCAATTCTGCTTGCTTCTTCTCTGTCTCAGCCTTTGCTAGCTTTGCTTTTTCTCTTTCTGCTGCCTGACGCTTAGCAGTGATTTTTGTATTGATATCACTAATTCGTGTGGTATAACTTGTTTTTGATAAATGTTTACTTGTCGCTATGTAATTTTCAGCATTTGCTAAATCCGTGCTGTTCAGACTTGCTTCTGCTTTTTGAAATAATTGATCAGCCTCAGTTTGCTCAGCTTGCTTTTCTTCGAGTGCAATTTTAGCTTCTTCTTCTTTTTTACGTTCCGCTTCTTTCAATGCTAAGTATGCTTGACTTGGAGCAAGTGAAACATCCACTTTTTGTTCTTCAAAACCACTCTTAACTGATTTAACCTCAGCCGTGTAAGTTGTTTCAGCCTTCAATTCTCCGCTGATCGTAAAATTCCCATCTTGATCTGCCGTCCCTGATTTTTCGCCATCCAAATATAGCGTTGCATCAGATTCAGTCTTTCCAGAAATCTCAAAATGTCCCGTATCATTTGACTCAAATTCCGTTTTCTCCAGTTCAAGACTAACCTTCTTGATTTTCTCTTCCGTCTGTACATCTTGATTAGACTTATCAGAAACTGCTTCAGAACCGCACGCAGCAAGCCCTGAAGTCATAACAACAAAGAAGCTAAAAATCACCATTAATCGTTTCATTCAAATCTCTCCCTTTTTTGTTTTTAAAATTTGTTGTTTTCGCAAAAAACATCTATCAGTTAATTCGAAATTTACACTTACACTATTACATGTTTTAAAGCATTGAGCTAAAAAAAACGAATAACCTAACAAACCGTTCCTCCAGCCAAGTCTCCCTAACAAATCGATCTCCTAATAGCATTTCGAGCAAGGAGTCAGCCCACGGCTTTTTGCCTCGGCCAAAGTTGCCTCTGTATAAGTTCCGTTACCGCACTTCCGTTTATGATATTTCAATCCCGTTGCAGTGACAAGAACTCGAGTTGACTCATCTGCAGATGGTGCTTGTCGCTTCGAGCCTCCATCAGACCCGCTACTTCCCTCAGTTCCCCCAGAAGCTTCACGCTGCTTTTTTTTGCTTCTCCTGTAAGGCTTGTTCGTCTTGTTTAGCCTTTTTGTCTTGCTCAACTTGCTTTCTTTTTGCTTCATCTGCCCGTTCCTTTTCTAGTGCTGCCTGCTGTTTGTCTTCCTCAATTTTAGCAAGAGCTGCTTTTTCCGCTTCACTTTTGATCGAAGAATTATCAACCTTGACAGTCTCTGTAAACTTGATAACTTTCTTCTTTGTTACCGTGTCTCCTTTTAAATTTCCACCTTTTTTACCAATTATTTTTTTAAGTTTATCCGTTTGCTTTTTTGGCTGATAAGATTGGTATTTAATTTGATAAGTTCCATTCGGTAAACCATCAATGGCTTTTTTTTAATTTGCCATCTTTTTTTTACTTTCAACTTGACTTCTTTCTCATAATTTTCCGGTCCAGTAACAATCGCAAAAAATTTCATCTTATGCGGCAAATTCGTCTGTGCATGTAAAGTGATTTCATCCTCACTTACTTCACTTGCTGCTAATACGCCAACATGAATCGCTTTCGATGCCGCTTCTGCTGACTGACTTTGCAGAGAAAACGCTGCCAAAAAAAATAAAAAAGTATAAAAAACAGATTTTTCATTTTGTTACTTACTTGTTGTTTCATTATTAACGCTCCCTTTTCGTGTATGTATCGAATCCTAAGCTCATCTTCCTTTTCCAAAGCTCAATCATCGCTTCTTTTAACTATATCATGTTTTTCTCATTTCGACTATAAAAAAAACGACTGGGTTACCCCAGTCGTTTCCACCGCTTATTCAGCCGTATATTTATTTACAAGTTCGACAACTTCTTCAGCCGTCGCCATGTTAAGTGCTGTATCAGCTAGTTCAACCATCTTCGTTTGATCCAAACGTTTGATAAGTGAGCGGGATTTCAAAATACTCGATGCACTCATCGAGAACTCATCAAGTCCCATACCAAGAAGTAATGGAATTGCTGTTTGGTCTCCAGCCATCTCACCGCACATACCAGTCCATTTTCCTTCTTTGTGAGAAGCATCGATTACGTTTTTAATCAGACGCAAGATCGATGGGTTATATGGTTGGTAAAGGTAAGAAACACGTTCATTCATACGGTCAGCAGCCATCGTATATTGAATCAAGTCATTTGTACCGATCGAGAAGAAATCAACTTCCTTAGCAAACTGATCAGCAAGAACAGCCGCAGCCGGAATTTCAATCATAATTCCAAGTTCGATATTTTGATTCACATCAGTTCCAGCAGCAACAAGTTTTTGTTTTTCATCCTCCAAAATTGCTTTCGCTTGGCGGAACTCAGCAACAGTTGCAATCATTGGGAACATGATTTTAAGTTTTCCGTGAACGCTCGCACGTAAAAGCGCGCGAAGTTGTGTGCGGAACAAGTCTTCATTAGCAAAGCAAAGTCGAATCGCACGGAATCCAAGGAAAGGATTCATTTCTTCAGGAAGATCTAAATACGGAAGTGTTTTATCGCCGCCAATATCAAGCGTACGAACTACAACAGATTTCCCTTCCATTCCTTCTAGAACAGCTTTATATGCTTCATATTGCTCTTCTTCCGTCGGGAAATTATCGCGTCCCATGTACAAGAACTCTGTACGGTACAATCCAACGGCTTCCCCGCCGTTTGAAATAACGCCTTCTAAATCATTAGGGGTACCAATGTTTGCTGCAAGTTCAACTTGGACACCATCTTTAGAAATCGTTTTTTCATTTTTAAGTTTTTCCCATTCTGCTTTTTGAAGTTCAAAATCAGATTGGATTTTTTTGTAGTGGGCAATCTCTTCATCAGTTGGGGCAATGATCACATTACCTTCAAGTCCGTCGATGATCACCATTTCATCTTTTTTCGTGTCAGCCGTTACTTCTTTTGTTCCAACAACAGCTGGAATTTCAAGCGAACGCGCCATGATAGCGGAGTGAGAAGTACGTCCTCCGATATCTGTTACGAAACCTTTTACAAATTGACGATTAAGTTGAGCTGTATCAGATGGAGTTAAATCCTTCGCAACAACCACGACTTCCTCATCAATTAGTGCCGGGTTTGGAATAGTTACACCGAGTAAATGAGAAAGAACACGTTTACGCACATCACGAATATCTGCCGCACGTTCACGCATATACTCATTATCCATCGCCTCAAACATACCGATAAAAGTATCTGTAGTTTCTTGAAGAGCGGACTCAGCATTCACTTTCGAACTTGTAATACTTTCTTTAATTGGATTGATTAGTTCAGGGTCATTTAAAACCAGCAAATGTGCATCAAAAATTTGAGCTTTATCTTCACCCAAACTTTTTGCAGCCTGTTCGCGAATTTTCCCGAGTTCTGACTGCGAAACTTCAAGCGCATCTTGAAAACGTTTAACTTCGCTTTCTGCATCGGCTACAACCGATTTTTCAAAAGACAAATCCGGTTCTACGAGCAGATAAGCTTTCGCAATGGCAATCCCATCAGATGCTGCGATCCCTTTCAACTCTTTTACCATTATTCAGCCAAGCCTTCTTTCTTAAGTACCTCAGTCAAACCTTCAATTACTTCTTTTTCGTCGCTGCCTTCAGCATGGATAGTGATGTCAGCACCTTTACCAATTCCAAGCGACATAACGCCCATGATTGATTTAAGGTTTACTTTTTTTCCTGTGTATTCGATTTGAACATCAGAGCTGTATTTGCTTGCCGCCTGTACGAGTAAAGTCGCTGGACGTGCGTGAATTCCTGTTTCATCAATGACTACAAAACTTGCTTGTTCCATAATTACATTCTCCTTTATTAAAGAAATTTATTGTGACCTTTTTCACCAAAAAGAGATATCAGCAAAAAAGGCTATCCCTCAACTTAAAAGACTACCATGTTTTTGCCCGTGTTACAACTAAAAAACGTGTTTTTTGGCTTAAAAAATCGTTACCCCTCCATTTTAGCCGAATTGTTTCGAAAACGCAATAACGTGCTGTTTTCGGGCTGTTTTCTGTCCCGATTTTCACATATTCCCACTATTATTCTTCTAGATAGGAATGTAAGGGTTAACAAATCCATTCGCACCTTAACCTTATTAGTTGCAATTCTTGTGAAATTAGTGCAGACTTAATTTAGTACTGCATCAATTTTGTGTGATACATCAACTATGGTGGGAGTGATAAATATGGCAAAAGCGCAGGTTGGCGATATTGTTGAATTCAAAGATGGTTTGACAGGAATCGTTGAAAAAATAAATGAAAACTCTGTAATTGTTGATCTAACCTTCATGGAGAATTTTAATGAACTTGGAATAGAAGAAAAAACTGTGGTAAACCACAAAAATTACAAAATCATTCATTCTGCTCAAAATGACTGATATAATAGAAAGAAAAGCGCAAATTAGCCTCTTAAGTTAACTTCGCGCTTTTTTAATGGATTAAACAGCTAACGAGGTGAACAAAGATGTCTCAAAAAAAAAGTAGCTATTATTGGTGCCGGACCGGGTGGACTTGCTTCGGCAATGCGACTCATAGCAGAAGGCTATCATGTTGATATTTATGAAAAGAACACATTTTTAGGCGGTCGAAGCAGCACATTAACCTTAGGTGATTACCGCTTTGATATCGGACCTTCTTCTCTCACTATGCCACATATGCTCACCTCACTATTTATGGAATGCAATCGTAAACTATACGATTATTTAACACTTCTTCCGATTGAACCGCTATACAAACTTTACTTTGCTTCTGGAAAAACCTTTGCACCATCTGGGAACCAAACCAAAACAATTGCAGAGCTGAATCGTGCTTTTCCTGGGAACGAGGCTAATTTTTTTCGCTTTATGAGTCACAATGCCAAAAAAATTCTCTACCTGACACCACTTCTAGAATACAGTTTTGATAATTGGATTGATTTTCTGCGACCAACCATGTTGCGTGCTATCCCAAGCCTTTCAATCGGTAAAAATTTAATTGACGAAACTTCAAAGTATTTCACAGATAAGGATTTACGCCTTGCCTTTACTTTTCAAATGAAATATATGGGAATGTCTCCTTGGGAAATTCCAGGCATATATAGTATCATTCCCTTTTCCGAATACTATTACGGGTCCTATCATCCAGTTGGCGGTCAAAACCAAATTCTGCAAGCAATGGCAACCGCAATTCGTGAAGATAAAGGTAATATTCATCTTGGCGCAAAAGTAGATAAAATTGAAACAAATGATCGTGAAATTACAGGGATGCGGCTTGAGAACGGGGAGCTAATAGAGGCAGATTATTATTTTCTGAATGCGGATTTTAGTTATGCGATGGAAAACTTGCTCGGATCGGATAGTCCGGTTCGCAAGAAAACGATAGAAAACAAGAAATACTCGGCTAGCGCTTTTATGATTTATCTAGGCCTGAGCAAACAATTTGAAATGGAGCACCAAACTGTTTTGTTCCCAGAAAATTATAAAGTTCATGCAGATGAAACCGTCAATCAAAAAGTGCTTTCGAAAGATTTTTCAATTCACATTACAAATCCCTCTGTAACGGATACAACAATGGCGCCAATCGGTCATTCAGCAATTCGAATTATGGTTCCTGTCCCAAATAATGACAGTGGAATCGATTGGGACAAAGAGAGCGAACCGTTCAAAAGGAAAGTTTTCGAAGCTGTAAAAACAAAGTTGGGCTTAACTGATTTGGAAGAACATATTATTGTAGAGAAAATTATTACCCCGAAGGAATGGGAAGAAGATTTTAATATTTATCGTGGTGCAATTTTCGGTATGATTCAGTCGCTCAGACAATCTGGCGCAGGGAATCCTGCCAGCAAACTTCAAAAAAAATTCCGCAACTTACTCGTTGTCGGAACTGCAGCGCATACGGGTACTTCACTTCCTTACATTATTGAAAGTGCTCGCTTTGCCACGAAAAAAGTATTTAAAAAAGATCATCATACTCCTGCTAATCGGTTTTAAAGAAAAGAACGGCCCGCGCGCGGGCCGTTCTTTTCGCTTATGTGCTGGTTTTGTCTTTCTTTGTATCTAAACTAAAGAAATAGCAGATTGTAAAAATAATATTCGCTATGATTCCCACTGTGATAGAGGCCCACAGATCCGCATAAAAGGACAGGAATACAAAGAAAGCAACAATAATCCAGTAGACAATCACGATTTCTGATTTTAAATCTGGATACTTCAAATTCTCCCATTTGTCCGTCAAACTTAAAATAAAGTAAATCATCAGATGGAGTATTAAGCCTAGTAGCCACCAGTTGGCGACGTCTGAAAATTGCAAGATGGTGAGCCCGTTCCCAAGAAACGGCATTTGTTTAGCTTGAACAGAAATTGGCTCGACAAGTACTTCAAAGATCATCACCATTGTGGCAGCAATCACTGCATACATCCCGCCGCGCAGCCAGTCAATATTTACTTTAAGTGTAATTTCGCGAGCAATAACGTGTGTTCCGGCGATCAATCCGATCCAAATGAAGCCGAATGTTACGGGTACACCTTGAATCATGAAGCCATAACCCGTGCTACTATAGGCTTCATCCGCGAAGCTGATCTGCATCCATTCGATGCTTGTCGTCACCACAAAGATTAAAATCGTGATAGCAGAGCCGAGACCTTTTCCGTATTGCATGATAAAGAAAACAGTCGCGAAGATACCTGTGAAAATCAAGAAAATTGAATTCACTCCGGCAATATCGCTCCGCAAGACACCTAAAGAAATTAACAGGACACTTCCAAGAAACCAAAAAATATAAAGCCAAAGTAAAAATTTATAGTTTTTCTCTAACACATCAACACTCCTTTGCTTGAACCAAGCAAAACTTCCCTCATTTATTATAGCAAACTCCACTCAAAAAAACTGTACAAAATAGGATTTTGTTGCCAAAAGTTCTCATTTCGATTAAAGTTATAGAAGTAGAAATAATTGAAGAGGTGTTAAAGTGTTTAGAAGCAGCAGGATTGATTTTAAATTAATTTTCGGGCTTATCTTAGCCGCAGGATTAATTTTTATTGCATTCAACTTTACCAAAAGTTTTTGGTACATGTATGGCGCGGCCATGCTTTTCTTACTTAGTTTTGGAATTTTCAACGTCAATTTAAACAAAGAATATTCCCTTTTTAAAGGACTCATTCCTGCCGTGTTTTCAGCAGTGATTCTCTATGTTGTATTTTACGTAGGTGCTTTTGTATTCAAATTCATGCCTTTTGGATTAAACAGCTCTGTTCATTCCGCTTTCAATAAATTTGCAACGGATAATTGGCTAATTTGGATACTTATGGCGATAGCGATTGTTCCAGGTGAAGAAATTTTCTGGCGCGGTTTCGTATTAAAACGCCTACTAGATTCCTATTCCACATGGTTCGCTGTTTTAGTAGCAACTATTTTGCCTACTCTAATGATGTGTTTTAGCGGAAATATTGCGCTTATTATTGGTATCTTTGTTGCTTCACTGTTTTGGAACTTACTGTATGTTTGGCGATCAAGTCTTTTAATGCTCTATTTATCACACTTTTTATTTGTCTTCATCTTACTTGCCGCTCTACCAATTTACTAAAAAAGCTTTTCCCGTGGGGGAAAAGCTTTTTTTTCTGTTCACCCTAAAACAATTGAAAGGCTGAATCCGTCAATGCCTTTAATGCCAATTGTCGAAATAGCAACGGATTCAAGTTTAGGATTCGAAGCAATTTTCTGTAAGTAGTGCTGAATGCCAAGAACTCGTTCATCGGAAGAAGCTTCATTCAGCACTTCTCCCTCACGAATAATGTTATCGGCAATAATCAAACTGCCAGGGCGCACGAGTTGCAAACTATAATCAAGATAAAGCGGATTATTCGCCTTGTCCGCATCAATAAAGATAAGATCAAACGGCGGAACCCCCTCTTCTATAAGAGCCGCATGGTATTCTTTGCTTGCCCAACGAGCAATTGAATTTTATTTCGATAAGGACTCGCCATGAAATTTTCTTCCGCCACACTTGCAGTATCCGGGTCAGATTCAAGCGTAACAACAGTGCCTCCTTCATCAGGAAGACTCTTTGCGAAAAACAATGTGCTGTATCCAGCTAATGTCCCAATTTCTAGGATTCGCCGCGCCCCGCTCAGTTTCGCAAGTAGATATAAAAACTGCCCTTGCGCTGGTGAAACTTCAATCGCCGGAAGTCCAGCTGCTTGGCTACGACGAACAGCATCAGTCAAGAAGTCTTCTTGTTTGACCAAAAGATTCATTAATTTCTCATCAAGCTCCACAAATTTGTCCAATCTCATCACATCCTCTTCTCTTTTTCAAGAAAAGTATAGCATTCAAATCCCATCAAATCACCCTTTTTCGCCTGTCGCTAACTTTTTTATAGTAAATAATAAAAAATATGAGTAAAAGACTTGAAAGTCAGAAAAGGTCAGTGTATAATGTAAACATAAGGTCAAAGATAGTCAAAGTCAAATTGATCTTTCGACACTTAATGGACTCTTAAAGGAGGAAATAAATATATGTTATGTCAAAACTGTAAACAAAATGAAGCTCGAATTCAATTATATATGAATGTAAATGGTCAGCGAGTAGAAATGCCGCTTTGCGAAAACTGCTATGCTGAACTTAAAAACCGCAACCAAATGAACTTGCAAGGCGGAGGATTTGGTTCCTCGCCGTTTGACGATTTTTTCCGTCAGTTAAACGGTGGCATGAATCAAAACTACGGTGCAAACGCAAATCAAAGTCGTGAAAGAAGAAGCCAAGTCGAAACCCAAGCACCTGGAAAAGGTGGAGGTTTGCTTGACGAATTTGGCACAAACTTAACCGACCTCGCTAAAGCTAACAAATTAGACCCCGTTATTGGTCGTGAAGAAGAAATCAAACGAACTATTGAAATTCTAAATCGCCGAAACAAAAACAATCCTGTTTTAATCGGTGAACCAGGGGTTGGTAAAACAGCAGTTGTCGAAGGACTTGCCTCTGCGATTGTAGATGGAAAAGTTCCAAATAAACTGTTAAACAAAGAAGTTATTTTGCTTGATGTTGCGTCACTTGTATCTGGAACAGGAATCCGCGGTCAGTTTGAAGAACGAATGAAGCAATTAATCCAAGAACTTTCTGAACGTGAAAATACGATTCTGTTTATCGATGAAGTGCACAGCATTGTTGGTGCCGGTTCTGCCGAAGGTTCGATGGACGCTGGGAACATTTTGAAACCTGCTCTTGCTCGAGGCGAACTGCAAATGATCGGAGCTACAACTTTAAATGAGTATCGGAAAATTGAAAAGGATGCTGCTCTTGAACGGCGTTTCCAACCTGTAACAGTGGCTGAACCTTCTAAAGAAGCAACGATGACCATCCTTGAGGGACTTAAAGACCGCTATCAAGATTTCCATGAAGTCGTATATTCAGAAGAAAGCTTGAAAGCTGCGATTGATTTAAGTTCACGTTACATTCAAGATCGGAATTTGCCGGATAAAGCTATCGACTTGATGGATGAAGTCGGTTCAAAATACAATCTTAAGATTGAACGTATGGATGAAAAAATGGTAGCTGAACGACTTGAGCGTCTAGAACAAGAAAAAGATGTTGCCCTATCAAATGAAGACTATGAAAAAGCAGCAACCGTTCGGGATGAAATCACCCGTCTTAACGAAGGCAAAACACAAACTGGTATCTCAGAACGCCCTGTCATCCAAGCTTCGGATATCCAAGTCTTAATTGAAGAAAGAACGGGTATCCCTGTTGGTCGTCTTGAACAAGATGAACAATCGAAAATGAAAGATTTAGAAGCTCACTTAAATGAGAAAGTGATTGGTCAAAAAGAAGCTGTCAAAAAAGTAGCTAAAGCGATACGGCGCAGCCGCGTTGGTTTGAAAGTCAAAAATCGGCCAATCGGGTCCTTCTTATTTGTTGGTCCAACTGGGGTTGGTAAAACGGAACTTGGAAAAACGCTTGCAAATGAGTTGTTTGGCTCTGAAGATGCGATGATTCGTCTCGATATGTCGGAGTTCATGGAAAAACACAGTGTATCAAAACTTATCGGTTCGCCTCCAGGCTATGTTGGTCACGAGGAAGCTGGTCAGCTCACTGAAAAAGTGCGTCGCAACCCTTATAGCATCATCTTACTTGATGAAATGGAAAAAGCGCATCCCGATGTTCAGCATATTTTCTTACAAATTCTCGAAGACGGACGTTTGACGGATTCGCAAGGACGAACAGTCAGCTTTAAAGATACGGTCATTATTATGACAAGTAACGCTGGAACTGGCACTCGCGAAGCTTCAGTCGGTTTCAATACTTCAAGCGATATCGAAAAACTTGAAAAAAGTTCGGATCTCTTGAGCCGGCTTGGTTATTACTTCAAACCAGAATTTTTAAATCGGCTTGACAACGTAATTGAATTTAACAGCCTTGAAAAAGCTGATTTGATTCAAATTGTTGATTTAATGATTGGCGATTTGAACAAAATGTTGCAAGAAAACGGTATGCATATCGAAGTTTCAGATGAAGTGAAAGCAAAACTGATTGACCTCGGTTACGATGCTGAGTTCGGTGCCCGCCCACTTAGAAGAACTATCCAAGAACATCTTGAAGATGAAATTGCAGATGTTTTGATTGATACAAACGAAGCAGCAAACTTAACTGCAACACTTTCAGAAGACGGCAAAATTCAAGTTGCTGTTTGTGAAACTGTCGCTAAATAATAGTTTTAAAAGCACGCGCGAAAAATTCGCGCGTGCTTTTTTTTACGTTCTTGACAAGTTGTTCATTGTTTCGTCACGGGATTGTCGGTTTATTGTTACTTTTTTATGTGAAAATAAAAAGTAAGCACCGGCTTTATAAATCTAGAAATGTGTGGTGAAAAAAATGGCGGAAACGAAAACTGTGAAAGCGCGTGATTATTATTTCGATAATGCCAAGTTTATCCTAATTTTCCTTGTTGTGTTTGGACATTTGATGCAGCCATTTGTTGCTGATTATGACAGCGTGCATATTTTATACATTTTTATCTATACTTTTCATATGCCTGCATTTATTTTAATTTCAGGCTACTTTGCAAAGGGATTTCGAAAGTCAGGTTATCTCAAAAAAACACTTAAAAAATTAATTTTGCCTTATCTCCTCTTTCAACTAATTTACTCTATCTTCTACTACTTCTTACTAAGCGAAAGCAGTTATTCGCTCACTTTTCTTGATCCAGAATGGTCGCTTTGGTTTTTACTCAGTTTATTTTTCTGGAATCTAATGCTTCTCGGCTTTGCTCGTTTAAAACCAGCATTTGCACTCGGAATTGCGTTTCTATTCGGTCTGGTTGCAGGCTATTTCGATGGTATTGACGGATTTTTAAGTTTGTCACGTACTTTTGTCTTTTTCCCTTTCTTCCTTGCAGGCTTTTTCCTTGAGAAAAAACATTTTCAACTTGCACAAAAACATATAGCAAAGTGGCTCGGTGTAGCCATCTTTCTCTTAATTTTGACATTCATTATCATCAGCCCCGATCTTAATGAAAATTGGTTTTTAGGGTCAAAGCCTTATGCCGATTTCGTTGATATCAAAACACTTGGACTTGTTATCCGAATGCTGATTTATTTAATCAGCTTTGCTGCAGTTGCTGCATTCTTCACGCTCGTTCCTAAGCGGCGTTTCTTTTTTACCAGCTGGGGCAAAAATACTCTCTATGTTTATTTACTCCATGGTTTTTTTATCAAGACTCTGCGAGAATCAGGAATGGCAGATACCCGTTATACATTAGAAACCTTTTTGATCCTGCTGGCAATTTCATTTGGCTTAACTGCTGTTTTATCTAGCAAATTTGTAACCACAGCTGTTCAGCCAGTTGTCGAACTCAAAGTAAATAAATTAAAAACAGTTTTTTTACGCAATAAAGAAAGACGTTTGTCTCATGGAAGCTATTAACAATGGAAAAATGAAACAATCTACGTTAAAATGAAATTTGCTGCCAAACTTGGCAGCAAATTCTTACATAAGGAGGAGCTTGCACAAATGTCCAGTTATTTAGTTCCCATCAAAGCGGCCTTATTTACCTTCCCTTTTCTAGCTATTCTTTTAACTATTCCATTTGCAATCTATTCTTACCGGAAATTTGGAAGTATCACTTTTATGCGTGTTTTCGTTATTTTTACATTTATTTTTTACTTAATGGCCGCTTTCTTCATGACTGTTTTACCGCTTCCAGAAATTAACGAAGTAGCAAAAACAGTAGCTCCATCTCCGCAGTTAATTCCCTTTACATTCATTCGTGAATTTATAAATCAAACTGTGCTTGTAATCAGCCAACCTGCTACATATTTGCCAGCACTTACACAAGATGTTGTCATTCAACCGGTTTTTAATATTTTCTTATTACTCCCGCTTGGCGTTTATTTACGTTATTACTTCCGGTTTCCTTTCTGGAAAACTGCGCTGATTGCCTTTTTCACTTCGCTCTTTTTCGAACTGACGCAGCTGACAGGAATTTACGGTATCTATCCGCATGCTTATCGCCTGTTTGATGTAGATGACTTAATGCTTAATACGGCTGGCGGAATGCTTGGATTTGCTTTGGCTCCGCTATTCACATTTTTCTTACCGTCACGCGAAACGATGGATTCAAGCAGTACAGCAAAAAGTGAACGAGTCGGCTACTTGCGGCGCTTTCTTGCATTTTTGATCGACTGGTTCTTGATCGATACTATCGGACGAATTCTTTTGTGGATAAATATTGTCCCAAGTAAAGCGATTCTCGGCTATACTAGTCAATCCTATGAGCGCATTTTATTCGATTTCATCGCTGTCTTTTTATACTTTATCGTACTTCAAACGCTCACAAACGGACTCACACTTGGAAAATGGCTTGTACGTATCCGCATTATCAATACAACGCATACACGAATCAATTTCAGACAGTTGTTTGGCCGTTATGCCCTGCTCTACTATGTGACAGGCGGGCTAATTATGGTTCCGCTTAATCAACAAGTTCAAGCCACCGCCACTACGCAAATCAATTTGATTTTGATTGTCACTTCACTTGCAGTCTTATTCCTTTTCGGTCTTCATTTGCTGATTAATCTTTTTAGAAAAGATAAGCGGTTATTTTATGAAAAAATGAGTCATACACTAACCATAAGTACATTTAAATCAAAAAAACAAGACTAAAAAAGAGAGGTGCCAAATGGCGCCTCTCTTTTTTTAGCCTACTCTCATCCTGTAATAATTTTTTCTTTTGGTAAGCGAATAGCGTTCTTGGGTTCATTTTTATTCCGTAAGCTGAGCATTGAATACATGATTCCCACTCGGCCAATAAACATCAGCGTGATGATAATCAGTTTGCCAGTAACACTAAGATTTGGTGTTAGGCCTAAGGAAAGTCCGCATGTTCCAAAGGCAGAAAAAACTTCGAAAATGATTTCTATTAACGTCGCTTGCTCAGTTTGTGCCAGAATAATAATGGAAGCAAAACAAAGGATCCCAGCAAACAAAGTAACAGCGAGCGATTTCCGTACGTCTTCTTGGTAAAGTTCGCGTCCAAACACATAAATGTGATTACGTCCGCGAATGACGGAAATTAAAAACAAAATGACTATGGCAAATGTGGTTGTCCGAATACCGCCGCCGACAGAACTTGGCGAAGCCCCGATAAACATTAAAAATGAAACTACAAGCAAAGTTGGAATGGTAAGTGCCCCGCTGTCGATCGTCTGAAGTCCTGCACTTCTTGAAGTGGCTGAAAGGAACATAGAGTTGAAAAATCCTTGATCAAGCGACGCATTTTTAAAGAAATGGTTGAACTCCATCAGCCAAATGATAAGTCCGCCAGCAATCAGCAAGACAATATATGTCACGGTTGTCACTTTCACGAACAGTGAAAAACGAAACGGATACAACGAATTCTTTTCAAATAAAAAACGGCGCGTTTCCAGTAAAACAGGAAAGCCAATTCCACCTGCAACGATCAGTAAAATCGCAATAAACTGAACAAAATAATCATTTGCAAATGGCATAAGCGAGTTCCCGGTAATATCGACGCCGGCATTGGTGACGAGTGAAACAGAATTGTAAATCCCTTGGAACATCGCTTCGCCGAACGTTGGATAAAACGGTATAAAATAAAGCCCGAGAACAAGTGCCCCAACAGCTTCAATTCCGAAAATTAAAAACAAAATTTCACGAAGCATTCGCACCATTCCACTCATAGAATATTGATTCGTATCCGTCATGATTAGCTGACGCTGTTTCAAACCAATTTTACGACGCAGAATTAAATAGAAAAATGTACTGAGCATCATTACGCCTAAACCACCAAGTTGAAAAATGCCCATCAAAATCCAGATACCTGCTGTACTATATGCTTGACCCACATCAACAGTGGCCAGTCCCGTTACGCTGACAGAACTCGCAGCTAAAAACAGCGTATCAATGAAAGACACATGAACGCCTGGTTTTTGAGTAAACGGTAAACTTAATAAAATTGTCGAAATAGTCACCGCAAAAAAATAATAGGCGATGATAATCTGAACCGGCGTCATTCGCGATAAAATGATACGGATCTTATTTCGAATCGTTTTGTTTTCGAGATAAAGCCTCTTTCTTCTGAGTCTTTTCTTTTCTTCTTGCAATGACATAACCACCTAAACCAATTATTATCATAACCGACCAAAAAACAACTTTCCATCCCATAGTTTCAGGAAAATGCTCCTCTAAAATGCCGACAGCAGGATGCGCTAATGTATAGACAGCAAGTTTCACACCAACCCAGCCGACAATTAAAAAAGGCTGCTGTTTCAAGAGTAGGATAGCGTTCTAAAAGTTTAACAACTTGTGTTGCGGCAAAACGGATGACAATCAAACCTGCAAGTCCCCCGAGGAACATCACAATAAACTGTCCGCCGTTCATTCCACCGATGTTAAAATTGCCAAAATCCGGAAGTGTCATCGCAAGTGCGGCGGCAGCAAGCATCGAATCCAGTGCAAATGCAATATCCGTCAGTTCAACTCGAAAAACAGTTCCCCAAAAAGAAGCCGGTTTTCCAGTCTTACTTTCTATATCTTGCTCATTTTCTTTTTTACCACGTTTTAAATCCACAATATGTTTAATGGATAAATATAGTAAATAAAGTGCTCCGATTGCTTGGATTTCCCAGATTTTCACTAAAAATGAAATCAAAAATAACGCGATAAAACGAAAAACAAAGGCACCAAGCAAACCATAAAATAATGCTTTACGCTGCTTATCATGCGGCAGGCCTTTTACGATAACAGCCATAACAACCGCATTGTCGGCTGAAAGAACACCTTCAAGGGCAACGAGTACGACAAATACCCATGCATATTCCGCTAAAATTGAGATGTCCAACTGACTTCACCAACATTTCTATGTAAATTTAAGAAGGCAGTACAATTTCGTACATACCTTCTCATTTTATACCCTTTGACTCAACTTGTTAAGCTTTTTTATGAAGTTTGTTCTACTTTTTTCTTTTGACGTACCGAAACAATCCATCCCCACAGGATAATTAAGATCATCACTCCCCAGAATGTCAATTTCCAAACTTTGGACTCTGGGAAAGCATGCGGGATAATAGCCAGGCTTGGATGCGAAAGGGTGTAGACGACAAGTTTTACTCCGACCCAACCGACAATTAAGAATGCCGCAGTTTCAAGTGATGGATAATTTTTCAGCAACTTGACAAATTGTGTGGCTGCAAAGCGAATAATGATTAGTCCGACTAAGCCTCCAAGGAACATCACGATGAACTGACCGGTATCAATTCCACCAATATGACCCCACCCCGTTTTTGGCAACGTAATAGCGAGAGCAACGGCCGCAAGCATCGAATCAATCGCAAAAGCGATGTCCGCGATTTCTACTTTTAAAACGGTCATCCAAAAACCAGCACCGCTTTTTTTCTTTTCTTCATCCGTCTTATCTGATCCTTTAGCATGTTTAACAATGTGACTGATAGCAATATAAAGCAGGTAAAGCGCTCCAAGAGCTTGAACTTGCCAAACATTTGCCAGAAACGAGATTAAAAAGAGCGCTGCGAAACGGAACACAAATGCCCCAAGCAGTCCGTAAAACAAAGCTTTCTTTTGCTGCTTTTCCGGTAAATGTTTTACCATCACCGCCATAACAACAGCGTTATCAGCGGCAAGTATTCCCTCGAGACCAATAAGAACGAGTAGCACCCAGCCATATTCTAAAAGCATTGCCGTATCCAATAAAAATTCCTCCTTCAATTTTACCTTTTGAGCAGTGCGAGTAAGAATAAAAAAAGCGAGACCTTACCCGGTATCGGGCAAAGGTCTCGCTGACATTGTGACATGTTAATAAAACCGATGGATTCAAAGCTCCATGTAATGACGATTTTATCCCGGCAATTAAGCCAGTGCTACTCCCCTTTGACATCTGTCAAAAAGATATTCATTTTTATAAAAATAATCATAGCATGCTACTTTAACGAAGTCAATCTTTAATATTTGAAAGATTGTCCACCGTCAATTGGAACAACTGCCCCATTGATAAAGGTTGCCTTATCTGATAATAAGAACGATACAAGATAAGCCACTTCTTGCGGACGACCGAAACGTTTCATCGGATTCACACTGACAAATTCTTTTCCAGCAGCTTCCCAGTTTTCGCCCCCCATTTGACGAAGTGAATTTTCAACCATCGGTGTCATAATCGCACCAGGTGCGATTGCGTTGATACTGATACCGAACTGACCATATTCTACACCGGAATTACGCGTTAGGCCGATTACACCGTGCTTACTTGCTGCATAGCCGGACTGATTGCCGACGCCTCGCGTTCCACCAACAGAAGCCGTATTTACAACTTGCCCAAAGCCTTGTTCACGCATGACTTTAAGCACATATTTAAGACCATAGAATACACCGTCAAGATTGACATCGATTACTTTCTTAAATTCGTCGATACCGTAATCTTGTGTCAAATCTTGTTTGCCTTCCATTCCTGCATTATTAAAGAAACCATCAATTTGGTTGAATTTTTCTACTGTTTTCGTTACATAATTTTCGACTTGTTCTGCTTTTGAAACATCTGCTGCAAGAGTAAGTATATCCGCTTCAGGATTCTCCTTGCGAATTTGTTCAGCAGTTTCTAAAAGAGCAGCCTCGTTTAAATCAACTAAACTAAGCGAAGCCCCTTGCTTCCCAAGTTCAATTGCGGTTGCTTGACCAAGACCAGAACCTGCCCCAGTAATTAAAATTGTTTTCCCTTCAAAATCTTTTGTCATATCATTTCCTCCTCAATCTAAGATAGCGCTTACTATTTAAGCTTAACACACTTGTCTAACTATTTCCCCCTGTTTTGCTTAAAAAAGTAAAAAAAATATCAGAATAGGCTCTTTAAAATTTACTCATCTAAACGGCGTTGGTAATTGAAATAGCTCTTTTTTTTCAAACTGCTTTCCAATTTCGAACAGTAAGTCTTCTCGTCCTTTCGAAGCCATAAACTGAATGCCAAGCGGGAGACCTTCAGTTGTCACATAAGTTGGAAGCAGAATAGCTGGCTGTCCCGTTAAATTCGCGAGCTGAGTATAGGGAGTCATTACAAAGCTCTTCTCAAACATTTCGTAAATCAAGTCTGCTAGTTCCAACTCAGAAAGCTCCGCAGCAACTCGTAGTCGCGTATAAATTAGATCACTTTGCAGCTTCTGATCAACCCGCGGTGCTGGATGAGCTACTGTTGGTGTTAAAAATAAATCATATTCTTCAAACAGCTTTTCCATTTGTGCAGCTACATTGTCCCAATAATTAAGCGCAGAAATATATTTTTTTTACAGAAATTTGTTCTCCATATTGATAAAGCCCCCATGTCATCGGTTCCATATCCTCGTGCGTCAAATCCCGTTTCAACTCTTGCTTTATGCCTTCAAACATTGCTGCTGTTTCTGCTCCATTCATCAAATAATAGCTCTTAATCAGTTCAAGACCATTAAAAGGATAGCTAACTAAATGAACATTATGTCCCATCTGCTCAAGTTCCGTAACAGCATTCATCACTGCTTGCTTCGCTTCCTTCGAGACAATAGATTGAATCGGTGAATCCGTCAAATAAGCAATCCGCAACGAACGTTTCACATCATGACTTTCCCATTCAGCGCGAGGCGGATGATACGGGGATGCTAAATCGTTGCCGCGTATTGCATAAAATAATTTTTCTGTATCGCGCATTGAAATCGTAAGCGCAAAATCAATTGCCGCCCCTTGCCAGCCGCGATAGCCGTTTGGTCCGGTTGGCATCGCACCCCGCGTCGGCTTCAACCCAATTAATCCGCTGAAAGCTGCTGGGATACGAATCGAACCGCCGCCGTCGCTTGCTCCAGCAATTGGAAACAAACCGCTCGCGACAGCTGCTGCCGCTCCTCCGCTTGAGCCGCCGGGAGTATGCGCTAAATTCCAAGGATTTCTTGCCGGCCCGTACAACACTGGATCGGTGATATTTTTAAACCCAAATTCCGGTGCATTCGTTTGACCAACCGGAATAAAGCCCGCACGTTCAAGTTTTGCCGTAAAGTTTGATGTCCGTGATGCCCGCAACTCTCTAAAAAGCCTTGAGCCAAATGTTTTCTTCCAGCCCGCCTTTTCCTGACCGAGCATTTTGAGCGGAATTGGCAGACCCGAAAACGGTTCTGAATCAAGAATTGTATGTTGTTCAGCTGCTTTTAATGCTGCGTCAAAATCCCATTCTACAAGTGCATTCAGTTCTGGATTCAATTTCTGTACGTGTCGGTCTAATTCCATATAATATTCCGGTAAACTTACGGTTTTATTTTTAAACTGTTCTACCCAATAGGTTGCATCCTTGATCATAAACGGCTACACTCCTTGTCGTTTCATATTTACTTCTTCAAGTATAGCATAAAAAAACCGCGCTTCCGTTCAAAGCGCGGTTTTACATTTATAATAAAGCTGTAAGTCCAATATCTGGATTTTTATCACGGAACCAGTTAATCGCAAATTCATTTTCAAACAAGAACAGCGGTTGATCGAAACGATCCTTCACGAGCATGCTTCGTGCTGTCGATAGTTTTTCGTCTACATCTTCCTCGCGAATCCACCGTGCAATTTTCTTGCCAATTGGCTCCATGATAATTTCCGAATTATATTCATTTCGCATCCGATGCTCAAACACTTCAAATTGCAACTGTCCAACCGCACCGATAATATAATCTTCCATCCGCCATGTTTTAAAGAGCTGAATCGCGCCTTCTTGCACAAGCTGCTCCACACCTTTATGGAAATGCTTTTGCTTCATAACATTCTTCGCGGATACTTTCATAAAAAGCTCGGGTGTAAATTGAGGTAGTTTCGGAAACGCCAACGTCTTGCTGCCGCTCGAAATCGTGTCACCAATTTGATAATTCCCTGTATCATACAGCCCGATAATATCTCCTGCAACCGCACGTGTCACATTTTCACGATCGTCTGCCATAAACTGCGTGGAGTTTGCCAGTTTCATTTGCTTACCCGTTCGCGTCAGCGTCACACCGATACCACGTTCAAATTCGCCAGAACAAATCCGAACAAACGCAATTCGGTCACGATGAGCTGGATTCATATTGGCTTGAATCTTGAAGATAAAGCCGCTGAAATTAGGATTTTCTGGTAGCAGTTCGCCGTCGCTCGTTTCATGAGCTGAAGGAGCCGGTGCAAATTCGACAAACGTTTTCAGGAAAGTTTCAACGCCAAAATTGGTTAGTGCACTTCCAAAAAAGACAGGTGTTAAATCGCCCGAAGCAACCCGTTCACGGCTAAATTCATTGCCCGCTTCATCAAGTAGCATGATTTCTTCAAGGGCTTGCGTATAGTAGCTCGAATTTTGAATCGGATGTGCCTCCTTCAAGTCGCCGTCTTCGCCAAGCGGTAGGAAAACATCTTCTCCATCTGTTACTCGGTGACGCTCAACAACGTGATGATAACGGTCATAAAGACCCGCAAGCTCTTTTCCCATCCCGATCGGCCAGTTCATCGGATACGATTCGATCCCAAGCACTTCTTCCAGTTCTGAAAGCAGTTCAAGTGGCATCTTACCCTCACGATCCATTTTATTCATAAACGTAAAAATCGGAATACCACGCATCCGACAAACTTTAAACAGTTTAATCGTTTGCGCTTCAATCCCCTTCGCCGAATCAATGACCATCACAGCAGCATCCACTGCCATAAGCGTCCTATACGTATCTTCACTGAAATCCGAGTGCCCCGGTGTATCCAAAATATTAATCCGAAAACCGTCATAATCAAATTGCATCACCGAACTCGTCACTGAAATCCCGCGCTGTTTCTCAATTTCCATCCAGTCACTCGTGGCGTACTTTCCAGTTTTCTTTCCCTTTACGGTCCCTGCTTGACGAATTGCTCCGCCAAAAAGCAGAAGCTGCTCCGTCATTGTCGTTTTCCCAGCATCCGGGTGGGAAATGATTGCAAACGTCTTTCGCGTCGCCACTTCTTTTTGCAAATCCTGACTCATCTTTCCAATTCCTCCTCGGGTTTCTTCACATTTCATTAGTATATCATACCTACCCGCAAAAAAATACGGCTAAGTAAATCAGCCGTATTTCCGTTAAACCCCAAGCGCAGCCTTGATATTTTCTTCAATCGCTTCCGGTTTTGTCTTCGAAGAAAAACGTTCAATAATTTCGCCGTCCGGTCCAATTAAAAACTTGGCGAAATTCCATTCGATTTTCTTTCCGCCCGTTTCATCCACCAAATACTTATAAAGTGGATCAGCATCTTTCCCCTTCACCTTAATCTTTTCGAACATTTGGAAAGTAACCCCGTAGTTAAGCTGACAAAATTCCATGATTTCCTCATTGCTACCTGGGTCCTGCCTTAAAAATTGATTGCAAGGAAAACCAAGAATCTCAAATCCATCTTTCTGATATGTTTCATAAAGCTTTTCAAGTCCTTCTAGTTGCGGTGTAAGGCCACATTTACTCGCCGTATTGACAATCAAAACCACCTTGCCTTGATAACTGCTAAGCGGAATCAAGGCACCATTCATTGCAGTTTCCGTAAAATCATGTACATTCATTTCCTTCACCTCCAGATTTTATTCCACCATTTCCGAGAAGAGATAATGATAAAGCAGTTTTTCCGTATGATAAAGCGAATCGCGATGTGTTCGTTCGTAAGCATGACTGGAATCAATTCCTGCACCAAGAAGACCGTGGATAATATCATTACCCGCACGAATTGCTGCACTTGCATCCGAACTGTAATACGGATAAATATCCACCTTGTAATCTATTCCGTTTTGCTCAGCTAGCTGCACCAAATGTTTTCTTAGCCCATAATGATACGGACCAGAACCGTCTTTTGCACAGATCGAAACCGTGTATTCATCAGATTCCTGCCCATCGCCAAGTGCCCCCATATCAACCGCTAAGTATTCCACGGTTTCTTTTGGAATATTTGAATTCCCACCATAACCGATTTCTTCATTATTAGAAATTAAAAAGTGCGTCACATATGGCAGTTCAAGCTTTTCCTTTTGGATATGCACTAAAAGCCGAAGTAGCATCCCAACACTTGCCTTATCATCCAAGTGGCGCGACTTGATAAATTCGTCAGCTATAATTTCGGTGCGCGGATCAAACGAAACAAAATCGCCAACGCGAATCCCTAGCTTTTTCACATCCTCCGCAGTTCGCACTTTCGCATCAACACGCACTTCCATGTTACGCTCATTGCGCTCAGCCGTAGCAGCATCCTTGTATACATGCACCGACGTTTGGTGCATCAAAATTGTGCCGGAAAAAGTCTTGCCGGAACTTGTTTCAATCGTGCAGTATTCCCCTTCAATCGCATTAAAACGGAATCCGCCGATCAAAGAGAGAAGTAATCTCCCATCCGCTTTAATTTCCTTTACCATCGCCCCAAGTGTATCCACGTGCGCCGTAAGCATGCGCTGCTTATCATGCTTTTTCCCAGGGAGAGTCGCAATTAAGCCGCCTTTATGATTTTTAGTGTAGCTCACACCGATTTTATCAAGAAAAGTACCAATTTTAGCGATAATCACCGCAGTATTTCCAGTTGGACTTGGAACTTCAGTCAGTTCTTTAATCAGTTGCATTGTTTTAGCAGTATTCGGTTCATAAGTCATCGTGTAGCCTCCTTTATTCTTTTATTATAGACAAAAAGATTAAAAAAGACACAAAATTTGAATTAGCCTGCAAAAGTTCACAATTTTATGCTATAATCTCTTGAGATACAAAGGGAGGTAAACATTTTGGAAGAAACAAAAGTAAAAGCCGTCACCCTTGCCGTTTTCGTGGCGACTTTTATGGCAGCGATTGAAGGAACTATTGTCAGCACCGCCATTCCGACGATCGTGAGTCAATTAAACGGAATTGAACTGATGAATTGGATTTTCTCAGTTTATCTACTTACTTCTGCCGTTACCGTGCCGATTTACGGTAAATTATCGGATGTTTACGGACGAAAAATCATTTTTGTAATGGCTACGCTTATTTTCATTCTCGGTTCCATACTTTCAGGATTCGCTCAAAATATGGAACAACTGATTCTTTTCCGCGCCATACAAGGCATTGGCGCCGGCGGGATTTTACCTTCGACGATGACCATCATCGCTGACATCTACCCATTTGAAAAACGCGCACGCGTACTTGGATTCATGGGATCAGCTTGGGGAATCGCGGGTGTATTCGGACCGCTTCTTGGCGGCTTCCTCGTTGACCAGCTGAGCTGGCATTGGATCTTCTTTATCAACGTCCCAGTTGGTATCCTAACGATCATTTTAATTTGGATGTATTTAAAAGAGGACGTTGCAAGACAAAAACTGCCGATTGACTATTTAGGTGCAAGCTTATTCACCGTTGCTTTACTTGCCTTACTATTCGGTTTACAGCGTGCTGGTGAAACACTCAACTGGACAGAACCGCTCGTACTCGGCTTATTCGGAATTGCAATTTTGTTGTTCATTCTATTTTACTTTGCTGAAAAACGTGCAAAAGACCCAATTATGCCATTTGTTCTCTTTAAAAACCCCGTGGTATTAATGGGAAATTTAATCGGC
>NZ_AODF01000013.1 GCF_000525875.1 Listeria floridensis FSL S10-1187 | reverse complement strand
TTTTTTATCAGTGCTTTTCTAATCGGTATTAATGTTTACATTCCAATGTGGGCACAAGGAATGCTTGGTCACGGCGCCACAATTGCCGGCTTAATGATCGCGCCGCTATCAATCACGTGGATCATTGGTTCATTTATCGGCGGTAAGCTACTGATGCAAATCGGAAACCGCCAAACCGTCGGAATTGGCATCATTTTCACCATCGCAAGTGGACTTATTTTAGCTCTTTTCCCGCAAGAAACAAGCGACATTTTCTTCTATCTAAATAGTGCACTGATGGGTTTTGGTTTCGGGATAATCTTTACGACAACCACCGTCACCGTTCAAGATGCCGTTCCGCGCGGTCAAACCGGTATTGCTACGGCTTCAAATACACTATTCCGGACAGTGGGTCAAACCATTGGTGTCGCGGTGCTCGGAACCATTTTCAATTCGATACTTGCTTCTCAGTTTGGCAAGACAAGCGAGGCTGGCGTAGATCGAAACAACCTCAACTTACTCATCAGTCCAAAAACGGCTGCGAGCATTGACCCGAACGTTGTTGATTCGCTACATAAAATCCTTTACAGCGGTCTTCATGCCGTTTTCTGGACAATGTTTGCCCTTGCAATTCTTAGTTACGTACTTCATTTTATTTTACCGAAAAACCATCGGACAAAAGATGCTTAAAACGCCAAAAAAATCGGCCGTTCTCATATGAGAACGGCCGATTTTGCTAACAAATTTATTTCACTTTCACGATCCAGTCTTCAGGTGCTTGACGTTCCCCGAACTGAATCCCACAAAGTTCATCATACAGTTGTCGTGTCACAGGACCCACTTCCGTTTCACTATAGAAAACATGAAAATCATCCCCATTTTGAATTCCGCCGATTGGTGTAATAACTGCTGCCGTACCACAGGCTCCTGCTTCCTTAAAATCATCCAGCTGATCAATATAAACATCTCCTTCTTCGACTTCTAGTCCGAGGCGATGTTCTGCTAAGTAAAGCAGTGAGTATTTAGTAATACTTGGTAAAATTGAAGGAGAAAAAGGTGTCACGAAACGATCATCTTTCGTAATTGCAAAAAAGTTTGCTGCTCCGACTTCCTCAATTTTTTTTATGTGTTGCAGGATCTAAATAAATAGCATCCGCAAACTGGCGGTTTTTTGCTTCTTTTCCAGGAAGCAGACTTGACGCATAGTTTCCGCCCACTTTCGCAGCTCCCGTACCGCGTGGTGCAGCTCGGTCGTACTCAGATACCACAAAATTAGCCGGTTGCAATCCGCCTTTAAAATACGCACCAACTGGCGTACAAAAAATGGAAAAGATATATTCAGGTGCTGCTTGAACACCTACATTATCGCCAACACCAATAACAAACGGACGCAAGTATAGCGTTCCCCCCGTTCCATATGGTGGCAAATAATCTTCATTTGCAGCCACCACTTGTTTGCAAGCCTCAATAAATTTCTCAGTAGGAACTTGCGGCATCAGTAAACGTTCACAACTTCTTTGCATTCGCTGTGCATTTTGATCAGGACGGAATAAATTAATCGAACCATCCTTCGCCCGGTAAGCTTTTAAGCCCTCAAAACATTGCTGTCCGTAATGAAGCGCTGTTGAACCTTCACTAATGTGAAGAACATTGTCCTCTGTTAAAGAACCCTCATCCCATTTTCCATCCTTATAATGAGAAATGTAGCGCTTATCTGTTTTAATATAACTAAAACCTAAATTTTTCCAATCAATGTCTTTCGGCATTACGTCCCCTACTTTCTTCGCCCAACCTACATTGGAGCATCATTTGTTTTCTAGTATAGCACAACATGATTCAGCTTTCAGTAATTTTATCAGTGTTATTTTGGAATACAAAAAAATATCGAAATTAAAAGTATTTTCAAATTATTTATTCAAATTAAGCAAAAAACACTTCCTTTTTAAAGAATTCATGATAAAATAGAAACATTCTAAAGAAAATGAGAGGAGAGATTGATATGGCTGAAGGAAAAATGCTCGAAGAAAAATTGTTTAGTAAACACTTGAATGAGGAAATGGAAGTCATTATTTACTTACCGCCGCAATACTCACCTCTATATAAGTATCCGCTTTTTATCGTTCAAGACGGAAAGGACTATATTCGCTTTGGAAAAATGCCCAAACTTGTCGATGAACTTACTCAAACAAATGAAATACAAAAATCTGTTTTTGCATTTCTTCCATACAAGACAGTGGAAGACAGACGTCGTAAATACCATCCAGATGGTGATCAAAACGAAGCTTATATTCGTTTTCTGGCGGATGAGCTCGTTCCTTTTCTTGAAAATTTGTTTCCTTCCTTTCAAATGGCTGGTAGTCGTTTCTTAATGGGTGATTCACTTGGTGCGAGCGTCTCACTTAAAGCTTGCTTGGAATATCCTTATACATTTGGAAATGCGATCCTTCATTCGCCATTTGTAAATGACGATTTGCTTAACATGACTCAAAATGCCAAACCAGGCTCACTTAAACTATTCCATATAGTCGGTGATCAAGAAAACGAAGTGGAAACGACTGCCCATACCGTTGATAATTTTTTGGAGCCTAATCAAAAACTAAATCAAGTTGTGACAGAAAAGGGATTCGAAGCAACGTTCCAGTTATTTCAAGGTGGTCATCGCTGGACCTACTGGCAGCCATTTTTGAAACCAAGCTTGACATACATGCTACCAACAAATACCTTTGATTTGGAAAGCATGAGCAGTTGATGAAGGGAGTTAAAATTAGTGACTGTTAGAAAAGCAACAACTGAAAAAATGCGTCAGGATGCGCTTAAAATTCGGAATGATGTCTTTGTAGTGGAGCAACATGTGGCGCCTGAGCTTGAATGGGATGAGTTCGATCAGAAACCGGAAACGCTGATGTTTGTCGATTATGATATGGACGAAACTCCGCTTTCAACTGGGCGGCTCCGTATTCTTCCTGAATACGGTAAGGTGGAAAGAATCTGCACGCAAGCCTTCGCTCGCGGCAAAGGATCAGGCCGAAAAATTATGGAAGCTATCGAGAATGAAGCAAGAATTCAAGGCGTTACAAAGCTAAAACTCGGCGCGCAAGTAACTGCCATTCCATTCTATGAAAAACTCGGCTATGAGGTATGTTCGGATATTTTCCTAGATGCCGGCATCGATCATAAAGAGATGCAAAAGCAACTTTAATTTAATACGAAAAAAAACAGGAGTCTCTTTCTTAGACTCCTTGTTTTTTTGTACTTCGCTATCGTTTGATTTTTTTCTTTAATTTTTATTAAAGATCCTTCAAAAGCATGTATAATAGATAACAGACAGCTTGAAAGGAGTGCAAAAGTTATGAGAAAGCTGATATGGGTCTGCAGATTCTTTTATCTCGGCTTGATGTTGCTTCTTTTTTTCGTACTTGATTATTATCATTTTCTAATTCTAAATATTACACTGGCTTATATTCCATTTGAAATTGCCGTGTTCTTATATCGTAAAAAACGTAACCCTTGGATATTTTGGCTGATCTCCATTGCATGGCTTATTTTTTTCCCTAATGCTTTTTATCTCGTGACCGATTTCTTCCATTTGAGACAGATTCGGATTTACGATTATTATGGTATTCTCCGTAAAGACAGCTTTTTATGGCAAAGCTTTTCAGTTATGGCAGGAAGTATCTTTTTTGGTTTATTTGTCGGCAATTTATCCCTGCAATTCTTCCTTGATGCCGCTCGAGATCAAATGAAGAAAAACTGGACTGCTGTGATTTTGCCAATTGTTTTGCTGCTTTCAAGTTACGGCATCTATCTTGGAAGATTTGAACGGCTTCATACCGTTTATCTGTTCACTCAGCCGCTTGAAACTTTAAATAAGATTTTGCATGTCTCTTTGTTTCAACTCGAATTTATTTGTTATATGTTTCTGCTTCAACTTGCAGTGTACTTGATGTTCCGTTTCTTCCCTAAAAGGTCTTAATGTCTTTTTTCTGTAACTGTTCCGTCTGAATTGCCGATAATCAACCGATCGGCAATATCTAAAAATAAGCCGTGTTCGACAATGCCGGAAATGCTGTCAAGTTTTTGTGCCAGCTTTGCGGCATTTTTAATTTCACCAAGTTTGAGATCCAGAATATAATTCTGGTTATCCGTCTGATAAATTTCTCCTGTTTGATTTAAACGGAGTTCTGGATGAAGATCAAGCGCAGCAAGTTCAGTTTCTACTTTTTTATAGCCAAACGGAATTACTTCAACAGGAAGCGGAAATTTCCCAAGATGTTCGACGACTTTCGATGCATCTACAATCCAAATATTTTGCTTTGAACTGAGCGCTACCATTTTTTCGCGCAAAAGTGCGCCTCCTCCGCCTTTTATTCCGTTGAAATCTGCATCCACTTCATCTGCTCCGTCAATTGTTAAATCAATTTCATCAGCTTTATTGAGTGAAATAAGCGGGATTTGATTAGCCGATGCAAGCTGTTCAGTTTTCTTTGAAGTTGCTACCGCTGTCACTTTTAGGCCTTCACGAACACGCCGTCCCAGCGCTTCGATCGTATAAAAAACTGTTGATCCTGTTCCAAGACCAACAAGCATTCCTTCTTGAATTAATTCGCAAGCCTTCTCTCCTGCAGCACGTTTCATGTTCATTTATCCAAAACCTCCAACCTTACATTTTTCACATTTTTGATGCACTTAAAATCCATCTTTTCTCCCTTATTATAGCGATTTTTTTGTTTTTTTTTCAGTTTTTAGCATTGATTTCTTTTTGAACAGTAAAAAATATGAACTTTCCGCCTCATGTAAGCGTTTCAACCTTACAAAAATGTAATTAGACTTTTAGAAATGGCTGGGTTACATTATTACTTAAGAAATAGTTTAATTTTAATATTTGTAATCAAAAAGTAATATAACGGGGTGGAATGAACATGGACAGAATAAAGCACTTTTTATTTTTGCCAGGAACAATCTTTGTTTTAAAGACTATTTTTTATCTGGCAGTCCTATTAGGCTTACTTTGGTTTTACGGGTTTAAAAACCCCAACAGTACAAACTTTATTTATAATGAATTCTAATGAGAAAGGATGTTTGCTATGAGTGTTCAAACTATGACTTCTTCCATCATTGAACGAATCGATGAATGGGCTCAGAAAACTCCAGATAAGGCTTGCTATGACTATCAAGGGGTTTCTCTTTCTTATCACGCACTAAAGCAGCAATCAGATGCACTTGCCGTCTTCTTTCTTAAAGAAGCTAAACAAAATCGGGAACCGATTGTCATCTATGGTCACATGGACCCGCTTATGCCAATTGCTTTTATGGCAGCACTTAAAAGCGGCCATGCTTATGTCCCGGTTGATGTCTCAATGCCAAGCGAACGAATCGAACAGATTATCCGTGCATCTAACCCTTGCTTTGTACTGGCGGTAGAAGACTTACCAAATGATATTCAATTTGAATCTGTTGTTTTAAACCGGAAACTCATTGAAAGTATAATTGAAACAACTGATGGTGCCGAACTCACGAATGAAAATTTCGTAAGAGGCGAAGACAATCATTATATTATTTATACATCTGGAAGTACAGGGATGCCTAAAGGGGTTCAAATTAGCCAAAACAATCTTGTTAGTTTTTCAAACTGGCTTTTGCAGGATTTTTCCCTCTCACAAGGATTACGCTTTTTAAATCAAGCTCCTTATTCTTTTGACTTATCGGTCATGGATCTTTATCCGTGCCTGCTTTCAGGCGGAACGCTTGTCCCAGTTGATAAGTCTATTACATCAAACTTAAAAGAACTCTATGCGGCTCTGCCAATGCTTGGTCTTAACATTTGGGTATCTACCCCTTCCTTTATGGATATCGCGCTCTTGAGCCCAGACTTTAACGCGGAAAATTGTGATACGCTCACTACCTTTATTTTTTGCGGAGAGGTGCTTACGAAAGAAACCGCGCGCGAATTACTGCGTCGTTTCCCAGAAGCAAAAGTCTTTAACACTTACGGACCGACAGAAGCAACCGTTGCTGTAACCGAGATTGAAGTGACGGAAGCCGTGATTGATGCTTACCCAAGCCTTCCTCTTGGAAAAGTAAAACCTGATACGCGACTTTTAATTGTTGACCCTGAAACGCACCAACCAGTTGAAGCGGGCGAAAAAGGCGAGATTGTACTTGTTGGCCCAAGTGTCTCAAATGGTTACTTGAATGAGCCGGAGAAAACCGCGAAAGTATTTGAGCGGGTAGGTGACTTCAATGCCTATTACACGGGAGATTGCGGCATGCTTTTAGATGGCTATCTTTTCTTCTACGGTCGCCTCGACTTCCAAATTAAACTGCACGGCTACCGGATTGAGCTTGAAGATATTGAGAACAATTTAAAAGAAGTAAGCTATATTAGAAGCGCTGTCGTGATTCCAAAATTTGTATCCGGAAAAGTTGACAGTCTCGTAGCTTTCGTTGTTCCGCACCCGCACGAATTTGATAAACCATTTAAGCTCTCTAAGGCTATCAAAGAAGAGCTTGCTTTTAAAATGCCAAGCTACATGATTCCACGCAAGTGGGTCTATAAAGAAGAATTTATACTAACCAATAATGGTAAAATTGATCGCAAAGTTTTAAATAATGAGGTGAACGAATGACAACCCCTTACGGTACAATTTTTTACTTTGCAATCCTTGCACTTTTTATTGCTCCGATCGTGATTGCAAATTTAATGGGGAAAAGACTTCCAGTTTATAATGCTTTTGTAACCTTGTTATTCATTTTCTTCATGTTTTCGAGCAATATTGTGCAAGGCATTGCTTTCATAGTTTTTATCTTTTGGCAGCTCATTGTTGTACGTCTTTATTTCAATTATCGACGTGTTCAAAATAAAAATCATGGCGGTATTTTCACGCTCGCCGTTATTATGTCGATTTTGCCGCTGATTCTAGTAAAAGTACAGCCTCTGTTGGACAGTCAAATGACGCTTGTCGGTTTCCTTGGGATTTCATATTTGACGTTTAAAGCAACGACAATGGTCATGGAAATTCGCGACGGTTTAATCAAAGAATATGATTCCACTCAGTTTGTTAGTTTCCTGCTGTTCTTCCCGACAATTTCATCAGGCCCAATTGATCGCTTCAGACGTTTTCAAAAAGACGTAACCGGCCCAGTTGATCGTGATAAGTATGTACAAATGCTGAACCGAGGTATTTTCTATATTTTCCTCGGATTCCTTTACAAATTTATTATTGCTTACTTAATTGATATGTACTGGAAAGCACCGCTTGAAATCGGCGTTTTAAAACATATTGATTTCGGTTGGAGCCTTGTTGGTTATATGTACAGCTACAGTATGTATCTATTTTTCGACTTTGCAGGATACAGCTTGTTCGCAGTCGGTGTTTCACTCTTACTTGGCGTAAACACTCCAATGAACTTTAACAAACCGTTCCTTGCACGCAACATTAAGGATTTCTGGAATCGTTGGCACATGACATTATCTTTCTGGTTCCGCGATTTCATCTTTATGCGACTAGTCTTCTGGCTAACGAAGAAAAAATGGTTTAAGAGCAAGTTTACGATTGCCTACATCGCTTACTTTGTCAACTTCTTCATCATGGGAATTTGGCATGGACTGCACTGGTACTACATTGTTTACGGTCTCTATCAAGCACTGCTCATTGTCGGTTTCGACATCTTTGAGCGCATCAATAAAAAATATAAATTTTATCCTAAAAATAAAATCACATATGTCATCGGAATGTTTATCACATTCAACTTCGTCTGCTTCGGCTTCCTAATATTCTCTGGCATATTTGATAAAATAACATTTTAATTAAAGGTGGGAATTAATCATGGCATTTCGTGATCAAGTATTAGATATTTTAGAAGAAGTTACAGAATCAGAAGAAGTAAAAGAAAACACAAACGTTCGACTATTCGACGAAGGATTGCTTGATTCGATGGCAAGTGTTCAATTGCTTGTGGAAATCGAGAGCAACTTGGATATCACCGTTCCAGTATCCGAGTTTGATCGCGACGAATGGGCTACTCCTGAAATGATCATCACTCAACTTGAGGGCCTTAAAGTAATGAAAAAAAAGCTTTGGATGATCTTTGGGCCGATTCTTGTGGCCGGCTTCATCTTTTTA
>NZ_AODF01000012.1 GCF_000525875.1 Listeria floridensis FSL S10-1187 | reverse complement strand
TCAAATTGGTTAAATTCGTTAATTGAGACAAATCAGGAACCCTACCTAAACGATTATTGGATAATGACAATTCCTTTAAGCTCGTCATTTCCTGAATAAGATCGAGATCCACCTCTTTTGGCAAATCACAAGAACTCAAATTGAGGCTCTCCAGGTGAAGCCCTTCTAATGGCGAAATATCTTGGATTGGGTTACTACTGAGATTCAAGTCTTTCAGCTTTTGAAGTCCGCGAAAAGCCTCGATGCTTTGGATCTGATTATCTGTCAGATCCGCTTTGATCAAACCTGTCGCTTGTGCTAATCCTGAAATGTCTGAAAGATTCCCCCCCATCGCATCCAAATAACTTAACCTTTTCATGCCCGCAAAAAACGAGGAATCTTGCACCTGAATCCCTTGAATGGTGAGATTATAGACATTCGACAGACTTTCAAGCGGAGACCAGTCCGTTACTTGATAATTCGCCGACAAATCCACGGTTAACAAGGAGGGCTGACTACGGAGCCCTTCCACATCCGTAATTTGACTCCCTGTAATCATCAAATTCAGTAAGGGCGCCACTCCTTTTAGAAAGTCTAAGTTGCTTAAATTCGTATTTTCACGCAGTTGAATGCTTTGTAGTTCGGGTAATTTCTTCAAATCCGTTAAATCCGTATTCCCTGTTATCGTCACTCCCGATAAGCCCGAAAGTACCTCAATCCCTTCTAAAGACGTATAATCTAAAACTAACCCTCGAATCTCTTGTAACCTTTCGAGCGAGACGAGGTCTCCAGGATACATCCCTAATTCATCCGCTACTTTTAATGCGAGGCTCCTATTCGTTGGAAACCATTCATCAAAGGTTTTGACCTCGCTTGCTTGTGTGTTGACTTTAGGAGTTGCGTTCGTTTCTTTCTTCTCAGTCGCCACTTCTTGAGAAGTAGTCTGACTCGTAGTGGCTTGTGCTTCTTCGGTCGAAGCCGCTACGGCATAAGGGCTATTCAAACTCACTAATAACGCTGCTGTTGAAACAATGGCCCATCCTTTTTTCTTGTTCATCTCTTTTCTCCCTTCCATTCCCTCTTCTAAACGTATAAGGTCGCTCCTTTAAGTATATCACCACACACACGTTCCAGTTGTGACTGCTTTGTGAATTCTCAGGCTTGATTCTTCGATTTTCATATCCTTTGGGCACTTTTCTCTTGTGGTCGTGAAAAGATCAGTTTTTCATTACTAGTCATCCCTATTTTTTCTTCGCTAGTAAAAAATGGATATTTAATTTTCTTTGTTACCAATATGGTGCTATGCTAAAATAAAAAAACGACTCATTCGAAGATGAAAGGAGCTTGACTATGATTTTTACAAAAATGCAGAGACGGAAAAAAATGTGGAAACGATTGAATCAACTTGAACAGGCGCCATCTCCTAAAAAGCGAGAAGCCCTTCTTCAAGAGCTGGCCTACTATGAAGCCCTTGGAGATTGGTGCAAAGGATTCCCTTTGACGGTCGAACAAAAACTAGTATTGTTTACCAAAGAAGAATACATCCGCTTACGAAAAAAAACATTCAGATACCTGGATAATACAAGAACTAGACGTTTCTCGTAGCACTTTCTTAATGTGGAAGAAACAACACGGGCTTACTCGACAGCAGATTGCTCAACGTTCGCCCACTTATTCCTATCAGAAACGGTCCTTTTTCTTGATCGGGGGCTAATTTCTTTTGTTGTGCAACCTAAAATAGTGGGGCTATCCAAAAGAAGCAGCCACATAAAGGCAAGGGATCAGATTCCACTAGCTCGCTTGCCTTTGAGTTTGAGAAACCTAAAGGGCGTGCTTCATTAGCGCTGATGATTGAACCATTCTTTTACCAAAGCGTTTTTTGACACCCTAACTTTACAGGTTCAAAGCCCACTCTTTCTCCCTTTTCTCGTGATAAGTAGGCCTATACCCTAAATTGACACTATGATGTTTATCTACCACAAAAAAAAATCCATTTCATTTAGAAATAGATTTCTTCCTCTTCACATCGTATTAAAACTATATCTATTCTTGTTGATTGAAATGAGATCTTTCAGGAAGCCTATTTTGAAATTCAATCGAATGACCACAAAAGATTTCTTCCATGTTTATTTGAGAAATACTTACTTCTTCATTATTATGAAAGGTATGTATGGTCAACATGTATCCTAGCACATCGACGGCTTCAGATGCGTTCAATTCAAAATTAAAAATCTGCTCTTTGAAGGATCGATAATTCTCCAAAACGATATGGAATTTTAGTGGAAAGTACAAATTTTGATAGGTCGTGTATCTTGGATCTTTGCATGTTAGCATTTTTTTATAGGTATCTGAGAAATCGCTTGATTCTTTCGACTCGATACCTTGTTTGTACAGTAAATATCTGTCTTCAAACGTTTGTCTATAATCCGTAATCAAAGCTTCATCCGTTACAACTTTTCCATGTAAAAGAAAAATTAAAAATAGCTCTATCTCATCTGCAACCACGTATTGTTCTCTTTCATTTTCACCAAAACAGATTTTTACCCAATAAAGCATATTTTTTTTGTTCTCGTAATTCTTCAATAAAAAAAATAAGGGAATATCCGATGCTTCGCTCTGTACGTTAGTAGTTTTTCATATTGCTTGAACATATCTACTTTTTCAGTGTACAGGTCTATCTTTTTCGCATGCTCACAAATGTCTTCAAAGGTAACGGAATTATTTGCAATTTTCAACACCAAAGGATTTGTAATCGAATCATTTAGAATTTTTTTTATAATTCCTGTCTTTTTCCAAGATGCCATCCCTCCACATAAACTTCAAACGTTTGATCTAAACGCTGAATACCTAAAACACCAGTGTATCTATGGCATTTTAGGTATACGCGTTGATTAGGACTTCTATCAAACTAGGCAGTGAACAACTAAACAATATACTAATAAAGGTATTAAAAATATAACACTTTAGGAATTTTCTGTCAATAATATTTGTTAGCAAACGGATTTAGGCACATTTTCTCTCTTCTCAATAAAATTCACATCAATATCTGTTAAATATTGACTTCAATCTCCACATTCCTTACTAATTTAGTTATAAAACAGTTCCAGTTTAATCAAGTTAACCACTATTTTCTGGACAGAGAAAATTCAAATATTTTATTAACTTTTCATCTTATTTTGCACAAGGTGGAATCAAGTTTCTTAATTTAGTATAATGAGTTGTCGCCTTCCGAAAGTCTTGCGACTGGAAGGAGGTGTATCTTGTGTTCGAATTAATCATTTGCCCCCTTCTTGTTGGGATCATTTTATCCCTCTTTAGTTTTTGGCTGAATACTAAAAACAAGAAGTAAAGCGATTTAAAGGCGACATCAGCTCACTAAAAACCCCTAGAGAATCCGACCTCTCTAGGGGTTTAGTGTATCTTGTGTTCTTTCATTTGCAACCTCATTATAGCACAGTTTCTAACGATACTCAATGTATCGGCTATTCCTTTCATCCCGCTTCTCATTAAAACGGTAGTTCGTCATCTGGAATATCAATAGGTGTCCCTTCAAATGGATCACGTCCAGATCCATCATCATATGTCGGTATCGTTCCGGGCGTAGATTGAGTTTTTGGTTCTAAGAACTGAACACTCTCAGCTACGACTTCCGTTACATAGATACGACGACCATCTTGTCCTTCATAATTTCGTGTCTGAAGGCGACCATCTACTCCGGCCAGGTTCCCTTTTTTCAAAAAGTTCACGACATTCTCAGCTGGCTTTCGCCAAACCACGCAATTAATGAAATCTGTTTCGCGCTCGCCTTTTTGATTGGTAAAAGTTCGATTGACTGCAAGCGTAAAAGCCGTAATCGCAACACTAGATGGTGTATAACGAAGTTCGGGATCTTTTGTTAGTCGACCAACTAAAACCACTCGATTTATCATTTTTTCCTCTCACTTTTGAACTAATAACACAAGATTCCAAACAAAAATCAAAAAATGCCTTACACTCTCCGGATTAGGAAGGGGGATCAGCACATTTAATAAAAAGCCAAATACAAAAGATGCAAATTCATTTTTACTTTTGCTAACAATTTCTGTCAATAGAAAATCGGACTTATCCATCGAATCTATGATCTTTTTTTCCATATGTTTATTAGCTGTAAAGTTTTCATTTTCAACTTGAATAAATTTATTCAGCTCTTTTTCTAAGTACCTTATTCTAAACTCCATATCGTTAGAATCTTGATTTTCATTATTATGTGCTAATAGATTATGAATTTCTTCTTTAATTTCTGGAGTAGAAAGGCTCTGAATATCTTCGAATGTTGGAATGTGCTGTTCTAATTTTTGACCTACCACACCGATTCTAAAGTCATATTGAGTTAAGAGCTTAATATTTTCTGAAAACTGATCTAATAAAATTTTTGATTGGGTTTTCATCACCTGAGTTTGCTTAGTTAGTGACTCTATATCACCCAATTTAGAAGCATTCATTAATGCTTTCTTATAAGCTGTTGTCACAGCTGATATACTTCCATAAAACGAACCACTTGAACCAGAGTATCCCTTTAAATACGGATTTTTCCAATCCATAGACTTATGATACTTAGTTTTAATTTGGTCAACTGACTGAAGTATTCCTACTCGCTGATTAACAATCGGCTTAGCTATATCACTTACACTGTAAGGTAGTTTTGCTGCCTTTTGAATACTTCTTATTTTCTTATCTAAAGAAATATGTTGACTAGGGAACTTTAAGGATTCTTTTGTTGGTACAAAAATTTTTGGTGTTAAATCAATATATTTATTAATTCTATTTGAAATTTTCAGGTTCTTTTCAACTGTATCTCTCATTTTGACACTGCTTTTCCACAAATTATCTATATCTTCAATAGGACCATCCATTTTTTCAGCATTCAAATTAGAATTCTTTCTTTCGTCCATTCTTCCACCTCTTTTGCAGTGTTTCTATATAATGTCTCGATTATTTCAAAAAAGCTTCTCTTCACTAGCGCCAATGGATCAGCAAATAATAAACATTGCACAAATACTTCAAGCGTTTTATTATTTCCTGTTACATTCATTTTCTGGACAGTAGAATATCAAAGTTTTCTCATTCTTTTATCGGCTTCCTACTTTCTTTTAGATCTCAACAGATAAATTGATCATAAGAAATGAAACGTATCCACTTCTCTCCCTTTCGTGAATGTTTTCTCAAATTCCCATTTTTCCATTATGGTTTACTCTCATTTTCCACAATGACTTTTCTGCATATTTTTATTATATATCCCTCCATCTTTTGCCCAGATTTGATACCATGTAGGAGCGGCAAACCACGCTCAGAGACGACTAAGTCAACAGAGTATATTCTAACAATCAGTTCATCTATTATAGTTTTATCTTCAGTTATATTATTTATTGATAATTATTTCTTTAGCCTTATCTAAGTCCTTTATTATACAATTAAAATTCATCATCGCATCTTCTTTTTTTTGGTCTATTCGAGTATATTTTTTGATACTTTATTTTGTCTCCTAGTACATGAAATATATATCCATCCTCATTTTCCATTCCTGAATATCTTATTTTTTTAAACACAAATTGCTCATAAACTTCAAATGTATGATTTAGTATAGTAAGTTTATTCGTATTAAAACCTGTAATTCCAATTTCTTTTTCAAGTAGTTCTGTTAAATTATCTTCGTTTACATCAACTGATACTTTGTTGATTTCTTTGTTGTTTGGAAGATAATAGAACATATCTTCAAACTCAGATATATAAATTTTTTCTAGATTGATATAGTCCGAATTCATAATAGTTTCTTTAATATCAAACTCAATATGTTTAGTTTCAGCTAATTTGTTTAATTTTTCGTAAAAAACTAATAACCTATCAATCCCAGTGGACATCTCTTCAGAATCGTCTATTAAATTATGTCCAAAAATTTGAATCTTTCCCGTCGCGTAATCCAGTAATTTTTTCTTCTGTTCAAGTATACTCCCCAATGAATTGGCCTTATTAAAATTGTAAGTAAACTCTATTTTCACTTTATCGGTGTTGCTGTTAAATGTTAGCCTTAAATTTAATATATCTTCGTTTACTGATTCAAATATCATTTCCTCCAAACTAGCATAAGGATGATGTTTTACCGTAAATTTATATTCGTTTTGATTCAACCAAACTGAAATTGGTTCATCAATACTAGGGGATTTTGGTGGACACAATTTATAGCTTCTATCCTTAAAATTAATTCTATCACCAAATACACGGATTGCTTCGTCCGGCTCAACCTCTTTCCCGCTAATAATATGTCTCACTTCTTGCATCTCAACAGTTTGCTGAGACCTATATAATAATTTAATGAGATCCTCACCAGATTTTATATCCACTCCTTTAAGATTTTCAGGAAGCTTTATTTTAAAGTTTATTTTCATTTCCTCAGTATTGTCAGCCATCATACGAAAATGAAGACCGTCATCCGTCTCAAAATGAGTTCCTAATGGAACATCACTATTCAGGAAATCTAAGAATTCAGGAGGAGCAGTTACTCTTCCACCTTTGTTTTGTCGACGCTCAAATGCTTTAGAAAATTTCAATATTACCAATCCTTTACTATTTGATTATATACTATAATTTTTGATGCAAGTAACAAAGCCTCGTCAATATCAAATTTGTTTTTCAAAACTTCGAGCATCTTATTTCTATCTTCAATAGTGTGTACAAAAATATATTTTACAGCTTCCATTGTCAAAGTCAAAGGGGCACCTGGAGTTGTTTTCAAAGAATCTGACAGGTCATTATTCATTATAGAGTTTTGTAGTTCTGGATCAAGAACATCATTTTTAAAAGAAGGCATAGTAGTATCACTTAAATTCGGTAGATATCGCCACTCCTTTTCATCATGAAAATTTTTAAAAATTTCCGTCTCTCCTTTTTTCATGGTACCTTTAAGTGGTTTTGAGAGAGCTAGTTGCGTAATAATACAATCTAAATATTCTTCAATTGAAGGGTCTAAATTCCCATTATATTCTAATTCAAAACTTCTATTTAGAGCCGTTTGTAATAACCTTTTTGACTCAGAATTTTCATTTAAATATGTAATTGGTTGCAACCCTTTTTCTTCACACCACTCTTTCTCTAGCCCTATGCCATATTTACCATATCCAGAATCATCCCTTCCATTCCCTTCTACATGAGCAGGAAGCCGGTGAAGATTTATATCACAAAAACACAACATTGGAAGCAATATTTTTCTTATTGGTTCGCCACCATATCTAATCCCTAAATACTCAACACTCTCTTCTACATAGCGTGGAAAAAGTTGCATTTTTTCAATTGCTTCAATCAAAAATTTCAGTTCAGGCATAAATCTAAAAAGTGTATTTGCACTTTGTTTATATTGATATTCTGAATTTTGCACACCTACATGTAACATCTTAGAATTTTCCATTTTTCCCCTCCTCTTCATTTTGTATACATCGTAAATTATAACATAATTCTATTTTCCCTTTTCTCCTTCTATAACAGAAAAATAATATCTTATTATTACAATAAAATAGACCTTTCATTTTGGACTATATTTCAGACTAAAATCAATTTTTTCAAGCTTGAAACCTGCATTCTTTAGCTAACACTAAAAGAGTCTAGAATTTATAAATTCTAGACTCGACAATGAGTAAGAATTGGGTCTGTCGTCAGTGGCTATCAAACCCTTCTTTTTCTGCTTTTAAAACCTTAGTAATGCATTAAAATGAAGAAGAGACTGGATTCTCTTCTTCATTTTTTAACCCATTTTATTCAGTAAAAGCTAAACTTCAATCACAAAACGATCTCTAAACCAAACTCATTTTCCTCGGAAACTAACCCCTATTTATTCACTCTTTCCCGTTGATAAGTCCCGGGTTTTAAACCATCATAATTCTTCATTAAATTAGCTGATGAATTGAAGATGACATTCTCGTCTTCGTGATAAATCCAACGACCTGTATAAACATCATCTTGTTTTTCTGGCAACCGAGCAATTATCCCCCCTGAAAAGCGAAATTTTGGTCCCAATGTAAGACTATCCAATTTATCTGTATTATCAAACATAGAAAAAGTTTCACCAGGAAAAACCAGAGATGTGTCCCAATTGGCAAGATTGAGTGTCTCTAATTGATTGGCATCCCTAAAAGCAGCAAACATCGACCCAACCTTCGATGTATCCCAACCTCCTAGATCAAGATGACGAACTTTTGAAGATGCAAACATCTCTACCATACTTTCTAATTTGGAAGTCTTCCAACTACTTAAATTTAGTTCTTCAATCCCACTATTACAGAATATACCAGTAAAACTTTCTGCGTTTGATGTATCCCATTGTTCGATGCCTTTTACACTCTTTAATTTCGGTGTTTCAATAAACATGTAATCAAATATTCTCACATTACTGGTATCAATGTTTTCTAATCCCTCTATCCGTTCCAAATCGGCTAATCCACCAAAAAGGCGATATGAATTTACTGGAAACATCGTTTCTTTTGTAAAACGAATGGCCTGAATGGACAACCGTTTAAGGTAAGCGTGATCTCGGATACTTGCACTCGGGAAATTACCCCCTTCAAATTGTAAGGTCTTTGTCTCATTGTCCCATTTCCAGTGCACCTCTCCAAAAGTGCCCTCAGTTTGATCAATAATCTGGATATCTGTCATAGCTCTAACCAGATTGGCCTTGTTAAGTCCAATAATCTGAACTTGGTCTGTTGTACTTTGAATCAAGTTTTTCACGTCAAATTGAAAGACTTCTTCCGTACTCTCTATCTCGCTCGCTACCTGTCCATTAATGACGAGACGTACTTTCGTAATATCTTTCCCCTTGCTGCCTTTAATAAATGGATCTCCCTTAAAGTAGTCTTTATTGACTGTAGAAAGACGATAATCAAATTGGCCTTTTTGAATGCTTGGACTTATTTCCTGTTTCTTTTCTCCTTTTTCATCTAGCCCCACGATCTTGATTTCCATTTCAGGAGATGAAACGAACTGGTTCACGTTTGAAAAGCTATACTTTCCATCACTCATTTCAGCTTCTGCAACTACTTTGTCCTCGATCAATAGATGGACAGCCGAAATATTCGTACCATATACGCCTGTTAATCGTGTATCCTCAAATGTATAAGGATCAGCCAGCAGTCTCTCATCTATAATCTTGACTTTGTTTCGGACTCGCTCCACACCAAACCAATCTACGCCATAGACTTCAACGGAATCATTACCCGTATTTATCAGATTTTGTAAATTTAAAAAACTATAATCTCGAACACCGGAATCTGTCATTCGTACGGTTTTTCCATTTACCTCAAGTCCTACTTTTGCAAGACTGCGACTGACCTGCCCCTGTATCCTACTATCCCCAATTCTGTAATCGCTTTGTGTCAAGGAATACGTGATCTCACCCGGTTGTATCGACATGGTTTGACGGGCATGCTCTACATAATTTCGGTCCACTGCAATAACTTTTACTGTGTCAGATACAGATCCAATCATACGATCTGCATTTGGAATTTCAAATTTACCATCTAGACCACTATATACATGTGTTCTCATTCTGCCATTAACTTCGAGCCCAATGGTTCTTATCCCACGTCCAACTTCCCCTTTTACCAGAAGCATCGCCTAGTTGATAGTCGAAGAGGGAGAGCTCATAATCTGAATCTGCTTCTTTTTGTATGGAAACTAACTCTTGAGCCTGCCGAACATAACGCCCATCTACTCCCACGATTTCTACTTTATCGGTTTTATTTCGAACGAACGCTTGTACATTCGTAAACCGATATTTGCCATCCTTAATGGTCGCTTGCTGACAGATAACATCATTGACAAACAATCTCACTTTCGCAATGTTTTTTTCTTTTGTTCCGGTTAATATCGTATCGTTATAGGTGTAAGGATCTACTGTCAATCCATAGATCCAACTCCCTTCTTCTATGGAAACCTCTTGACGACCTCGCTCAATGTAAGAACTATCTACACCGACTACTTCGACTTTATCTTCTACGGAAGCAATGAAGCGATCACTATTTTCAAATACGTAATTCCCCTCTGCATCTACATTGGCTTGTGTTTTTACTTCTCCATCTACCCAGAGTCTAACCTTTCGGATTCCTTTAGAAACAGAACCCGAAAGTGTGACATCCCCAGTTTGATAAGGATTTACCTTTATGATGACATTCCATCCTTTAGATTCATTGGTTGCTACAACAGCCTTTCCTCTTTCTTCTTGTTTCATCTCTTTAGATGGTACTGACTGTTCGAAAGCCTGTGCCTTTTCAACGTATCCTAGCGGACTGATGAATAGACCTAAGCCAACAACCCCACACCAAAAATAGCTTCTTTTTCTTCTGTTTTTCATTTTCTCGCCTCCCATTTTGTATTCTATTTAAGTATAGCGTTTTTTACCTTTGGTATATGTGACTATTTTTTGAACATTTTTTACTTGATCCCCTCTATTTCTAGCCTTTGGATACCTTATAGCTACGTTATTGACATCATCCTACTAAATAGAGTATCCTCTTTCACTGGGAATACTCTATTTGGGATCATTTTCTTATTTCACAGTAACTGGAATACGATTCACTTCACGATAAGTCTTGTCTACGGCCACAAGCTCTACCTTTGCTTCTTTTCCAGCTACTCGAATGTATGGATCTGCATTCGGAATCAAGAACATGCCAGGTTGATCGTCTGGTTGCTGCGCTTGTGCCTTAACTACCCCGTTCACAAAAAGACGTACTCGGAAGACATCCTCTCCGTGATTCCCTTTTATTCCCCCAGTTGTTCCAAGTACATACAATGAATTACACTCCGAAAAATGGATACAACCACACACAAATACCAATAAAAAAGAGCTAAAACCATCACTGGTCTCCGCTCTCATAAACTGTATAACCTTATTAAAACTCCGAAAATAAATCCATCTGCATCGGCGCAAGTCCTTCATATTTCACATCAAGTGCTTCTTGTAGCTGTTTCGCATTGTCCGCTGCATCTCCGCCGCTATTATTATTAAAAATAACCACAATTTCCTTCGAATCGCGCTCCAAGTGCTTCACATAATTCGCCCATTCCGCAATTTCCTCTGCATTATAGCGATAAAGTGTCCGCACCTCGCGCCATTCCGGGCTATTCGCCTTCATCCAACCATATTGGTTTCTACCGTGCATCCGCACAAGCGTCAGTTCCGGATTCGTCGCCCTCAGCACAATCGGCACTGTCCCCGTCCCAACTTGCGGCTCATCGACGACAACATGGATCATTTTTAACTCTTGTAAAAGCGCGAGCGTTTTTTTCGCTATTCGCTTCGCTGTACCAAGATGCGTTCCGAAATTCTGTGGCTACCGGTAAATCACCCATTTGTGTGCGGATATGCCGTAAGTAATCGACATTTTCTCGAGTACAATTAAAAAATGGCGGAAACTGAAATAAAATTGCTTTAAGCTTCCCAGCTTCACTAATCGGCGCAATCGCATCCATGTACCTTTGATACATTTCCTGCTCCGAATCAAAATACTGCTTCCATTCCTTGTGCTTCGTCATCGCCTGAAAAGCCTTTACAACAAACTGAAAAACCTCCGGCGTCCCGCCGGCCCAGTTCGACGTTGTCTTCGGCGAAGGAATCGCGTAAAAACTAGTGTCCACTTCTACAAGCGGAAAATGTGCCGCGTAATCAGCCAATTTATGCTTAGCCGAAAGCTGTAAAGAATCATGATCGCTCCAACCTGTCAGCCCAATCGTTATCATCGTTTTCCTCATCCTTTCTCGAAACACTTTTTCTTTTATTATAACGCAACTCAATTTCGGACTCAAAAAAACAGAACGAGCCGAAGCCCATTCTGTTTCAAAATAAGAAAAAACGCTTTTTAATTTTTTCTGGTTCTTCAAGCTGAATCACTTCATCATTTAAAAGGAGCTTTGAATTATTAAGAAGAAGACCTGTACCTTCTCTTCCAATATCCCTGCGCAAATCATGTAGTGGCTTGCTGATTTCCATCGACCGGCGCTCATAAAAATGTGCATCAGTTGCCATAAAGTGAACCAAATTCGCTTCTAGAAGCTGTTCACTGAATTTCTTGATCTTTTTCCCGAAACGCCCTGAATAGCTCCCCCATGTAAGCTGTCCTAGCGAACCGCTTTCCACAAACTCATATAGCAACTCATAATTCCGCTTAATCTCAACATTTCGTTCCGGATGCGCAATAACGGGAATGTATCCCTTCATTTGTAATTTAAAAAACAACTCCTGAGCAAAAAGCGGAACTGACTCCGTTGGAAACTCAATCAAAATATAACGCGACCCAGCAAGCGAAAGCACAGAACCATTTTCAAGATTATCAATCATCTCGCCGTGGATGCGTACCTCTTGCCCCGGATGAATCATGAGTGGAATCGCTTCTTTCTGTAAAATTTCGTTAAAGTGTTCCACCTTCGCCTTCACTTCGTCCCCAGGATTTACAAAACCGCCCTTCAGGTGATGCGGTGTAGCAATAATATCTGTAAAACCTTCTGCAACAGCTTGCCTTGCCATTCGCAAGCTATCGTCAAGCTCTTTTGGCCCATCATCAATTCCGTTTAAAATATGACAATGAATATCAATCATTCGTAATCTCCTTCTTCTTAAAAAAGTGGATGCAGTGATTTATTTTCTTGAACGCCGTTAATCGCTTTAGCAAGCATTCCGCTAATCGAAATCAAAGTCATCTTGTCGCTCATTTTTTCTGCTGGAAGATCAATCGAATCCGTCAGAACAATTTCTTTAATGGCTGACTGATCCAGCCGATCTGCAGCATTTCCCGCCAAAACTGCATGCGTTGCGCACATCACAACTCCGCTTGCTCCTTCACTAAGTAGCTTATCACACGAAGTCGTTGCACGGTAAGCCGTATCAATAATATCATCTACTACAATCGCCAGTTTCCCTTCCACTTGACCAATGACCGATGAGATTTCTTTTTCATTCGGCCGCGGTTTGCGGTTTAAAATCGCAATCGGTGCATCAAGTCTATCTGCAACCCGGCGCGCACGAACAACTCCACTATGATCCGGCGCAACAATCACGACATCTTCATCTCCATAAGCATCGACCAAATGGTTCGCAAGTAGCGGTACAGCCGAAATATGGTCAATTGGAATATTGAAAAACCCTTGAATTTGAGCGGCATGAAGATCAACCGAAATGAGCCTTGTCGCCCCAGCTTCCTGCATTAGATTCGCAATCAATTTAGCTGTAATTGGTTCGCGGCTTCGCGCTTTCCGGTCTTGCCTTGCATAACCGTAGTATGGAATAATCAGCGTAATGGAAGCAGCTGAAGCACGTTTTAATGCGTCAATCATAATCAGCATCTCCATAATTCGCTCATTCACATTCGCATCCATCGACTGAACGACATAACAATTCATACCGCGAACACTACGCCCGATGTTGATTTTCACTTCCCCATCACTAAACTTTTGTAATTCTACTTCACATAACGGGATGCCGAGCTTTTCAGAAATCTTTTTTGCAAGCGGACGTTCGTTGGTAACAGAAAACAGCCTCATTTCGTTTGACATTTTGATCCCCTTTCAAAATATGCAGTTTAATCTACGTTTATTATATAAAACGAGCTGACTCATCGCAACGTTATTGAATCCACTTTCACAAAAAATAGTTTTCAATAGAAAAAGGATGCGCACAATCCAAGTGCACATCCCTTTCTTATTTTTTACTTTCATCAACTAGAGTTTCAACACACACAAACTCAATCCCAATAAGCAGAAAGATAATTGCTTTGCCAGTGATCACTGTTGTCTCCGATAATTGGATATTGAATTGGATCCCAAGGTGCCATCGAGCGCCTTAGAGCAACATTAAATTGGTAACCCTCTGACGAAGACGAATCACGAACTAAGCGGATGGGGTACTGCTTTTGAATATTTCCGTAGTTAATCGAAATATCTGCATTTACTTCCCCATGGATAAACCATAGTTCTCTCGGTGTTTTAAAGGAAATTTGTGTACCGTTTACAATAATATCGTCTTGAGAATACTCAAACCACTTTTCGCCCGTTAGACCCTTGCGCTGAACTCGACCGCTAATATTTTCTTTAAAGGAAGCTTGCTTAGCAATCGGCGCAAACTCTTGCGGCAATTCAATTGTTATGTACGAATTATCACCATCTACAAATCCTGTATCATGCGAATGATAATGCAGATCAATAAACCCCGTCTCTAGTCCTGGAATTTCTTCCTTATCATAGTAGGGTACAATGCTCCCGCTCAATATTCCATGAGCTGTAACGATGAGTGTACGTTCCTGTGCATGCTGAACTCCTTTCACCGGTACAACATCATCTGCATAGGCTAAAGTAGCAGGTGAAACGAGTGAACACCCCAAAACTACCGTAGTCAATCCAACAAAAATACGTTTTCTAATCAACTCTTTTTCCTCCTTTTTCTATGTTACGAAGTGAGCATAACATCAATAATATACAAAATCAACAAATTCGATGTTTATAAAATTACCTAAATTAAACTTAAAAGTAAAGTATATTACTAAAAATAGAAATTGATATTAGTAGGGATAATATTTTAGTAACATATTTTATGATAAAAAATTTTACACTCAATATTATAATTTAGTAAACTCGCTCCCTCCATGATAATCTAATTCTTTCCAATAAAAAAAGCGCCAGCTAAAACTAACTAGACGCCATTTACTTCTTTTATTTAAGCTCTTTTTCAAGTAACCACTGCAACAAATCTATTCAATTAAGCATTAAGTTCAGCTTTAATTTCTTTTAGTTTGTTTGGTGTTACATCATCACCAAGCGGATCAATGATGGTCACATGATGTAAATTATCTTGAACAGTTCCTCGAATCATTGCACAATATTCTTTCCGAAGCATTGCTCGGTGCTCCATTTCACTCACTGTTAATCCAGCCTGCTTCTCTTTCGCCGCATAGGCATTGATTTTCGTTAACAATTCTTTCATGTGATCCCTCCTTATTTGGTTACTCTTTGTAAGTAACTAAAGAAATAATAACACATTGGTCAAAGAATGTCAAACACTCTTGCAAAACTACAAATATTCTAGAACGAATAGGTTATAAATGCTGGCTTCGATGGATGCGAAGAAGTTTTTCAAGCAAGACTGCATGCTCTTCTTCTTTTGAAAGCGTAATATCTTCTACCACTTTGCCGCCTTCGAGGAAAATGGCTCGGTCAGCAAGCTCGGCAGCTACGTCCATCATATGCGTAGAAAATACGATGGTTTTACCGCGGCTAAGCTCTGTTTGCATGATTTCAATGAAGCGGTTAATCCAGTATGGATCAAGGCCATTTGTCGGCTCATCTAAAATGATATAGTCTGCATCTGACAATAGTGCTTGTCCAAGCAGTACTCGCTGGCGCATGCCTTTTGAGAGCTCAGTCAAATAAGCTGTTCTTTTATCTTCAAGCTCGATTAGTTTTAAAACGTCATCAATTCGTTCTGCACTCACTTTGCGCAGTTTTCCATAAAAAGTTAAAAATTCCTTGACTTTAATGACTGGCGGCAACTCAAAATCATCCGGCATATAAGCGATTTTTTGCAGATAAGGCTGTTTTTCCGTCTTGTAAAATTTGAGACCGTCAACTTCAATGATGCCGGAAGTCGGCTTCGATGCGGTAACAAGCATGTCGATAAGCGTACTTTTGCCAGCACCATTTCCGCCGCAAAGCGCTACACAACTTCCTTTTTCGATTGAAAGCGTCGTTTCGTAAAGCGCGGTTTTTCGTTTGAAAGATTTTGAAACTCTTTTTATTTCAAGCAACATTATCGCCTCCTCTTAAAGAGCAGGAAATCTCCTGCAAATACACTGAGCACGGTCACGACGATCAGATAGTAGCCGAGAAACATCCAGCCGAGCCCCGTTGAAAAGGTTGAAACTAGGCTGTCGTAGTTTTGACCAAAGATACTTCCGCCGCCAAGTTGACTCACATAAACGAGACGCAAAAATTCAGCTGGGTTTAAAAAGATCGCGGCTTTTACGATCCAATCGCCTACCGCATAAGGTAGCAAGTTGAGGATGCTGATGAAGAAAGTCGGCCAGAACATGATCAGGAAAAACCAAGCGAACACAGCGATTGAAAGGGCGCTCCAGCGGTTTTTGCTGAACAAGCCGATTAGGATGCCCATGAGGAGAAACAAGTAGGTTAGGAAGATCGCGAAACTGTAAAGAAAGAAAATCCATTTGATGTCAAGCGTGAGCCCGACCAGTGTTGCGATCGCAAGGCTTATCCCGTAACTGAACGTGAAGGTCACCCATTGAACGATCGCTTGACCGGCAAGTTTGCCAAGTACATAACTGGTGTTTGAAAGTGGGTAAGTCCCAATTAATTTGAATTGCCCATTCTCCTTTTCTCCCGAAAGAGACAGCGCAGCGTTAATGAGTGTGATTAGCGGAATTAAAATGAATACAAGATTCATGATCGTACTTGTTGTGTTCGTATAGCTTAATACGCCCGGTACTGAACTTTGCAAGATAAATAAAAACATTAGAATAACAATCCAAAGTAGCGAAAACAAATAGATCGTTTTTTGCCGAAATGCCGTCTTCAGCTCGAGTTGCATAATTTGAAACATATCGTTACCTGCCTTATAAATCAAGCGGCTTTATGATAAGCCGCTCGCAATTTTTAATGTGTGTGTGTGTTCATGCCGCCCATATTGTTCATTTTGAATTTATGGTCTTTCAGTTCCTTCGCCGTCATCACTTCTGAGCCTTCATGCTTTGCTGCAAAATCTTTTGCCTCTTGTGCTTTTTCAAAAGAAATCACGCCATAACTCATTGGTGTTTTCGTATCTGCATTGTAAACATATGTTGCTTCGTCATAATCGATCCATTTTTTCGATTTATAATCGCGAACGTATTTCACGGCAATATCTTCATCCTTATTTTCTTTGAGCCACTGCGCCATGCAGCCTAGATCATCAAATTTTAGTACTTTTTTGTCTGCCAAAATGATTTGTGTGGCAAATTGATTATCTTTCACTGCCATCTTGCAGATTTCGCAAATATCCTTGTCTGGATCAATTGCGGCCGCCTTTGGTACGCCGCCTCCGCATGCTGCTAGAACTACCAGCATCAAAATTCCGATTAAAGCTACACTAATTTTTTTCATTTGTTATTCTCCCCTTTATAAAAATAAAACTGCTCGTAATGATCATCACAATTGCAATGACGAATACCCACAAACTGGAATGTTGTTTGACGGTTTTCGTTTCTTGCAGCGTCATCACTGGTTTTTGATCGGTTAAGATTTCTTTTGATTCTGTTTTCAACATTTTTTCTGTAATAGATAGCCCTGGTGCGCCAAAAAAGAATTGATAACTTGGATTCTCTTCAGCAAGGCTTGCAAAATAGGGATTCGTTTCAAATGCTAAATCGCTTATGCCATTTTTATCTCGATCTACTTTTACTGCACTATCCCAGTAATTGCCATCAAGTTTATTTTTAGAACTCGACGTTGCGCTTGCATCACTGACATTGCTCACAAACTGATTCGAAGTGATCTGATTGTTTTTTGCACGTAGAAGCCGTATCCCGATAAAATTCTTTTCGACTTGATTATCCGTAATCTGATTGTTTTCAGCTTGCTCTACCGAGATGCCAATACGATTGCCGCTCAGATGGTTATTTGAGACCGAGGTTTTTTCGGATTGGTAAATCTGCAGCCCTGTTGCATTCACGTTCGTTTTGTTGTCTGCAAATTGATTTCCCTTGATTTCTGTTTCGCTTGTTTCCATGACCATTGCACCAACAAAATTCCGCGAAGCTTCATTTTGAACAATTGTGAGGTTGTCGGAAAACATCAAATGAAAGCCGTAACGCGAATCTGTCACTTTATTTTTCAAAAATTGATTTCTTGAACTTTTTTCAATATAAATGCCATCCAAAACCTTCTCGATTTTGTTGCTGATAAAGCGATTATCGGTCGAATTGTAGAGGGCAATTCCGTTTTCCCTTGTCGTGTCTTTTTCATTTCGTTTGCTGTTAATCGTCATTTTGCTGTGATCATGACCGCTCATATCGCCGGAGGAATCTGCATTTGACTCATTTTCTGTTCCGTCATCTTTTTTTTTCGCGGTCAATTCCTTCCAAATTCAAGTGTTCAAATGTGGAAAATGACGTTTTTTTCTGCTAAGATGCCGCGTCCAGTGCTATTGATCTCTAAATTCTTAAAATGATGTTTCGTTCCACTAACTTTGATTGCCGGTGTATCATCTGTTTGACGCGTGAGCATGATTGTCAAATTTTCAAGCGTTACACCTTGACCCGTAATTTCTATTGCCGGCTTTTCTTTTTCCAAACTTCCTATGTATGTACCTTCTGTGCCGATTATCGTGAGCGGCTTATCCACTTTTGCCGGACCGAGATAAATCATGCCTTTTAGGCGAATGGTCTCGTTCGGTGCTGCTTTGTCAATCAACTGCTGTAGCTTCTCTGTACTTTCTTCTTCAGCAAAAGCTGTGCTGGAAAAGCCAAAAACCGGCACTCAGAAAAACAAGCATCACCAACAACTTTTTCATCTGCATTCTCCCCTTCAAAAACCAAGATGCATTCCTTTTTACTATATCATATTTAAATTCGGTTGAGCCATTAATCTATTTGTAATTTTTTATATTTTAGTCCAGATGTCTTTCATGCTAAAATAAGAACAGTATTTTGAAATCAACCGAAAGAAGGAATGACTTTGAAAGAGTTTTTTCAACTGCTAAAACACGGAAACACCTCAGCATTCACAGCGGCAGTCGTAAACGGCATCGTCTCGCTTGTAAAGGGAACGACTTATATGTTCACGGGAAATGTGGCAATGTTTGCTGAAACGTTGCACAGCTTGGGCGATGCAGCTAATCAGCTCTTCGTTTTCACAGGTTCTGCACTCAGCAAAAAAAAGACCGACGAAAAAGTTCCCGAAAGGTTTCGGCCGCATTGTCAATCTCGTATTGCTTTTTGCTGTCATCGTCGTCGGCATCATGGCTTACGAAACAATCAAAGAAGGGATCTCGCATATTTTCCATCCAAGCGAATCGACTGGTTTCTTAATCAACTTAGTCGTACTGCTGGCCTGTACGATCCTTGAAGGTTCCGTTTTAGTTAAAGCTATGAAAGAAATCGTCCACGAAACTGGGCAAACGGCAACGGGTCTGAAAATCATCCCGACTGCCGTGAAGAATTTGAAATCTGCTAAAGCGGCAACAAAACTTGTATTCATGGAAGATACCGTCGCAACAGCTGGCGGCCTCCTTGCAGCAATCGCCGTTGTAATTTCGCATTTCACACCGTTCCATCAAGCCGAAGGAATCGCATCCATCCTAATCGGTATCCTGATGTTCGTTGTAGTCGGCGAAGTCTTTCTTGATAATGCTGGCGGAGCAATCGGGAAATCCGACGAAGGTATGCATCTACAAGTAGGGCAGCGCATCATGTCCGATCCTGACGTGCACGACATTCAAGTCCTAACGGTTATTAAAGAAGGGGACAATTTTCATGTTGATGCCGAGGTGGAGCTTGATGCTTCGCTCACGCTCGCTGAAATTGATGATATCCGCGACCGAATCGAAGATGATGTCCTCAAGATCAATGGTGTTTCAGATGTAGTGATTACATTTGACGAAGTCGATGGCACGATTGACTGGGAATACGGGGATGGACGTTAAGTTTCTCTGATTCAATCAAAAAACCGATTTTCTGTCCAAATTTGGACAGAAAATCGGTTTTTCTTATTCTATCAATTTGTTAGACTTACTTTACAGTAGCTTATCTAAGCGTAACTCCGCTTTCCGCACGTTGTACAAAAGAGCTGTCTACTCCTACAACTTTTACAACATCACTCGAAGATTTGATAAAGTTTGCCGCATTCGGAATCGTGTAATTTCCGTTTCCATCCGTTTGCGCTTGCGTGACAACCGCTCCATTTACGAATAAACGCACACGTGCAATATCCTTACCATATGTGCCAGAAATCATTGTCGAACTGCCGACTGTGTATGGATTTGTAGCCACAGTCAAAGTATAGTTCATATTGGAAGACAAGACCGTCACTTGAATGCGTTTTTGCTCTACAAATCGACTGTCTACCCCCACAACTTCCACACGATCGCCCGCTTTAATCAATGCTCCGGCATTCGGGAACGTATAATTGCCGTTCCCATCAGTCTGGGCTTGCGTAACAACTACGCCATTGACGAACAAACGCACACGCGCAATATTCGAGCTGTATTTACCCGTCAAACTCGTTTGATTAAGAGCATAAGGATCAGCCGTAAGTGTGTAGGTAACCGCTGAGCCTTGAACCGTTACTGCTTTTTCTGCACGTTGAATGTACTGCGCGTCTACACCAACTACCTTAACCGTGTCCGCACTTGAAGTAATAAACTGCGCCGCATTTGTAAAGGTATAAGTTCCATTACTACTAGTTGTAGCCTGGGCAACCACGCTTCCGTTAACAAATAGACGAACCTTGGAAATGCCCTGTCCATAGGTTCCCGTTAACGCCGTCGAAGTTCCAATTACATACGGATTTTGATTAACCGTCAAACTGTAATCCACAATGTCATTTCCAACGACAGTAACTGTTTTGCGATTGCGTTCAACATAAGCATTATCCACACCAACAACATTAACCACATCCGAATTTTTCGTCACAAACTTATTAACATTGCTGAATGTATAATTTCCATGTACATCCGTTGTCGCTTGAGCAACTACTTTTCCATTTACCCACAAACGTACTTTTGAAATATCCTTGCCGAACATTCCTGAAATCGTTGGCTCACCAATCGTATAACTTGCCGGAGCAGTCAGATAATAATCTGTTGCGCCAGCTTGAACAGTCGTTGTTGCTTTGGCACTCGTTTTTGATCCAAGTGTTGTCACAACTTCCAGAACTGTTCCTGCCGTTTGTTTTGCAATGTTAATGGAATAAATTCCATTCGCATCTGCTTTTCCATCATAATTCAAGACACCGCCACCAGGTTGTGGCACACTCAACTTCACATCTGCATTCGGTGCTGCAGTTCCCGTCACACTCGTGCTGTCCTCAGTAACTGGATTAATTGTCGGCGTTTGAATTGCTGTCCCAGTTACAGTAACAAGGGCAGGTGAACTTGTATTTCCAGATGCATCTGTTGCAATTGCTCGAATTTGGTTTCCTTCTTTTTGAACAGGAATCGCAATAGAGAATTTACCATCAGATCCAGCCATTCCTTCTGCAATTTTCATTCCATTTGAAGAAATTTCTACTTTGGCAAACGCCTCCGTTGTTCCTTCTGCTTTTGTTGCTTGATCATCAATTGGGAATAAAACCGGTGTATTTGGTGCAGTTTTATCCACTACCGTTTGACTTGCTGCTGGAGATTTCAAGCCGTTTAACGAAGCAATCACTTGTACCACTGTTCCTGCAGCTTGTTTTGGAATCGCAACACTATAATTACCGTTTGAATCTGCTTTACCATCCCAAGTCATCACACCACCGCTTGGGTGCGGTATCCGAATTTCCAAGTTAGCATTCGGCTCAGCTGTTCCCGACACGGTTGTTGAACTATCCGTAAGCTCATTAATCGTTGGCGCTGAAAGTTCTGTTTGAATCACAGTCGTCGTAGCTTTTTGGCGAAGCTAGTCCACCTTTTTCAGCTATCACTTCAATCTGAGTTCCAGCTACTTGCTTCGGAATAATAATACTATAATTTCCTGAAGCATCAGATGTTCCTTCCCACGTAATTGTTCCACCAGTAATTTGCGGGATATTTACTTTAATTACAGCATTTGGTTCAGCTTTACCAGTCACAACTGTATCCTTGTTTGTAACCGTATTGATTGTTGGAGTATCCAGCGCTGTTTGAACAACGGTTGTACTTGCCTTCTCAGAAGTCATTCCGTTTTTACTTGCCGTAACCTCAATTGCTGTTCCACCTGCTTGTTTTGGAATGACAATCGCATAATCTCCATTTGAATCAGCTGTTCCCGTCCAATTTTTTGTTGAACCATCTGTTTGCGGTATGCTGAGCGTAATACTTGCGTTTGGCTCTGCTTTCCCAGTGACAAGTGTATCATTAGATGTCACTGTATTAATCGTCGGCGTGCCAATCCCCGTTTGAACAACGGTTGTACTTGCTTTTTCAGACGTTAACCCATTTTTCTTAGCTACAACTTCGATTAGTGTTCCGCCTGCTTGCTTCGGAATAATAATCGTATAATTTCCATTTGAGTCTGCTGTTCCCGTCCAGTTTTTCGATGAACCATCTGTTTGCGGTATGCTAAGCGTAATACTTGCATTTGGCTCTGTTTTCCCAGTGACAAGTGTATCATTAGATGTCACCGTATTAATCGTCGGCGTGCCAATTCCCGTTTGGATAACAGTTGTGCGTGCTTTATCTGAAACTTTACCATTCTTCGTCGCTGTTGCTTCAATCACAGTTCCCGCTGGTTGTGGCGAAATCGCAACGGAATAATTACCACTTGCATCTGAATAGCCTGTCCAAGTTCCACCACCCGGAACACTAATTGTGATGGTCACATTTGGGTCAGCAGTTCCTGTTACTGATGTATCTTGATTTGTTATCGAATTGATCGTCGGCGTTTTTATTGCCACATCACTTACGGTAGCTCGAGTTATCGGTGAAACCTCTGTTCCACTTTGTGCATAGGCCTCGATTAATGTTCCTGCTGTTAAAGCTGGGACAGAAACAGAATATACACCAGTTGGTCCAGTTGCCCCTTGATATTTAACGCCATTGACCGTCAAAATAATAGCTGTATTTGGGGTAGAAGTCCCTGATACAACCCTATCTCCACTTGAAGCAGGATCAATTGTTGGTGCAGTGAGGATCACACTTGATCCAACGGTTTGAGTTCCATAAGTACTCGTGTTCCCAGCTGCATCTGTGGCTGTTGCACGTAGAATTGTTCCAGCAGGATAAGTAGTACCCATATTAATTGCATACCATCCAGAAGAAGATGCAACGGTTTGACCAATAAGAACCGATCCATTATAAAGTTTAACCGTGCTATTTGCTTCCGCTGTTCCCGTTATCACTGTTTGATTGTCTTTGACTGGATCAATAATTGGGGCATTTGGCGGTATTGTATCACTTGATTTTACAACCGTAGAACCTTTAGGACTAACGTTCCCCGCAGCATCTGTCGCTGTTGCAGTGATAGTTGTCCCAGCTGGCTGTGCAGTATTCATCGTGATGGAGAAATATCCAGTGTTTGAAGCTGTCCCAGTTCCGACAAGTGTCGATCCGACATAAAGCCGAACGGTACTGTTTGCTTCTGCCTGCCCGCTAACGACTCTATCTGTATCCATCACGCTGTTTAAAACAGGGGCATTAGGTGGTGTTGTGTCTCCATTTATTACTGTTGTATTCACGGTTGGACTAGTTTGTCCATATAAGGAAGCTTTTGCATAAATCACCGTTCCCGGCGCTTGTGTTGGAATCCCTATTCGATAAACTCCAGAAGTATTGGCTACTCCAGTGTACTGCGTACCATTAATTGTGAGCGTTACCGTGGAACCTGCTTTGGCTGTTCCTGTTACATAATCTTGGGTACTCAGCACAGAACTAATTGTAGGGGCAGGCACACTATCTCCAGGCCCAACGATAATTGTTGTCGTTTCCCCTTGTGTGGACATAGACCCTGTTCCATATACCTTAATCACATCGCCTTGTTGAAGCGGCTTTGTTAAGTAACAAGTAAAAGCATTGGAAATCGGCATACCGCTGTACATATAACCATTTACTGATAGATAATAAGCCGATGCATTCGAAATAGTTCCGCTAACCGTCGTTTGACCTGCTTTAGCCGGATAAACAACCGGTTTAGTTGGAATTGGCGGTTCTGGCTGTGTCGGCTCCGTTGGATATGTAGGATAGAAGAAGGCTTTCCCCGTATAAGGTGCTACTTGAGTAACAAGTGGCATCGCGAGCACATTTGCCGCAACCAAAATAACCGCTGTCTTTTTAACAAGTTGTTTCCTTTTCTCTCTATTCTTTTTCATGTACAAAAATTCCTCCTTTTTTAATAGTCAGTCTTATTCTAAAGTTTCTTTTCCAAGCTGTAACTGACCACGGAATGAGAGAATCTATAATTCTGTGACTATTTTGTGAAAAAAATCCACTTTCCTCAGATTTTGGGAATGACCGCCAAGAAATCAATACTGAAATTGTATCTTTATTTATACACAAGATTAAAGTAAAGAAAACAAGCAATGCAGCTACATTCATCCTTTCTCTCTGTTCAACTGATCATTTATTTGACTAACTATTAAAAACCTTTGATACACTTGTTGATAATCTTCCACGTTTTCTGCTATCGGAATAAATGTGTCTCTAAGCACATTCGATTTCGCTAACACTTCTCCAGGCTTTACCCCTGTAACCGATTGAATCGCACAAAGTAGTGCACCGAACGCTGGTCCTTCATCGAGCTCTAAGACTTCCATTTCTGCATTGAAAATATCTGCAAACATCTGGAGCCAGTCGCGATTTTTAACTACACCGCCAGTAATCCGAAATACACGAAATCCTTTGTCAAGCTCCATTTCTTCATAGACATTTCGAAGCGAACAAGCCACACCTTCAAGTACTGCCCGAACTAATTCCCTTCGCGTATGATGCGCTCGGAGTCCAGAAAAACTTGCACTAAGGTGGGGATTGAAATACGGACTCCGTTCGCCGAATAAATACGGATTAAACGTGATACCGTCCGATCCGATAGGTACATCTCCAACTTCAGATGTTAATTCTTGGAATGTCTCGCTCGGCGCAACTAGTTTTTTCAACCAGTCAAGCGAATAGCCGGCAGACAAAGTAACGCCCATTTTATAGTCCATTTCCGGAAGCGCCGAATTGAAACAATGATACTTTCCGGTTACTTCGTATACATCCTTCGCATAGGCTAGCACCACACCGGATGTGCCGACTGAGATTAGAGCTTGTCCGCTTGGATCGCTGATGTTACCAAGAGCGCCGCAAGCATTATCTGCCCCGCCCATAATAACAGCTACGTCTGACTTGATGCCGAATTTTTCTTGTAAGGCTGGCTTGAGCTTTCCGGCTGAATCCGTCGAGCGAAGAATATCCGGACATTTCGTCACGTCTATTTTAAGCTGGTCGAGTAAAGTTCTATCCCATTCATGACGTTTGATATCATACATGATGGTTCCCGAGGCATCTGTACGGTCTGTGAATACTTGGCCAGTCAAATAATAAATCAGGTAATCTTTAGGTAGCATAAATTTCCATGTCTTTTCCCATAACTCGGGTTGATGCTTCTTGACCCACAAAATTTTAGGCAGCGTAAAGCCCTCAAGTGCTCGATTTTTTTCAACCCCAAGTAAATGTTTGCCAAACTCAGCTGTTAATTCTTTTACTTCGGTGGCTGTGCGTGTATCATTCCATAAAATGGCATTTCGTAGCGGACGTCCTGATTGATCTAGCATAACCAAGCTGTGCATCTGTCCCGAAAACGAAATCGCCGCAAGTCCGTCTGTTAGCGGAGGAAATTTTTCGATCAGTTCTATGAAAGCTAGGTCAAATGCAGTCAGCCAATCTGCTGGATTTTCTTCACTAAAACCAACCTGTTCTGAAATAATCGAAAAAGAACTTGACGCAGTTGCCAAAATTTCACCTTCTTCTGTTGCAGCGATCATCTTAAGCGAGCTTGTTCCTAAATCAACGCCAATAAAATAAGTCATTTTTCTTCACTCCTCTCTCAGATAATTTCATATTCTGTAAACGCTTGATAGCTGTCTGTTAAAATCGCTTCTTCTTCATGTACATAATTCGGTTTCCGCTGCATTTCAAACGTAATCCCGTGATATTTTTCTAGCTGTTTTCCATTGTTGATTTCAACTTGTTCCGTAATTTTATTTGCTGTATAAATCACGCAGGCTTCTTGATCTGAATGAATAATCAGCGTATTGCTTCCATCACGATTCGACAATCGGATTTTTTCGCTTTCTTCTGCAGGATGATGATAACAATATGCCAGATCAATTCCACCCTCACAAATTCGTGATAGAGCCGTATTTGTTTGCAGGGCTTTCTCGATTGGAGCAGCAGCATTAAAATTAAAGGCTTCAAACTCTTTTGAATCCGTCTTAAAGTCGTCATAGGCTCCCGTTGGAACAAATTGCGAATCAATCAACTGAATGCTCGCTTCTGCCGTTTGAAGTTGATGATGCAAAATGGTTTCTTTATCGTGATTCAAATTAAAATAGGAATGGTTCGTCACGTTCGCAATCGTTGGGTGCGCCGCTTTGCCGTAAATATCTATCCGAAATTTATTCCGATCCAACCGGTAAACAAGCCGAAAATCCATTTCTTCATATGGTGAATCATTATCCGTATAAAAAAGTTCATATTCTGTATCGCTCACACGGCGAACATCCCATAAAACCGTATGCATTCCTTTTTGTCCACCATGAAGATGAACATGTCCTTCATTACAATCAAGCTTTACCCTTTCACCTTGCCAGTTGCGATAAAACGCCGGATAAGTTCGCCCAGCATTTCGTCCAATCGTTGCGCCGAAAAAATAAGGACTATCATAATAGCGCGCATAATCAGCATAGCAGAGCACGTAATTGGTCTTCGTTTTTTTTATTGATCATCTTTGTAATCACGCCGCCAAGGGCAATAAATTCAATCAAGACTTGCTCGGTTTCTAAAGTATACGTTTCCATTTTTCTCCTCCATAAAAAAAGACTTGAACTTCTTCTTGGAAGCACAAGTCTCTGAAATTTATTCTGTCACACGTTTAATGTTCGGGTTGGTAAAAATGTCGCTCGGATCGTCGCTTGGCGTCGAAAATTCCGAAATGACCGCACCTGCTTCGCCTGCTTGAAACCAGTGCAGCGTATCCGGCTCGATTGTATACTGCTCACCAGGACCAAGTTCAATTTCGTGCATGACCGTATAATAAGCTTCATGTCCATGAGGTAGCTTACTTTCAATCTGTGCCACATTCGGTTCACCTTCCACATAAAGATAGACCTTTCCTTTCCGGCAGCGAAATGTTTCGCGTTTCCCAGCGATTTCGCCATCCGCGCCGCGGCGCGGATGGCGATGCTCCGGACACGTTTGTCCCGGAAGCAACACCATTTCTTTCGCGCAATACGTATCATTATTGACATAGACAATCAAATTCAAGCCTTCCGTTTCAATCTGATCAAGTCCAAAATCAGCATAGTCAATACTTTCAAGTTCAGCTTCCGTAAAATGAATATTGGAATCTAGGAAAGCTTGTTTCACTATTGCTTTGTAATCCACGTTTTTCCCTCCTGTCATTAATTTGTTAGCTGATTTTCAGTTCATCCCAAGCAATCTCTTCTTCCTCTTTTTCCTCCACAACAACCGCTTCGTTCGGGTCAACACGTTTTTTCAGTACCAAAATCGAAACTGCCGTCACAAGTGAACCGATGAAAAGCGCCGCAAGAAACGCCCACGGATGCGTCATCGTCGGTACTGCAAACATACCAGATGCCGGAATATGACTGTCTGCGCCCCAAAGCATACTGAGTCCGCCGCCGACAGCCCCACCGATTCCCGTTGCAATCACACATCGTAGCAGATCGTTCAGAACAATTGGGAAACAACCTTCCGTAATTTGGCAAATCCCCATTGGAAATGCTGTTTTTAACGTCTCAATTTCTTGTTTGTTGAAAATATTCTTCCGAATGACTTTTCCTAAAAAGTACGCCATTGTCAAACCAAACGGTGTCACCATAGATGCTAAAATGAGAACCGTAATCGGCTCATAAATCCCTTCTGAAAACAGTGCGAAAACGAAAGCAAAAACCACTTTGTTAATTGCTCCGCCGTAATCAATCGAAGCAAGAATTCCAATAATCGCGCCGTAAACAAACAAGGAAGAAGTATTTAAGTTTCCTAAGTATCCAGTAAGCATCTCTGTAAACCATGTAATCGGCGTTCCAACCACATAATACATAATTACCCCAGCGATAAGCGTACTGATAAACGGTGTTACAAGCGTCGGCATCAGGCCTTCCATCCAGCGAGGCACCTTAATATAAGTAACAATTAAAACCACAATAATACCAGAAATATAGCCTCCGACTAAACCACCCAAGAATCCCGTCCCAATTCCATTTGCTACCATTCCGACAATCAGCCCCGGGGCGATCCCCGGCTTATCCGCAATCGAATAAGCAATCGCCGTCGAAACAATCATTGGCAGGAGTCCTAAACCATAACCGCCCATCGTCGTAAGCGCATCTGCAAACGAAAAACCATCCTTAAAGTTTTCAATCGTAGCACCGCCTGTCATATTCCCAATTGCGAGTAAGAAACCAGAAGCTACTATAATTGGCAGAAAAAATGAAATCGCTGTCATTAAATGCTTTTTAAAACCAATATCTTTCAGTACTCCCATGAGTTTTCCTCCTAAAGGCAAGGTATATCCATTTGCTGGCCTATACCTTGCCCGCTTTTTATAAAACTGCTTAAATTTGTTCAACCTTTTCCACTAACTTATTCGGCGACTTAACAACTAAACTCGTAGGAACTTCCACAATTTTTTTATTTTTAAAACGATCTCGACCATTGACCTTGATATCCGCAGCAATGACAACAATATCTGCCGCGTCAATCTGCTCTTTCGACAAAGCATCTTGTGTGCCCGCAAGACCTTGCGTTTCAATATGAATCGCGTGACCGCGGCTTTCAGCAGCCTTGATCAATTTTTCCTTTGCAATATACGTATGCGCAATCCCAGCCGTACATGCTGCAATCCCAATAATATTCATCGTTTTTTTCCTCCTTGCCTTATTAAAAATCTGATTTATTTGAAATAGAATTTCGCTTTATCATCCGATTTAAACAATTTGATTTTTTCTAAAGCCACTTTTTTCGTTTCTTCCATACAAGGTGGGAAAAGCACATTCGGCTCACGAATCTCCATATTGCCCGCATTTAAAATTTCGCGTAATTTATTCGCAAATACAATCTTAATATCACTTGAAATATTGATTTTATTTACACCCATCGTCACAGCTTTTGCAATCTCTTCATCTGGATTGCTAGAACCACCGTGCAAGACAAGTGGAATGTCCGTCGCTTTTTCAATTTCCTCTAAAATATCGAGACGCAGTTTCGGATCAACATCTTTTGGATAAATCCCGTGGGCAGTTCCAATTGCCACAGCGAGACTATCGACGCCCGTTTTGTCGATGAAATCTTGTGCCACTTTCGGATCCGTGTAAATCACTTCACTAACTCCGCCTTCAACTGTGTTCCCTGTATCGCCGATTGTACCAAGTTCTGCTTCAACAGATACCCCAACCGCGTGAGCAGCAGCAACTACCCTTTGCGAGCTCGCCACATTATCCTCATATGGCAAATGCGACGCGTCAATCATCACCGAAGTGAATCCAAGTTGAATCGCATGAATCACTTGCTCATAACTTGCCCCATGATCTAAGTGGATACAAACTGGGATCTTCGTATGGTTCGCTAAATCTTTCACTTGTGCAACAAAGCTATCTGTTAAAAAGCTGAGCTCATCCGGGTGAATCGCAATCATAACCGGCGACTGCGCCTCCTCACATGCTTCCATCACTGCATTAAGTAGCTGACCAGATCCTGCATTAAAAGCTGGTACCGCGAATCCTTGTTCTTTTGCCACCGCTAAAATTTCTTTTCCAGATACTAACATAATTTACACACTCCTATTTCCCTCACGAATTTTTTATTTATTTGTAACCAGTTGATACATTTCATCAACCGATGTAACACCCTTTAAATCATCTAAAAACAGTTCATCCGCAAGCAGAGTTGCGACTTGTTGCAAGAGAAGCACATGCGTTGTATTCACATCCGAATCCTTCACCGCAAACATGATGACCACTTGAACAGCTTCCCCGTCGAGCGTCTCCCATTCAATCGGCTCCGCGAGTTTCGCAACAGCAATTGTCGTCGTTTTAACCGAAAGAGACTTACCGTGCGGAATGGCAATCCCTTGCCCAATACCCGTTTCGCCTTCCATTTCTCTCAAATAAACATCTTTCAGAAACTCTGCTTCATCACTGATATAGTCATTTTGATAGAGCAGATGAACCAGTTCCCTTAAGACCTCATCTTTATTTCCCGCTTTAGAGTCAATCGTTATCAACTCTTTATGAATTACTTGGTCTAACACGATCTTTTCCATGGTTATGACTCCTTTAACATATAATTTATTTTTTGAATATCTTGGCTTGTCAAAAGGGGGCTGATCGTAAGTACAGGAAGGTCAATCGATTTTAAAGGCATTCTTAGTGTGGAAAGAATCACGTCGATATTTTCATCCAAAAACCCCTTATTTTTCATCATTTGTCTTTCACTCATCGTGGCCACAATATTTATATTTTGAAAGTTTTTCTCCAGCCGAATCTTAAGAAGTTCAGACGTTCCTATCCCTGTCGAACATACCAGCAACACGTTTTTTTGCTTGATCTTTGCTGATTTTGTACTTCTCGAAATAAAGTGTTAAGTAGCCGATTTCTTCTTCTTCAATTTTTGTATCAAACATTAACTCGGCATTGATTTCTGCAACAATCTGCTTAAGCTTGTGAAACGTATCTCTAAATTCCACCTTTTCCTCTTCAAGCAAGTTGTTTTCTACCGTAATACCATGTCGCAAGCGGCTTAGCATCGGTAAAGTGTGCTGGTAGATATCTTCATAAAGCGAGCGGCAACTTGGCAAAAGCGATTTATCCGAGATATTGAAAAATTTGATAATCAGTGTATTTGCGATTAATTCAGCCAAACTTTTATCCACATTACTGCTTTCCCGCTCTTGAATATTGATCGAATAGAGATTTTGAAAGATAAAGAATTCTTCGATTTCGCTTAGTTCAAGATTTAAATACCGTTCGATATTCCATTTGATCTGAGAAGCTGCTTCCGCAAGCCGTTTATTGGCCTCCATAAGCTTACGTTCTTCTTGTTCAAGCGGTTCTTGTTTTCTTAAATAAGCTGCATCTCCTTCGCGATACCTTTTAATCAGCATATAAATGTGAGTGTAAAGTGTAATGTCATAAGGATAATTGATCGTTTCGCCGATCGTTTCCTCAAGCAAACCTAGCTGCTTATCCAGAAAATGCTTATCAAATTCGTTAAGCCTAATTCCGATTTCCTCAAGCGCACTCAGATGGTGGGTTTCAAGAATAATCTTATGAATCGCTTTTCGGACATCCTGCTCCCTGCCTTCAACCCAGACAAAATCTTGGCTGAGCCGCAGCCGAATCTGGTAGTCGTTAAAAAGTCGTTTATCAAGCTTCTTAATCAAGCGATCTGCTGTACTCTCGCTCACATACTCAAACCTGAAAACTTTGCGACTTTCTTTATTTGGGTGCTTAAAGAGCAGCGACAGAAGCACATCATTTAGCTCATTTTCTTCCTTATAATTGACAGAAGGCTGAACATTAACGTGGATGAATGCCGAGTTTAAAATGTATCCTTTCCCTGCTTCGGACAGCACAAGCGGCTTTTGATAGCTTTCCTGAACAATGACATTGATTTTTTTTACTAACCGGTAAATGGTTTTATTCGATACAAAAAGCTGACTTGCGAGTTCGTTTGCAGACGTAAAAGTTTCATAATTTAACGCATTTAACAAATTACTTTCATTTGTGCTGAAAACCACTATGACCACCTCACATTTATTATTATAAGCGCTTTTGTATGCGTTTACACTTCAATCTGTGTCCAGAGATGCGGACAATATATTTCCACATTCAGTAGTTTATGTTTTTATTCTGATGAGTATTCGCCAGTAAAAGGCGTACTTCTTTCCTTGCTCAGTTTTATACATACTCAAACAGGAGGTGACTTAAAAAAGAAGAAGAATGAGTTTTAATAAAAATGAAGAATCCATCATGAACTGCTAAATATCAGTTAAGATGAAAAAGGAGCTTTAAAAGCAGAAGAGAACACTAAATATAATCGTGTAATCCTATTAGAAGTTTATAACGTGCGCAGAAATACTTGACAGAGGAAATAGATCGACTAACTCCTATCAAAATAGAGATTCCTATCTTCATTATTATACAAAACCTTGCTTTAAAAATACATGGTCTTTTTTGCAATTTTAACCAAAAAAAGATACAAGCCTCCAATTTTTAATCAAATTGAAAAACCTGTATCTTTTAGATTTACATTATCCTATAATCGTGCAGTTTGAATGAAAGATTTATTCTTGGTGTTCGAGAACTTTACGATCATTAAGTGGTTGAGTATCGCGGTTATTGGCATCATAATATTTTTCAAACGCTTCAATTTGCGCTTTTGATACTTCAACCGGATTTTTCATCACGTACCATTCCACATTCTCAGAGAGCGGCGGTGTTGTGAGCGAGCCTAAGTAATGGTAGTAAGATAGATTTGTTGGAAGCATCTTAGCTACATCAATTTTGCTTGAAACCTCAACTTTTTCACCTTTCTTGATATTATCAAGAACCGTTTGGAAACCCGGATTTTCGGCACCTTCCTTGAAAAAGACGCCAACAACTGCTAAGCGACCATCTTGTGCTTGATTGACAAAATGCACTTCAATCGGATAGTGTTTGCCGTCAACAGTATGTTCGCTTTTTGCATGAAAATGAAATTGCGTCAGTTCAAAGCTACGTCCATTAATAACAGCCGAACCTGTATCATCCACTTGCACAGCATGACCATTATCAACTTCATCAACAACTGTATCGCTATAATTCAATTCAAGTTTTCCAGTATCTTTCATTGCTTCCGTTTTAGCCGGTTCAATGTTAATTGGCGACTGAGAGTCTCCTGATTCGAATGCCCAGCCTTTCTGATCATCATAATTCAAATGACTTTCACTTTTCGCTTCTTTTTTTTGTTTCTGTTTTATTCGTTTTACTATCACTCGATTTTTCAGTACTGCTTCCATCTGAACAACCTGCAAAAAGAAGTGAACATGCTAATAAAGAGGCCGCAAGCGGCATAACCTTTTTCAATTCATTAACCTCCTTGATATTTAACTTACTTAAGTAATATACAGGAAAAGCCTGGCGAAATCTGTAGATATTTTGTGAACAAGCCGGCGAAAAACGTGTTTTTTTCTAGCCAATTGTTGCATTATGCCCCCAAATTCATTTCCTTCCCACAAAAAAAATGCTGTATCCAAAAAGGATACAGCATTCAGACTGTAGACAAAGTAGTGAAAAAACTTTGTTTACAGTCTTTTTTTTGATTATACTAAGGAGAGAACTGACATAAAAAACAAGAGGTGAAGAACATGTTATCCAAACATCAAGACGATATTCGA
>NZ_AODF01000011.1 GCF_000525875.1 Listeria floridensis FSL S10-1187 | reverse complement strand
TTGGGGTGGAATACACAAGCTGATGGGCAAGGGAAATCTGTTTCGGCAGGAGAAGACTGGTCCGATGCGGCGCAATCTGTTCTGTATGCACAGTGGAAGGCCGATACCATTATGGTCGATCCACTTCCTGAGCCAACCCCAGATCCAGATCCACAACCACAACCTATAGATCCAATGGATCCAGTTGACCCTGAGCCCCCAGTTCAACCTGAACAGCCGACACCTGAAAGAGGGGACATAACACAAGAATCTGTTGAGTCACACGATCCTATTCTGTCGAGTCAAGAGTCTTCTCCTTCAGGGGGAACTCCAGCGAAACTACCTCATACTGGAGATCGGCCTTTCCCTATGGGTTTAGCTGTTGGTTTAGGCAGCGTATTTCTGTATCTGGGAATTCGGCGATTATTGAAATAAAAAAGCCCTTCCGAGGGAGTGGTTGTGAGAGATGTGAAGAGAATTGACAAACCTGTTTTAAAAAAGCGTAACTGGAACGCGTGAAGGAGGATAGACTGAAAAAAGGCGAAGCCATGCGATTAAAAGAGGGAATGGAAGGGAGAAAAGAGATGAATATGAAAAAGAGTTGGGCGGTTGTCCCGACAGCAGCGTTATTAGTGAGTTTAGGGAGCCCAATGGTGCAGGCGGTGGAGTCAACAGGCCAGGAAAAGGGACCTAATCAATCTCTTGCCGTTTCGAAGGCAGCGGTTGAACCTGTCGCTTCAAAAGGGATTCAAACACAGGCAGAAGATCCGAACGAAGTCAAAAGCATTGACGAATGGATTCCAAACAATCCAAGCCTTGCACTGCGTGTGAAAGAAGAAGTGCTGGGTGAATTTGAACCGAGCAATCTGGTGTCTCGGAAGCAATTGGAAAGTTTGGAACGTTTAACACTCGAGTATTGGGGAGACGATAGTCTAGCAGGGATTGGCGTATTAAAGGGATTGCAAACCTTGAACATCTATGGAGATGTGAAAGATTATACCCCGCTGCGAGGATTACCCAATCTATTAGTTTTAAACTTGTATGGTACGAATTGTACCAATTTGGATTTCTTAGAGGGAATGGCTCCTTTAAATAATTTAATGGTTCAGACAACAGAGTTAACGAGTGTGGAAGGATTGCGTCACCAAACAGCGTTAGCAACGTTAGACATTAGTAACAATTCAAAGGTTACGGATTGGAGCCCACTAAATCAATTAACCACGCTTCGAGGATTAAATGTGGCGTATTGTGGCATTGATGATTATTCGTTTATCCAAAATATGACGAAGTTAACGCGTCTGAACTTGGATGGGAATCCGATTACGAAAGTAGAAGGGCTTCAAGCTCTACCTGATTTGAAATTCTTAACGTTAGGTTCTACTCCATTAGAAGATTTTAGCGGTTTAAAAGGATTGGATTTGATTCGATTGAACGTAAGCCATACGGGCATTCATCGTGCGGAGGACTTGGCACTTATTGAAGACATGATCAATCTAGAAGAACTGTATATGAGTGACAATCAACTGACAGAAGTTCCTTCGTTTACGAAGTTGACGAAGTTAAAAAAATATCGGTTTAGCACACAATCAACTAGCTGATGCGCGTTTTGTGAATGAGCTTCCATTAAACGCGACCGTGACTTTGCAATACAATCAGATTGTCGATTTATCAGTGATTGAAAACTTTGCTGCACATACTGATTTAAGGTTACAAAACCAAGAAGTAACCTTACCTTTCCGTTATGTACGGGGAGATGAACCTATTTACGTAGATAATGTATTGATCAAACCGGATGGTTCTTCTTTCACTGATTTAGTCTATGGAGGATATAGTGGAAATCCCCGCCCAACAAATTTTGGTGGTTATGATGCGGAAAAGAATCAGGTTTATTTTTATAATCTAGAAACCTTAGAACATCGATTTCCTAACCGAGAAGTTATTTATGCTCAAGTAGACCCAAACTATCCGAAGTATGGGGTATGGGTAAGGATTCCTTTTGAGTTTGCGGAGAATCAAACGGTGACCTATGATCCGGCAGGGGGCGAACTAACTTCCGATGACACACAACAAGTCTTTCCGGGAGAAAAAGTGACAAAACCGAATGCCCCAACACGTGAGGGCTATACGTTTGAAGGATGGGCATATGAAACAGAGGAAGAAACAGTACTTTGGGATTTCGAAACCCAGACGATGCCCAATTCCCCGTTAACGCTTCAAGCCACGTGGTCTATTCAGTCGTATGCCCTACATTACAACGCGAATACGATGGAAGCGGTAACGAATGTACCAGAATCTCAATCTTTTACCGTAGAGAACTATCCTTCTGTTCCAACGGAAACGCCTACTCGGGAAGGGTATACGTTTGGAGGATGGAATACCCAACCGGATGGGTTAGGAGAGACCATCCAACCTGGAGAGAGTTGGTCTGAGTTGACTGAAACTACGCTTTATGCGCAGTGGAAAGTGAAAGACTGGATCAACCCGACCCCAGATCCGGAACCAAAACCAGATCCAGATCCAGATCCGATCCCAGAACCTGATCCTACGCCGTTCGATCCAAGTCCGAGTCAACCGGAGAATCCAGGTGGACAGCTAGAGGATAATCCTGAAGGGACAACGGGAATCAAAGACGGGACGTTCGTGACAGTACCAGCAAAGGAGAAAGAAACGGAAAACAATTCTACCCCAGTGCGTCTTCCTCAAACTGGAGACACTCCGATTCTTCCTTATCTTGGACTCGGAACCTTGTTCCTGCTCCTTGGTTTACGGAAGTGGATAAAATAAGGGAATCCATAAAGTCTTAGTAAAAGAGCCTATACAGGCTCTTTTTTTGGCTTGATAAATGAAGAAAGAAGTAGAATAGCCTGACTAGCTCGGCTCCTTTAATTGATGATGATCCTGTCACAATGAATATAATGACAGTTCAATAGCATAGCAAGTGATCTTTGCTTCTTTTTTTCAAAAATAAAACGAGAAAAACAACAGTAAAGTTATACATTTCTGAAAATTCATTGTGTTGAAAAGGAGTATCAAGTATACTAGAGAGGGAACAGAAAAAAGAAAAAAGGGAGAGCAAACATGAAAAACAGACGTGTGTTAAAAAAAGGATTGTTACTTGGGATTTCGGGAATGATGGTGGCATCAGGATTGGTTGTGTATCCTATGCCGCCTAACGGTACGACAAGTAGTTCACGCGCAGCCACCGCCTATGATACAATTGACTATAATAAGGTGGTTAATTTGGATGCGAATATCGCCTATCCAGAAACGAATGCGTTTTGGTCAGCGCCTTATTATTCGGAAGGTTCCACTTTTGTCGCGAGTGCTACCGCAACAGCGTATGCCAAAAAAGATGTCAAATTGGTAAGGGAAGCGAAAACAGCGCGTGGAATCTATTATCAAGTGAAAATAGGAAACCAACTCGTCGGATGGTTAGATAAACGGGCTTTTACTTTTTATACCATGCCGACCAGTAATGAGGTTTTTAATCGACCGGCGATTGTACAAACCGTAACCGGACATGCAGCATGGACAGAGCCATACGGACAAATGGGCTCCACTCGAATTGGCCCGGCTAGTGACTATTTGAATAAACAAGTCCAGTTACTGAGAAAAGTGGTAAACCCGAATAGTACGTATTACCAATTCAGCTTGAATGGGAAAACCATAGGGTGGATGGATAGCCGCGCTTTTGATGTCTATGATGTGATCGAGAGTAATACGGTAGTGGATATGACAGGAGTCATTGCCAATGGGGCTACGAATGCGATTTGGACAGAGCCTTACCGAGTTATTGGAACCAAGTTGGTTGCGCAGGCAACCGCTTATCAGGATAAAAAAGCCGTGATACATCGAATTGCGAAAACGACACGTTCCACCTATTATCAAATTAGTGTAGACGGTAAGCTGTTAGGTTGGATGGATCAACGGGCCTTTAATGAAATCCATGTCGCTTATTTGACAAACCAGGCTGTGACCCTTCGAGCAGATCGAAGTGATTCCTCAGCGGTTGTTGCGAGTGTCGAACCATTTGCTGAAGTGACAGGTGTTTTTGGAAGCACTCAGAACGGTTGGATAAAAGTAAACTATGCCGGAAAAACGGGCTATGTGAAAGTAGCAGATCTTACTGAAAAAAATAAATTTACTGAGATTATTTCTGAGAAAAAAGTGAATTATGGCGCAGGAGTCATTCTCGGAAATGAATTCATTTATGAGAAGAATGTTTACAATGCACCTGGAGCTAGCAAAAAAGGCGCAAGTTCAGAATATCTTAACCAATTCTATCAGGTAGATATGGAAAAAGTAACTGCCGATTCAACAATTTGGGCACATTTAGTCTATCCAAATGGTGAAGAACTGGGATGGATTAAGAAAGCGTCATTAAAAACAATCTCAGCTGCAACTTTTGATGAACTTATAAAATTTTTAACCACTTATCCGGATTACAAAACTTACTTTGAAGGTATTTTTGATGATACGAAGCTGGATAATGATTTAGATACTTTAATTAGAGAAACTATCGTGGAGTTATCTAAAATGGAAAAAGAAAGTCAAATAGAAATGGAACAACTTCAACAAGAATATACTGAATTAGCCGTGAATCCATTAAACCCTGAAGAGGATCAACAACCAGATGAGAATGGGGTCCAATCAAGAAATATTGGGACAGCGTTAGCTGCTAGGGGAGCGTATACAGCAGGGATGGCTTTGGTCGCAAAAAAAGGGAACATCATCACTGCGAATTATATGAAGCATGCTCAAGTCCCTTATGGGATAGCAGGTTGGCTATATAAACCAAAAAATATTACGCATAAAAATGATAGTGTGGCTAACCGAGCATACGGACATCGAGGCTTTTTCTTTACGATCAATGGAAAGTTTGAGAAAGAAATGCTTGAAAAAGGAAAAACTAATGCTACGGTAACAGGTAGTTATGTATTTGAATCTGGAGCAGATAGTGATCTGCATACAGCTTTTAACAAAGTTAAATATACAGCAACTTTCAAAAAAAAGAAAAAATGGTACTTATAAGGTTCAAGTCGTAATTGATGATAAATTCGATTTTGCATGGGGAAAGTATGACAATTTACAAGTTGGATTTGGAAATAATTATTGTGTATGGATGACGAACTTAGGATTAATTAAACCATTTAAAATAAAAATTATCAAAGATGTTCAATAGAGAAGTGGTGATTTGATGAAGAAGATTCTAGGATTACTTGTAGTAATGATTTTAATCTTGTCAGGATGCGCGGGCTCGGCTGATTACGCGATTAAGGTTAATGATAGATATGAAATATGGCAAATTTATCCAACTTTACACGTTATTCATGATAACGAGAATGGAGAAATCCAACTTGATAATCATACAAATTCAAGTTCGGATAGCAGTGATAATATTGTAAAATTGAACTGGGATAAGGATTTTCTGATTGCTAAAACAGAAACCGAAGAAGAATCAAATAAATGGTTTAAAAAACATGAAAATCCAACATATTGGCTATTGGATCTTGAAAAAAATCAACTGACAGGCCCAATCAAAAGTGAAACTGAATTTAAAAACATTTTGAAAGAAAAGAAAATTGATTTAGAATTGATGTCCTATGAAAAACGTATTAAAGATGAAGAAAAAATTTATTAGAGGATCATCCATATCTTTTTACTTCGCTAGTTATAAAATAAAGAAGTCTTGAATTTATGCGTAATAGAATTTAAAAAGGAGAAGAGAAGGGGGAGGTGAATCCCCTTCTTTTCTTATATTATTTGCTCAAATGAAACTATATCATATCTGGGAAACTAAGCACAGCATACACAGAAGAGGGAGTATTTTCGGCCTTTCTAAATGGTCTTGATCAACACTAAACGATAAAGTAGGTAGATGAATTGAAAAAAAATTGTGTATCTATTAAGTATATTTGGATGCTTTTTCATAGTAACTGGCTGTAGTTGGATGGAAGATGGTGATTTTAATGTAAAAGTCACAGACAAAAGCATATTAACTAAAACGAGCAATGATGTCATTTTCTATGCTTGGATTCAGGATGGAAAAAATCTTATTATTGAAGATCCTCTATCTTGGGTGAATTGGAATAAAAAATATTTGATCGCCAAGTCGGATCAAACGGATGACCAATTTTACTATGATCTTCCAGAAAAGACTCCTCTCTTCTGGATCTATGACTTCTCACAGGATGACTTGTCTAAGTTTGAGACAAAAGTCGCTTTTGAAAAAGCATTAAAAGAAAAAAAAGATTTCACTTAAACTGATTCGTACAAAAGAAAAGATGTTACAAGCTCCAGATAAAATATACAATAAAAAAAGATTTATTTTACGGAACACTGGGATAGAAGGTAGATATAGTTGAGGTGACGTATGAAAGAAATAAAAAAAGCTTTTATATCATTAATTAGTTTGCTTGTATTGAGCGGTTGTGCGTTTGGACCAGGAAGTGGAGACTATAAAGTGGCCATTACAGAAGGTGTTTATTTCATTCGAGTTAATAGTAAAGAAACGTCGCTTTACCGAGGTACCGAGGATTATATTGGAACAGCTATTATTCCAGATGCGATTCAAAAGGTGAATTGGGATGACGATTTTTTAATCGCGAAATCAAAACGTTACGCAAGTGGTTCATATGAGACTGTGGAAGAAGAGAACTATTGGATTTATGACATTCAAAAAAATGAAACAAAAAAAGTTTGCATCGGAGCAAGCCTATGACGAGAGCGTAGAGGAACTTCATATTAATATGAAGTTAGTTGAGTTAGATAAGAGGTTAAGATTCGTTAAAAAGAATTATGATTAAAAGGAGTATTTACAAGGGTCGAATCCTATCCAGTATTATGAAGGGAAAGGGCATAAACCAAAAGGATATTCTAGTGGGAAATTCGGCAATAAACAAAAGAAATTACCAACTAGAAGAACCTACACTGAATTTGATATATACAGGAAAAATGGCAGAACGAATAAGACAAGAGGAAACAGAGGACGACAAAGACTTGTGAGATCAAATACTGGGAAATGGTACTATACTAATAATCATTATAGTTCTTTTAGAAAAGTAAGGAGATAGTAAAAATGAAGATTTTGGAAGAAGAAAATGAAAAGACTTTATGGAGAAAAATAGGCGAAATTTATAGCTTTAAGAATTATAACTATAAAAAAATTGAACCTAAAAATTTAATCTACACTGTAAAGCAAATAGATGGAACTTGATGTTATTTTCGTATGATAAAAATGATAGAGTATCAAAATTATATATAGAGTCTGGAGAAAAATTGAAAACAGCTTTTGAAAGTTGTTTCCCTAACGGTATCTATATATTGAATTGGGAACATGAGTGCTATGAAGTAAATTCTTATGAAAATTTTCCTATTAAAGATGAAGATGGATCATGGAAACCTAATTTTCTACCTGAAGGGGATACAGTATTCTTCCTATCAAAAAATCTTCTTTCTGGATGGATAGCTGATTTTAACAATGGTTCTATTATTATAGTAGGAGAAAAATTTATTGAAACGATTAGGAAACTAGATTTTGAATTTCTTAATTTTGACAGGTAGATGGATTTCCTATGAATGAATTGTTAATGCAATATAATGAACTATTAGATATACTGGAAAAGAAAGGGCTTTAGACAAATGATGTTTAAAGCCCTTTCTGGATGTTTTTAGGGCTTAATACTGATAAATATGATATTGAGGCGAACTTGGAAGCGAAGCGCAAGTGAATTTTTCAAAGAGGGAAAAAATTACTGGAGATGATTCAGGGTTGAAAGATTCTGTAGCTGGACAAAAAGGAGCGGAACTTCATAGAACCCCCTCGAAAAGTAATAAGTCAAAAAAAGCCAATAAGAAACCCAAAAAAGAAAAAAAAGTATTAAAGGAGTTCATTTATGAACGCAAAAGAGATAATAAAAAGAATAAAGAATACTAAATCAATTGATGCAAAAAAGCAACTAATAAAAGGGCTAGGAAAATATGCTAAAGGAAAAACAGTTCAATCCTTTCTGTTAGGTTTGACAGAAAATCAAAATGAGGAAATAAGAGCAGCAGCAGTTGATTCTTTATTAATCAATAAGAAAAAAGTTGTGAAAATGAAGATTGTTAAACACTTAGAGGATATAAATCTAGTGAAAGTAAAATGTTTTGAATACATTGGTTATCACAAGATGTCTCAATTTTTGCCGTTACTTGTAAGTTTTCTTGTAGATGAAGATTTTTGGGTGAGGTATTATGCCGTTTTAAATATAGGGGATATGGGAGACGAAAGCTACCTTGAGATTGTGAAGCAACATTTGGAAAATGAACAGAATGATGTTGTAAGAGCAGGTTATTTCTTTACTTTGTTTTTGTTAATAGACGAGGAACAGGAGTGGCGTTTTTATATTAGACAACTAGAAAATTTACTTGTAAATTCTCAAAATAATGTGGCTCGTTTTGTTACTATCAATTTTTTGATAGATGTTGCAACAAATATTGGAACGGAGCAGGTGGAACAACTCTTTAAACAATGCTTATTGGTCGAATCTGACCTAGAAAATCAGGAAACTTTAAAAAATGGTATTCGGTCAGTAAAGTATTGGAGATAGTGGTTGGAAAAAGCAGATTTATAAGATTTAATAAAAGGAGAAAGAAGAAATAGGGAGGATAGGAAGTGGTTAAAAGGGTTACTTCTAATGAATTAAAGCATTAATAGATGAATTATATATCGCTGAACAGAGCATTCCTCAGTAGGTTTTTCGGGGAGCAGTTTCGACATATGTATTTGATTTGAAGAATTTTATGGATCATAAGTTAAGGACATACTGAATTTGTCGAAAAATGAAGATGCCAAAAATCTTGTTTGGTTACCCCATATAAGTGTTCCAAGAGAAACTGAAATTATAGAATTAATTCAAACGAAAATCCAGAAGATTTTGGTGACTGTTAAAAAGGCTTTGGGATAATGGTGCCACTTTATTTCTTTTATTGGATTACGGGTGTTTATTCAATGACAAGAAAAGCTAGATTATTCATTTTTCCATAGAGTTACAGATTGCTGTACTGGGGATTTTTCTGAAGAAGTAGATATTAAAGTGGACTCGCCAAATGTAAAAATGGCATATACATACGTTGACAGGGTTGTCACGAATTATCATTATGATGGCGATAGTATCGATGTCTTGTATGAGACAGATGCGGCTGGAAAGGTAACACGGCAGTATGTGTATTCGGATGACAATGTTCGTCTTGCGATGAAGATGAATGGGAAGACACTTTATTATCACTATAATGCGCATGGGGATGTCGTGGCGCTGACGAATGAAGCAGGAATGCTCGTTGCGGAATATACGTACGATGCTTGGGGAAATGTGCTTTCAGATACGGCAACGACCGCGGAAGCGAAGGCGAATCCTTATGGGTATGCGGGTTACACGTATGATAAGGAGCTTGGTCAGTATTACTTGATGGCGCGGTATTATGAGCCCGAACAAGGCGTATTTACGGCATATGACCCAGATCCGGGGGGTGAAGATGATCCTCAGACGATGAATGGGTATAATTATGCGAATAATAATCCAGTGATTTATTTTGATGGTGACGGAAATATGGCATATGCAGCTGTTGCAGGTGCAGCTTTTGGACCGATTGGTTGGGGGGTAGCACTTGGAGTTACTGCCGCATGGGCTGGGTATAAAGTTTATAAGTGGCATAAATCAAAAAAAGGAAGTAACTATTCTTATAGTAAGAGTAAAAGTAAAGGAAAAAATAAGGGAAAGAAAAAAAATAAAAAAATAAAGTTTATTAAAAAAGAAAAAAAGTTAAACAATACGAATCAAATGTGACAAGACAACAGCTAGAAGGTAGATTAAGAAAAGGAAAATGGAAAGTAACTAAGGGAAGCAAAGGAAGTAAAATATATACCCGAAATGGAAAAAAATAACGACAAGATCTCATTCTTCTGGTGGGGAACCGACTGCTGAATAATGGGGAAAAGGAAAAAGAAAACCGATAAAATTTAGATTAAGGGATAGGAGAAAGAAGAAATAAATAGAGAGGGTGGATAGGAAGTGATTAATAGAGTTACTTCTAATGAATTAAAGATAATGTACTCACTAATAGATGAACTATATATCGCTGAAGAGAGCATTCCTCAAAAGGTGTTTAAGGGAGCAGTTTCAACATATGTATTTGATTTGGAGGATTTTATGGATCATGGGTTAAAGGACATACTGGGTTTATCAAAATATGAAAATGCTCAAAATCTTGTTTGGCTACCTCACATAAGTGTTCCAGGCAAAACTGAAATTATAGAATTAGAATTAAACCAAAATCTAGAAGATTTTGGTGACTGCTTGCAAAGACTATGGGATGGCGCTACTTTGTTTCTTTTACTGGATTACGGGTGCTTATTTAATGATAAGAAAAACTGGATTATTCACTTTTCCATAGAGCTACAGGTTGCTGTACTAGGAATTTTTTCGAAGGAAATAGATGTTAAATCTAGAATATTGTCTACTCCATATTCCAAAGAAACTTTTTTTAAAAGACTTTCAAGAATTCCCTGAGGACTACGAGAATAGGAGAATGGGGGAAATAGAAGCTAAAAAGATGAATGATCTTGTAGTTTATCCTATTATAAATAATTATTTTTGAGTCCTTTAAAGAAATTAAATAAAATATATGGAAAAGAACTGGATTAATGCTAGAAAAGTAAACAGAAGAAAAGACTAGAGTGGGAATTAAAACTCTAGTCTTTTCTATTAATTCTTTTAGAAACCTTCTTTCGTAAATGGGAAAATCAGTTTTATTTAATAAAGATGAAAATATATAATTATGGATAAAAGTCCAAAACTTATAAATTCTAGACTCTTTTTAGTCCAACGAAAGAATGCAGGTTTTCGAGATGGAAAATCCTTGATTTTAGTCTATAGTATGGTCTATAAAAGAAAGGTTGAAATATGAATAATGATGTTAAAAAAGTATTGAAGAAAAAATTTTATTTTGTAATAAAATGAAAACATTTTTGTGCTATACTTAATATGTGAAATTTCTGTTCTTTAAACATGAGGGGGCTCAAATAACTACACAATCCCATTAATGGATAATATGGAGAGGTTAGAAATCTTAACTATAATGAAGACGTTTTGCTTGAATGAATGGATAATATATAAAGATAGTGAAAATTAATGGAAGGTCTTTGGGAAGAAGCAGATAAAAGGATATCTTTTGGTAGAAGTAAAGAAACTTGTCCTGGGATAAAGTTTAACAATTTGAAAACGAAAAGAAAACTACAGATATAGAAAAACTACTTACACATGCTCTTCAGTTATATCAACATATACATAACTTTGTAAATGGTTCAATAAATAGCATTTATAAACAAGGTAATGTCAATATTTTAGAGAAATAGTTAATATTAATTAATATGTTAGAGGATAGTCAAAAAAAAGAATAAATGATTCCAGAATTATCTTTACAAATGGCTGGTAAAATGTTATCTACTGAATTTGGTGGAGATGAGCTTGCGGGATACATTTCAATTAATGCGACTAACTTTAATTAAATTATTCGGAGAGAACAATGGATGATGCTTATAATTGGTTTGACTATAATAGTTATAAATGAAAAGAGAAAACGATTGGAGGACGTAAATGGAAACTATAGAAACGAAAAAAAGTATTTATATCATATAGTTGGTCTAGTGAAGAACATAAATCAAGAGTGTTAGAATTAGCTAAATCTTTAGTGGGATCGGGTGTAGAAGTTATTTTAGATGTTTGGGATTTAAACGTCGGTCAGGATAAGTATGATTTTATGGAGCAAATGATAAAAGATAAATCAATTGATCGAGTCCTTATTATTTCAGACAAGCTTTATTCTGAAAAAGCTGATGGAAGAGAGGGCGGTGTTGGAACAGAAACGCAAATTATAACTCCTGCCATGTACGATGACTTGGGAAGAAATAAATTTATTCCTATTGTCTTTGAAAGAGATGAAGAAACAGGGAAAGAATACCTTCCACTTTATGTTAACGGAAGAATGTACATTGACTTATCAAGCGACGAAGTCTTTCAAGATGGTTTTGAAAGATTGTTAAGAGAGATTTTTGATAAGCCGAATTTGAGAAAACCAAAACTGGGTAAAGTACCAGCATTCCTACTTGATGATAGTGTAGATACATTTGAAATTGAAAGAAAAGCAAGTTTAGTTGAAAAAGCATTAGATAAGAATACACAGAGACTTTCATATGCAACTAAGGAGTATCTTGATTGTTTTATAGAAGAACTTAAAAAATTAAGCATTTCAAAAAGAAGAGGATGAAGAGGCAGATGAGGCGGCTATTCGGATGATACATGAGTCTCTTCCTTTTCGAAAATCTTTTTCAACAGTAATTAATGCATTTGTTCAGGATAATAAGATGAATAATATTTTTATTGTTGACTTTTTTGAGGACTTTAATAATCAAATCTATTATCTTGAAGAAAAGGGAAATGAATTGAGCTCAGAGGCAATTAAATTTCTGCTTACAGAGTTATTCCTTGTTGCAAACTCAATTTTTATTAAGTATAAAAGGTTGGATATAGTTTCTTCACTAATAAATCACTTATATTTTGATAAGCGACGACATAAGAATGTGTCGTTTTACATTTTTCGACATCCAACTAGAATCATATTTGAAGGGAAACTTTCAAAAGAAAGTAAACGTGTTTCTTTAACTGCAGATTTTATGAAAGAGCGATCCACAGAAAAGGAATTTAAAAACATGATAGAAACAGATATGTTGCTCTATTTTGTAAGTAATATAAATCCTATTGGAAATTCTAATTCATATAGTATTTGGTTTCCATTAACATATATATATTTGCATAGAATTAACGAGCGGATAAGTATTATTAGTGCTTTGAAATCTAGAAAAGTACTAGAAGATATGTTGCCAATCTTTGGTGTATCAGAAATTGAATTTATTGAGAGAATTAAAACAATACCGGAAGAAATGGGCTATAGAAATAGTTGGGAATCAATTCCTAATTTCGAAAGATATATAAAAGGTGATGAAATAGGAACAACAACTTGAAAATGTGTGATATGTCAAATGGAAGTTGGTTGGGAGTATGCTAATTAATTGGTAGCTTGATTTTTTTGGGTGTTTTTAGGCAATTTTAGTGAATCAATTGAATAAGATAAAAGGAGAATAAGATTTCTGATTGAAAAATGAACACCAAAAAACTAGTTTGGAAAAAGGTAGGAAAGCATACTGTTTAAAAAAGAGTAAAAATGATTTTCTTTCATTTGATTAAACTAGTTTATCGTCTGAACTTTAAAATAAACTAGTAATACAATGAAAAAATACTTAAGAATGATTCGTTTTTCCCTGTCCAGAAAATGACCATTTTCTGGACAGGGTTATTTTTCATGAATTTTCATCTAAAAATGATCGTTATCCTGTTCATAAACCCATAAAATAATCTATGACCAGTATATCTAGTTCATTTAAGTTATGGCACAATAAAACGAAAATAAGATAGAATGTGTTTTGAAAGTTACGAAAAATAAAAATTTACTATGCGCGAGTTTCGACAGGTTTACAAAATTTAGACTTACAAATGGATAGCTTAGAAAAAGATGGGTGTGAAAAAATTTTTACGGATTATATCAGTGAGGCAAAAAGTAAAGATCCTGGATTGGAAGAAGCGATTCAATATTGCCGATCAGGAGATACGTTGGTTGTTTGGCGTTTAGATCGTCTGGGAAGAAATATGGAGGATTTAATCCGGATTGTCAATCAACTGAACGAGAATGGTGTTATTTTTCACAGTTTACAAGAGAACATTACGATGGACAAATCGAGATCAACTAGTCAACTGATTTTCCACTTGTTTGTAGCCTTTGCAGAGTTTGAACGAAATTTAATCTTAGAACGTTCAGCAGCTGGACGAGTGGCAGCACGTGCAAGAGGAAGAAATGGAGGACGTCCAGAAAAATTATCAGAAGAGGATCACAAGCCGTTACGTAAACTTGTGGAAAATGGAACACCGATTAAAAGTATTGCGGAACGATGGAATGTATCGCGGACAACTATCTATCGGTACTTAGATAAGGTTGAAAAAATAAAGGATGAGCGAAAGAAAAGAGAGGTAGCGTTGTGTGACTAGCACAGAGTAGAATGCTTCAGCAGACTGATAATCATAAAAAGAGCATGCGGTTCGCCGTAGCATGCTCTTTTTATAGCTATAAACCGCTTAAATTTAGGCCTTTCGAATTCTTAAAATAAGCTCGTCTTTCTTCAGGAGTAGATAGTTTATTTTGGCTGCTGTAAGACGCTTTTTTACTTGAAAGCGGAGCAGATTGTTCCTTATCAAAATTCCCCATTTCCTTGGCAAGTTCATCATCAAAGAAATAGTTAGACACATCGTTTTTATCATTGATATTAAGAGTAAAACCTACATCATATTTTTCATTTTTTACTGCTTCCAATACATGTTATTCTTCTCTGCAAATTGCTCGAAAGTCTGAGGTTCTTTCCCCATAACCTGTTTGAAAACAGAAGTCACTCTTTTAGCAGTTCCTAAGCGCGTCATCAAATACAACATACTCATAATAGTACTATACTTTTTTTCTAGCCCCCTTACTTTGATCCAATATTTTTTTGTAAAAGCAGGTTTAGGGTTAGTATAGACAATCTCTCGATTTAGCTGTTTGGAAAGAATTTCTGCAACTCGCCAATAGTCGATGGCTTCCGGTCCTGTAATTGAATACGCGCTATTTTGGTGCTTTTCAGGCTCACTTAATACTTTTGCAGTAAATTCACCAATGTCTTCCGTATCTATAAAGCTGGTTAATGCTTTTTTAACTGGAACAACAATCCGGTTAAAGTGCTTAATTTCAAAAGCATGGATACCACTTATATTTTGCATAAAGAAACTAGGTCGAATGTGGCAATAGGGTAAGTTGGCTTGCTCAATGTACTTTTCGATTTTATAGTGTGGAGGGATTGGATTGTGTTCAATACCAATTAAAGAAAGAAAACTAACGAGTTTTATTTTTTTCGGATCAACAGCATCAATAAATGGTTTTAAATCTTCAAGTTTGCCTAAATGAGGTGGACGCATAATAAATATTCGATCGACGTCTTCTAAAGCTTGTGAAAATGTGGCTGGATCAGCAAAATCAAAACGAACGATTCTTGCTGTATCGCCAAATAGAGTAGATAGCTTTTCCACCGATGTTCCGGCTACTGTTACTTCTTGTTTATTTGCAATAGCATAATGTGTCACATATTTACCAACATTTCCAGATGCACCTGTTACTAAAATTCTACCCATTCCTTTTTTCCTCCAATAGAATATGATTTGCGTCTTCCAGTAATCTTACAAGTTCAGAAAAATTTTTCTCGCCCATTTTTTTATGCAATGTTGAAATCATTGTGAAATAATCTTGATAGGTTTCTTCAACAAGTTGTATGGCTTTATCTGTCGGAATAAGTATAAAACTGCGCTTATCTTTATCAGACTGCTTTTTTTGGAGAAATCCTTTTGAAGATAAGGAGGTCACCATGTTGGTTGCCATCGATTTTGTGAAACGAAAAAAAATTTGCTACACCTAAAGGGGTTTTTTCTTCATCTGTCTTTACGAGATAGATCAACATTCCCATCTCGCTGGCACGAATAGGTAAATTTGGTTTTATTTGATTGTTCATCCTACAAAATAGAGAGATTTGTTCAGAGGCTTTTATGAAATCATCCATACGGGTCACTCCTGTCAATTAAGTATACTTAATGTACTTTATAAAAGTTATATTAGTACATCCAGTGTACTTTGTCAACGTGATTTATTCTTAGTTATTTTTGATAGATTGTGTTTTACATAGGGGCATGGGAGTATGACTTAAAACAATACAAAAATTTACTGCAAACAAAACGAATAAAATGATTTTTTATGATTGCAGGGAGTGACTCTTGTGATTCTAGTTCACGATTTTGTCATCATAAGTGTTCAGGTTAGTAAATATATCTACAATTGAATGTTTTTTAGATGTATCAGTTGACTTTGCTTTTTTCGGTTAAATATCTGAAGAATTATGGGCATTGAATTTGTATTGTTTAGATAATCAATACATAATTTATCAAAAGTATCTATGATTTCAACGCTATCTTTGCTCTAAGCGGGGTATCAATTGTTAGGTTGTCATCATCGTTTACGCATTCATTCATGTGGACAAACGCGGTAGGACGTAAATTATATCAACCAATGTATACTATTTATTAAGATGAGGTTATTTTCTCCCATTCGATTATCTTAGTAGTATAATTTCATTGAAAAATTCACCTTGAGCAGAAAAATTCGACTTTTAGCCCAAATAGCATTCTGCAACTGAACATTTCATGGTGTGAAATCTGAACACTAAAAAAAGCATTTCCTTTTTTTACTGGAAAATGCTCTTTTTGATGTAGCAAAAAATAGTTTCAGTGTTCAAATCTCACAAGGTGTTCATCCTCAAGAGATTGATTTCATCCAATCCTGTTATAGAGAATAAAATGCTTTTTTCGAGTGTCAAACGGACGTCCGTCACATAGCTCTGTAAAGATTCTGCTGAAAGTCAACAGTTTCTCCATAAAATATCTAGTATTATCAAAATGAGGGAACTCATCAGATATGGACTAAGTAACTAAAATGATAAATACTCACCTCACCCTTTCCCAATCAAAAAACTAATGACTAGGATAACGAGTACGATTCCAGTGATCCCAACGTAAAGGTAGTCTTTTTCTTTCAGAAAGGTGAACAGGGATACGACCACCCGAAAGACCGGTGTCAAAATTAGGCAAAGCAGACCGAACATCATGATGGCGAATGGTTTGAGGGAAACTAGTCCCGAGAAAATTGTGCCAAATGTGGTTGGGTAGGTGGTGCCGGGATAGCCGCTTTCACCAGTGATAACATAGAGTGCAAGACCGATAATGATGATTGCGGCACTGATGAAGACGCCGATGCGGAGGAGACCGCCGACGATTGCCTCAACGTGATACATTTCTTCGTTTTTGGTTTTGTTTTCTGACATCTAAATCCACCCCAATCCTTGCAGTATCATTTGGAGAGCGACATAAAGCAGTACCGGAATGAAGATAAGCCGGATAACACGACTCTTTAAGCGTTGCATGATTTTTGTTCCTAGGGTGGCGCCGATTAAAACGCCGATTGCAACAGGAGCTGCGATGGTCGGATCAATGTCGCCTTTGAAGAGATATACGGTTGCGCTTGCGGCTGCGGTTACGCCCATCATCAGATTGCTCGTTGCACTGGATACTTTGAGCGGCATTTTCATGAAGACATCGAGTGCCATAACTTTGAAGGCGCCGCTCCCAATGCCGAGAAGTCCGCTTGCAACGCCCGCGCCGTACATTACGCCGAAGCCGGCTGGGACATTTGCCACTTGATAGTCTACTTCGCGGCGAAGTGCTTTGTCATAATAGCTGTCATGCAAGTTTAATTTGGTGGCGAGCGGATCAGGCTTTACGTTAACAGGAATCTCGGTGCTCGCCTTTTTAATCATATTAATTGCGGAATATAGTAAGAGCAGCCCAAATATGATGTAGAGCGCTGTCGCGGATAGAAGTCCGCCGATAAAAGCGCCGGTAATGGCTCCAAGTGTCGTTGCGATTTCAAGAAACATGCCGACGCGAAGGTTTGTAATTCGGTCGCGAATATAGGCAATCGCAGAACCGCTACTCGTTGCGATTACAGAAATGATGCTTGCGCCGATTGCGTATTGGATGTCAATGCCGAAAACAAGTGTCAATGCAGGTGTTACAATGATGCCTCCTCCAAGGCCAAGAATTGAACCGATAATTCCGGCAAATACAGCAATGAGGAGAATTTCAAGCGTTTGTGCGATATCCAAAAATGTTCACTTCCTTTTTCTCTATCTTTTTCATCTTTCCATCATACGCCAAAATCAAATAGTTGAAAAGTAAAACTCTAGATTTGTCACGTGTCAAAATTGGATTTTTAGGCTACAATAGAGGAAGTAAATTGCTTTTAGGGGATGCTTGCATGAAACGATTAACCATTTGGCATACAAATGATGTTCACAGCCATTTAGAGCACTGGCCGCGAATTTCATCTTTTCTTAAAGCTGAAAAACGTGCCGCCCGTGAAAAGGCAGAGAATGTGTTGTTTTTTGATATCGGTGATTTTCTTGATCGTGTCCATCCATTTACGGAAGGAACAGCTGGAAAGGCCAATGTTGAACTTTTAAACGAGCTACCATATGATGCGGTAACTTTTGGAAATAATGAAGGAACAACGCTATCGCACGAGCAACTAAATGAGCTTTACGGAGCAGCCGATTTTCCGGTTGTCTGTGCGAACTTTTATGCGGACGTTGAGCGAACCAAGCGGGCAGAGTGGGCGCTTCCGGTTGTTTATAAACGGGTAGGTGATGCAAAAGTTGCAGTGCTCGGTGCCACGGCTGCGTTCAGCGACTACTACGAGTCGCTCGGCTGGGGAATTGAAGAACCGATCAAAGCGCTGCGGCGTGAGCTAGCTAAGCTTGATCCGGATACCGACCTTGTCATTTTGTTATCCCACCTTGGACTTCCGCTTGATGAGGAGATTGCGATACAGCTTCCGGAAATTGATGTTATTCTGGGCGGGCACACACACCACTTGCTTGAAGAAGGTAAAAAAATCGGATCGACACTGCTTGCTGCTTGTGGTAGATGGGGCGAATATGTCGGCCGCGTTGAAATTGCGTGGAACGATGAGGGAAAATTCAGCAGTAAGTCGGCGCGTGTCTATAAAACAGACAGTTTAGCGGCTCCGGCAGATGAAGCAGAACAAATTTCGGCGTTTTTTGAAAAAGGAAAAAAAGAACTTTCAAATACGATAGTAACACTCCCAGCCAAACTCTCGCACAACTGGTTTGATGATTCGGCGATTGCAGATATTATGCACGAAGCGCGGTGGAATGGGCAGATGCAGACAGTTTCTTAACGAATGCAGGCATTTATATGACAGATATTGGGCCAGGTCCGGTGACGGCGTTTGATATTCACCAGCTTTTGCCGCACCCACTCAATTTGATAGCGGTCACGTTGTCTGGAAGCGAGCTTGAAATTTTGATCCACGAAATTATCCGTAAACAAGAGGAACTCGAAAAAATTCCACTGCGCGGTTTTGGCTTCCGCGGCGAATTTTTTGGCACGGTTTTGATGAAGCGCGCGAGTTTCGATCCGATTCGTGGATTGCCGCTCTTTGACGGGGAACCGATTTCGAGCTTAAAGAAATACCGGATTGTGACGCACGATACACTTGTGTTTGCGCCGTTTTTCCCAATTATTAAACAAGCACGGAAAAAAGAAGTCTATACGCCGGAACTTTTACGCGATATTTTCGCTTGGAAATTGAAACAACTATATGGGGAGGAAAAAGAATGATTACGATCCAAAATCAGGATTATGAACTGGTAAAAGACCATCGAGACTGTTTTGATGAAGAAAAATTGAATGAACGTTTCAGTGATATCCTGTTGCGTTATGATTACATTGTCGGTGATTATGGCTACGATCAGTTGCGTCTTAAAGGTTTCTTTGAGGATGGCAACAAAAAGGCAACATATGACAATAAAATCAGTACACTAAATGAGTATCTTTATGAGTATTGCAATTTCGGCTGCTCGTATTTTGTCCTTAAAAAAATGAAAAAGCCTATGAAAAAGGCAGAGAAAGGCGAATAAAATTTTGAAAAAATATCAAGCTTACCTGATTGACCTAGATGGAACGATGTATCACGGTGAACAAGTTATTCCTGAGGCGATTCCATTTATTCAGCAATTAATTGACCAAGGAATTCCCCACCTTTTTGTCACTAATAACTCAACCAAAACGAGCATCCAAGTTGCGGAACGACTTAACGGAATGGGGATAGCGGCTCGCCCGGAAGATATTTTCACTTCTTCGATGGCGACGGCGGCATATATGCTTTCAGAAGGCAAACCCAAAACCGTCTATGCGATTGGCGAAACAGGATTGAAAGACGCGCTGAAAGAAAGTGGATTTACAGAAGAACGCGAAAATCCGGCGTATGTAGTTGTTGGGATGGATACTTCGCTTACGTATGAAAAAGCGGCGGAAGCGGTACTTGCGATTCGAAATGGTGCCACTTTTATTTCAACGAATGCCGATGCAGCAATTCCGACTGAGCGCGGGCTTCTCCCTGGAAATGGCTCAATCACGGCACTTGTTGCGGTAGCGAGCGAAACAAAACCGCTTGTTGTCGGGAAACCCGAGCGGATCATCATGGATCAAGCATTGGCGCGGTTAGGCGTTTCAAAAGATGAGGCGATTATGGTTGGCGATAATTATGATACCGATATTTTGGCAGGGATAAATTCCGGAATGGATACTTTGCTCGTCCTAACTGGCTTTACAAATCGAACAGCCTTGGCTGAAAAGAAAGTCCAGCCTACGTTCGTAATCGACAAACTGACCGATTGGGAATTTTAAGAAACGCTTTTTTAAGGCGTTTTCTTTCTTTTCAAATATAGAGAGGAGCGAAGCAGATGGAATGGTTAAGTAATTTGTTTGTCGTGGTTTTAATCCTCGGCACGGCTTTTTTCGTAGCATCCGAGTTTGCAATTGTAGCAATCCGCAAGCCGACCGTGGCAAGCCTTGTCGCATCGGGCAATAAGCGAGCACTTTACGTTCAAAAAGTTACGTCCAATATGAATGATTATTTGGCTGCTTGTCAGCTTGGCAACACGCTTGCGGCTCTTGCAATGGGGTGGGTCGGCGAAGAAACAATGCGAGGTTGGCTTGAACCGCTATTTGCTCTTTTGCCGCTTCCTGCATCAATTGAAGGCCCAATTTCCATCTTCGTCTCCTTCATTTTAATCACCTTTCTAAATGTGGTGCTTGGCGAATTAGCGCCAAAAACGTTAACGATTCAAAGTACGGAGAAGGTAGCACTTTTTATTGCAAGACCGCTTGTATATTGGTATCGTCTAACATTCCCGCTTAACTGGGTGCTGAACCATTCGGCCAATTTGATTACACGGCTCTTTGGAGCGAAAAATGATGCCGATCCTGATCGGATGACACCAACAGAGCTGAAAATTATTTTTGAAGATAGTTACAAGCAGGGTCTTCTTAATCCGCAAGAATTTAAATACATGAAGAATATTTTTAAACTTGGCGATGTACCTGCTCAAGAAGTGATGATTCCGCGTACTTCTGTGGTTGCCATCGACGAAACAGCGACGGAGCTTGATTTGCTGAAGCTTACTTCTGAGCACACGTATCATATTTTCCCCGTAACGACAGATCATGATAAGGATAAAATCATCGGTATTTTACAAGTAAGTGCAGTTATGGCTGGACTTGGGAAAGATCAGACGATTGTAAACCAGTCGATCAAGCCGTTTGTGCGGCCGGGAATGGCGATGTTTGAAGGCACGGTTTTAGAAGAACTGCTTGTTAAAATGCAGCAGAAAGGCGAGTCATTTGTGATTTTGACGGATGAATACGGCGGAACTTCTGGGGTGACAACGATTGAAGATATTATGGAAATTATTGTCGGCGATCTGGAAGAGGTGAATGGGCCAAAAGGAATACGCAAAATCGCGAACCATCATTTTGTGATTTCGGGAAGCGAACCACTCGTGAGTGTAGAGGAAGCACTTGGATTTGATCTTGAATCAAGCGGCGTGCATACACTTTCCGGATGGATGCTGCTGCAGGATTTTAAACTCGAAAGCGGGGACACGGTGTTTGAAAAAGGTTGGACGTTTAAAGTGCTTTCGATGAATAAGAACTCGGTGCGACAAGTGGAAGTGAAGAAAAATGTGGCGGGAAAAGTAAGAGATAAGAGAGAGTAAAAAGAGGAAGTCCTTGATCAAAAATGGCGTAGTTTATCTAAATATATAGTAAAGTCCGTCTCAACTTTAAAAGTGAGGCGCTTTTTTTGAACATGCAACATCTACACTTTTTTATAAATCATAAGAAAAAATGCCTTTAGGAAAGTAAAATAAAATTAAAAAATTGTACACAAATATCAAGTGAGGACATGATATAATATAGAATGATTATTATTTTAAAGGAGGTAGTGAATGTGTTTAAAAAAAGGGAATTTAAATTTCTATAGAAAGAAACGCAAAGCTATTGTGATAGTTATCATGCTTACATTATTGCTGAGTTTGGTTCCAAGTTTGCAGCAAAGTAAGGCCAGTACTATTGATGGAGCTCAAAAGTCAAGGGTAATAACAGGATCGATAGTTACGGTAGATACATATCAAGATTTTAAGTTAGCGGTTGAAGATGCAAATGTGAAAGAAGTAAACTTGGGTAGCGATGTTCATTTTCCGATCAACTTGGATGCCAAAAATGAAGTAAAGCTATCACGCTCTCTAACCATAAATGGAAATGGATATACCCTATATATGTATAATGACTCATTTGATGGTAAAGCATTGGATGAGAATACAATTAATTTCAATAATATTAGAATTGAAAGGGAGCCATATAGCTTTTATGAGGGAGAGTTTACGAGAGTTTCTAGATATGGAATAATCAGTGAGGGCAAAAATGTTACAATTAATCTGAATAATGTCTATTGTAAGGCGATTGATTCATTTAGCGCAAGATATATTAATATTTCTGGAGAAAGTGTTTTTCATATGCCTTATTTTCCTACTAATAATGGTATGGATTATCTTGATATTTTCCCACATATGTATGCTGGACATCTTAACATCGAAAAAAAAAGCGAAAGTGGTTTTTTATTCATACTCACAAAGTGCTATATCTTTCGGTTCAATGACCGTAAATGAAGATACGGATATTCTTATAGACACACGTTATAGGGGTATTACTGGTAAAGAATTGTTAATGAAAAAGAATGCTAGGATGACAGTAGTAGATAGTTATTATGGAAGTAACGCTGTCGATTCAATTGTATTGGAAGAGAAGGCCGAACTGCGAATGAAGCGGGGAGCAGATGAAAAGGGCAGTGGATATGAGATTGGCAGCTCCTATCTTAATACTAATTACGTTACCTTAGGCGAAGATACAGTTTTTGATGTAAAAGCATGTGAACGAGACGTTTTTCAAGGAGGGACTTTGGACATTGGAAAGGTTAGATACGTGAATTTAGAAAATACATTAGGCGACTGGAATGATCAAGTTATGGGTATGCCTGTTAAAAGTTACCTTATGACTAGACCTTCTCAAGTTATTTGGAGGGGACAAGATTTGTACGTATGGGAAATGTACAATAACTCTAAGTCCCATGATTATATGTGGGAAAATATTGCAGGGCAAATTGCGTTTGAATCTGCTGACACCAATAGTATGGATGTTAATACAAGTTTTAAGAGTATAAACAAACGTCGTATTTCCAACCAAGCAGCTATCGACTTTGATTTGAAAGTTAATCCGATTACTGATACTGATAAAGTAGTAACAGGGACGGTAGTACCCGGGGCTTTGGTCAGACTTTATGTTTATGAAGCAGACCATTACGAATATCATGAAAGTGTTGCGCGAGAAGATGGTAGCTATAGTATACCTGTCGATAATTTAATAGGTTCAGAATATATTTATGTTATGGCGGAAAAAAACAAGCAATATGCATCAGATAACTGGAAAGTAGAACAAACAGTTAAATTGAAAAAGCCATATATTGATGAGAATACAACAATGATAACTGATTCACCATATATTCTAGGGAAAGCTGAGCCGAAAAATACTTTGGTAGTTACAGTTGAGGGTCTTTTGGAACCAATTATAGCTAGAACGTCATCTGGTAGTGGGATCTTTGAAATAGATGCATCAAAATTCCCTGAAAATGCAAAAGTGTCAGTTGTTGCAAAGGATAATGACGGTAATGAAAGCGCTCCAACTACTTTTTATGTGCGAAACTATTTTTTGTCTATTGATGAAGCAGATTTTAAAGATACTTTAAACATATCAGGAACTTTTGGCTCGAATATTAATAAATTAGGGTTATGGGTAGATGGGAAATTAGTAAAAGAAATCATGACTAAGCTCAGTGATAAAAACCAATATTCATTTTCTCTTGAGGGCATTGAAGGGATTAGAAATGGGACTAAAGTGGAGGTAGTTGGCACTGATACGAAGCAAAATCAAGTGGTGAATAAAAAATCGGTTAGTGCGAAAGACTATCGAGTAATTATTGACGCATTTGCTTTAGGAGATACGACTATAACGGGACAACTTGGAACAGAGCTTTCAATTGTTAATTTCTTTGTCAATGGCAGGTCTATGGGTGCAGGCAGGGTAAGTACAGACAAAGATTTTATCATTCCAATAGTTGACCCAGAAAAAATAAAAGCAACTGATAACATCGAAATTGTTGCAAAAAATAAACGGGGTGAAATTGTTAGAAAATCTGTTGAAATGCTTAACTATCAGTTAAAATCGAATAAATATGCTGCAGGAGAATCCATTTTATCGGGTACTTATGGAAAAGATGTTAGTAATATTCAGGTCTGGGTTAATGATAAAATGATAGGAAGAGCCACTTTAAATGCTGAGAACAATTTTAGCTTCCCTAATGCAGATAAACTGATATCTCTAAATGATAAAGTAGAGTTACTAGCTTTTGATGATGAAGAAACAGAAAGAAGTCGAACAATGGTCAGTATACTAGACTATAGTCTGTTATCTATCAAAGAATATAGAATTGGTGAATCTCAAATTATTGGAAGTTATGGTAAAGATGTTTTTCAAGTACGACTAGTAGTTAATGGTGAAATTGTACAGCAAGCGCAAAAATACGACACCAATAAAACTTTTGTTTTTTCTAAAGTGGATCAGCTGATTCATTACGGTGATACAGTGGAAGTTATCGCTGTAGATTCAAGCTATCGAAGAGCCAATCAAAGTCGAATTTTATTAAAAGATTATAGTCTTAATCTTGATAGCTATGTAGGGGGACAGACAAGCCTAAGCGGGCTTTCTGGGAAAGATGTCTATAAAATTCGTCTGTGGGTAAATAATCAAGTAGTTCAGCAGGCACAAAAGGACGAAGATGGACAATTTACTTTTATTAATGCAAACCGATTAATTCAAAAAGGAGATACTGTAGAGATACTTGCTGTAGACTCGTCATATCGTGTAGTAAATCGACTCAACTTAAAACCAACTTTCCCAAATGATTATTCATTGACAGCTGAAAACTATGAATTGGGAGAAAAAAGACTTACAGGAACTTACGGAAAAGATGTCTATCGAGTTAGACTTTGGGTGAATGGACAGCCGGTTATGCAAGGCGAAATAAGTGATCAAGGTAAATTTGTTTTCCCCACAGCTCAAAATTTGATTAAGCGTGGAGATAAAGTTGAGCTTGTTGCTGTGGATGCACGTTATGCCGAGGTAAATCGAATTATGATTTCAGTTTCAATACCGAAAGATTATAGTCTTACCGTTAATACTTATGAGCTTGGACAGGCAACTTTGTCGGGGCAATTTGGAAATGATATTAGATTTGTTCGTCTATGGGTAAATGGCGTGCCGGTTACACAAGGTGAAGTTCGTACGACGGGAGAATTTATTTTTCCTACTGCTAAAAGTTTGATTAATAACGGAGATAAGGTTGAACTTGTAGCCGTAGATGACCGTTATAAAGAAGTGAATCGAATAGCCGTTTCGGTTGGCATGCCTAAAGATTATACACTGATGTCCGATACCTATAGAGCTGGGCAAGCGGCACTGACAGGGAGATTTGGAATTGATATTGCATATATACGCCTATGGGTAAACGGAAAGGTTGTAACACAGGCAGAGATAGTGAACAAAGGGATCTTTAAGTTCCCAAGTGCTGGACGTTTGATTAGAAGTGGAGATAAAGTGGAACTTGTAGCCGTGGACAATCGTTATCGAGAAGTAAAAAGAGTAAAGGTAATCTTTTAGCAAATATAGACCCTTTTGAAGTAATTCTAGATTTGAGTAGGTAGAAGAATGGATTAAATAAAAGGAGTGTCGCGATAAAAAGTGACAACTCCTTTTATTAATATATATATATAAAGTTTATCAGACTCGATGTTACATTTATTCTTTTCGTTTTGAAATCATGGATAAAAGTCGTTATTTCTAAAAAATACTGAGTAAAAATGATCACGTGCCGCTGTCGAGAAAAATTCTTTCTTGATCCCTGCATCATAAAGCGCGAGTAACGGCTTGTAATATCCATCTGTGTTGATAAAAAATACACGGATTTTGGCGGGCATGGAGTCGTCAAAGCAAAATTACTTCACTCATGTTTTCAAGTGTGTCTGGATCAACAGGAATCACAATGTAGGTACCTCCCATTTCCATCCGCTTTTTTTACCGTTTGTACATGTTTTTGTCTGAATCAGCCGTGTCAAGTCACAGTACGCAATTTTGTGCTTTTGAGGAAAACCGTAAGCATTAGTATGACAACACTGTAGCAGCAACGATGCCTATCAAACCAACATGTCCGACTCTGAATACAAGCGTATGTTCATTTTTGCCAATTGCATGTACACTTTTCTTTACGTCAATATCAGAGATGTAACATACCGTAATCTTCACGTTAAGCTTCCCTCTTTATTTCGTGTAATTCTGGTTAAAGTTTATTGAACGATATCATCATGATAACTGTGCGCAAGCCGACTCGCGGCTGCAGCCGCGATCGCTCCAACGATATCATCCAAAAATGTGTGGACACTTTTACCGTCATGCTCATTCAGCTTGGCAAGAATCCCTGGTTTGACTTTATCAATATACCCATAATTGGTGAAACCAATTGAGCCGTAAACATTAACGATCGAAAGAGCTAACACTTCATCCACACCATAAAGCCCTTCATCTTCAAAAATAATATTTTGCAGCGGCTGTTCAAGTTTACCTTGTTCTGCCATCACATCGAGTTGAATGCCTGTCAAAATCGCATTTTGTACTTCCCGTTTCCGCAGAACATGTTCAACATTTTCACGGCAAATCGAAAGTTCAAGCTGCGGATGATATTTCTTCTGCAAGAATAGTACAAGTTCCGCGATATCGTTAATCGAGACGCCTCGTTCACCGAGCCAAGCCCGTGCTTTTTTTTTCTAATACACTTTGTTTTTCAACCATGATAAACCTCCTAGTATTTCCGGTCCGTCGTTTTCCATCGAAAAAAAGAACACGACGAATAAGTGCTCCGCCGTGTTTTTCATCTCGTTTAATATACTTGAACGACTTCTTTAAAACCAAATATTTTTTCAGCTAAAGTAAGTTCAATGCCCATTTTTAAAGTCATATCCGAACTTGGGCAAGTCGTGCACGCCCCGAGCAACCGGATTTTTACAGTGCCGTCGTTTGTCACATCGACAAGTTCATAATCGCCGCCGTCGCGCAGCAGATACGGCCTAAACTTCTTCAGAGCGTTATCCACTGAGTCAAAACTAATTTCTTCCATATGTGAACAGACTCCTTTAACATAATATACAATCATTATACCAAGAGAATACAAGACTGAAAAGCACAAGGCATTTTTTTGAAAGAAGCTTCTAAGTTTGCATTTGCACAAACCAAACATTCGATTTTCCAAATTTATTTGTGTACAATGAATTTGAGGTGAGAAGAGATGAAAAGTCAAGCTAAGCTTTATGTGTATGGTTCAACGGTCATCTGTGCAAGCTGTGTTGGCGCTCCGTCATCCAAGGAAACCGAAGAATGGCTTCGGGCAGCCGTTGGAAGAAAGTTTGCAGACCAGCCGTTTGAAGTGGAATATGTCGACATTTTTGATCCAGAGCAAGTGGAACCGGAAGTGCGCGATCTTGCCAGAAAAATCGTTGACGAAGATTATATGTATCCCGTCGTAGCGATTGACAATGAAATTATAGCGGAAGGTAATCCGCGTTTGAAAGATATCTATCAAGTCATGACCGACCGCGGTTACGTGGCGACCATGTAAATTTTTTGCGAAGTGTGAAAGGCTTCCGATTGTGAGAAAGGAAGTAAAGCATGAATCCGATTGTGGAATTTTGCGTCAACAATTTGGCGAGCGGCGCACAAAAAGCCTTTGATCAGCTGGATAGTGATCCAAACCTTGATGTGATCGAATACGATTGCCTTACTTACTGTGACTTATGTGCCCGAAATTTGTTTGCACTTGTTGATGGGGAAGTGATTCGCGGCGATAGCGCCGATGAACTTGTTCAAAATATTTACCGTTTTCTTGAAGAAGAAGGCTTTTAAAAAAGGAGTTAAAGTTTTGAAAAACTTTAACTCCTTTTTTCAATAAACGCGAAACACAGGCCTTAAGATTAGGCTTGAATGTCCAAATAAGAATAAGAGCGCACATCAAAACGGTTACGGCTTCGTGAATACTCAACAGGACGACCATCTTTCAAGTAAACAATTTGTTTAATTTCAAGTACTGGATCATTTTCGCTACATTCGAGGTGCTTTTGATCAAACTCTGAACTGCGATCTGCGGAAATCGTCCGATAAGCTCCTGCAAACTTGAGGCCAAGTTCTTGCTTCACATGTTGATAAATGGAATGCTCGATATGATATTCTGTAAGACCGGGAACTAGATCGACCGGCATATACGTATGTTCTAGAATAAACGGCTTATTATCGAGTCTTCTCAGCCGAATAATTTTGTAGACAGGCTGACTTGGCGCGAGCATTAAACGCTCTTGAATTTTTTCATCGGGAAACTCAACTTCGAAAGCTAAAGCTTCACTTACGAGCTTATGTCCGGAGTTTTCAAAATCATGCGTTAACCCGCGATAATCAGATAAAAACGACATGTTTCGATCGAGAAAGGGGTGATTCAGGACTTTAGTTCCTGCGCCGCGCTGAGAAAAAACCAAGCCTTCCATAGTTAAAATGTTGATGGCTTTTTTGATTGTGGTACGGCTGGCGTTGAATTCTTCCACCAAATCCGTTTGATTCGGCAAAAGCTGATCAGGCAGGTAGGTTCGATCTTGAATGCGTTCTCGCAATATATTCGCAATTTCTTCGTATTTTGGCACGTTTTTTCACCTCTCTTTTCGAGTATAACGGACTTGATGGCTTTTCACAATCCCATTCGTATTTTAGGCTTTTATAATAGACAGATCAACAGAGGAAATGGGATAATTGTAGCAAGAAAACAAACCAATAAAGTGGGGATAATGATGACAAAACCGCGCATTTATACGATGAGCTTTGCAAGCGTATATCCGCTCTACATTCAAAAAGCGGAACGAAAAGAGCGTACGAAAGAAGAAGTTGATCAGATTGTTTTCTGGTTGACGGGATACGATGAGGCAGGTCTCGCAGATCAAATAGAACGAAACACTGATTTTGAAACATTTTTTACAGAAGCACCAATGCTTAATCCGAATGTGGGTCTAATTAAAGGAGTCGTGTGTGGTGTTCGCGTTGAAGAGATTGAAGAACCGTTGATGCAGAAAATCCGCTATTTAGATAAGTTGATTGATGAGCTTTCGAAGGGTAAGAAAATGGAAAAGATTTTACGAATGGAAAAATAAGATTCAATGTGTAGCTGAATCGCACAATTGGCTTAGGGTGAACGAATTTCCCTAAGCTTTTTTGGTTGGGGCAGGAAAATAAATTTATCCAAGCAAAAACCCGCTTTCTAAAAAGAAAACGGGCTTTATTTTTATATATCTATTTCTTTTTGCCGATCGAGAATCCGGAGGAATGGGAACCAAATCAAGGCGACGATAACAAAATCGACCACTTGAAGCAGTCCACCAAGCCATGAATTCGTTGCAAGCACACCGCTTGCGACAATTGGAACTGTCCACGGAACAGAAACCCCAGTTGGCGGCGGAACAATCCCAGCAGCCATCACCAAGTAGTTAAACGTTGTGACAACAAGAGGTGCTACTACCCAAGGAATCAAAATGGTCGCATTCAAGACAATCGGAAGTCCGAAAATAACCGGTTCATTTACGTTGAAAATACCTGGGCCAAGCGCAAGTCGGCCAATATCTTTATACTGCTTACGTTTCATGAAAAAGGCCATGATGATGACAACTGCTAGCGTCATCCCCGAGCCGCCAAGTCCAACGGTGAAGGTTTCCATAAATGGTTTAGAAATAATATGCGGTAAAGCTTCACCAGCTTTATACGCCTCAAGGTTATCGAGCATTAACGTGTTCCAAATCGGGTCCATGACGGAGTTGACGATAATTTGGCCATGCAAGCCGAAGAACCAAAGAAACTGAACAAAGAAGAGTGCAATTAATGTTGCAGGAAGACTTCCGCCTAGACCTGTCAGAGGTTTTTGAATCACTTCATAAATGACATCATGCAAGTTTGCTTCGAAAAATCCGACAACAGCAGCATTGATAAGCAAGAAAACACTAAGCGTTAAAACCGCTGGAATTAAAGCAGCAAATGATTTTGCAACTGCTGGCGGAACGCCGCTAGGCATTTTAATTTGCCAACCGCGCTTTGTAATCCGGCAGTAAAGTTCAGCTGCAAGAAAAGCAGCAAGCATCCCGAGAAACATTCCCTTGGCACCAAGTCGATCAAGGCTCAGCATATTTGTAATCATTTCACCTTTTTCCGATTCCATAAAGAACGGAGTTAAAATCAAAAAGCTGGAAAAAGCAATCGCACCGCCGAATATTCCTTCGACGTCATAGGATTTAGATAAATAATAGCCGATACCAAAAGTTACGAAGATAGTCATAATACTCATCGTAGCGCTTTGCCCATTTCCAAGCAGATGATTTAAAGTTGCTTTCGTTTCGTCGCTCCAAAACGGCAAGTTGTTAAGTACAACAATGATAGAACCAAACATTGTCAAAGGAAATGCTAACATAAAAGCATCTCTTAATACGGTAAGATATCGATTTTGCCCGAGTGCATTTGCAAGCGGCATGATTTTCTCCGCCAGCTTATCCATAAATCCATTCATTTTTTTCACCTCAAAAATTAATTTGCAATCGATTACATTTTAAATATATCACCCTTTATTTTAAATGTCTAGTCATTTTTATAAAATGATTGATTTTTTAAAGAAGCGCAGGTATGATTAATTTGTAAAGTAAAAACGAAGAAAAGGGAAGTTTACTCGGCTGAATTTTTCTGAACAAAATGAAAAAGAGTTGTAAGAAAGAAGGAGAGACAAATGATAGGAGCAATTGAAGCAGGCGGGACGAAGATCGTGTGCGCGGTGGCAGACAGAAAAGAACTGCCGCGAGTTGCAGAGCGTATTAGCATTCCGACAAGAACACCGGAGGAGACCTTGCCAAAAATCGTGTCATTTTTTAAGCAGTATCCAGTTGAGGCGATTGGAATCGGTTCATTCGGTCCAATCGATGTGAATCAAGATTCATCCACGTACGGCTTCATCACGAATACACCAAAACTTGCGTGGCGAAACTTCGATTTCCTCGGCGCTATCCGAGCAGCATTCGATCTACCGTATTTTTGGACAACAGACGTTAATGCGGCAGCGTTCGGCGAACAACAATATGGTGCAGCTCGTTTCGCTAAAAACAGTATTTATATAACAGTTGGAACAGGGATAGGTGGGGGAGTCATTTTAAACGGTAAAGTAATGGAAGGAAGAGGGCATCCCGAAATCGGACATATTTACATCAATCAGCTAGCATCTGATCCCTTTGAAGGAAATTGCCCATATCACAGTAATTGTTTGGAAGGACTTGCCGCCGGACCTGCGATCGAAGTGCGGGCTGGTCAAAAAGCCGAACAGCTTAATGCCACGGATGCGCTTTGGCAAATTGAAGCCCATTACCTTGCCCAAGCTTGCGTCAATTACACATTATCATTTGCGCCGGAAGTCATTGTTTTTGGCGGTGGAGTGATGAAACAGACCCATCTCTTTCCGCTTATTCAAGAACAATTTCAGATGCTTTTAGGCGGATATATGGAAACAACTGCCGTGGAGAGTTTTATCGTACCATGCAAACTTCGTGACAATGCGGGAATCGTCGGCTCTTTAGCACTTGCCGAACAACTTATTTAAAGGAGCAGAAGACATGAAACTACAATTTCCAAATCATTTTTGGTGGGGGGCTGCAACATCTGGCCCACAAACAGAAGGAAGATTTAATAAGCAACATGCCAATGTATTCGATCATTGGTATGACATCGAACCGGACATTTTTTATAACCAAGTAGGACCAGATACAGCTTCGAATTTTTATAACAGCTTTAAAGAAGATATCGCGTTGATGAAAGAAGTCGGCCTGAATTCCGTACGAACCTCCATTCAGTGGACGCGACTAATTGACGATTTTGAAACAGCAACAGTCAATCCAGATGGCGTACGCTTTTATAATGAAGTCATTGATACGTTTATTGAACAAGGGATTCGGCCTGTGATAAATTTGCATCATTTCGACCTTCCAGTTGAGCTTTATAACCAGTATGGCGGCTGGACTTCCAAACATGTGGGGATCTTTTCGCCAAGTTCGCAGCCAAGTGCTTCGAGCTGTTCTCAGATCGAGTTTCCGACTGGTTCACCTTCAACGAACCGATGGTAATCGTGGAGGGCGAATACTTACATCAATTTCACTATCCGAATCTTGTGGATGGTCCGACTGCCGTTCAAGTGGCCTATAACCTTCAATTGGCATCTGCAAAAGCCATTCGTGCCTTTAAGAAAATCAATCAAAATCCAGATGGGAAAATTGGGATTATCCTCAATTTAACACCGCCGTATCCAGCTACAGATTCTGACGCAGACAAGCGTGCATCCGAGTTTGCCAATATGTGGCTGAACCAGTTTTTCATGAAGGCCTCAACCATAGGCAAATTTCCTGAAGCCTTACTTTCCGTTTTTCAAAAAGACGGGGTACTTTTCGAAACAAGCAACTCGGAAATGAAGCTGCTTGCGGAAAATACAGTTGACTATCTAGGCATCAACTATTACCATCCCCATCGTGTGAAAGCGCCTGACATTTCGCCTAAAAGCCTTGCAGTTGACTGGCTGCCGGACAAGTATTTTGACGAATACGAAATGCCTGGCCGCCGGATGAACGTCGACAAAGGTTGGGAAATTTATCCAAAGGCAATTTATGACATCGCAATTGATATCCGTGACAATTATCAAAACATCGAGTGGTTTATTGCTGAAAATGGAATGGGCGTATCAAGAGAAGAACGCTTCTTAAATGAAGAAGGCGTAATTGAAGATGATTACCGCATTCAGTTTATCGAAGAGCATCTTTACTGGTTGCATCAAGCGATCAAAGAAGGAAGCAACTGCTTTGGCTATCATCTTTGGTGTCCAATTGACTGCTGGTCATGGAAAAATGCGTATCGCAACCGTTACGGATTGATCTCAAATAATATCCATACACAGATTAAAACCATCAAAAAATCCGGTCGATGGTTAAACCAAGTGGTCCAAACAAATACAACTCGAACTTCAAACAGAGTTCGCTAGAAAAGGAGAATAAAACCTATGACAAAAACGATTATGCTAGTTTGTTCAGCTGGAATGAGTACCAGCTTGCTTGTCACAAAAATGCAGAAAGCTGCTGAAAATGCAGGAACCGAAACAGATATCTTTGCAGTTTCCGCATCTGAAGCCGACCATAGTTTGGAAACGAAGGATGTCGATGTGCTGCTACTTGGGCCACAAGTGAAGTTCATGCTTGACCAGTTCAGTCAAAAAGTGGCGTCACGTGGCATTCCGATTGACGTCATCAACATGACCGATTATGGCATGATGAATGGAGAAAAAGTGCTTGCCCAAGCAGAAAAGCTGATATTAGAAAATCAGTCAATTGATCCTGTTTAACGAACCAAGCCCCCGCTCTCACCCTCAAAAAAAGTTTAAGACAATAAAAAAACGGCAATCCTTTTTTCATACAAGGATTGCCGTTTTTTAATTTATAAATAATCATCAATTGGTGTTTCGCCATTTGCAAATGTATAAATCTTGCCAAATGTTTTTTCTTCTGGCAAAACAGCCGCAGCAAAAGCAGCCACATCTGCGCGTGTAATCGTTTTTTGCAATGAGCTAGAAGCATCGTCTACTTTCCCTGTTCCTGCATCATCAGTCAGCGTTACAGGGCGGAGAATCGTATAATCCAATCCGCTTGCAAGCAAAGCATCATCAGCTTTCCCTTTCGCTTCCAAGTAAAGCGCAAGTGAAGCAGGACCCTTTTCCGGTTCGCCAGCAAGAATCGAGCTCACGATCACAAAGCGTCGTACTCCTTTTGCTTTCGCCGTTTCAATCGCGCGAATGGCGCCTTCCTGATCCACAGCGATCGTTTTATCAGGACCGGTGTTTCCGCCTGAACCTGCAGAGAAAACGACCGCATCTATTTCATCATAAGCATAGCTAAAATCTTTTTCGAGATCACCGATAATCGGATGAGCACCAAGTTTTTCAAGGGCATCAAATTGTTCGGCTTTACGTACCATTGCGCGGACAAAATTAGTCGGGCTTAACCGCTGAACGATTTGTCTCCCAATTTGTCCATTTGCGCCAAGAACTAGAATTCGCATTGTTTTTCCTCCTCCAATCAGGAACCTATCTAAACCTTTCCCATTTCTGTAAAAATAAAACACAGTTAAATAGTTTTATAATTCGGTATAATGTACTATATTATTTCAGAAAGCGCTTACAAATATCATTTATGATCAAAATCGGACTCTTTACGACATTTTTGGTTTTAGCCTTATTTTTTGTGCTAATATTTAGTTATAGAGAGATGAATATATGAGGTGATGATGATGTTGAGGAGGATAAAGCAAGGTTTTTTGGACAGCAAAAAAGAAAAAAAGAAGAAGATGCGTCCTTAGAACGGGAACTCCAAGAGTTAAGAGCTCGGATGCACCACATTCAGCAGCAGATTTACAACGATAAAGATAGACGCTTGATCAAGCAAGAGAATAGATGAAAAAAACAAAACCATGATAGGTCTTTAACGGAAGAAAGGAACTTGGATAATCCAAGTTCCTTTTGCGTTTTACTAGGAAAATAATGAAGTGGAGTGCATCGGCTGAACGCGAGCACTAGGATCAATAAAGTTAAGTGCATTATTGACAGCAGTAGGAGCCTCGCCGAATCCAGTTGCAATCAACTTTACCTTTCCGTCATACGTACAAATGTCGCCAGCAGAATAAATCCCAGGAATGGATGTTTCCATTTTGGAGTTCACGATAATGGAATTGCGCAGAAGCTCGAGCCCCCAATCTTTAATTGGCCCAAGTGAAGAAACAAAACCGTAATTGACAATAAAATCGTCTATTTCAAGGACTTGTTCCTGATCGCCCTTCACTTCGCCAAGCACGACCTTGGCGATTCCGTTCTCATCACCAATCAAGCAGTCGGAATATACGGTGTCATAATTTGAACGCTTGAGTTCTCAAGCCGCGTAACACTATGCTCGTGCGCCCGAAAAGTCGGACGGCGATGAATAAGCGCAACCGAATTTGCAATGGGTTCAAGCATCAAAGCCCAATCAACAGCAGAGTCACCGCCGCCGCATATCGCAACATTACGTCCTTTAAAACGGTTTAAATCATTGATGAAGTAATGCAAGTTTTTTCCTTCATAATCGGAGGCGTCATCAAGCTGCAGCCTTCTCGGTTCAAACGCACCATTTCCAGCCGTAATAATCACCGTCTTGCTATAATGACTATCATGATCCGTTGAAATTTCAAAAGTTCCATCAGCTTCTTTTCCGATCGCCGTTACGGTTTCGCCAAGACAGACCTTTGGATCGAAGGGATTCATTTGCTCAATCAAGTTATTTACAAGCTCTTGAGCACGTACTTTCGGGAATCCCGGAATATCATAAATATATTTTTCTGGATAAAGAGCAGCTAACTGTCCGCCAAGTTGAGGCAGACTCTCAATAATTTTAACACTGGCGTTTCTCATACCAGCATAAAAAGCAGCAAATAAACCAATCGGGCCGCCTCCGATAATAGTAATATCATAAATTTTGGTTTGTTGGTCCAAAAGTTTCCCCTCCAATTGCACAAAACTGAAATGCACATCGGCATAACACTACCATTCTATCACAAACTACTTTGAAAAGAAGTTAGATAGGCTTGGGATTTAACGACATGCAAAGTATGTAATTTCACAAACTTGTTCGAATTGAAAAATGAAAACTTTTTTTGAAAAACGCTTTCTAAGTAAACCAATTATTTGTTAAAATAGTAACAAAATAGTCTAAATGATTAGTGACTGCATGTGGAAGTGCAAAAATTGCCTATACCACTTAGAGTATATTCAAGCAAAGCGCATTTTCAAAAATTCTATCCTTGAAATCCGCTCCGAAAACGTCTATCATAATAACTATAAGTGGTATTTTTCACGCAAGGTAGATGAATAAGCGCAATCTACATATGCTGTCAAAAAGGAATCATTTGCAAACTAATTTGTGAAAAAAATATTAAGGGAAAGTAGATGTGATTACAAATGAGTAAACCAAAAGTTGTCATTTTAGGAGCAGGATACGGCGGTCTCAAGACTCTTAGAAAATTGCAGCAAGCAAATACTGGAGCAGAAATCGTTCTTGTTAATAAAAATGATTATCACCAAGAAACAACATGGCTGCATGAAGCGGCAGCAGGGACATTAGAACCTGAACAACTTGTTTACCCAATTTCTAAAGTAGTAGATACAAGTAAAACAACTTTCATCCAAGATGAAGTCGTTACAATTAATAAAGATTCAAAAACCGTGACACTTAAAAACGAAGGTGATATCTCTTATGATTATTTGCTAGTTGGACTCGGCTCTGAAGCTGAGACATTCGGCATCAAAGGGTTGAAAGAATTCGCTCTTACCATTACGAGCATTCCTTCCGTTAAAAAAAATTCGTGCCCATATCGAAGAACAATTCTCAAAATGGAAAACGGAGCAAAAAGACGAGCTGCTTACGATCATTGTCGGCGGTGCAGGCTTTACCGGTATCGAGTTCTTAGGCGAACTAACGAACCGCATTCCGGAACTTGTGAAGATGTATGATGTTCCGCGCGAAAAAGTCCGGATTGTCTGCCTTGAAGCAGCACCGAAAGTATTGCCGCAATTTGATGCAAAACTTGTTGATTACGGTGTCGGAGTGCTTGAAGATCGCGGCGTGGAATTCCTTGTCGGAAAACCTGTAAAAGAAGCAACGGCTGACGGAGTAAGATATGCTGCGAGCGAAACAGAAGAAAAAGAAATCAAAGCTGGAACCATTATTTGGGCAGCGGGTGTACGCGGAAACAGTGTGATCGAAGCGTCAGGATTTGAAGCTGGTCGCGGTCGTGTGAAAGTCAACCATAATTTGACTGTTCCAGGTAATGAAGAAATTTTAATTATTGGCGACTGCTCACTAATCATCAATCCAGCCAATGAACGTCCGTATCCTACAACAGCACAAATTGCGATGCAGCAAGCAGACGTAGCAGCAATTAACCTTGCTAAAATGGTCAAAGGCGATACAGATTTGGTTGACTTTGAATACCATGAAAAAGGTACTGTTTGCTCGATTGGTGACAATGATGCAATCGGAGTTGTCTTCGGTAAAAACATCAAAGGCTATCCAGCATCGTTTATGAAGAAAGTGATCGATGATCGCGCGCTTCTTCTTATCGGAGGAACTGGCGTAATGATGAGCAAAGGGAAGTTTAAATTCTACAAATAAGCATTAAGTGTAAAAGCACCTTCACTGTGAAGGTGCTTTTTTTAATATAAAAAAACCGCTAAGCTTTTGCTTACCGGTTTAAAACTTTTTGATTAGCTTCGTACTCATATCCATCATAGAGTTCAGAGCTAGATAATGCTTCTATCCGCCGGAGCTCGATCAACGAATCGAGGAATTCATCAAGTGGACAATCTAAAGTGTGCTTTTTGTAATGAACTACAATAAACTCAGTTAAAGCTGTATAAAAACTAAAGTGGCTCAAATAAATGTCTTTCCAAGGTGTGTTCATATCTCGACGATCTTCGCCAATATCTTTCATTGAAGCCGTTACTTCTTCAGTTCCATATTTCTTCAAAGCTTGACTGAATAGTTGACTAGCTTCCCGATACTGAGCGTCTAAAAAACCTGGCGTATCTTTACGCATTTGATACTCTTTCGATTCAACATAATAGCTGCTAATCCAGTAATTAATAAATTCATCGGAATGTTGCTCTAAGAAATGAACGATGCCCGTCACAGGTTTCCACTTCCTTCTATATTTGTATTTATATACATTGTAGCACGATCAAAGGAATAAAGTTGTGACAGATTCGTGAATAATTCCTCAAAAAGCTCCCATAATCCAAGAAATTATTAACCCGATGGATATCCCAGTTACTGCACCAAAAAATACCTCCATCGGTTTATGACCAAGCAACTCCTTCAAATGTTTTTGCTTCACTTCCTGTTCAGGCGCTGTGAGTCCTTTCGCATGTTCCACAAAATCCTGAAAGTCAGAAACCAGTTTATTTAAAACAACCGCTTGTTCGCCCGCTTGACGTCTTACACCTGTTGCATCGAACATGACAATAATCCCAAAAACAACTGCAACCGCGAAGTAAGGAGAACCAAAGCCATGCTCAATCGCAAGCGTAGTCATTAATGCTGTAACTGCTGCTGAATGCGAACTTGGCATTCCACCAGTCGAAAACATCAGTCCCCATTCAATTTTCCGTGAAACCATCAATCGTATCGGCACTTTCACAAATTGAGCAAACAAAATTGCAATAATAGATGCCACAAGCGGCACATTTTCAAAAATAGCCATCCAAATCTCCCCAGTCTATTAAACTTCTATAATTTATTGTACCACAGAAAAAGCCCGCAAAAACTTGCGATTTCCGATATAATAAAAGAAAAGGATGTGAAAAAATGGATTTTGCAGAGAACATTGGAATTGAAACGATTTCCGTTTCCACGCAAGAAGTAGAACTAAAACTTGTTGTGACAGATAAGGTGAAACAACCGTTTGGATTTTTGCATGGTGGGGTTTCCGTAGCATTAGCTGAGCATGCAGCAAGCATAGGTGCAAAAGCAGCTGTACCTTCTGACCATGTTGTTTTTGGACTGGAAATCAATGCAAATCATATTAAAAGCGTAAGTGAAGGCGTGGTTACGGCTAAAGCGACTCCAATTCATCAAGGCCGTTCTACACAAGTTTGGCAAATCATTATTACAAATGAGTCAGGGGAAACTATTTGTGTTAGCCGCTGTACCCTTGCAGTTCGCCCAAGCCGAACCAAATAAAAAGGTTGAAGCCGAAAGCTTCAACCTTTTTATTTTTCCTCTTCATTTTTTCGATCGTCTTCTTCAATGATTTGATTTTCCGAATCATCTGCTTCTTCTTCAATCGCCGTTTCATTTTCTTCGCGGCCAAGATCTTCACTTTTCTCGCGTTGATCAATTTGCTCTTCGCGTAGTTCCCAGTCAAGCCGATCTTCAAGCTCTTCTTTTTCCTGACGTGCTTTTTCAATTTGTTCTTGACGAATAATCAAGTTTCGGCGCTTTTTAATATCATCTTTCTTAACAGAGCGCAGCTGGTCACGAATCCGAATCGCAAGCGGAACACCTGTATCATAGGCTGCCCGGTTAATCAGATGCGAGGCAACTGGAGTAGTTAGATAGATAAACAAAATGGCCAAGAGGACTCGCGGATAGAAACCTTCACCTGAGTGAAAGAAAAAACCAACTGTGGCAAAAAGCAGCAAACTTACACCAAATGTATTGCTGATTCCCGCCGCATGAGTTCGCGTATAGACATCGGGAAGGCGGATGACGCCGATCGCAGCGAGAATGCTGAGAAGCCCCCTAAAACAATCATGGTCGAAATGATGATCTCAATTATCACGTTCACGGTCAATCACCTTCCCTTTTTCAATAAACTTCGAGAATGAAACAGTGCCAATAAATGCGAGCAAAGCAATCAGCAGAATTACATCAAGATAAGCATTCGTTTTATAAAACATCGATAACATGGCGACAATCGCCACAAGATTCATCCCGATTGAATCAAGAGCAATAACTTTGTCAGAGGTGGTAGGGCCTTTCAGGATGCGGTATAAGTAAAGAAATGTTGAAATCGAATAAAGCAGTAGCCCGATAGATAAAGCAATTTTGATAATCATCCGTGAAACACCTCCATGATTGCACCTTCGTAAGATTTTCTAATCGTTTCGATTTCCTCTTCAATGTTCGGAACGTGTAGCGAGTGTACATAGATGGATTTATAATCATCCGAAATATCAATCGAAAGCGTTCCTGGGGTGAGGGTAATCATCAGTGCAAGCATCGTCACTTCCCAGTCCGTTTCAAGCAGGGTATCATAACGAAAAATCCCCGGGCGAATGCTCATGTCTTTTTTAAGAATGATACGACTGACATGAATCGTTGAAAGAATCAAGTCATGTAAAAAATTATAAAGCAGTTTGACGAGCGCGAGCAGCCGGAATACATAAAATGTCGTCCCAAGAAAGCGACGCATGAAAAACAATAAGACGATTCCGATGATAAAGCCGATCAAGAATGTACCAAACGTAAAAGAAGATTCAAGGAACATCCAGAGACAAGCAAGAATTACATTGATAATTAACTGAAATGCCATTTCATCACTCCTTCATCACGGCATCGATGTAGACATTTGGATCAATAATCGGCTCGACTGCATCTGCAATGAACGGGTACACGGCATTTGAGAATACGCCGTAAAGAACCGAAAGCGTAAGCAGAATTATGACGGGCAACATCATTTTGCGGTAAGGGATCGTAAGCGTCAAATGACCCGATTTTTCTCCCCAAAACCCGCGAGTAAATACTTTGATAAGGGACATCAGCACGAACAGGCTTGATAGGAGAACCAAAATCCCGCCAATCATTTCGTGCGCACTAAAGGCTCCTTCAACGATCAAGAGTTTACCGAAGAATCCGCTAAGTGGCGGAATACCGGAAATCCCCATAATGGCAATAAAGAATGCCCATCCAAGCGTCGGCTTCACCGTCATCAGTCCGCTGAACTTCTTCACGGATGAGGAACCGGTAATCGCCATCACAACCCCGATAATGAGGAAAAGAGCAGCCTTGATAATCATGTCGTGGATCAAATAATAAACAGCGCCGGTAACGGATTCTCGTGAAAGAATCGAAACACTAAATAAAATAACCCCAATAGCAATCAGAATATTGTAAATCACGATGGTTTTTAAATCATAGTAGCTGATTGCCCCGATAATGCCGAAGATGATCGTGATGAGCGCCAAGATGCCAAGAAGCGGCATCATGAAGGTGGTTTCTTTTGTGAAAAACAAGCTAAATGTTCGGATGATCGCATAGACGCCTACTTTGGTCAGAAGTCCGCCAAATAATGCCAAAACGGGAATTGGCGGGGCGAAATACGAACCGGGAAGCCAGAAGTAAAGTGGGAAGAGCCCCGCCTTTAGACCGAAGACAAATAGAAATAAGACGGCAGCTACGCTCAGCATTCCGGTATTTGTACCGTGTAGCGCATTAATTTTTTGGGAAATATCGGCCATGTTAAGCGTTCCTATCATGGAATAAAGTACCCCAATCGCTACAACGAAAAAACCGGAACCGATCACATTGATGAGCAAATACTTAATCGTGGCCTTAAGCTGGATTTTTGTTCCTCCGATAACTAGAAGCACGTAAGAAGCCATCAGCATGACTTCGAAAAAGACAAACAGGTTGAAAATATCGCCGGTGAGAAAAGAACCGTTGACGCCGACAATCATAAGAAGTACGGCTGGGTAATAAAGGAACTTTTCGCGCGGTTTTCCAATCGTATAGAAGGAATAGATGATGACACAGACAAGTACGATGCTTGTTGTGAAAACAAGTAAACTCGAAAGCATATCCCCGACGATCGTAATGCCGAATGGAGCATCCCAGTTGCCGATATTGACGGTTGTAATTCCATTTTGTTTGACATGGAAGACAAGGAACAAGGAGACAGCTATTAAAGCAAGTCCAGCTATGAGCGCCGCTGTTCGCTGCAAAATAATCTTCTTCGGCAGAAGCATCAGCAGAATTGCACCGAGAAACGGGACTAAAATTGGAAATAGTACTAGGTTATTCATCATCGGCCTCATGTCCTCTCGTTTTAGATATGCTCTCACTATCAAGCTCTTGATAAGCCCGGTAAGCGAGCACTAAAAAGAAGGCTGTAACACCGAAGCTGATAACGATTGCGGTAAGAATTAGCGCTTGTGGCAAGGGATCATTGTACGCAGATGTTGCTTTTAAACCGAGAATCGGAACGTCACCGCGTTTTACGCCCCCCATTGTGAGGACGAAAAGGTTGACACCGTGACTTAAAATTGCAGTTCCGATAATAATCCGTAGCAAGCTTTTTGATAAGATTAGATAGGTGGCAGCTGCAAACATTAAACCAATCAGGATAGCCATTAATAGTTCCATCGTTAATCACTCTCCCCGATCGATTGTATAATTGTAAGTGTAACGCCGACAACGACAAGGTAAACACCAAGGTCGAAAAGTGTTGCCGTGTGCAACGAAGTTTTACCAAGAATAGGAAGGTTGACATAGCCGAAAACATGAGTTAGAAATGGCTTGCCGAGAAAGACGCCAAGTAGCCCAGTTCCAACAGCGAATAAGAGACCTACTCCGGTAATAAAAATCGTGTTTATATTGAGCATGCTTTGTACAGTTTTAATATCGTAAGCGAGGAGAGTAAGCGTAATTGCACCGGCACTTGTCAGCCCAGCTACAAAACCGCCGCCTGGATTGTAATGTCCGGCGAAAAACAAGTGCAGCGAAAACAAGAAGATGATAAAGGCGACAACTTTTGTTACATTACGCAACAAGACGTCATTCGTTTTCATGTTTTCTCCTCCTTTTCGTTAGTCTTAATTTGATCATCGCAAAAATTCCGATTGAGGCAATCGCAAGGACAGCCGTTTCAAAGAGTGTATCGAAACCACGGAAATCGACGAGAATAACATTTACGATATTTTTCCCAGCAGCTTCTTTATAGACATTATCAATGTAATACTGTGAAATTGATTCGTAGAAGGTCGTATCATAAGCGGAAAGCGCTAAAAGGGTAATCGTGATACCAACGCCGATACTCAAGAGTGTTTTGACCGACAAGAATTTTGGTTTTTCTTCAATGTTGCTGAATTGCGGTAAGTGATAGAAGACCAGCAAGTATAGGACGACAGAAATGGTTTCAATCACGAGCTGGGTAAGTGCAAGATCAGGTGCGCTTGCGATGACAAAAAAGATACTAATGGTATAGCCCATCGCGCCAAGCAAAATGATGGACGTAATACGTGATTTTGAAAAAACAATGCCGATCAGTGTAACAAGAATGACTGCTGCGAGCACGCCGTCTACGACTGTCACTTGTGTCAAATTCGAAAAATCGAAATTAAGCGAATCTGTGATCACAAGTGTACCAAGTACGAGGACGATGAAAGAAAATAGCATGTAATTTAAATAGGTTCTAAGCCAACCAGTCATCACATACATCGTGAGGCGATAAGCGCCTTGTTCCATGTAAAACATACTGTTATCGTATGCTTTGCCAATTCTAAGCCATTTTGGAATTTTAACTGTAAGAAACGGTTTCCAGAAACGATGTGTTTTATAAAGGAATATCCCGACAATAACGACGCCGATGGTCATTAGAAGTGCCGGTGTAAAGCCGTGCCAGAAGCCGATATGGATGGAAAAATCATCTGCTCCAGAAAGTGTCGGCAAAATAGCTTTTACGGCAGGTTCAAGTATGGGCGCTGCAATCAAGTTCGGGAAGAATCCAATGATAACAACGAGCGCTGCCAAAATTGCAGGGGGAAGAATCAAGCCGAGAGACGCTTCATGCGGTTTTTTTGGAAGCAGATAGGGTTTAATTTTCCCAGTAAAGGTTTTAAAGAAAATAATCATGCTGTATACAAAAGTAAAGACGCTTGCAACCCAAGCAATTACAGGAAGAAGTATGCCCCATGTTTCAACGTTCCAAAGGTTTAGGTGAGTGATTTCGACTAGGCTTTCAAAGAACATTTCTTTGCTGAGAAAACCGTTAAACGGCGGAATTCCTGCCATCGCAAAGGTACCGATGAAAGCAATCGTAGCGGTTACCGGCATGATACGCATTAGGCCGCCGAGGCGCCGAATATCACGTGTTCCGGTTTCATGATCGACAATCCCAACCATCATAAACAAACTGCCTTTAAAGGTTGCGTGATTGAAAAGGTGGAAAACGGCCGCTACGACTGCAGCAGCATATAAATTATTACTAAGGGAGTCAAAATGAAGACTTGCCGCTCCAATCCCAAGCAGTGTCATTATTAGCCCTAGTTGGCTGATCGTAGAATAGGCCAAGATCGCCTTCAAGTCGTTCTTTTTCGTTGCGTTAATGGACCCCCATAAGAGTGTAATGATCCCAACGACTGAAACAACAGTAAACCAGACGCCGGAAACGGCGAAAAGCGGTGTGAAACGAGCCACAATATAGAGGCCAGCCTTAACCATTGTCGCAGAGTGAAGGTAAGCACTAACAGGCGTTGGAGCTTCCATTGCATCCGGTAACCAAATGTGAAACGGGACTTGTGCCGATTTTGTAAATGCACCGAGCAATATTAAAATCATTGCTGGAATAAAAAACGCGTGATTTGAAATGGCAGGTCCAGCCGCAAGTATCTCACGAAGCGAATAACTATCTGTCATGATGTGTAGCAAAATGAAACCGCCGAGCATCATCAATCCGCCAAAAACGGTGATGGTCATCGCTTTACGCGCTCCATAACGCGAACGTTCTCGGTGATACCAATAGCCGATCAAAAGGAATGAACTGATCGAAGTGAGTTCCCAGAATAAGTAAAGCACGATCAAATTATCGCTTAGTACGACACCAAGCATAGCCGTCATGAAAACCATGAGGAAAGCATAGAAATTGTTCAATCGTTCTTTATTTTTCCCTAGGTAGAAGATCGAGTAGAAAACAACGAGTGAGCCGATCCCAGTGATGAGGAGAGCAAACAGAAGACTGAGTCCGTCAACAACAACTGTGAAATTAATGCCGTAACGAGGAATCCAGTTAAACGAAGCGGTGGTTGCTTCGTAAGCTGTTTTAGGGATGTAGCTTAGGAAATAGATGAATAGGATAACGGGAATCGGTAAAACGAGCCAACCCGTATGTATTTTCTTAGTCCACGTGTAGATTAGCGGAATAAGGAGTGCCGCAAAAAAGGGCAGAAGAATGGCGAGATGAAGTAAAGACAATAGCAGTTCCTCCTTTTTAAATTTATATCATTTCACAAGAACGTGTATTTTTTAAGCAAGTACTTACATTTTGTTCGATCAATAAAAAAGTCCATCTATAGTATAGCATACTTTTTTGCAAGAAAAAAAGTAGAGAACTCCAATATTTTTGTGAGCTCTCTACTTAGAAAGTTAATTAATCCACGTTCAGATGACGTTTTCGATCTGAATGAAGTGCATAAAGTAAAATTAGGAAGGCAACGAAAAACATGATGCTCATAAAGATAAAGACGTTATTAATACCGATGAACCCGGATAAAGTTCCTCCGAGAATCGGGCCGATTACATTGCCGAGAAAACGCGCGCTTTGATTGTAACCAAGAACTTCTCCTTGCATATCTCCAGGAGCTGCGAGCCTAATATAAGCAGTAATGCAAGGAACCATTCCACCAAGTGCAATTCCAAACAGGAAACGAAACAAGATGAAGAGCCAGAGCTGGTTAGTAAAAGCTTGCGGAATGACAGTTATCGCAGCAAGGATTAACAAGATATTCAAAATCTTTTCATACCCATATTCATCACCAAGCTTGCCCCATTTACGCGTCATAACAAGATTACCGAAACCAGTTGCTGAAAAAGCAAGACCGGACATGAATGCGATGTTACTTGAATGAGTCATTTTTCCAACGTAAAGAGCGAGCAGCGGCTGGACACTGAAATTAGCAATTTGAATGAGTGCGGTAATAATCATAACAGTCAAGAGTACGCGCATGCTAAAAATACGCTTTAAAACAGCACGGCGAGAATAAATCATCGGGTTGCCGCCGGTCTCTTCCTCGCGATTTTCTTTTAGACCAACTGTCACAATAATGGCGGCTGCTAAGATGGCAATGCCGGTTAATGTAAAAGTGTTTTTAAAACCAAATGTATCTGCCATGGCACCGCCGAACAGCGGACCAAACAGCATACCGGTTACGCCACCAAGCTGCAGTGTCCCGAGGATTTTCCCCGCTTCTTTTTTTGCTGTTTGACGCGCGATAAAAGCATTTGAAATTCCAATAAATCCTGTAACTACGCCCATGCAGATACGAAGGATGAACAAGTAGCTGACAGAATGTGCAAAGCCCATTAAAAAAAATACTAATGGCCATTCCGAAGGAAGTAAAAACCAAGATTTTCTTATAACCGTATTTATCCCCGATTCTGCCCCAAATAGGCGAAAAGATGAAGCGACTAGGAAGGTGACGCCGAAAATCAGGCCAGCCCATTTCTGAACATAAGCAGCGCTGTACTGTCCGAAAGTTTCAATATATAAGGAAAGAAATGGCATGATCATTGTTGTGCTTGCGGACATAAGTAAATTTGCAAGCATTAAGATATATAAATTACGTTTTTTGATCGACACATGAGGTCAACTCCGTTCGTTTTGTTTTCAAAATCAGGACATTCATATTAAAATAAAATAGAACTGAATAAATCAGAGCGGTTTTGACCGCAAAAAGGAGCATATATGGCAAAAAAAATCATCATTTGGATTGTCGCGGCAGTACTTGCAATATACTTAGTGGCTGTCGTCATCAACTTGCTGTTCATCTGGTTTGGAAAGTAAATTAAAGAAAAAGGAGCATAACTATGACATACCCTCAATTATCAAAAGAAATCGCAGAAAATGAAAAACTTGCAGAAATTGTCACAAATCGTGGGACTTTAAAAGTTAAATTATTTCCGGAAATCGCGCCGAAAACTGTTGAAAACTTCGTGACACATGCGAAAAATGGTTACTATGATGGCTTAATTTTCCATCGTGTCATTCCAGAATTTATGATTCAAGGCGGAGATCCAAACGGCAACGGCACAGGCGGCGAAAGTGCTTTCCCTGGAGGAGCTCCATTTGAAGATGAATTTTCTCGTCATGCGTTTAATTTACGCGGAGCGTTATCAATGGCAAATGCAGGTCCAAACACAAACGGAAGTCAGTTTTTCATTGTACAAAAACCGGATATGCCACCAGAAATGATTGGACAAATGGAAGAAGCTGGGTTCCCGACTGAAATTATCGAGGCGTATAAAGAGGGCGGAACTCCTTGGTTAGATGGCCGTCACACAGTTTTCGGGCATGTTGTGGAAGGTATGAACGTCGTGGATGATATTGCGGCTGTACCAACTGGTGCGCAAGATAAACCAGTGAACGATGTTGTTATTGAAAAAATCACGATCGTTGAATAAATAAGGCCAGAATAAAAAGGCGTGCCGCTCGGGCACGCCTTTTTATTCGGCAAAAAACTCTTGATAGAGCGCTTGAATCGCTGTTTTTTCAAAATCTTTTTTGATGCCGAACATGATACTCACCTCGGAAGAACCTTGGTTGATCATTTCGATGTTGACACCAGCTTCAGCGAGTGCACGACTGGCACGATGGGTTGTTCCGATGCTGTGGCGCATCGATTCGCCAACGATCATCACGAGCGATATATCGTGTTCAATCGCAACATCATCCGCACCAAGTTCCCGCTTAAGTGCTTCAGCAACACGAGTTTCAAGAGTGGGATTCAGTTGATTTCCTCGTAAAATCAGTGTCAAATCGTCAATTCCAGAAGGCATATGCTCAAACGTTAGGCCGTTTTTTTCTAAAATCGATAAAACGCGGCGTCCAAAACCAATTTCGCGGTTCATCAAATATTTGCTGATATAGATTCGGCTAAACCCGCTGTCACTCGCAATTCCGACAACTGGACCAGCCGAACATTCCCGCTTTCTCACAATTTTTGTTCCGCGAGAATCGGGGTTATTCGTATTTTTAATATGAACTGGAATGCCTGCTTGAAAGGCGGGAATTAGCGCTTCTTCATGAAAAATCGAAAAACCAGCATACGCAAGTTCGCGCATTTCGCGATAAGTTAGTTCACTAATTTCAAGCGGATGCTTGACAAAACCGGGATTCACCGTGAAAACAGCATCAACATCGGTAAAATTTTCGTAGAGGTCGGCATTTACAGCATTTGCTAAAATAGCGCCGCTAATATCCGAACCGCTCCGCGAAAAAGTACTAATTTGGCCGGAATTTGTGTAACCGAAAAAGCCTGGAAAAATCACAAGCTGATCCGCGTTACGCAGCTGATGAAGCTTTGCATAAGATTCCGAAAGCACTTGCGCATTCGCGTGTTCATCCGTTACAATCAGCCCAGCTTCTTTCGGATTTACATACTGTGCCGGAATTCCTTTGCCTGTAAAAAAAGCAGCAACGAGTTTGGCGTTGTTATCCTCGCCGCTCGCCTTGATTAGATCCATAAATAAATCTGGATTCGCTTTGTCGGAATCTATTCGTCTTTTAAGGTCAGAACGAATTTGTTCGACAATAGAAGCATCCGTTCCAGTTTGTTCGGCGATTTCCTGATAACGTGCGATGATTTGTTCAAAAAGTACAGTGGTATCTTCCTCAAGCAGTGCTTTTGTTGCAAGGTCAATCAAGAGATCAGTCACCTTCGCATCTTCCTTAAATCGCTTTCCGGGTGCTGAAACAACCACAATCTTTCGTTCAGGATCAGCCGTAACGATTTGGAAAATTTGATTTAAATTTGCTCCAGTTGCAAGGGAACTTCCGCCGAATTTTACTACCTTCATGTTTTCACTCCTGTTCGTCTATTCGTATTTCTCTATTTTACTCTATTTCACTAAAAGTGCAATCAGTTTTTTGCGAAAAGAATGATTTATCGAAAAATTTATCTCTAAAATAAAAAGTGTGACAAAAGAGTGAAAAGATTTGTTATAAGTATATACTTTTAGTATTAGAAGCTTGTTAAATGATAGCAAGATGCTGTATAATAAAAAAGTAGTTATTAAAGCGTTTTATTTTGAAAGGAAGATAAAAATGAAAAATATCGTTTTATTCTGTGCGGCAGGTATGTCCACTAGTTTATTAGTTACTAAAATGCAAGATGCAGCAAAAGCGAAAGGCGAAGAAGCTGAAATTGCAGCATACTCAATCGCTGAAATGGACAGTGTAATCGATAAGGCTGATGTTGTTTTGATCGGCCCGCAAATTCGCTTCCAAGAAAAAGATGTGAAAAATAAAGTGGATGGCCGTATTCCTGTTGATGTGATTGACATGAGAGATTACGGTACTATGAACGGCGAAAAAGTTTACGCTCAAGCCGTAAAATTAATTGATGAAAATAAATAAAAAAGAAAGCCTGAGATTCGATTTTAACGAGTCTCAGGCTTTTTTTTATCGTTCTTTATGAAGCTTACCATCTTCCATTCGGTAGATATGGTCGCAAAGATCAAGCATTCGTTCATCGTGCGTCACCATAATTGCACTACGCTTCGTGTTTTCGACCTCTTTACGTAGCAGTTCAACGACTTCTCGGCTACGCTCGCTGTCAAGGCTTGCTGTTGGCTCGTCAGCTAAAATGAGCGAAGGCGAGTTGATCAAAGCCCGAGCAATCGCCACGCGCTGTTTTTCACCCCCGGGATAAATCTTTTGGGTAAAAGTGGGTACGGGCTTCCAGTCCAAGCTGATTAAGCAGGTCAAGTGAGTCTTGGTCAGATTTGTTTTTGTCTGTACCTGATCGCTTGCCGATAAAGCTGACTTGGTCCTTCACTTTTAAATAAGGAACCAGATGAGCTGCCTGAAAAATAAAGCCGATTTCATTAAGTCGCAGTTCCGTTTGCTCCTTCTTAGAAAGTCCGCTGATGTCCTTTCCGTTCAAGAAAATCTGTCCAGAACTTGGCGTAAGCAGTGCGCCTGCTAGTGAAAGAAATGTACTTTTTCCAGAACCGCTTGGCCCAACAATTGCAATTAATTCGCCTTTTCTTGCTTCAAAATCCGTTTCGTGCAAAGCGTGAATAATGCTCGGTCCGGATTTGTAATTTTTGGCAACCGCTTCAAACTTCAAAATTGCTGACATCATTCATCACCTCCGCGAATAGCATCTAAAGCATCAACTTTATTAATTTTCCACATTGAAAGTAGCGATCCAACTATTGCGACAATAAAGAAAATCACACTATAAATCACTATAGTAGTCGTGGAAAGTTGAAATGGCATAGCGTCAGGTAAGATGCTTGGAAGAAGAAGTGTAATCCCGACACTCACGACAATACTAATTAGTGAAATGACAATCACTTGTGTAATGACACTTGCTGCAATATAGCTGGTTTTGGTTCCAAGTGCTTTCAAAATGCCGAATTGCGTTGTTTTTTGCAAAGTCATCACATAGAAGAATGCCGTCAAAATAAATCCGCCGATCACAATCAAGAAATAAATCATCATGTTTAGCGTCAACTGCTCAGCTGAATAACCAGGAATTTGATCTAAAAAGGCTTTTTGATCTAAAAGCTCAAACGACTTTGAATTTAGTTTAAGCGTTTCATCGCTATTTTTAGGCTGAATCGCAATCGCACTCACTTCAGGTGTTTTCTGGTGATAAAGCATCGGGTTGATCGATTGCCAAGTTGGCATATTAATGTAAACAACTGGGGCATGACTATATTTTTGATTTTCAGTAAACCCAACAACTGTTAACTCGCGGTTCAACATATCGTCCATCAATACATCGCCAAGTTTAATCCCTTCTTTTTTAAGCGAAGAATCCACCACGATTTCATCAGGTTTGCTAACTTCAAGTTCTTTCCCGGAAGAAATTTTGGGATCGAGAAAACTGCCTGGCTGAATCGCAAAGAAAGCAATGCTGAATTTTTTTTTCGTCCTCATCCCGCTTTAATGTCTGCATAGACTGGCCGAGAACAGCGGCATCCTTCACATTTGGATCGTCCTTAATCTTTGTCAGATCAGCTTCGGGGAAAAGTGAGCGCGAAACCTTTCCCTGCGCATCCTTAGCGATGGCATAATACGGCACGCCGTTGTCAGAAACCGAAGAAGAATTATCATAAGCGAGTCCGTTAGCGAGTCCAGATAAGATCAGCGACAACAACATAATTAAAATCATGATGCCCGTTACAAGTATGTATCGCAACTTCGAATAAAGTAGCTCGCGAAGACCTAAAAACATAAAATCATTCACTCCTTTTTTAGTAAAACGAGAAGTTTAGCTCCCGCAAATTTGTTAAAACATCTATTTTTTAGTATAACAAGGAATGACACCAAAAAGTAGTTTTGTGTTTGAAAAAGAATAGAGCACCCAGCAAGTGAGTGCTCCATGATTCTTATTTTAAAACACCTTGAATCAAACACGAAATCCCTTTTTTCAAAGTTTCACGCGGGCAGGCAATATTCAACCTGATAAAACCAGTACCTGCTTCACCAAAACCCGAACCCATTTGCACGCCGCAACCGGCATCAATAATATCTTGATAAAGAGCATCTTCTTCCTTTGGCACCGCACGCGCATCGAGCCACATCAAATACGTTGCTTCGAGCTCCGCTACACCGATGTCAGGACAATGCAGTGCAAGCTCATTTTTTACATATTGATAGTTTTCGTAAATATAGCTGCGCAATTCGTCTAACCATTCCGCGCCTTCGTTATAAGCTGCATGAAGTGCCACTTGACCGAATTCATTGATACCGCCACTATGGACGTAATTTTTGCAGGCAATTAGTTTCTCACGGTATTCAGGGTTGTCAGAAATAATATAAGAAACCTTTAAAGCCGCAAGATTAAACGTTTTTGTCGGTGCCATTAGCGTAATAATTTGATTTTTATAGTCTTCTTTCACTTTAGCAATTGGCGTATGTATACGGGGCTGCATCACAAGATCAGCGTGAATTTCATCAGATAGTATTGGCACCTTATAACGAGCGCAAAGCTCGGCTATTTGAGAAAGCTCTTCTGAACTCCAAACGCGACCGCCGGGGTTTTGCGGATTGCAAAGCAAAAATAATTTAATGTCGCCAGTTTCGAGTTTTTTTTCCATATCAGCAAAATCAATTTCAAAGCGATTATTTTCATAGCGGAGCGGTGAAAGCACGACTTTGCGATTAAGCTCATCCCCTGTCACTTTAAAAAACGGCGGATAAATCGGAGAGTGCATTAAAATTTTGTCTCCTTTTTCCGTCAAAGCGCGTATCACGAGTGAAATGGAAGGAACAACAGCTTCGTTAAAAATAATCGCATCCGGATTAATGTCAAAATCGTGGCGAATTTTATTCCAATTGACAATAGCTTCAACCAGTTCGCTTGTTGAGTGGGTGTAACCAAAAACGCCGTGATCAACCCGTTTTTTGAAAGCATCTAAAACAGGTTTTGGGGCTCTAAAATCCATATCTGCAACCCACATCGGGATAATTCCGTCTCGCCCAAATAAATCTTTTGCACCATCCCATTTTTCTGAATTGGTTCCTAGGCGCGGAATGACTTCATCAAATTGACTCATAATTGTTCCTCCTTTTGAACTTGGAAATTTTTCTATTATATTGTATCATATGCATGTTTTAAAATGCCGAAGTTTGGCTATTACAACAGGATAGGATAATAAAAATGGCGAGAATGAGTAACGAGTGATATAATATTTCATTATCGATTGAAATTGGAAAGTAGGTGTTGTTTCAATGAGTGCATTTCAAGTTGGCGATGTTGTCACGGGAAAGGTAGCGGGTATTCAAGGCTACGGTGCATTTGTCGCTCTAGATGATAAGACGCAAGGTCTTGTTCATATTTCTGAGATCACACATGGTTTTGTCAAGGACATCCACGATTTTCTTGAAGTGGGTCAGGAAGTCAAAGTAAAAGTTCTCGAAATCGACGAAGAAGGACAGAAAATCAGTTTGTCGATGCGAGCGCTTGAGGATGTTAAACCGCAGACACGAAAGACGACATCGAAAAAAGAATCACAGGGAGTAGACGAAGGATTTAATACGCTGCGTGATAAGCTTGAAGAATGGGTGAAGAAAGCAGATAAATAAAGCTAGAAACGGACATGGAACTTCTGAAACAGTCGGAAGCTTCCATCCCATTTTACATTTAAAGTTTCTGATAATTCATTTTTTAGTTATAATTAAGTGAATTCGCGAAACAAAGTTAAATTTGCGATTGAAATTTTTTGATTATTTTTTCTAGTAAATCGATTCAAAGCAATAAACTGATAACTTTTGCAAAAAAGGGGAGGGCGCCATGAAAAGAACAATCAAAGTCGAGGGTTTTATCTATAACGAAAAAAAGGATGAAATTTTAGCAGTAAGAAAAAGGGATTTGACTTGGGGATTTCCAGGCGGAAGAGTTGATCAGGATGAAACCATGGAAGAGGCGCTGATTCGTAAAGTTAAACAGCAGACGAGCATTGAAGTTGCTGTTTCGAGTTTACTTTATTGTAAAGAAAGAAGAACTGCTTGGGAACATGTTTGCATCTTTGTCTTCAGAGCCAAACCGGTGGGCGGGTTCACTCTTCCTCAAAATGATGAAAGCGTTTTTCGAGTGAAGTGGCTTGGCGTTCCGCTTGCGGATGATTTGTTGCCTGAGGAAACGGCTTCGCTTCATTTTTTGCTCAATGCTGCTGGAGCAGAGTATGAACATTGCAATGAGTTTCCGGCAAAATAGCAACTGCCCAAATAAAATTCAGATGCGAAACGAAATGGAACCGATATTTTTTGAAATTTTCGAGAGAATCAAATGGCAAATATTAACTTTCTGTATAGCGACTATTCTTGCAAAAGTCGGGTATAAGATATAAAGTTAAGGCAGAATCTTTTTAAATTTTTGGAGGGAATTAAATGACACACATTAACTTTGATTATTCCAAAGCGTTGCGTTTTTTCGATCAACACGAACTGGACTACTTAGAACCGGCAGTAAAAGTCGCTCATGAGATGCTACATAACGGAACTGGTGCAGGAAGCGACTATCTAGGATGGGTCAATCTGCCGAGTGATTACGATAAAGAAGAATTTGATCGCATCTTAAAAGCGAGCAAGAAAATCCAAAGCGATTCCGAAGTATTGATTGTTATCGGGATTGGTGGATCTTATCTTGGCGCACGAGCTGCAATTGAAACATTGAACCATTCTTTCTATAATGTTATGGATCAAAAAGATCGCAAAACTCCGCAAGTCTTTTTCGCAGGAAACAGTATTAGTTCAAGTTACTTGCATGACTTAATGGAGGTTGTCGGTGATCGTGATTTCTCTGTCAATGTAATTTCAAAATCTGGAACTACAACAGAACCAGCGATTGCTTTCCGTATTTTTAAAGATTTGCTTGAGAAAAAATACGGCAAAGAAGGTGCTAAATCTCGCATTTATGCAACAACTGACAAAGCAAAAGGTGCACTTAAAACCCTATCGGATAACGAAGGCTATGAAACATTTGTTGTGCCGGATGATGTCGGCGGACGTTTTTCTGTCCTTACAGCTGTAGGGCTTCTTCCAATCGCCGTAAGCGGTGTGGACATCAAATTGCTAATGGAAGGCGCAGAAGCAGCAAGCAAAGACTTCTCTAACCCTTCATTAAAAGAAAATATTGCGTACCAATACGCGGCAGCACGTAACGTTCTTTACCGGAAAGGCAAAGTGACTGAGCTTTTAATCAGCTATGAACCTGGGCTTCAGTACTTTAATGAGTGGTGGAAACAACTATTTGGGGAAAGTGAAGGAAAAGACAAGAAAGGCATTTACCCTTCGAGCGCTAGTTTTTCAACTGATCTGCACTCTCTTGGTCAGTATATTCAAGATGGACGCCGGAACTTGTTTGAAACAGTCGTAAAAGTGAAGACACCGCGTCACAATTTGACTATTGGCAAAGAAGAAGTTGATCTTGACGGCTTAAACTATTTGGCTGGCGAAACAGTGGACTTTGTAAATACGAAAGCATTTGAGGGAACCCTTCTAGCACATACTGATGGAGAAGTTCCGAATTTTGTTGTTGAAGTTCCATCGCTTGATCCATACACATTCGGATATCTCGTATATTTCTTTGAGAAAGCTGTCGGAATCAGTGGCTATCTAAATGGCGTCAACCCATTTGACCAACCAGGAGTTGAAGCCTATAAAGCAAATATGTTTGCGCTCTTAGGCAAACCTGGCTATGAAGATAAAAAAGCTGAACTCGAAAAACGCTTAAACGACTAAGATTCATTCAAAAAAGCCCTCGTGTTCCGAGGGCTTTTTTTCTATATCAAGGAGGAGCATCATGCTTTCAATAGAACGAAAAAGAGCGATTGTTCAATATGTTAGATCACGCAAAATAGCAACCGTATCCGAGCTAGCCCAGCATTTTAGTGTTCATGAAGCGACCATCAGACGTGACCTTACCGCGCTTGAACAAGATAAAAAACTAAAGCGAACCCACGGCGGTGTTATGATCGAGGAAAAAGTTGTATCCGAACCAGACTGGAATAAACGCAGTGAAGTTCGCTACGAAGAAAAGAAGCGAATTGCCACTTATGCTGCCGAGATGGTTGAAGATGGTGACACAATTCTACTTGATGCCGGAACAACGACCGGCTACATCGCCGAAGTTTTAAAAGACCGCCCCGGCTTGACAATCATCACAAATGACCTCCGCGCAGCTTCCATTCTGCGCTTCTCAAAATCAAAAATCATCGTGACTGGCGGAGTAATCTATCCTGATACTTATATCTTAAATGGAATGATTGCTGATGAAACTATCCAAAACATTCATGTCCATAAAGCGTTTGTAACGACACCGGCATTAGATATTGATAAGGGACTGATGCACTATGATGAATATCTTGTTCCAGTGAAAAAGGAAATTTTGCATTCCGCTGATGAAGTTATCTTAGTAACTGATCATACGAAATTTGGCAGACTATCCTTATATAAATATGCCGACGTAGATAAAATTTCATGTATTGTAACAGGAGAGGAGTTAGATTCTCTATTAAAAGAGCAGTTTGAGGAGAAAGGCGTTCAAATTTATTTGACATAGAGGAGCTGGATATTTCGTCGTTCTTTGCATGAAAAGGGGATTCGAGCGCCAATATGTGTAAAAAAATAACTTTTATTCAAAAAAAATCATAAAAACTATTGACGAACGGCTCGAAAGTTGGTATATTTATAAACGTTGCTGATGCGCTAAATGAGCATCGCACAAGCAAGAGACTGACCTTTGAAAACTGAACAAAAAGAAGACGAAAAAGCGATGAGACAGTATGTTTCACCAATCAATTCGTAGGGCAGGAAATCAAAAGTGATTTCCAAAACAAATCTAGTAAGAAATTGCTAGCGAAGTCAAGTATGACGCTAAGGAAACTTATTCACGGTGTTGAATAAGTATTCAAATTCATTTTAACGAGAGTTTGATCCTGGCTCAGGACGAAC